>NZ_JBFWIB010000003.1:0-329470 GCF_041300785.1 Luteimonas salinilitoris
GGTCAGGTTCATTTCCTGGACACCATCAGGCGGATAAATGAGCCTGACCCCATTTTCCTTTGGTTCCCTCCAAAGCACAGGCGCCTCAACGGATTAGTTCGCTGAGGCGCCGCACCCATCAACCTAATCAGTTACGTTGCCGCCTCCGTCAAAGCATCCGGAGATGCCGACGGGGAAACCGACAGCAATATTGTCCTTGGCGATACCGCCCGCTTGCAGGCAAGTGATGCCCGCGCCATTGGCTCCAATGCCGATCACATCGTTACCCCGAAAGACGACCCTTCCATCACCAATGCTGTAAATGCCCGCGCTTGAACCCTCGCCGTGAGATGCAATAGCTCGCACACGGTTTCCACTGATGCTTCCGCCCGTGCTGTTGCCCGCGTAAACCCCGACAGAAAAGCTGTTGCCGGCATCATCAGGAAGGGGCGATACACCGCTGATCGTATTGTCGATCACGTCGACACCATCGAAGCTGCTGATTGCGTTTGCATTGCCATGAAGGATCGTGGAGCCGCCTGTATCGGCCACGATATTTCGCCGGATCACCGACCCATCACCATCAACATAGATTCCGTCAAAGGTATTGTTGTCCAGGCGATTGTCTTCGACCACATGGCCGCCGCCCGCAGCATCGTCGAGTGGCAACAACTTAATCCCACTCATGAAGCCTCGCACATTGCACTGGCGTACGGTGATATTGGATTTTCCCGCAGCGAAGATCCCGGCAGCAGTCGTGCCATCTCCGGCAGCCAAACCACCTATCTTGAAATCATTGCAATCAATAGTCACATTGCTGGTCTGGATATCAATGGCATACCCACTGGTCAGTGCTGCGCTCACATTGCTTCGCAGACACCAAGTTCCTTGCGTCGTGATGACCGTCGGCACCGAGTCGATGTAACCGGTGCAGTTGTCATAACTTTCTGCAGCACGGCTCTCGCTTGGCAAAAAGCCGGCGACCATGACAACCAGAATCCCGGCAGATACAAATCCAATCCTCATCATCATCTCCATTATCGATTTAGTATCATTAATTAAGCAACTACGACACAATCAAATCGCCGCTAGCGTTCTCTCGATCATCGTTGTTCTTACCGCTCCCTCTCCGCCCCCTGCAACCGCCGCGATATCGTCCATCTTCCGTGCTGTGGATCAGTTCAACGACATGCTCGGCACCGGCACGGCAGACTCAGCCCAATCTGGCCCATTGACGTCGACCACGGCCAAGCGCTGATCCAGTTCCTCGTCCGACAATGCGCCTTCGCGATGCAACCACTTGAAGCGATTGCGGTGCTGGTCGGGCGACTCGCCTTCCGGCATGAAGTCGTGTTTCGATGTAGGGGACAGAGAACGACCGGCTACCGGGTCTGTCCTCGAGGCTGTACTCAAGCTCGTTCTGGCCGAATACGAAACGGATGCGGTTGGAGTTGCGCCGCTGGCTGATTTCCATGTGACATCCCCCTGATGCCCCCTGACAGGCAGGAAAGCCATGCCGGAGCCGAATATAGACCAGGAGACGGCCGGCTGCATGGGCCCGGTGAGACGGGCGGGTGGTCGTGACGCGTTACAGGCGGTAGTCGCGCCCGATGCTCGGCGCCCGCGCCGGCCATTGTGGGCACAGGGCTTCGACCACTTCCATCAGTTCCAACCAGCGCTCAAACGGGTCGGCCGCGGGTCCCGGGCGGTAGGCAACGCCGGCTTCACGCACCAGTACCGGTTCGGGCAACGGGTCAGGCGCCGGGCTGGGTGGCTTGCGCGAGGAGTTCATCGAGCAGTTCCTGTCGGTCTCTTTCATCTGGTTGAGCGCCGCGCGTCAGCCGCGCGTGTTGCCCTCACCCCAACCCCGCGCTTCGCGCCCCGGCCCGCGCCAGCGGCACGGACGTTCATCGGCGCGCCAGCCAATGGCTCGCAAGCGCGCCTCTTCACCCCGCAAGCGGGAGAGGGGCTCGTCAGGGCTACATGTTGCGGCGGTATTCGCCGCCGACGTCGTAGAGCGCATGGCTGATCTGCCCCAGACTGTGCGTCTTCACCGCCTCCATCAGCGCCTCGAACACATTACGCCTTTCCCGCGCCGCGTTCTGCAGATAGCCCAGCCCGTGGCCGTCGTGCGGCTCGGTGGCGGCGGCCGCGTCGTCCTCCACCACGTGGCCGTGGTCAGTCTCCCCTTCCGGCGCCAGCCGATTGCGTGAGGCCTGCCAGGCCTGCACGTTCTCGATCTGCTGGCCCTTCTCCTCCTTGGTGGAGCGGATCAGCTCGATCTCGGTGGCGATCTCGCCGGCGTGCTCCTTGGGCAGGAAGGTGTTCACACCGACCAGCGGCAGGCTGCCGTCGTGCTTCTTGTGCTCGTAGAACATGGACTCTTCCTGGATCTTGCCGCGCTGGTACATGGTGTCCATGGCGCCGAGCACGCCGCCGCGCTCGCTGATGGCCTCGAACTCCTTGTACACGGCCTCCTCCACGATGTCGGTCAGCTTGTCGACGATGAAGCTGCCCTGCCAGGGGTTCTCGCAGAAGTTGAGGCCCAGCTCCTTGTTGATGATCATCTGGATGGCGACGGCGCGGCGCACGCTCTCCTCGGTCGGCGTGGTGATGGCCTCGTCGTAGGCGTTGGTGTGCAGGCTGTTGCAGTTGTCGAACAGGGCGTACAGGGCCTGCAGGGTGGTGCGGATGTCGTTGAACTGGATCTCCTGCGCGTGCAGGGAGCGTCCGCTGGTCTGGATGTGGTACTTCATCATCTGGCTGCGGGCGCTGGCGCCGTAGCGCTCGCGCATGGCGCGCGCCCAGATGCGGCGGGCCACGCGGCCGATCACGGTGTACTCCGGGTCCATGCCGTTGGAGAAGAAGAACGACAGGTTGGGCGCGAAGTCGTCGATGTCCATGCCGCGCGCGAGGTAGTACTCGACGATGGTGAAGCCGTTGCTGAGGGTGAAGGCCAGCTGGCTGATCGGGTTGGCCCCGGCCTCGGCGATGTGGTAGCCGGAAATGCTGACCGAGTAGAAGTTGCGCACCTTGTTGTCGACGAAGTACTGCTGGATGTCGCCCATCATGCGCAGGGCGAACTCGGTGCTGAAGATGCAGGTGTTCTGGGCCTGGTCCTCCTTGAGGATGTCGGCCTGCACGGTGCCGCGCACGGTGGCGAGGGTCTCGGCCTTGATCCTGTCGTAGGTGTCGCGGTCCACCATCTCCTGGCCGGTCACGCCCAGCAGGCCCAGGCCGAGGCCGTCGTTGGTGGGCGGCAGGTCGCCGTGGTAGCGGGGGCGTTGGCGGTCCTTGAAGAATTTCTCGAGTTTCTGTTCGGTTTCGGTCCAGCGGGCGGATTCGGCCTTGAGGTATTTCTCCACCTGCTGGTCGATGGCGGTGTTCATGAACAGCGCCAGGATCATCGGCGCCGGGCCGTTGATGGTCATCGACACGCTGGTGGTGGGGGCGCACAGGTCGAAGCCGGAGTAGAGCTTCTTCATGTCGTCCAGCGTGGGGATGTTGACGCCGGAGTTGCCGATCTTGCCGTAGATGTCGGGGCGCGGGGCCGGGTCCTCGCCGTAGAGGGTGACCGAGTCGAAGGCGGTGGACAGGCGCGCCGCAGGTTGCCCGACGGAAAGGTAGTGGAAGCGGCGGTTGGTGCGCTCGGGGGTGCCCTCGCCGGCGAACATGCGGATCGGGTCCTCGCCGGTGCGGCGGTAGGGGTACACGCCGCCGGTGTAGGGATAGCTGCCGGGCAGGTTTTCCTTGCCGAGGAAGGTGAGCAGCTCGCCCCAGGACTTGTAGGTGGGGGCGGCGATCTTGGGGACCTGCTGGTGGCTGAGGGATTCGCGGTAGTTCTGCACCTCGATGGCGCGGCCGCGGACTTCGTAGGCGGTGGTGTCGTCGGTGATGGATTTGAGGCGGGCGGGCCAGTCGCGGAGGAGCTTGAGGGAGTCGGGGGTGAGGGCCTGGATGGCGTCGTTGTAGCGCTGGCGGAGGGTCAGGAGGGTGCGGTCGGGGGTGGGTGCGGTCTGATCCTCGGCGGCGCGGGCTTCGCGGCCATGGGCCGCTCCTACGGGGGCGAGGGCCTCGGTGTCGTAGAGGTCGAGGGCTTTCGGGAGCTTGGGGTCGGCGAGTTCCTGCAGGGACTGCCAGAAGGACTGGGCGCGGTCGGCAGCTTCGGCCTGCTTCTCGATGGAGGCGTTGATCGCCCTGCCCTGCTCGGCGATCTCGGCCAGGTAGCGCACGCGGTTGCCGGGGATCAGGACGGTGGCGCGGGGTTCCTTGAGGGTGGTGTCGAGGTGGGGGCGGAAGTCGCAGTGTTCCGGGCCGATGCGTTTTGTGGGGGCCGGGGAAGTTGTGGCGCCTTCGGCGGGGGGGGCGGCTTTCGCCGTTTCGGCGGGGGCGCCGGTTTCGCGGCCATGGGCCGCTCCTACGGGGCCGGCCGGGGCGGCGGCGTCCGCTTTTTCCATTCCCGATTCCCCATTCCCCATTCCCAATCTTTGCCGCAACAAGCGGCAAAGATTCACGAACATCCAGCTGATGCCGGGGTCGTTGAACTGGCTGGCGATGGTGGGATAGACGGGGACGTCCTCGTCCTTGGCCTGGAAGGCGACGCGGTTGCGCTTCCACTGCTTGCGGATGTCGCGCAGGGCGTCCTCGGCGCCGCGCTTGTCGTACTTGTTCAGCACGATGAGCTCGGCGAAATCCAGCATGTCGATCTTCTCGAGCTGGCTGGCGGCGCCGTAGTCGCTGGTCATGACGTACATGGGGAAGTCGACCAGGTCGACGATCTCCGAGTCGGACTGGCCGATGCCGGCGGTCTCCACGATCACCAGGTCGTAGCCCAGGCCCTTGAGGAAGGCGATGCCGTCCTTGAGCACGGCGCTGGTGGCGGCGTGCTGGCGGCGGGTCGCCATCGAGCGCATGTACACGCGGTGGCTGCGCAGGGAGTTCATGCGGATGCGGTCGCCCAGCAGCGCGCCGCCGGTGCGGCGGCGGGTGGGGTCGACCGAGATCACCGCGATGCGCATCTCGGGGAAGCTGGCGAGGAAGCGGTTGAGCAGCTCGTCGGTGACGGAGGACTTGCCGGCGCCGCCGGTGCCTGTGATGCCGACGACTGGCGTCGTCGGGATCCGGGAATGGGGAATGGGGAATGGGGAATCGGAAGAGCGGGGGTTCGCCCAGGCCTTGCGCATCAGCGCCAGCTGGGACTCGGGGAAGCGGCCGTCCTCGATCGCGCTGAGCACGCGGCCGATGGCGATCTCGTCTTCGATCGGCGGCAGCTCGTGCTCCTGCGATTCCCGGTCCCCGGTTCCCGCTTCCCGCGCGCCGGCGGTGCGCGCCACCACGTCCTCGATCATTTCCACCAGCCCCATCTTCATGCCGTCGTTGGGGTGGTAGATGCGTTCGACGCCGTAGTTCTCGAGTTCGCGGATCTCCTCCGGGGTGATGGTGCCGCCGCCGCCGGCGAACACGCGGATGTGCCGCGCGCCGCGCTCTTTCAGCATGTCGACCATGTACTTGAGGTACTCGACGTGGCCGCCCTGGTAGCTGGACAGTGCGATGGCGTCGGCGTCCTCCTGCAGGGCGGCGCGCACCACGTCCTCCACCGAGCGGTTGTGGCCGAGGTGGATGACCTCGGCGCCCTGGGCCTGGATCAGCCGGCGCATGATGTTGATGGCGGCGTCGTGGCCGTCGAACAGGCTGGCGGCGGTGACGAAGCGCAGCGGGGTGGTGTCGGGCCGGGTCTCCGGCATCTGGCTGGCGGGCGTGCTCATGGCGCGCATTCCTGGCGAAAACTGTGATCGGGCGATTGTACCGCGGGGGTGTTGGCGGCCCGGTGGCTGAATGGTGCGGTCGGTTGCCGGAACCGGCCGCCGTGCACGGGCCCGGCGGGATCGACGGGCGGGCGATACGCACCCCTTCCGGATGCGCCGCCCTCCGGACGTGCCCTTCCGAATGCGCCGCCCTCCGGATGTGCCCTCCGAATACGCCGCCTTCCGTAGGAGCGGGCCACGCCCGCGATGCCGCGGGTGGCGAATGTACGGACGAGACATGCATCGGGTCCGCGATGCCGCGGGTGCCGGCAGGATCCGGTGGATGCCGTGATTCTGGACCGGCAGGCGCGCCGGTCATCGGAATTCGCGGGCGGCGCCATGCCCGCGGCATCGCGCGCATGGCGCGCTCCTACGGGGGGGTGCCTGGCGTCCCTTGGCATCCGTTCCATCGGCCGGGGCGGCTGCGGGCACATACAATGGCGGCGCCGGCATGCAGGGGGCTCCAATGAAGAAACGATTGAAGAAGATCCTCGCCTGGGGGGCGTTCACCCTGGCGGCGCTGGTGGTCAGCGGGGTGCTGCTGGCCGATCACCTGACGCCGCCGGCCACCGGGGCGCCGGGCCATGCACTGGCGGTGCAGCGCGACCAGACGGCGCTCGACCGCGAGCTGATGCCGCTGCTCGACCGCAATCCGGGCAAGACCGGCGTGATCCTGATTCCCGATGGGCTGGACGCGTTCGCGGCGCGGGCGCTGTCGGCGCGCCAGGCCGGGCGCAGCCTGGACCTGCAGTACTACATCTGGCACGACGACCTCACCGGCCACCTGCTGCTGCACGAGGCCTGGCAGGCGGCCGAGCGCGGGGTGCGGGTGCGGATGCTGCTGGACGACATCAACACCTCCGGCAAGGACACCGCGCTGCTGGCGATGGACCAGCACCCGAACGTCGAGATCCGCGTCTACAACCCGTTCCGCAACCGCGACGGCCTGGGCCGCCTGCTGGAGATGGTGCAGCGCAGCTGGAGCATCACCCACCGCATGCACAACAAGGCGTGGATCGCCGACGGCCGGGTGGCGGTTGTCGGCGGGCGCAACGTCGGCATGGAGTACTTCGACGCCGCCGCCGACACCAACTTCCGCGACCTCGACCTGATGCTGTTCGGCCCGGCGGTCAACCAGGCCAACGCCATCTTCGATACGTTCTGGAACAGCGAAGCGGTGGTGCCGATCGCCGCGCTCAGCAAGCGGTCCGAGCGCAGGCTGGCCGACGTGCTCGCCGGCATCCACGAGGAGGCGCGCAGCGCCGAGGCGCGGCGTTTCCTCGATCGCGTCGACGCCTCGCCCAGCGTGCGCCGCTACGCCGCGCAGGAGCTCGCCCCGTTCTGGAGCGACAATCTCCGCATCGTGTCCGATCCGCCGGTCAAGCGCGATCAGGACGAACGCGCGAGCTGGCTGATCGAGCACGTGATGGACGACCTGCGCTCGGCGCGGCGCAAGGCGCTGCTGATCTCGCCGTACTTCGTCCCCGGCGACGAAGGCGTGGCCGGGCTGGCGCAACTGGTGCGGCGCCACGGCGTGTACGTGGGCGTGCTGACCAACTCGCTGGCGGCCAACGACGTGATCGCGGTGCACAGCGGCTACAGCAACTATCGCGAGCGCCTGCTGCGGACGGGGATCAGATTGCACGAGACGCGGGCGCAGGTGTCCGCCGGCGCCAGCGTGTTCGGCAGCAGCGGCGCCAGCCTGCACACCAAGGCGTACGTGGTCGACGACCGCCGCGGCTTCATCGGCTCGTTCAACATGGACCCGCGCTCGATCGACCTGAACACCGAGATGGGGGTGCTGTTCGACGAGCCGGCGATCGCGCGCGCGCTGCGCGACGAGTACCTGCTGCTGACCAGCCCGGAGCTGGCCTGGTGGGTCTACCTGAATGCGGACGGCGAGCTGCGCTGGCTGGATTCGGCCGCCAGTCCCCCGCAGGTGTTCGCCACCGAGCCGGACTCGACCGTGCTGCAGCGCGCGATGGCGCGGGCGCTGCGCTGGGTGCCGATCGAATCGCAGCTGTAACCGTTACCACTCAACGTGCGCGGCCACGCCCTGCCCGTCGTAGAGCGGAGCTTGCTCCGCTGCGTGGTCTCCGGAGCCAGGAGCAGCGGAGCAAGCTCCGCTCTACGGGGGCGCAAGCGACCGCGCTGTCCGCAAGCCCCGTAGAGCCGAGCTTGCTCGGCTACGCAACCCACCGGAGCCCAAGGGCAGCGGAGCAAGCTCCGCTCTACGGGGGCACGCCGTTCGCGGGCGCCGCCGCCGCGCGGCGCCTGGCGCGGGCTTTTGTCCAGGGACAAGCGTAGAATGCGGCCCCCATCGGCGCCTGTTCGGCGCCGCGTTCACGTCCTGCGTCACCACCCACCTAAACGGCCGGCGTCGTTCGCCACAGCGAATCCTCGCCGCAGCGGAGTTTGCGATGATTTTCGAACACCTCGACAAGTACGGCCACGAGCAGATCGTGTTCTGCCACAACAAGGACGCGGGCCTGAAGGCCATCATCGCGATCCACAACACGGTGCTGGGCCCTGCCCTGGGCGGCACCCGCATGTGGCCGTACAAGAGCGAGCAGGAAGCGCTGAACGACGTGCTGCGCCTGTCGCGCGGCATGACCTACAAGAACGCGGTGGCCGGGCTGAACATCGGTGGCGGCAAGGCGGTGATCATCGGCGATCCGGCCAGCGACAAGTCCGAGGCGCTGTTCCGCGCCTTCGGCCAGTTCGTCGAGTCGCTGGGCGGGCGCTACATCACCGCCGAGGACGTCGGCATCGACGTCAACGACATGGAGTTCGTGTACCGCGAGACCGAGTACGTGACCGGCGTGCACCAGGTGCACGGCGGCTCCGGCGACCCGTCGCCGTTCACCGCCTACGGCACGCTGCAGGGCCTGACGGCCACGCTGAACCGGAAGTTCGGCGACGAGGAGGTCGGCAAGTACAGCTACGCGGTGCAGGGCCTGGGCCACGTCGGCATCGAGTTCGTGAAGCTGCTCAAGGAGCGCGGCGCGAAGATCTTCGTCACCGACATCAACAAGGAGCGTATCGATCGTGCGGTCAGCGAGTACGGCGCCGAGGCGGTGGGCCTGGACGACATCTACGACGTCGACGCCGACGTGTACTCGCCGTGCGCGCTGGGCGGCACCGTCAACGAGGACACGCTGCCGCGCCTGAAGGCCAAGATCATCTGCGGCGCCGCCAACAACCAGCTGGCGACCAACGAGGTCGGCGACGAGGTGGAGAAGCGCGGCATCCTGTACGCGCCGGACTACGCGGTCAACGCCGGCGGCGTGATGAACGTGTCGCTGGAGATCGACGGCTACAACCGCGAGCGCGCGATGCGCATGATGCGCACGATCTATCACAACCTCGCGCGCATCTACGAGATCTCCGAGCGCGACGGCATCCCCACCTACAAGGCCGCCGACCGCCTGGCCGAGGAGCGGATCGAGATCATCGGCAAGCTGAAGCTGCCGCTGGGCCGCGCGGCGCCGCGTTTCCAGGGGCGCGTTCGAGGGCATTGAGGCGAGGAACGAGAAACGAGGAACGAGAAACGAGTAAGAGCGGTGCGTTCACCCCTTCGATCGTTTCAGCCTCGCCGCCGTTGCCGTTGCTTTCACTCGTTCCTCGTTCCTCTCCACTCGTTTCTCGCTAGAGTTGGCACCCATGCGCACATTCCCCCTAGGTGAAGAACTCGACGCCCTCCGCGACGCGGTGCGGCGCTTTGCCGAGGCGGAGATCGCGCCGCGCGCCGAGGCGATCGACCGCGACAACGCGTTCCCGCAGGACCTGTGGCCCAAGCTCGGCGAGATGGGGCTGCTGGGGATGACGGTGCCGGACGAGTTCGGCGGCAGCGGGATGGGGTTCCTGGCCCACCTGGTGGCGATGGAGGAGATCTCGCGCGCCTCCGGCTCGGTGGGCCTGTCCTACGGCGCGCATTCCAACCTGTGCGTGTCCAACCTGTATGCCAACGGCAACCAGGCGCAGCGCGAGAAGTACCTGCCGAAGCTGTGCAGCGGCGAGTGGAAGGGCGCGCTGGCGATGAGCGAGCCGGGCGCCGGCTCCGACGTGGTCGGCTCGATGAGCTGCCGCGCGGAGAAGAAGGGCGACATGTGGATCGCCAACGGCAGCAAGATGTGGATCACCAACGGCCCCGAGGCCGACGTGCTGGTGGTCTACATGCGCACCGCCGGCAAGGACGCGGGCAGCCAGTGCATGACCGCCTTCATCGTCGAGAAGGACATGCCCGGCTACAAGACCGCACAGAAGCTCGACAAGCTGGGCATGCGCGGCTCCAACACCTGCGAGCTGGTGTTCGAGGACTGCGAGATCCCCGACGAGAACGTGCTGGGCGAGGTGCATCAGGGCGTGCGCGTGCTGATGAGCGGCCTCAACACCGAGCGCCTGGTGCTGACCGGCGGGCCGCTGGGGCTGATGCAATCGGCGATGGACATCACCCTGCCCTACGTGCGCGAGCGGCGGCAGTTCGATGCGCCGATCGGCACGTTCGGCATCATGCAGGCCAAGCTCGCCGACATGTACACCGCGCTGCAGTCCTCGCGCGCGTTCGCCTACCAGGTGGCGCGCGACTACGACGCCGGCCACAGGTCGCGCATCGACGCCGCCGCCTGCCTGCTGCAGGCCACCGAGGCCTCGGTGCAGGTGGCGCTGGAGGCGATCCAGTCGCTGGGCGGCAACGGCTACATCAACGAGTACCCGACCGGCCGCATCCTGCGTGACGCCAAGCTGTACGCGATCGGCGCCGGCACCAATGAGATCCGCCGCATGCTGATCGGCCGCGAGCTGTTCGAGGACCGCGGCTAACGCCGATCGCGGCGGGACCCTTGGCGCGATACCGCGGCGGCGCCGCACGAACGCTACGGCGATCCACCGTAGGAGAGCGCCATGCGCGCGATGCCGCGGGCATTTCACCGCCCGCGAATTCCGGTGACCGGCGCGCCCGCCGGTCCGGAATCGCGGCATCCACCGGATCCTGCCGGCACCCGCGGTATCGCGCGCATGGCGCGCTCCTACGGGCATCTCCACATCGGCCTTCGCGCTCCGGCGTTAGAATCGACCCGACGCCGCGGAAGGGAGTTGCCGATGGGCCGGGACATCGCGATTGCAACAGCGCACGGAACGGTCGACGGCTGGCGCGCGGATCCGCCGCACGGCGCGCCGCGCGGCGGGATCGTGGTGATCCAGGAGATCTTCGGCGTCAACACGCACGTACGCAGCGTGGTCGAGCACTACGCGGCCGAGGGCTACGTGGCGCTGGCGCCGTCGCTGTACGACCCGGTGGAACACAACGTCGAGCTGGACTACGGCGAGGACGGGTTCGCGCGCGGACGCGAGCTGGCGTCGGCGCTGGGGTTCGACCGTGCGGTGCAACTGGTCGCCGCCGCCGCGCTGCCGCTGCAGGCCGAAGGCCACAAGGTCGCGGCGGTCGGCTTCTGCTGGGGCGGCAGCGTCGCCTTCCTCGCCAATACCCGGCTCGGCCTGCCGGCGGTGAGCTATTACGGCGCGCGTACGGTGCCGTTGCTGGAGGAACAGCCGCTGGCGCCACTGCTGCTGCATTTCGGCGGCGACGACGCCTCGATCCCGGCTGCGGACATCCAGGCGCATCGCGAACACCTGCCCGAAGCCGGGATCCACGTCTACGAGGGCGCCGGCCACGGTTTCAACCGCGACGTCGACCCGCGCCACTACCACGCCCCGAGCGCCGCGCTGGCCCACCGGCGCACGCTGGCGTTCCTGGAGAAGGCGCTGTCGTGATGAACGCCCGCGACGCCCGCTCCGCTGGTTTCCGGACGCATCCCGCGCCCTGCTCCCTCGCCCGCTCGCGGGGTGCCGCTTTCTGCTCCCTCTCCCGTTTGCGGGAGAGGGAGCGATGCGTCGGCATCCCCTTGATCCGCGGCTGCGGAACCATGAAACATCCGGTGCCGCCGCCGATGCAACGCGCAGTCCGAACACGATGAACCGATCCGCCACCACGACCGACCGCTTCACCCTGCACCCGCAACTGGCGAGCGATACCCACCCGCTGGCGTCGCTGCCGCTGTGCGAGCTGCGCCTGATGGACGATGCCAACTATCCCTGGCTGGTGCTGGTGCCGCGCATCGCCGACGCGCGCGAGCTGATCGACCTGGCGCCGGACCATCGCCATGCCCTGGCCGACGAGGTCGACCGCACCTCGCGCCTGCTGCGCGAGGTGTTCCGGCCGTACAAGCTCAACGTCGCCGCGCTCGGCAACCTGGTGCCGCAGCTGCACATCCACGTGATCGCACGTTTCGAACACGATCCCGCCTGGCCGGCGCCGGTCTGGGGCCGGGTCGCGGCGCGGCCGTACACGCCCGAGGCGCTGGTCGAACGCGTGGCGCGCCTGCGCGACGCGCTGCCGGGGTGACCGGCTTCACGGTCGAACGCCTGGGCGAGGAGGCGCTGCTGCTGCGCCTGGGCGACCGCATCGACGACGACGCCAACCGCCGCGTGCACGCGCTGGCCGCGGCGATCGACGCGCGGTGGCCGCCGTGGCTGTGCGACATCGTGCCGGCATACGCATCGCTGGCGCTGTTCGTCGACGACGATCGTTCCGATCCGGACGACGCTCCGCTGCAACGCGCCGAGCGCTGGCTGCAGGCACAGGACCTGTCCGCGGCCGGCGACCGCGACCCGGGCCGCCGGCCGCCGCTCGAGATCCCGGTCCGCTACGGCGGCGAGTACGGACCCGACCTGGAGGCCGTGGCCGTGCATGCCGGCATCACCGCCGAAGAGGCGGTCGCGCTGCACACGGCCGGCGACTACCGGGTGGCGATGCTGGGGTTCGCGCCGGGCTTCCCGTACCTGCTCGGACTCGACCCGCGCCTGGCAATGCCGCGCATGGACACCCCGCGCACGCGCATTCCCGCCGGCAGCGTGGCGATCGGCGGCGCGCAGACCGGGATCTACCCGCGCGCGAGCCCGGGCGGCTGGCGCATCCTCGGCCACACGCCGCTGGTGCTGTTCGATCCGGCGCGGCCGGCGCCGGCGCTGCTCGAACCCGGGCGGCGCGTGCGCTTCGTGGCGGCCGCCGACGGCGACGCGGCATGAGCATCAAGGTGCTCGCACCGGGCCTGGCGACGACGGTGCAGGACGACGGCCGCACCGGCCTGCGCCACCTCGGCATCGGCTGCGCCGGCGCGCTGGACCTGTATTCGCACGCCGTGGCAAACCTGCTGGCGGGCAACGCCGCCGACGCCGCGACGCTGGAAATCGCGCTGTCGGGGCCGCGGTTGCGGTTCCGCGAACCGGCGCGGATCGCGCTGTGCGGCGCGGCGATCGACGCCGAAGTCGACGGCACCGCGATTCCCGGCTGGCGGCCGGTGCAGCTGCCCGCCGGCAGCACCCTCGCCCTCGGCCGCTGCCGCAAGGGCGCGCGCGCCTACCTGGCGGTGGCCGGCGGGCTGGCGCTGCCGTACACGCTCGGCAGCGCCAGCACCGACCTGCGCGGCGGTTTCGGCGGTGTGCACGGGCGGGCGCTGGCGGCAGGCGATGTGCTGGAACCCGGCGCCGGGGACGTTTCCGCCGTCGAACGGTTGTGGATCGCGCCGTGGTGGATCGACGGAACACCCGACCTCGACCTGTCGACCCCATCGCGCATCCGCGTACTGCCCGGGCGCGATGCCACCACGCCGGCGGACGCGCTGTTCGCCGGCCGCTGGCGCGTGGCCGCCGCCAGCAACCGCCAGGGCCTGCGCCTGGAAGGCGATGCATTGGCGCTGGCGGACGCGCGCGAGCGGATCTCCGAGCCGGTCGCGCCCGGCACCGTGCAGCTGCCGCCGGACGGCTGCCCGATCGTGCTCCTGGCCGATGCCCAGACCCACGGCGGCTATCCGCGCATCGGCCACGCGATCCGCGCCGACCGCCCGCGGCTGGCGCAACTCCGGCCCGGGGATGCGCTCCGTTTCGTACCCTGCACGCCCGCGGAGGCGCACGAGGCCGCTTGCGCGCAACGCCGGCGCCTGACCAGAATCGCACTGGCGATCGATTCCAGGCGGGACGCGGATGCGTAGGCGCATCGACTTCAACTGCGATCTCGGGGAAGGTTGCGACGACGCCGCGATCGTGCCCTGCATCAGCTCGGCCAGCATCGCCTGCGGCGGCCACGCCGGCGACGACGCCAGCATGCGCGCCACCGTGGCGCTGTGCCTGCGCCACGGCGTCGCCATCGGCGCGCACCCGTCGTTCGAGGACCGCGCGTACTTCGGCCGTCGCGAACTGCCGCTCTCGCCCGTCGAGGCGCAGGCGCTGGTGCTGCGCCAGTGCCGTGCGCTGATGGCGGTCTGCGACGCGGCCGGCGCGCGCCTGCACCACGTCAAGCCGCACGGCGCGCTGTACAACCTGGCCGCGCGCGACCCGGCCGTGGCCGAAGGCGTCGCCGCCGCCGTGCACGCGCTCGGCGCGGGCCTGTGGCTGTACGCCCTCGCCGGCTCGGAACTGGTGCACGCGGGGCGTGCGCTCGGCCTGCACGTGGCCGAGGAGGTCTTCGCCGAGCGCGGCTACGAGGCCGACGGCCGGCTGACCCCGCGCGGCCAGCCCGGCGCGGTGATCGAGGATCTCGACGGCGCCCTCGCGCAGGTGCGCACGATGCTGCGCGAGGGCGTGGTGCAGGCGCGCGACGGCAGCCGCGTGCCGATCCGCGCCGACACCCTGTGCCTGCACGGCGACCGCCCCGACGCCGCGGCGTTCGCACGCGCCCTGCGCGCTGCGCTGGAGGCGGACGGCATTGCCGTAGCCGCGCCTTGACCTCGGGATTCGGGAGAGCCTGGCCGCTTTTGCTCGTCATCCCAGCGCAAGCTGGGATCCATTTTGATCTTGCCGTTGCTTTTGAACAGGCAACGGCAACATGGATCCCAGCTTGCGCTGGGATGACGAGACGCTAGCTTTCCTGAGTCCTGCATCCCGCGTCTCCGCATCCCGCGTCCCCGGTTTAGTCGAACACCCTAGGAGTCCCCCGCATGAGCTACTGGCCCCTGATCGGCGTCGCCCTGGTGGTGCTGGGTTTCGCCCTGCGCATGAATCCCGCGCTGGTGGTGGTCACCGCCGGCGTGGTCACCGGGCTGGTGGCCGGCTACACCCCGATCGAGGTGCTGGAACTGCTGGGCGAGGCCTTCACCAAGCAGCGCTACCTCGCGATCTTCCTGCTCACCCTGCCGGTGATCGGACTGCTCGAGCGCCACGGGCTGAAGGAGCGCGCGCAGGCGTGGATCGGGACCCTGCGCGCCGCCACCGCCGGGCGCCTGCTGATCGTCTACCTGGCCGCGCGCCAGATCACCGCGACGCTCGGCCTCAACAGCCTCGGCGGCCATCCGCAGACGGTGCGGCCGCTGCTGGCGCCGATGGCCGAAGGCGCGGCCGAGGCCCGTCACGGCACCCTGCCGGAGGCCGAGCGCGAGCGGCTGAAGGCGCTGTCGGCCGCGACCGACAACGTCGGGCTGTTCTTCGGCGAGGACATCTTCATCGCCTTCGGCGCGGTGCTGCTGATGCAGGGCTTCTACGCCGAGAACGGCATCGTGCTGGAGCCGCTGCACATCGCGCTCTGGGGCATCCCGACCGCGCTCTGCGCCTTCGCCATCCACGCCGCGCGGCTGTCGCGGCTGGACGCGCGGCTGGCGCGCGAAGCGGCCAGGCTGCCCGTCGCCACCGCGGCCGAAGAGCGCGCGTCGTGATCACCCTGCAGTGGGTGTACTGGCTCGCCGGGCTGTACCTGGCGGCGGTCGCCGTGCTCGGCTGGCGCGACCGCGGCAATCCGCGGCGTCATACCACGGCGCTGTTCTGGGGCCTGCTGGGCGCGATGCTGCTGGTCGCCGACCGCCTGCCGGCTGCCGTGGTCGGCGCGGTGGTGGTGGCGCTGGCGTGCCTGGCCGGCTTCGGCGGCCTGGGCCGTGGCCGCTATCGCGAGAGCACGCAGGAGGAAAAGCGCGACGAGGCGCGGCGCCTGGGCAATCGGCTGTTCTGGCCGGCGCTGCTGATCCCGGCGGTGACCGTCCTGGTGGCGGTGGTGCTGGCCGACGTCGAGATCGGCGGCGTGCGCCTGTTCGGCGCCGAGCTGACCACGCTGGTGGGGCTGGGGCTGGCCTGCGTGCTGGCGGTCGCGGCGGCCTGCCGGCTGACCCGGCAGTCGCCGGCCTCGGCCGTCGAGCAGTCGCGGCGGCTGATCGACGCCATCGGCTGGGCCGCGCTGCTGCCGCTGCTGCTGGCCACGCTCGGCAGCGTGTTCGCCGCGGCCGGCGTCGGCGATGCGGTGGCCGGCCTGGTGCGCGCGGTGATCCCGATCGAGAACCGCTTCGTCGTGGTGGTCGCCTACGCCGTGGGGATGGCGCTGTTCACCATGATCATGGGCAACGCGTTCGCCGCGTTCCCGGTGATGACCGCCGGCATCGGCCTGCCGCTGCTGGTGGGCGTGCACGGCGCCGATCCCGCGCCGCTGGCGGCGATCGGCATGCTGTCCGGCTACTGCGGCACCCTGCTGACGCCGATGGCGGCCAACTTCAACCTGGTGCCGGCGGCGCTGCTGGAACTGAAGGACCCGAACGCGGTGATCCGGCAACAGGTGGCCACCGCGCTGCCGCTGCTGGCTTGCAACGTGCTGCTGATGTACTTCATCGTGTTCCGATGACTTCGAAACCCGCCAGGCGCGCAACACCTACGGTGCTGCTGACCGGCTTCGCACCGTTCGGCGATGAATCGGACAATCCCAGCTGGCAGGCGGCGTCGGCGCTCGACGACACGCGCATCGCCGGGCACCGCGTCATCGCGCGCGAGCTGCCGGTGGAATTCGGCACATCGCTGCGCGTGCTGCGCGCGGCGATCCGCGAGACCGCGCCGGCGCTGGTGCTGTGCGTCGGCCAGGCCGGCGGCCGCACGCGGCTGTCCCTCGAACGGGTGGCGATCAACGTCGACGACGCGCGCATCGCCGACAACGCCGGGAGGCAGCCGATCGACGCGCCGGTGGTCGCCGGCGGTCCCGCGGCGTACTTCGGCACGCTGCCGATCAAGGCGATGCTGGCGGCGCTGCTGCGCGCCGGGATCCCCGCCGAGATCTCGCAGACCGCCGGCACCTACGTCTGCAACCACGTGTTCTACGGGCTGATGCACGCCCTGCGCCGGCGCCGCGTGCGCGGCGGGTTCGTGCATATCCCCTACTCGCCGCGGCAGGCCGCCGCCCATCCGGGCGCCGCCAGCCTGGGCCTGGACACCGTGGCCGAGGGCCTGCGGATCGCGCTGCGCACCGCGCTGGTCACGCAAGTCGACGACAGGCTCGCCGCCGGCGCCGAACACTAGGGCCTGTTAACGCTTATGGCGCATGCCGCGCCGGGCCTGCGGGCGTGCGGGGCAAGGAAGAACGAGGGCGCGTATGTCGATACGCAACCGAGTGATGACACCGCCCGTAGGAGCGCGCCATGCGCGCGATGCCGCGGATGTCGGAATGACGGACGGTATTGGAAACGCCCGGGCCGCAAGGGCGCCGGCATCGCGCGCATGGCGCGCTCCTACGAAGAAGGGCCGGATCGACCCGTCTCCGCAGGCACGATCGAAGCGATGCCGCGCCCCGGGGACCGGTCAGGTCCGCGGCAGGGTGACGCCGCGCTGCCCCTGGTACTTGCCGCCGCGGTCCTTGTAAGAAGTCTCGCAGACGTCGTCCTCGTCGGACTGGAAGAACAGCATCTGCGCCACGCCCTCGTTGGCGTAGATGCGCGCCGGCAGCGGCGTGGTGTTGCTGAACTCCAGGGTCACGTGGCCTTCCCACTCCGGTTCCAGCGGGGTCACGTTGACGATGATCCCGCAGCGCGCGTAGGTGCTCTTGCCCAGGCAGACCACCAGCACGTCGCGCGGAATGCGGAAGTACTCGACCGTGCGCGCCAGCGCGAACGAGTTGGGCGGGATGATGCACTGGTCCGCCTCGACGTCGACGAAGCTGCCCGGATCGAAGTGCTTCGGATCGACGATCGTCGAATTGATGTTGGTGAACACCTTGAACTCGCGCGAGCAGCGCACGTCGTAGCCGTAGCTGGAGGTGCCGTAGCTGACGATGCGTTCGCCCTCGGCCGCGCCGCCCTTGTTGGCATATTTGACCTGGCCCGGCTCGAACGGCTCGATCATGCCGCCCTGCTCGGCCATGCGCCGGATCCAGCGGTCGCTCTTGATGCTCATGCGTCGGGGTGTCCGGCCTGCTGCGGGAGAGCCGGTATTGTAGGGGCGAAGGCGCCGGCCTTCATCCCCGCCGACATGCGAGCCTCGGGCGCCCCCACGAACGCAGCCACCGAACGAGGCACCCGCAATCCCGGTTGTGGGAGCGACGGGAGTCGCGACGCCGATACGACTCCCCGGCGGCGGCTGGCCCGTTTCGTAGGAGCGCGCCATGCGCGCGATGCCGCGGGTGCCGGCCGAATCCGGTGGATGCCGCGATTCCGGACCGGCAGGCGCGCCGGTCACCGGAATTTGCGGGCGGCGCATTGCCCGCGGCATCGCGCGCATGGCGCGCTCCGACGAATCCGCCGCCGTAGAGAGATACCGCCGCCACCCCTGCCGGCCTGCCATTTATCGTGGCCCGCTATTGCCCGGCGGCCGGCCAGCGATAGTGGCCCTCTACCGGCCAAGCGAACAGCACGTCCTCGACCTGCGCCCCGGCGCCGATGTTGTGCACCACCAGCGGGCGGCCGTGTGCGCCGTGGCGTCGGCTGACGATGCCGATGTGCGGCAGGCCGTTGGGCAGCCGCCAGCTGACGATGTCGCCGGCGAGGTAGTGATGTGGATCATCCGAACGTGGCAGCGCCAGCCCGCGGCGCTCCAGGAACGTCTCCAGGTTGGGAACACGGCGGTGGTCGATGTTGCGATCCGGTGCGCGCAGACCCCAGTGGCGCGGGTAGGCCGCGAAAGCGGCGCGCATGTCCTGGTGCACCAGCGACTGCAGGTCGGCACCGGCGGCCTCGCGCAGCGCGCGCACCACCACGTCGGTGCAGACCCCGCGGTCGGCGGGCACGTCACCGCCGGGATAGTCGAGGCGGACGTAGGCGGGGTCGTAATATAGCGTGACCCCGACCTGGGTTTCGGCGGCCGCGGCCAGGCGCGCGTTGCCGGCCTGCAGGCCGGGCGACATCAGCAGTGCGAAGGCCACCAGCCAGGCATGGACCCCTCGCATCGTGAGTCGACCCCACGGACCCGGGCCGCGGCATCGTGCAGGCTCCCGCCGGCCGGATGGCCGGTCCCCGTGCACCGGCACGGCCATGACGAGGCCAGCGCTCGCCTGGGCCGCCAACCTCACACCAGCGAGGCCGAGATCGGCATCGATGCGCGCGGACGCTTGCCGAGTTCCTCGACCAGCCGGCGCGCAGTGTCGACATAGGCGCGCGCCGCGGCCGAGTCCGGCTGCGCGGCGACCACCGGCGTGCCGGCATCACCCTGCTCGCGGATCCCGGCCTCCAGCGGCAGCGATCCCAGCAGCGGCACGCCGTACTGCTCCGCCATGCGCTCGCCGCCGCCCTGGCCGAACAGATGTTCGACGTGGCCGCAGTTGGTGCACACGTGCTGGGCCATGTTCTCGATCAGCCCGAGCACCGCCACGTCAACCTTCTGGAACATCTTCAGCGCCTTGCGCGCGTCCAGCGTGGCCACGTCCTGCGGCGTGGTGACGATGATCGCGCCGGCGACGGGAATCTTCTGCGCCAGCGTCAGCTGGATGTCGCCGGTGCCGGGCGGCAGGTCGACGATCAGGTAGTCCAGGCCGTCTTCGCCGCCCCACAGCGTCTCGTTCAGCAGCTGCGTCAGCGCCGAGGTCGCCATCGGCCCGCGCCAGATCATCGGCGTGTCCTGCTCGACCAGCAGCCCGATCGACATCGCCTCGATGCCGTGCGCGCGCATCGGGACGATCGACTTGCCGTCCGGGCTGTCCGGCCGCCCCGACAGGCCCAGCATCATCGGCACACTGGGCCCGTAGACATCGGCATCGAGCACGCCGACGCGCGCGCCATCGGCCGCCAGCGCGAGCGCCAGGTTCACCGCCGTGGTCGATTTGCCGACCCCGCCCTTGCCGGAGCCGATCGCAATGATGTTGCGGACGCGGGGGAGTGGCTTGAGCTGGCCCTGGACGGCATGGGCGGGAATGCGCCCGTTCATGTCTGCCGACCGGATCGAATGGATTCGTACTGCTGCAAGTTCAGGCGGATCTTCACACGACACCAAAACATCGGATGGACCTCCATTGTCTCATCCACAGTTCCGGCGGTGCCGGCGAGCCTTTCGCTCGTCGGATTGGTTCTGGGTCAAGTGCCAAATTGTGGCACCCAGGTTAAGCCCATGTTAACTTCGGGTTACCGACTGCCTGCCAGGCGGATCTTTCTTTAAAAAAAACTTTTTATTTTCAATAAGTTAGATGGAAAAGGGGATTCTGAATGACTGCTAAAAGTGCATTGAAGCGGAGCCGCCTGAGTTCCGCAATGTTTGCCGCGTTGCTGCTTCCGGCCACGGGCGCCGCATTCGCGCAAGAGACCCAGGATGAGCAGGCAACCACCGACACGCCGCAGGCCAGGACGCTCGACAGGGTCACGGTGACCGGATCGCTGATCCCGCAGACCGAGATCGAGACCTTTACGCCGGTCACGGTCATCTCGGCGGAAGACATCCAGATGCGCGGCTTCACCGGCCTGTCGGAGGTACTGCAGCAATCCTCCTACCAGACAGGTGGCCTCCAAGGCGGACAGACGTCAGCATCGTTCACGCAGGGTGCCGAAGCGGCGGGCATGTTCGGCCTCGACCCCGGCTACACCAAGTACCTGATCAACGGCCGCCCGATGGCCAACTATCCGGCCCTCTACAACGGCAGCGATACGTTCAACAACATCAGCGGCATCCCGATCGACCTGGTCGAGCGCATCGAGATCCTGCCCGGCGGGCAGTCTTCGTTGTACGGTTCCGATGCCATCGCCGGCGTGGTCAACGTCATCCTCAAGAAGGATCTCGATCATGGCGTGCTGACCGTACGCGGCGGCGCCTTCTCGGAAGGAGGCGGCAGCAGCGTTCGATTCAGCCTGGCCGACAGCTTCAGCGCCATGGACGGCCGCCTGAACGTGCTGGCTGGCGTCCAGTACGAGACCCGCGACCCGATCTGGGGCTATCAGCGCGATCTCACCGACAAGTACAACAACGTTGGCTACACGCCGGCGACCGCCAGCCGCGATTACCTGGTGTACGGCTATTCCGACATCGCCAACCAGGGTTTCGGCAACTACGGCTATGTCTTTGCCGATCCCAACGACTGCGCCAACGTCACCGGCCAGTTCGGCGGCACCGAGGGATTGCAGAATCGCCCTGGATTCGGCGAATACTGCGGCTCCTTCATCACCCCGGGCTATCGCACCATCAGGAACGGCAAGGACAGCGGCCAGCTGTACACGCACGCGACATTCGACGTGAGCAACAGCTTCCAACTGTACGGCGATCTGCTCTACAGCTACGAGAGCGTCGAGAACGCCACCGGCTCCAACTACACCTGGTGGGGCACCGGCGCCAAGTACGGCTACTACTACGATCCCGATTTCGATGCCTTGCTGAACCTGCAGCGCGCCTTCTCCCCCGAGGACATCGGCGGCGCCGGATACCGCGACATCATGAACACCGACCGCAGCAATTCCTACATGCTGACCCTGGGCGGCAACGGGATCTTCGGCGACAGCAACTGGGAATACGACGTCGGCCTCACCCGCACCGAATACAAGCTGACCGAACGCAGCTGGGTACGCTGGGCCGATCCGATCGACGACTACTTCACCGAGAACGTACTCGGCCCGCAACTGGGCATGGATCCGTACTTCGGCGCATATCCGGTGTTCCAGCCGGACTATGCGGCGTTCTACACGCCGATGTCGCCGGTGGACTTCGCAAGCTTCACCGGCTACGCCACGACCGAGAGCAAGACCTGGGACAACATGCTGCGCGCGCAGGTCACCAACAGCGAGCTGTTCTCGCTGCCGGGGGGCAACGCCGGCCTGGCGGTGGTGGTCGAAGGCGGCAACCAGGGTTGGGACTACAGCCCGGACCCTCGCCTGATCGAGGATCCCGTCACGCTCGAGTCGGAGGTCTGGGGGCAGACGTCGGTCAGCGGCAGCGGTCACCGCAGCCGCTACGCGGTTACCGGCGAGCTGCGGATGCCGCTTCTCGAGCCGCTGACGGTCACCTTGTCCGGGCGCTATGACGCCTTCGACGTGGCCAGCAACACGACCGACAAGCCTACCTACAGCATTGGCCTGGAATACCGGCCGGTCCAAAGCCTGCTGTTCCGCGGAAAATACGGCACGGCCTTCCGCGCACCCACGCTGTCGGACGTTTTCCAGGGCATCAGCGGGTACTACAGCAGCGTCACGGACTATTACCGCTGCTGGGACGAGCAGGGCTATGCCCCCGGAAACACCGACGACTGCACATATGACAGCTCCCAGTTCTTCGGCCAGCAGTCCGGCAATCCGGATCTCGAACCGATCGAAGCCGACGTATGGAACGCCGGCGTGGTCTGGGCCCCGACGTCCACCTTGTCGATGTCCGTGGACTACTACAGCTGGGACATCGAGAACGAGGTCGACCTGCAGAGTGCCGAGCAGCTCGCACTGCTGGAATACTTCTGCCGTACCGGGCAGGCCGACATGAACTCCCAAGCGTGCCAGGCCGCCACGACCTGGATCGTCCGTGGCGCCACCGGCGCCATCGAGACCATCTACACGCCAAAGGTCAACGTCGCCCAGCAGAAGCTGGAAGCCGTGACCGCCAGCCTCAATTGGGTAGTGGACATCGGCCGTTTCGGCAGCCTGGCGTTCGCCGGCAACTACACCAACAACCTGGAGCACACGGTAAGGCCGCTGCCTGACTCTCCGGATATCGACCTGTTGCGCGATCCGTACTACATGTGGATCTACGACGCCTATGCCAAGACCCGTGCGGACGCTTCGGTGGCCTGGAACCTCGGCAAGTGGACGACCACCCTGTACGCAAACCGCATCGGCAAGACTCCGAACTATCTGGCCTATCTCAACCGAACGTTCGATTACGAGCACTCGTCCGGAGAGAAGGCCGGCTGGTGGAAGCCGTACACCACGTACAACATGAGCGTGAACTACACACCGATCGAGACATTGCAGTTCTCGCTCATGGCCAACAACGTCTTCAACGACATGCCGGACCATCAGGCCAACAACCACCCAGGCACGACAGGTACCCCGTACAACAACTACTTCTACAATACGTACGGTCGTGCCATCTATTTCGAGGCACGCTACAAGTTCGGCGCCAGCAACTGAGCCCGGCTGATCTCCGTTCATCTTCAGGCCCCGCGCAAGTGGGGCCTTTTTTTGGGGAATGGACGAAACCTCCCTGCAGCCCTACGCTCTGGTCGTCGACCAGTCACGGCCGATCACCAGACCAGAACCCAAGGGAGGGTTTTCATGCGTATCCAGAGTGCTCTTTTCGCGCTGACAATGCTTCCGGCGATGGCGTTCGCCCAGGACGGCCCCACCGGCCGCTGGCAAACCATCGACGACGAGACCGGCAAGGCCAAATCGGTCGTCGAGATCAGCCAGGCGGCCGACGGCACCCTGTCAGGCAAGGTGGTCGAGATCCTGCAGTCCGACCGCGGCCCCAACCCGACCTGCGACAAGTGCAGCGGTGCCAACAAGGACAAACCGATCGAGGGCATGACGATCCTCTGGGACCTCAAGCCCGACGGCGACGCCTGGTCCGGCGGCACCATCCTCGATCCGGCCAAGGGCAAGACCTACAAGTCCAAGGCGCAGCTGATCGACGCCCACCGCCTGGGCGTATCCGGCTGCGTGGCCTTCATATGCCGCGAGCAGGTGTGGCAGCGCGAATGAGCCGCTGACGCCCTTGAAAAACTCAAAACGGCCCGGCATTCGTCGGGCCGTTTTCGTTCTAGCGTTGTCCGTCATCCTGCAGCACGGTTGTCACCGTGTTTCGCTTTCTCTGCCGTTTCCTGACGCTGTTTCTGTGACGTGGTTGCTCGAGTCGAGATGGCCCGCGATATAAGTTCGAATATGCAGGGGGTACCTCAATCACAAGGATGAACCGCATGAATAGGATACTTGCTGTAGTAATTGGAGCAACTTTCTTTGTATCCCTTGCTTATGCTGGATCACAGGGATTCCGGTTAGATGCACATGAGACCTTCAAAGATGGAGATCGAGTCGAAGCAATCCAGGCGACTCTCACGACCTCCACCAACGATCAAGTGACGGCGGACTATGCTGCGTTTGTGCAAAAAGCCGCTCAAGAAATTTCCGGCGCTCTCGGTCTCCCGTATGTTGTAGAGCTCTACGGAACCGTTAAGCTGGATATCGATGGAATGCAGGCCTACACAGATGCTGCTCGGTACTATCCTGAGTTGAACACCTTCGCCACAGAGCATTTCAATGCCCCCTTTGTCAATGAGAAGTTCGCGACCGTCGGCTGCACCGCTTCCGGGAATCAAGTTCAAGTAACGTATGCCAACGGCACAGTCCTCACGGGCGATACTGCTTGCGTCGGCGGCGCTGGGTATTCCTGCTCGGGCGGCCAATTGAACAGTCTAGGTGCCTGTTAAGGTGTCACTACTAGAAGCCAAGAGGGGCCGGTTTACACCGAGCCCCTTTTCCCATGCCGGTATCAAGCCTTGCCCGCAGCGCTGGCTAATTTAGCCGTGTCGTAGCGCCGCCGATTGAGCTCCGCGCGGCAACATGCGGCGACATTCAGACAAGGAAGACTCTGAGTACTCGCGAGGCAGGATCTACAGTGACCCTAATAGACACCCAAGACGTGGATGATCACTAGTTCATCAAAGTCAATGATCTACACCCCTGCCTAGACCATGCTCCATACCCTTTCAGACCGGCAACTAAGAGCCATCTGCGTTGGGCATGCAATAATCGCCGGTCGTTTCCCGCGCGCACCGCTATGCCACGTCCCGCCGTCGTCACCACCGCCCTGCCCTACGCCAACGGCCCGCTGCACCTGGGCCACCTGGTGGGCTACATCCAGGCCGACATCTGGGTGCGCGCGCGGCGCATGGCCGGCGAGACCGCCCATTTCGTCTGCGCCGACGACACCCACGGCACGCCAATCATGCTGGCGGCGGAAAAGGCCGGCACCACGCCCGAGGCCTTCATCGCCGGCGTCCAGGCCGGGCACGAGCGCGACTTCGCCGATTTCGGAGTCGCCTTCGACCACTACGATTCGACCCACTCGCCGCGCAACCGCGCGCTGACCGAGGCGATCTACAGCAAGCTCGACAACAACGGCCACATCAGCCGGCGCTCGGTGGCGCAGTTCTACGATCCGGCCAAGGGCATGTTCCTGCCCGACCGCTACATCAAGGGCACCTGCCCCAACTGCGGCACGCCCGACCAGTACGGCGACAACTGCGAAAACTGCGGCGCCACCTACGCGCCGACCGACCTGAAGGAGCCGCGCTCGGTGCTGTCGGGCGCGGCGCCGGAACTGCGCGAGTCCGAGCACTTCTTCTTCGAGGTCGGGCAGTTCGAGGGCTTCCTGCGCGAATGGCTGCACGGCGACGTGGCCGTGCCCGGCGTGAAAGCCAAGCTGCAGGAATGGCTGGACGGCGAAGGCGGCCTGCGCGCCTGGGACATCTCCCGCGACGCGCCGTACTTCGGCTTCGAGATCCCGGGCCATCCCGGAAAATTCCTGTACGTCTGGCTGGACGCGCCGATCGGCTACCTCAGCAGCTTCCAGGCGCTGTGCGAACGCGAGGGCCTGAACTTCTTCGAGTTCCTGGCGCCGGACAGCGATTCCGAACTGCACCATTTCATCGGCAAGGACATCGTCAACTTCCACGGCCTGTTCTGGCCGGCGGTGCTGCACGGCGCCGGCTTCCGCGCGCCGACGCGGCTGCACGTCAACGGCTACCTGACCGTCGACGGCGCCAAGATGTCGAAGTCGCGCGGCACCTTCGTCATGGCCCGCACCTATCTCGACTGCGGGCTGCATCCCGAGGCGCTGCGCTACTACTACGCGGCGAAATCCTCGGGCGGGGTGGACGACCTCGATCTCAACCTGTCCGACTTCGTCGCCCGCGTGAATGCCGACCTGGTCGGCAAGTTCGTCAACCTCGCCAGCCGCTGCGCGGGCTTCATCGGCAAGCGCTTCGACGGCCGCCTGGCCGCGGCGTTGCCGGAGCCGGACATGTATGCGCGCTTCGTCGCCGGCCTGGCGCCGATCCGCGAGGCCTACGAGCGCAACGAACCGGCGGCGGTGCTGCGCATGACCATGGCCCTGGCCGACGAGGCCAATCGCTACATCGACGAGAAGAAGCCCTGGGTGATCGCCAAGCAGGCGGGCGCCGATGCCGAACTGCAGGCGGTCTGTACCCAGGGGCTGAACCTGTTCCGGGTGCTGGCGGCGGCGCTGCGGCCGGTGCTGCCGGCGGTGACGGCGCAGGCGGAGGCGTTCCTCGCCGCCCCGCTCGAACGCTGGCGAGACCTCGACGCGCCGCTGCTCGACCACGCGATCGAGACCTATGCTCCGCTGTTCACCCGACTCGACCCGAAGCAGATCGCCGCCATGACCGAAGCCAGCAAGGAAGACCTCAAGCCCGCCGCGCAAGCCCCGGCGGAAGCGAAGGCGGTCGCGACAGGCGATGCCGCGGCGAAGGGCGCCGCGAGCACCGCCGCCCCCGCGACCATCGGCATCGACGATTTCGCGAAACTCGACCTGCGCATCGGCCGCGTACTCGCCTGCGAGTTCGTCGAGGGCTCCGACAAGCTGCTGCGCTTCGAGCTGGACGCCGGTGAACTCGGCCGCCGCCAGATCTTCTCCGGCATCCGCGCCAGCTACGGCGAGCCGGAGAAGCTGGTCGGGCGCAACGTGGTCTTCATCGCCAACCTGGCGCCGCGCAAGATGCGTTTCGGCCTCAGCGAGGGCATGATCCTGTCGGCCGGCTTCGACGGCGGTACGCTGGCGCTGCTCGATGCCGACGCGGGTGCCGAGCCGGGCATGCCGGTCAGGTGACGAGCCGTCCCACTTCGTGCCGTGCACACGCCCCGCACAGCCATCGATGAAATCGTGAAACACCACCCTCCTCGTAGAGCGGAGCTTGCTCCGCTGCTCCCGGCTCCGGAGCCCGCGCAGCGGAGCAAGCTCCGCTCTACGTTTGATGGGCATTGATGTGACCGCCGATTCCGCCCTCGTCGAACGCATCGACCGCCTGCTGCCGCAGACGCAGTGCCGGCAGTGCGGCTTCGACGGCTGCCGCCCCTACGCCGAGGCGCTGGCGGCCGGCGAGGCCGACATCGACCGCTGCCCGCCCGGCGGCGACGCCGGCGCCCGGGCGCTGGCGCGACTGCTCGGACGCGACGCCCTGCCCTACGACCGCACGCGCGGCACCTACCGTCCGCCCGAGATCGCCCTGATCGTCGAAGCCGACTGCATCGGCTGCACCAAGTGCATCCAGGCCTGCCCGGTGGACGCCATCGTCGGCGGCGCCAAGCGCATGCATACCGTCATCGAGCCGCTGTGCACCGGTTGCGAGCTGTGCGTTCCCGCCTGCCCGGTGGATTGCATCGACATGGTCCCCGCCGGGCCCGAATCGCAGGTCCGCTAGTCGAGCGGGATGTCCGTGTCGGCCAGTACCGCACGGACCTCGTCGAGCTGCTGGCCATAGCGCTTCCACCGCCCGATCGAGGTGCTGTAGAGCGGCGAGCGCACCTGCACGGCGCTGGCGCTCGACACCGGCGCCGCGTTGTCCTGGAACCGCAGGCATGCATCGTCCCAGGGCAGCCCGCAGTGCTTCAGCAGCTTTCGGGTGGCAGCCTCCTGGCCGGAGACGATCTCCTCGTAGCCGATCTCAAGGATGCGCCCGGGCATGACGCTGCGCCAGTGCGACATCAGGCGGTCGAACAGCGCGAAGTAGCGCGCCGTGTCGACGATGTCGAACGAGTAGTCGTAGTACGGAGAGGTCAACGCGAACAGCTGCCTGAAGTTGCTGACGCAAGTGTCCATCGCGCCGCGGCGCAGGCAGACCAGGCTCGCGTTCGGCAGCGCCGCGGCGATGAATCCGGCATAGAGGAAATTGTGCGGCAGCTTGTCGATGAAGCGGTCCGCCTGGCCGGTGCCCGGGCGGGTGCTGGCGATGTAGCGCTCCCCCAGGGCCTTCCAGTCGAGCGCGCCGCTGCACCGCAGCGTGTCGACATCGAGCATCGGCGGCGTAGTGCTGCCCGATGCG
This sequence comes from Luteimonas salinilitoris, assembly GCF_041300785.1. Lineage (NCBI taxonomy): Bacteria > Pseudomonadati > Pseudomonadota > Gammaproteobacteria > Lysobacterales > Lysobacteraceae > Luteimonas > Luteimonas salinilitoris. The sequence goes on from NZ_JBFWIB010000003.1 coordinate 28,033, forward strand.
CGCTTCAGGGCCACGGCGAAGTTCTGCAGCTCGCCGGCCGACTGCACGGACGGGTGGCTGGACAGGATGCGGTCGACGAGGGTGGTGCCGGTCCTCGGCATGCCCATGACGAAGACCGGTTCGCCGCTGTCGCATCCCTGCGCCTGCGAGGGCTGCGGCGATACGCGGATGATCTCGGCAAAGACCTCCTCGTCCCGTTCGAACGCGTAGTCGAGCGTGGCGCGCCATGCTGCCTTGCCTGCGAGCAGGTGGCGAAAGGACTGCTCGTGCTCGCCGAGATCGGAATACTCCTTCTCCAGGGCCAGGTTGAGGTACAAGCGTGCGGCGGGATCGTCGCCGCAGCCGGCCAAGAGCTTCAGCAGGCGGTCGACATGGTTTCGCTCCGTGGTCTGCCGGCGCAGCTGCGAAAGCGCGAGGTGCGCTTTCCAGAAACCAGGAGCGCGCGCCAGGCAAGCCTCGTGCTCGCGCTCGGCCGCATCAAGCTCGCCGACAAAGGTCAACGAGGTGGCGAGATTGAAGCGGAACCCCGCCTGTTCCGGCATCACCGCCACGGCACGCTGGAACGCCTCGACGGCGCGGCGGTGATCGTTGGCCTGGGTGAAGACCACGCCCAGCGTGTCGAGGGTCATCGGGTCCTGCGGGCCGAGACGCATGGCGTAGTCGGCCGCGGTCACGGCTTCGCGCATCGCATGGGTCGTGGCCAGTACCCGCGCCCACTGCGCCACGTAGTCCGGACGCTTCGGGTTCAGGCGCGCGGCTTTGCCGAGGTGCTCGAACGCCTGCGGCATGCGCTGGCGCTGCAATGCGGCCACGCCGACCACGAAATGCAGCCCGGCATGCCCGGAAGCCTGCGCCAGGATCGAGGCGCCGAGGCGCTCGGCCGCCTCCCACTCGCGGCGGTTGAGCGCTTCGACGGCCTGCCGGTACACCAGGGAGGTTTCGTGCGCCGCGTTCATCGCTATCCGTCGGCTCCGGCGCGCCGCATTAGCGGCATGCCGAACAGATCCGCTCGACCTCGAATCCCTTCGCCTGCAGCTTCTCGACCACGCCGTCGTCGCCGAGCAGGTGCAGCGCGCCGACCACGACCAGGGTGTTGCCGCCGGCGGCGTCGCCCAGCAGCGCTTCGATCTCCGGCACCCAGGCGTCGTTGCGCTCGACGTTGATGCGGTGGTAGAGCGCCGGGAACTGCTCGCGCATCTCCGCCGCCATGCCTTCCCACATCGCCCGCGCATCGCCGCCGCGCCAGGCGGCATGGAGCTTCTCGATCTCCTTGCGGCCCTCGGCGCCGGTCGAGTCGAGCGACTCCTGCAGGAACTGCAGCTGCTCCTTGCGATCCATGCCGTCGAGGAAGGCGATCTGCTGCTCGCCGGTCTCCAGGCCGGACGTGGGCTTGCCGGCCTCCTGCGCGCGCGTGGCGAAATGCGTATCCAGTCCGAGCGCCGGATCGAGGCCGTAGTTGGTCATCTCGGTGATGGTGACCATCAACGCGACGAACCAGGGTTCGAACATCTGCATGGTCTGCGGCGTCAGCTGCATCTTCTGCAGGGTCGCGGCATTGGCGTCCAGCCAGCGCTTGAGGCCGGCGGCGGTTTCCTCGGGCAGCTCGCTGTCGAGCAGGGTGCCGTCGGTGCGCATGGCCGCCTGCCCCATCTTCATGCCGAGGGCAGGCGAATTCATCTCGTCCGGCGGGATTTCGAAGACCAGCTTGTCGACGTCGTCGAAGGCGGCGTCCACGTCCGCCGACAGCGGATAGTCCGCGGGCTTGAGCAGATGGAACGAGCCGAGCAGGTACACGGCGCCGGACTCGCCCGACACCTTCCACAGCAACGGCACCGGCGGCACGGCGCCTGCGGCGGCAGACGGCGGCGCCGCGGTCTGCGGCTTCTCGGCAAAAGCGAAACCGGCCGCTGCGACAGCGGCAACGGCGAGCGACAGCAGCAGCGACTTGAGCGAACGGCGGTTCAACAGGCGCATGAAGACATCCTTGCTTTGCGTGGAAATCAGATGGCGGGCTTGCCGTAGGCCTTCTCGCCGGCGGTGATCGCCAGGTCGAGCCGGTTCTCCTGCGGCGGCAGCGGGCAGGTCGCATGCGCGGTGAACGCGCACGGCGGGCTGTAGGTGCGATTGAAGTCGAGCACGACGTTCCCCGCTTCGTCGGCGGCCGGCGCATTCAGGTAGCGCCCGGCGCCGTAGCTGCCCTGGCCGTTGGTGCGATCGGCGAGGATCAGGAACAGGCCGCCCATGCCGTCGTCCAGCGCTTCCAGGCGATGGGTGCGGCCGTCGCGCTCGAACTCGACCGCGCCGGGGTTGGGCATCGGCTCGAGCATGCCGATGATGTTGGCGATCTCGATGGTCTTGCCCGGCGGGTGCGCGACGAAACGCCCCTGCACGCGCCAGCCCGAATCGGCGGGCCAGTAGTCGAGACCGGCGAAACCGGTCCGTGCCTCGGCCTCGGCATGGCGCACGCGCAGCGCGCGCCTGTGGCCGCGCTCGATCACGCTGATCTCGCCCTTGCCGTCGTCGAAACCGATCACGCTCGGCGTCTCGCTGCGGTCGCCGTGCAGTTCGGCGCGGGCGGTGAAGGGTTCGCCGTCGAGGGTGAGGTCGACGCCGCGCTCGGGCGTGAAGTACAGGCGCCCGCCCTCCTGCTGCAGCAGGCCGATCCGCGGCGGTCCCTTGGCCAGGCGCAGGCCGCTGTCGCTGCCGACGTAGTGCGCCTTGAGCTCGATCCAGTGCAGGCCGACCAGGCCGGTCCAGCCGTCCGGCGCCACCAGGCTTTCCTCCCGCTGCTCGCGCCAGGCTTCCAGCTCGCGCACGAAGGCGGCATCGGCGGCCGGTGCCGCGACCGGCGCGTCGCCGTCGTCCGATGCTGCGGCCACATCCTGCGCCGTATCCCGTCCGCATCCGGCCAGGCCCGCCGCGAGCACCGCGGCCATCCACGCAACCCTTGTCGTCTTTCCCATTTCAACGCCCCCGCATGAACCAGCGATCGATCTCTGCCAGGCCGAACCGCGCCCAGGTCGGACGCCCATGATTGCATTGCCCGGAACGCTCCGTCGCCTCCATCTGCCGCAGCAGTGCGTTCATCTCCGGCACCGTCAGGCGGCGGTTGGCGCGCACCGCGCCGTGGCAGGCCATGGTCGACAGCAACTCGTCGCGCGCGCTGGCGACGCGGCGGCTTTCGCCGTGTTCGCGCAGGTCCGCCAGCACGTCGCGCAGCAGCGCCTCGGTGTCGCCCTCGGCCAGCAGTGCCGGCACGCCGCGCAGCAGCAGCGACTGCGGCCCGCCGCGCGAGACCTCGAAGCCGAGTTCGGACAGCGTCGCGGCCTCGCGCTCGGCGACGTCGGCCTCGCGTTCGGAGACCGCAACCGCCTGCGGCACCAGCAGGGGCTGCACGCGCAGGCCCTCGCTGTCGTGCGCGGTCTTCAGCTTCTCGTAGCCGATGCGCTCGTGCGCGGCGTGCATGTCCACCACCACCAGGCCGTCGGCGCACTGGCTGAGGATGAAGACCCCATGCAGCTGTGCCAGCGCATAGCCCAGCGGCGGGATGCCGGCCTCGTCGTGCTCCGGCATCGCCGCGGGCGCGGCCGACATCGGCGGCGCGCCGTAGAGCGCGGCGTAGCCGGCGCGGGCCTCGTCGATGCGCAGCGCCAGGCCGGACTGGTCGCGCGAGGACGGCTGCCACTGCGGCGACGCCGGTGTGCCGGCCTGCAAGGCGGCCGCGCCGCCGCCGGCGCCCGCGGTCATCGCCGGGACCGGCTGCAGGCCGGCGCGGGTCTCGGCCAGCGCGTCATGCAGCGTGCGGTAGACGAAATCGTGCACCAGGCGCGCATCGCGGAAGCGCACCTCGTGCTTGGCCGGGTGCACGTTGACGTCGACGCGGGCCGGCTCGAGTTCCAGGAACAGCACGTACGCCGGCTGGCGGCCGTGGTAGAGCACGTCGGCATAGGCCTGCCTGACCGCATGCGCGACGCTGCGGTCGCGCACCGCGCGGCCGTTGGCGTAGAGGTACTGCTGGTCGGCGCTGGCGCGCGAATACGCCGGCTGCGCGATCCAGCCGTGCAGGCGCAGGCCCGCGCCCTCGTGTTCGACGCGCAGCGCGTGTTTCGCGAACTCGCCGCCCAGGGTCTCGTTGAGGCGCTCGTCGGAGAACAGCGCGCCGCCGCCCTTGTAGCGCCGCGACGGCTTGCCGTTGTGCGAGACCCGCAGCTCCACGTCCGGGCGCGACAGCGCCAGCGAGCGCAGCCATTCCTCGATGTGGCCGAGCTCGGTGCGCTCGGCGCGCAGGAACTTGCGCCGCGCCGGCACGTTGTAGAACAGGTCGCGCACCTCGACCGTGGTGCCCGGCGGGTGCGGTCTCGGCGCCACCGCGGCGACGCGGCCGCCGTCCACCGCCAGCACGGCGCCGTGGGCATCGTCGGGACGGCGCGAGGCGATCGAAAAGCGGCTGACGGAAGCGATCGACGGCAACGCCTCGCCGCGGAAGCCGAGCGTGGCCACCGCCTCCAGGTCGTCGAGCGAGGCGATCTTGCTGGTGGCATGCCGCGAGACCGCCAGCGGCAGATCGTCCGCGGCGATGCCGCCGCCGTCGTCGCGGACGCGCACCAGGCGCACCCCGCCCTCCTCCAGGTCGATGTCCACGCGCAGGGCGCCGGCATCGAGTGCGTTCTCCACCAGTTCCTTGACCACGGACGCCGGGCGCTCGACCACCTCGCCGGCGGCGATCTGGTTGACGAGGGTGTCGGGGAGTTGGCGGATGTTCAAGGCTGAAGCGGCGCCGACGGCGCCGTCACGATGGATCAGCCCCGATGATAACGGCAGCGCCCGCCCACATGCGTAGGAGCGCGCCATGCGCGCGATACCGCGGACATTTCGCCGCCACGGGATTCCGGCCACCGGCGCGGCTTCCGGCTCGCGACAGGACCGCCGATGGCCGGGACCGGAGAGATCGCCGGCATCGCGGGCGTGGCCCGCTCCTACGAAGGGCGGACCCGACGGCGACGACACGGAACGCTCAGGGGCTGCCGCCGCCCGCGGCGCCGCCGCTGCCGTTCGCCGCGGCCGCGCGCGCGGCATACAGCGTGCCCGGCGGCGGCTGCGCGGAGAAATAGGTGTTGACGCCGTCGAGCACCGCGCGCGCCACCGTTCGCTGGAACTTCGGATCGACCAGCCGCTTCTCCTCGTCCGGATTGGACAGGAAGGCGGTTTCCACCAGCATCGCCGGCATGTCCGAGGTGCGCAGCACGGCGAAGTTGGCGCGCTCGATGTGCGGCTTGTGGTTGTTGCCGATGCGCTTGAGGCCGTCGAGGATGTGACTGCCGGCATCCTCGGACGCCTTCATCTGCCCGCTCTGGGTGAGATCCAGCAGCACCGAGGCCAGGGTGTCGTCGGCTTCCTGCAGGCGCACGCCGCCGATCAGGTCGGCCGCGTTCTCCTTGTCGGCGAGCCAGCGCGCGCGCTGCGAAGACGCCCCGCGCAGCGACAGCACGTATACCGAGGATCCCTTGGCGTTGCGGTTGTGCGCGGCATCGGCATGGATCGAAATGAACATGTCGGCGCCGGCCTCGCGCGCCAGCTGGGCGCGGCGGTTGAGCGGGATGAACACGTCGCGATCGCGGGTGAGATACGACTTGAGCCCGGGCGTGGCATCGATCTGCCGGCCCAGCTCGCGCGCGATCGCCAGGGTGATGTCCTTCTCGCGCTTGCCGCTCGGCCCGACCGCACCCGGGTCCTGGCCGCCGTGGCCGGGATCGATGGCGATGACCAGCGGACGCATCCCCGCGGTGGATGACGGCGGGCGCGGCGTCGGCACCGCCTGTGCCTGGCGAGGCGCGGGTTCGTTCGTGGAAGCGGCCGGGACCGGCGATTGCGGCGCCGGATTGCGCGAGGGTGGCGGTGTCGATGCCGGTGCCGGATTCGAGGGCGTCACGGCGGCGGCAATGCCGGAGATGAGGCGCGTCGTGGCCGCGCTCGAGGCCACGGCGGGATCGGCGCGGGCGGGCGCAGCGGCCTCCGCGGGGCCCTCGGATACCTGTGCGATGACGCGTCCGATCGGATCGCTACCGCCGCTGTCGCCCGGCCACTCCACCACCAGGCGCACGCCGTCGGCACCAGGCTCGAACCTCGGGCCGAGCGCGGTCACCGGCTCGGCCAGGTCGAACACGATGCGGGTCACGCCCGGCTCCGGTTGGCCGCTGCGCACGGCGCGCACCAGCCCCGCGGGGGCCGGCAGCTTGACGCCGCTGCCCAGTACGGCACCGGGCAGATCGATCACCAGCCGATCGGGGTTGGCGAGGGTGATGACCTTGAATTCGGTTTCTTTCGCCAGCGCCAGCTCCGCGCGGGTGCCGGTGGCGCCGGCATCCAGGCGCAAGTGCTTGATTTCAGAAGCTTCGGCCACGCTCCACAGCAGCCCGGCCAGCAGTGCCAGACCGAGCAGGATTTCCTGAAGACGGGCTCCCCGTACGCGCATGGCAGTTAGTCAAGCACCAAGACGCATTCTTTGCAAGCACTTTTTCCTTTGAAATCCGTGGCCTGCCACCCCTTCCTACGGTCACGGTTCAGGAAGCGGCCGCAACTCGCGCACCAGGTCCCCGAGCACCGGCGCCGACAGCCAGGCGGCCCCCCGCGGCCCACGGCCCAGCAGTCGTGCGCTGCGGCCGGGGCCGGCGATCTCCAGCGCCACCTCCAGATCCGGCTGCGGCAGCGCCCCGGCGCCGCGCTCGGGCCATTCCACCAGCCACAGCGCCGCCGGCACCTCGTCCAGTCCCAGGAACTCCAGTTCGCCGGCATCGCCGATCCGGTAGAGGTCCAGGTGCAGGGCCTCGCCCGCCGCGCCGAGCGGGTAGCGCTCGACCAGGGTGTAGGTGGGGCTGCGGACCGTGCCGACCACGCCCAGCGCCCGCAGCCAGGCGCGCGCCAGGGTCGACTTGCCGGCGCCGAGATCGCCGCGCAGATGCACGACGGCGTGCGCGGGCTGCGTGGCCGCCAACGCCCGGGCGAGCGCCTGCGTCGCCGCTTCGTCGGGCAGGTACAGGCGCTCGGCGCCGCTCATGGGTTGACCAGCCGCCGCAGCGGCTCGAACAGGTCCGACGGCAGCAGGCCGCGCTCCCCGCCGGCCTGCGCCGCCAGGTCGCCGGCGACGGCATGCAGCAGCGCGCCGGTGGCGGCGGCGTCGAAGGCGGAAAAGCCCTGCGCACGCAGCGCGGCGACACAGCCGGTGAGCACGTCTCCGGTGCCGCCGACCGCCAGGCCGGGATTGCCGGCGGCGATCACCTGCGGCAGCTCGCCCGGCGCCGCGACCACGCTGCCGGCGCCCTTGAGCACCACCGCGCAGCCGAAGCAGGCGCACAGCAGGTGCGCGGCCGCGAAGCGGTTGGCCTGCACCTCGCTGCCGGAGATGCCGAGCAGCCGCGCCGCTTCGCCCGGATGCGGCGTCAGCACCGTGCCGGCGGGCGGCGACTGCGCGTTGCGCGCCAGCAGGTTGAGCGCATCGGCGTCGAGGACCAGCGGCTTGCCGCAGGCCAGCGCCGCGGCATGCAGCGCAGCGCCCCACTCGCCCTCGCCCAGTCCGGGGCCGACGGCCAGCACGTCGGCGCGCCGGAACAACGGCGGCAGCACCGTGGCGGATTCGACCGCCTGCACCATCGCCTCGGGCCGTCGCGCCAGCAACGCCGCGACGTGCGCCGCACGCGTGGCCACGCTGACCAGCCCGGCGCCGCAGCGCAGCGCCGCCTCGGCCGCCAGCATCACCGCACCGCCCTTGCCCGCGTCGCCGCCGATGCACAGCACGTGGCCGGAGTGGCCCTTGTGGCTGTTGCGCGGGCGCGGCCGGAACCGCGTCGGAAGATCCTCCGCGCGCAGGCAGCCGGCGACAGGTTTGACCTGCGCCAGCACGTCCCCGGGCACGTCGAGGCTCGCCAGCGACAGCGCGCCGACATGGTCCAGCGCGTCGCCGGTGTAGAGCCCCGCGTGCGCGGCGATGAACTGCAGCGTCGCCGCGGCGCGGATCGCCCGTCCCGGCGCGCTGCCGCTGTCGGCGTCGATGCCGCTGGGCGCATCGAGCGCCAGCACCGGCACCGGCGCGGCGTTGATCGCTTCGATCAGCGCGCCGCAGGGTTCGTCCGGCGCACGCGACAGGCCGATGCCGAACAGCGCATCGACCAGCACGTCCGCCGCCGGAAGCGCACCGTCGTAGCGCTCGATGCGGCCGCCGCCGTCGCGGTAGGCCTCGCAGGCGCGCTGCGCCAGCCCGCCTCGCGGCGCATGCGCCTCGAGCCGCACCACGCACACGTCGCGCCCGGAATCGAACGCATGCCGCGCCAGCACGTAACCGTCGCCACCGTTGTTGCCGGGTCCGCAGGCCACCACGATCCGCTGCGCCTGCGGCCAGCGCCGCAGCAGTTCGCGCCAGGCCGCCTGCCCGGCGCGCCGCATCAGCTCGAAGGCGTCGCCGCCCAGTTGCTGCGTCGCCGCCGCTTCCAGTGCACGCAGCGCGGCACCGTCGTACAGGTGTTCCGGATCGCGGAGACGGGCGGCGCTCATGGGCCGGATTCTACCTGCGCCCGTCATCGTGTCGGCGGACCGATCTCCTGGCCTCTCCCTCGGCTGACCTGGTCGCATTCCGCCGCCCGCGAAAGGAGACTCTCCGGCTGTGCTTCCCGGCAGCGAGTGAAGGCATTCCGGACGCGGATGAACGCGGATGAAGCACTCGACCATGAACCGATCCGCGTTTGTCCGCGTTGATCCGCGTCCAAAGACGCTTTCCGAGCGCACCCGCGATCGCCGCGGCTGCCGGCTGAACCGTGATCAGGAGAAAGCACGGCGACGGGGCGACGGCACCGGTCTCCGCTCTACACTTGTCGGATGCCGTCCAATGCTCCCGCACAGGCACGCCAGGCCGATCCCGATCCGATCGAGCTCGCTGCGCTCGCGGCGCGGATCCGCACGCTCGCGCGCGAGGCCGGCTTCCAGCGCTGCGGCATCGCCGGCATCGAGCTGGGCGAGGACGAGGCGCACCTGCGCGACTGGCTGGCACGGGGGCTGTACGGCTCGATGGACTGGATGGCCCGGCACGGCGACAAGCGGTCGCGGCCGCAGGAACTGGTGCCCGGGACGGTGCGGGTGATTTCCGTCGGCCTCGACTACGGCCGCGACGATGGTGACGGGAGCTGGCGAACGCTGGCCGACGGCGAGCGCGCCTACGTCGCCCGCTATGCGCTCGGTCGCGACTACCACAAGCTGATGCGCCACCGGCTGCAGAAGCTGGCCGACCGCGTCGCGGAAGAGATCGGCCCGTTCGGCCATCGCGTGTTCGTCGACTCGGCGCCGGTGCTCGAGCGCGCGCTGGCGCGCAACGCCGGGCTCGGCTGGATCGGCAAGCACACCTGCCTGATCGATCGCGACGGCGGTTCCTGGTTCTTCCTCGGCGAACTCTATGTCGACCTGCCGCTGCCGATCGATGCCCCGGCCAGCGCCCACTGCGGCAGCTGCACGCGCTGCATCGACATCTGCCCGACCCGTGCGATCGTCGCCCCGCACCGGCTCGATGCGCGTCGCTGCATCAGCTATCTCACCATCGAGCACGACGGCGCCATCCCGGAAGACCTGCGCCCGGCGATCGGCAACCGCATCTTCGGCTGCGACGACTGCCAGCTGGTCTGTCCCTGGAACAAGTTCGCCAGGCGCAGCGACGAGCCCGACTTCCGCACCCGCAACGATCTCGACACGGCCACCCTGGCCGACCTGTTCGCCTGGGACGAGGACGAGTTCCTGCGCCGCACCGAAGGCTCGGCGATCCGCCGCAGCGGCCACCGGCGCTGGCTGCGCAATATCGCCGTGGCGTTGGGCAATGCACCGACTACGCCGGCAGTCGTGGCGGCGCTGCAATCGCGCGCCGATGAGTCGGACGCCATGGTGCGTGAGCATGTGCACTGGGCGTTGGCGCGCCACGGCGAACGCTCGTAGGCACCGGCGCCACGCCCGCGACGCCGGGGTGTCGAATGCGGGTGTGCGAGCTGCACGGAGGCCGCGAGCATCCGCGGCATCGCGCGCATGGCGCGCTCCTACGGTGCGCGGGGGACTTCCGCGATGCGCGCCATCAGGTAGACATCGGCATAGGCGCCATCGCGCAGCGCGTAGCCGCGCGCATGGCCTTCACGGACGAAGCCGTGTTTCTCGTACAGCGCGATCCCGGCCAGGTTGTCGGTGTAGACCTCGAGTTCCAACCGGCGCACGCCGTGCCAGCGCTCGGCGGTGTCGATCACCGCACGCAGCAGCTGCGTGCCGATCCCGTGGCCCTGCCGCGCCGCGGCGACCGCCATGCCGAGATTGGCGACGTGACGGCGGCGCGGATTCCGGAATACCTCGAACCCGGCGGCACCGGCCAGCTCCCCGTCGACGCCGTCGATCGCGACCAGCTGCACCACGTGTTTCGGCGGATCGGCCAGCGCCTGCTCCCAGGCGGCCTGCGACGGGAATGGTGGCTGCAGCGTCGCGGCGTAGGCATCGCGCGCGGAGAACAGCGCATGCAGCCCGGCGGCATCCTCCGGCTCGGCATGGCGGATGCGGATGCCGTCGCTCATCCGCCGGAACGGCGGCGGGAGATCTCGGTCAGCAGTTCGCGGGTGACGGGATCGGAGACTTCCGTGGTTTCACCGCGCACGGCCGGCAACAACTCGCCGGCGATGCGCTTGCCCAGTTCCACGCCCCACTGGTCGAAGGCGTTGACGCCCCACAGCACCGACTGCGCGTAGACACTGTGCTCGTACAGCGCGATCAGCGCGCCCAGCGAGGCGGGGGTGAGCGCGTCGAGCAGCAGCAGCGTCGACGGCCGGTTGCCGGGATAGGTCTTCTGCGGATCGCCATCCGAGTGGCCGTTGGCCAGCGCCTCGGTCTGCGCCAGCAGGTTGGACAGCAGCGCGGCGTGGTTCTCGGCGTAGGCATGATCGGGATTGACCACGCCGATGAAGTCCGCGGGCACGGTCTGCGTGCCCTGGTGCAGGGCCTGGAAGAAGCTGTGCTGCGAGTTGGTGCCCGCCCCGCCCCACAGCACCGGCACCGTGTCGACGCCGGCGGCCTGCCCTGCCGGCGTGACCGACTTGCCCAGGCTTTCCATCACCAACTGCTGCAGGTAGGCCGGCAGCAGCGCCAGGCGCTCGTCGTAGGGCAGCACCGCATGGGTCGACAGGCCGAGCGCGTTGCGGTTCCACACCACCGAGAGCGCATGCAGGATCGGCAGGTTGCGTTCCGGCGGCGCCTGCAGCGCGTGCGCGTCCATCTCCGCGGCGCCGGCCAGCAGTTCCTCGAAGCGCGGCATGCCGATGGCGAGCGCGATCGCGAAGCCGACCGCCGACCACAGCGAGTAGCGTCCGCCCACCCAGTCCCACATCGGCAGCACGCGTTCGGCCGCGACGCCGAACGCTTCCGCCTTCGGCACGTTGGCACTGACCGCGTACAGGCGCTCGCCGCCGCCGAGCCAGTCCTTGAGGATCCGGCCGTTGAGCAGCGTTTCCTGGGTACCGAAACTCTTCGATACCAGGATCGCCGCGGTGCGCGCGGGATCCAGCCCGCGCAGCGTGTGCTGCGCATCGCTGCCGTCGACGTTGGTGAGGAAATGCACGCGGAAGCGCCCGCTGTGCGCGTCCTTCAACGCGTCGGCGACCAGGCGCGGGCCGAGATCGGAGCCGCCGATGCCGACGTTGACGATGTCGGTCACATCGGAGGCGGCCAGGTCGTCGACCAGCTTCGCCATCCGCGCGTGCGCCTGCGCCGCCTGTGCCTGCGCGTCACGTGCGACCTCGCCTGCGCCCAGCGCCGAGCGCAGCGCGACGTGCAGGGCGGGACGGTCTTCCGAAACGTTGACCCGTTCGCCGTCGAACAGCGCGCGGAACGCCTGCGGCAGTGCGCAGGCGTCGGCCAGCTGCAGCAGCGCATCGAGTGCATCGCGGTCGATGCGCTGGCGCGAGAAGTTGGCATAGAGGGGACCGACACGCAGCGACAGGTCGCCGGCGCGCGCCGGATCGGCGGCGATCAGCTCGGCGATCCGGATAGAGGACAAGCGCTGTGCGTGCGGTGCCAGGGAACCGGTGAGCCGCTGCGCTGCCGTCATGCTCAGGCCGCCTGCGCCGGGATCGAATCGTTGGTGTGGGTCAGCCGGTTCTGGCGGTCGACGTAGACCAGGGTCGGCCTGAACTGCTCGGCCTCGGCCTCGTCGCAGGCGCCGTAGGCACAGATGATCACCAGGTCGCCGGGTTGCGCCTTGTGCGCGGCGGCGCCGTTGACCGAGATGGTGCCGCTGCCGGCCTCGGCGCGGATCGCGTAGGTCGCGAAGCGCTCGCCGTTGTTGATGTTGTAGATCTCCACGCGCTCGTACTCGCGGATGCCGGAGATCTCGAGCAGGCGCGCGTCGATCGCGCACGAGCCCTCGTAGTGCAGCTCGGCGTGGGTCACCGTGGCGCGGTGGATCTTGGCTTTGAGCAGGGTCAGGTGCATGGCATCGCTCGCCGGATCGCGGCTGTCAGGGCGCGGAAATCCGCTGATTCCGGAAGTATAGGGGCGATTTTCTGCATCGCAACATAGGCCCGGACGCGAGTTCAGGAAACCGCCAAACGACTCTCGCCGCGCCCGTGACCCTCAGCCGGGCGGCAGTTCGAACTCGAGATTGTCGATCAGCCGCGTCGCGCCCAGCCGCGCCGCCGCCAGCGCGACCCGCGGGCCGTCGGTGCCCGCCTCCGGTTCGGCCAGTGCCGGCGTGCGGATCACCGCATAGTCGACCTGGAAACCGGCCGCCTGCAGGCGCGAACGCGCCGCGGCTTCCGCCGACGCCCGCGATTCGCCCGCCCACGCCGCATCGCGCATCGCCAGCAGGGCGCGATGCAGCTCCGGCGCAACGCTGCGTTCCGCTTCCGACAGGTACTGGTTGCGCGAACTCATGGCCAACCCGTCCGCTTCGCGCACGGTGTCGCCGGCAAGCAACCGCAACGGGAACGCGAGATCGCGGACCAGATCGCGGATCACCGCCAGCTGCTGGTAATCCTTGCGGCCGAACGCGGCGACGTCCGGCTGCACCTGGTTGAACAGTCGCGACACTACCGTGCACACGCCATCGAAATGACCGGGACGATGGGCGCCGTCGAGCACCTCGGTGACGCCGGGCACGCGCATGCGCACCGCGTGCTCGGCACCGAACGGATACATGGTCTCGACCGACGGCTGCCAGACGAGATCGCAGCCGGCCGCCTCGAGCCCGGCGGCATCCCGTTCCGGGGTGCGCGGGTAGCGCGCGAAATCCTCGCCGGGGCCGAACTGGGTGGGATTGACGAACACGCTGGCGACCACGCGGTCGGCATGGTCGCGTGCCAGCCGCACCAGCGAGTAGTGGCCGGCGTGCAGGTTGCCCATGGTCGGCACGAAGCCGATGCGCAGGCCCTCGCGTCGCCAGGCGGCCACGCGCAAGCGCAGGTCGGTCAGTTCGCCGCAGATATCCACTGCCGGATCGCTCCCCCGTGCCCACTCATCCTGCGGGCGGCATGCCGCATTTCCCCTGCGCTTCCAGCGCGTCGATCACGGCCCCCGCCCGGTCCGCGAGTTCCTCGTAGCCACCCTGCTCCCGCGCCCCTTCCCGAACGATCGACAACTGGGCGATCCCGCGCTTGAGATGGATGCAGTTAAGCCGGATGACGTCGTCAAGCTCGCCGCGCTGCGCCGCCTCGATCGTGGACAACCGGGTCGTCACATCGCCCTGCGCCAACTCCCTGGACAGGTACTGGTACAGCATCGAGTCCTGTCGCAAATGCGCCTCCAGCAGCACCCGTGCCGCGAGCGCGGCGCAGATCGATCCGCCGAGGAAGGCGGCGACGAACACGCCCAGCGGCCACAACCGCCGCTGCACTGCCGGCTCCCGGCCGGCTGGGGTCCGCTCAGGCATAGCTATGCGCCTCGTCGGGGAACGACCCGTCACGCACCGCGGCCACGTAGGCCCGCACCGCGCCCGCCACCGAACCGCCCTCTTCCAGGAAGTCCTTGACGAATTTCGGCCGCCGATGACCGCTCTCGAGGCCGAGGAAATCATGCAGCACCAGCACCTGGCCGTCGCAGCCGGCGCCGGCACCGATGCCGATGGTCGGTACGGGACTGGCGGCGGTGATCGCCGACGCCAGCGCCGACGGCACGCATTCGAGCACCAGCAGCGCGGCGCCGGCCGCGGCGACGGCCAGCGCGTCCTCGCGCAGCTTGGCGGCGGCCGCGTCCTCGCGCCCCTGCACCCGGAAGCCGCCGAAGCGCAGCACCGATTGCGGCGTGAGGCCGAGATGGCCGCAGACCGGAATTTCCCGTTCGACCAGGAAACGGATCGTCTCGAGCTTGTGGCCGGCGCCCTCGAGCTTGACCATGCCGGCGCCGGCCTGCAGCAGACGGGTGGCGGCATCGAGCGCCCGCCCGGGCGTGGCATCGGCCTGGAACGGCAGGTCGGCGACCAGCAGCGCGCGCGACAGCCCGCGCGCGACGCAACGGGTGTGGTAGGCGATGTCGTCGACGGTGACCGGCAAGGTGGAAGCCTGCCCCTGCACCACCATGCCGAGCGAATCGCCGACCAGCACCAGGTCGACGCCGCCGTCGTCGCAGGCGCGCGCGAAGCCGGCGTCGTAGGCGGTCAGCATCGCCAGCTTGCGGCCTTCGCGCCGGGCGGCGGCAAGGTCGGGAACGGTCAACGGTCTGGCAGCGGTATTCATGCGCCTAGCTTAACCGCTGCCGCGCCAGGCAGCCGCGCCAGGCAGCCCCTTGGGCGGCGGCGACGATGAACGCGCCGCCGCGCGTCGCGAAGGCGAACAACGGCAGAGACCATCCGTCGTCGGCATGCGCCCCGTCGCGGCTGAAGCCGTCCCCATGCTCTCGCGCGACGATTGCGGACCAGATCACCTACAGCGGCTCGATACCGGCCGTATCCAGCGTGGCAAGCGCATCACGCGCAGGGCCGATGCCCGGGATCACGGCCTCGGGCAGCACCTCCAGCAGGGGCGCCAGGGCGAACGCGCGCTCGTGCAGGTGCGGATGCGGTACCCGCAGGCCGGGTTCGTCGACGACCGCCTCGCCGTACAGCAGCAGGTCCAGGTCGAGCGTGCGCGGACCCCAGCGGTCGTCGGCGGCGCGGACGCGGCCGAAGTCGCGTTCGATCCGCAGCAGCTGATCGAGCAGCGCCCGCGCGACGAGTCCGGTTTCCAGCGCCACCGCGGCATTGACGAAACCGGGCTGCGCCTCCACGCCCCAGGGCGGGGTGCGGTAGAAACGCGACGTCCGCAACAGGCGCGTATCCGGCAGCGCCGCCAGCGCCGCGATCGCCTTGCGCAACGTGGCCGCGACATCACCCAGGTTGCCGCCGAGGCCGACGCAGGCGACGGCCGGCCGGTTCATTCCGCTGCCGCGGAACGCCGCCGGCGGCGGCGCTTGCGCGGCGCGGCGCCCTCTTCGGTATCAGCCTCGGCCTCCGGCGGGTGGGCGGCGATGGCGTGATCGGGATCCTGCTGCGCCTCGCGCCAGAAGGCGACATCCTCGGCGTGGTCGTCCGACGCGCTCTGCCGCAGCACCAGGAAATCGAACGCGGCGCGGAAGCGCGGATGCGACAACGTGCGCACCACCCGCTTGCGCTGGCGCAGCGGGAAGCGCGACTGCAGCAGCCAGATCTCCTGCATCGGCAGCGAGAACCGGCGCGGCAGCGCCACCGTGGTCAGCTGGTGCACGGTGACGCGGTCGGCGGCGCGGCGCTGCGCCTCGGCCGCGTGCACGCCTTCGGCCTGCAGCGCCATCAGCGCGCGGCAGTACGCCGGCCACAGCAGCAGCGCGAACAGGAAGGCCGGCGACACCGGCTCCTCCGCGGCGACCCGTGCATCGGTGTTGCGCAGGCCTTCGAGCAACATGCGGCGCAGCGCGCCGCTGCGGTTGGCGGCCATCGCCGCCGCCGATTCCGGCAGCAGCGCCGGCAGCAGGCCGTTCTGCTCCAGGCCGAGGAAGCTGGCCTCGGCGTGCCCGGACAGGAACAGCTTCAGGCATTCCTCGAACAGCCGCGCCGGCGCCGCCTCTCCCAGCAGCGAAGCCAGGTGCGGGAGCGGCGCCGCGCTCTCGGGATCGATGCCGAAACCGAGCTTGGCGGCCAGGCGCACCGCGCGCAGCATCCGCACCGGATCCTCGCGATAGCGCAGCTCGGGATCGCCGATCAGCTTCATCACCCGGTTCTGCACGTCCTCGAACCCGCCGGTGTAGTCGCGCACCGAGAAGTCCTCGATCGCGTAGTACAACGCGTTTGCGGTGAAGTCGCGGCGCACCGCGTCGTCCTCGATCGTGCCGTAGACGTTGTCGCGCAGCAGCCGCCCGCCGGCGTGGGTCTCGCGGTCGCCGCTGCCGTCGTCGATGTTGGCGCGGAAGGTCGCCACCTCGATGATCTCGCGCCCGAACACCACGTGCGCCAGGCGGAAGCGGCGCCCGATCAGGCGGCAGTTGCGGAACAGCGCCTTGACCTGCTCGGGGGTGGCGTCGGTGGCGACGTCGAAGTCCTTCGGCTGCAGCCCCACCAGCAGGTCGCGCACGGCGCCGCCGACCAGGTAGGCCTCGTGCCCGCCTTCGCGCAGGCGGTACAGCACGCGCAGCGCGTTGGGGCTGATGCCCTTGCGGGAGATGGAATGCTGGTCGCGCGGGATGCTGCGCGGCCCGATCAATGCGGTGTCGTTCTGGGTCGGCATCTAGGGTTCTGGTGAGGGTCGGTCGGGCGTCGTTCCGGCCGTTGGCCGGTGCTGCGCTGCCCGTTGTCCTGCTATACTAGCAAGCTGCACGGCCGATCCGGTCGCTGCGAACCGGTCGTCCAGCCGGTGGCCCCAGGGCCGATCCCCAGCTCCCTTCGTCTAGAGGCCTAGGACGTGGCCCTCTCAAGGCTAAAACACGGGTTCGAATCCCGTAGGGAGCGCCATATGCCGCAGGCATCCGCCGGCAAGACGCGGATGCTGCAGAAGACCCGGCTCCGGCCGGGTTTTTCTTTGCCCGGACCGACGCGGCCGGCAAGCCGGCACGCGCCCTTGGCGGCGTGTTTCGACGCGCTGGATTACACTGCGCGCACACCACAGGAACGCCTCGAGGATCGTTGTCCATGCCCTTCGTCGTCACCGAGAACTGCATCAAGTGCAAGTACACCGACTGCGTGGAGGTGTGCCCGGTCGACTGCTTCCACGAGGGGCCGAATTTCCTGGTGATCGATCCCGACGAGTGCATCGACTGCACCCTGTGCGAGCCGGAATGCCCGATCAACGCCATCTATCCGGAGGACGACGTGCCGGCCGGCCAGGAGGCGTTCGTCGCGCTCAACGCCGAGCTGTCGAAAGACTGGCCGGTGATCACCACCCGCAAGGACGGCCTGCCCGACGCCAAGGAGTGGGAAGGCAAGCCGGACAAGCTGCCGTTGTTGGAGCGCTGAATCCCCGCGGGGATCGGTGCCGGCCGCTTCGTAGGAGCGCGCCATGCGCGCGATGCCGCGGGCATTGCGCCGCCCGCAAATTCCGGTGACCGGCGCGCCTGCCGGTCCAGAATCGCGGCATCCACCGGATCCTGCAGGCACCCGCGGCATCGCGCGCATGGCGCGCTCCTACGGGTGGGGTGAGCTTGCCTCCCGGATATGAGAACGGGCGCCGTCGGCGCCCGTTCGGTGTCGTTCCGGTGGATCTGGAACTCAGCCGCCGAGCTCCGCGCGCAGCGCAGCGATCAGCTTGGTCGCGCCCTCGCCGGAAGCCGGCTGTCCGCGCGGATCCACCGCGGAGACATAGGCGCCCTCCCCGGCCTGAGCGATGCGCACCAGGAAATTGCTGCCTTCGTAGGCGATGTCGTAGGTCCCCAGGATCTGCGCGCGGCTGGAGATCGTGAGCCCCGGCGTGGCCTCGAGCACCTCACCGACCCGGGCGAAGACCTGGTCGCGTTCGCCGGCCACGGTAAAGCCGGTGGCGCTGGCGCCCTGCGGCTGCCGCGCCGGCGTCATCGACGACCGCGTGACCGACTGCGGCGCCTCGGGCAATGCCATCGACGCGTCGCCGGCGGGGCGGTCCAGGTCCGGCGGCACTTCGAGCGGCCGGCTTTCCGCACTCTGCGCGTAGAGCGCGTTCTCCTTGCGGAACCAGCGGCAGCCGGAGGCCGCCAGCACGGCGACGGCCAGCGCGAGGAGGACGGTGGTGCGGAACACGGGACGGGTCTGGAACATCGGTGTCTCCTGGGATCAGGCCGCGAGTGTATCGCGGCAGGCGCGTTCGAGTTCGTCGACCGCGGCGGCGACGCGTTCGGCGGTGTCGGCGTGCGCGGATGCCAGCGGCGTCAACGGCAGGCGCAGACCGTGACCGATGCCGGCGCGGGCGAGCAGCGCCTTGATCGGGATCGGGTTGGGCTCGACCGCGGCGAAGCGGTAGAGCGGCTGCAGCCGTGCCTCCAGCGCCCGCGCTTCGGCCTCATCGCCTGCGAGCGCCAGGTCGGCCAGGCGGCGGAACGCGCACGGGGCGATGTTCGACACCACCGAAATCACGCCGTCGGTGCCCGCGAGCATGGCCCGGGCGGCAGTCGGGTCGTCGCCGCTCAGTACCGCGAACGCGTCGGACTTCAACGCCAGCAGCGCCTGCATCCGCTCCGGCTCGTCGCGCGCCTCCTTCACCGCGACGATGCGCGCGTGCGCCGCCAGGTCGGCGACGGTCTCCGGCAGCAGGTCGCAGCCGGTGCGGCCGGGCACGTTGTACAGCACCAGCGGCAGCGCGCCGTCGTCGGCCACGGCGCGGTAGTGGGCCGCCAGGCCGGCCTGGGTCGGGCGCACGTAGGGCGGCGTCACCACCAGCGCGGCATCGGCGCCCAATGCCGCGGCGCGGCGCGTCTGTTCGACCGTCTTGGCGGTGTTCGACTGGCCGGTCCCGGCCAGCACCGGGATGCGTCCGGCCACCACTTCCACCGCGGTCCGCAGCAGCGCGTCGTATTCCGCCTCGTACAGCGCCGCGGCCTCGCCGGTCGATCCGGCCACCACCAGGCCCTGCGTGCCGCCGTCGAGCTGCAGCTGCAGCAGGCGGCGCCAGGCGTCGAGGTCGAGTTCCCCGGAGACGCTGAACGGCGTCGCCAGGGCGGTGATGCTGCCGGAAAGTCGCAAGATGCTGTTCTCTGGTCTGCGCCGGCCGGCGCAATTACGTTTCGTGTGTCCGGTGGACGGACTGGCGCGCCGAAAGCCCACGGCGGTGCCGATCTTACTTGCGGCTCCGAAGCACGGGCAAGTATGCTGGTCGCGGCATCCGGTCCATGGCCGGGTCGCCGTTCAGACCCGACTTTTCGCGGACGCCGCCTTGACCGATTCCGACACCGCTCCCCGTCCCGCGCCGAACGAGAACCATCTGCTGATCAACGCCTATACGACGCATCCGCAATCGCCGTTGCTGACGGTGAGCCGGCGGATCGCCGACAGCGGCTGCAATCTCGTCGATGCGCGCCTGTCCACCGTCGGTCGTGACGTCTCCGTCACCGCGCTGGCCACCGGCTCCTGGGACGCGGTCGCCAAGCTCGAGGCGATGCTGACCCGTCTCGACCGCGAGGAAGGCCTGAAGCTGATCTGGTACCGCACCGGCGCCAAGCCGGTGCAGTCGAACCTGCTGCCCTATGTGGTCGAGGTGGTCGCGGCCGACAAGCCGGGCATCCTGTTCCAGCTGGCGGATTTCTTCGACCGCCAGGGCATCACCATCGAAAGCCTGCATTCCTCCCGCTACCGCGCGATGCAGACCGGCGCCGACATGTTCTCGGCGCAGGTGACCATCGGCGTGCCCGCCGACATGCACATCGCCGCGCTGCGCGACGACTTCCTCGAGTTCTGCGACCACCTCAACCTGGACGCGATCATGGATCCGATGAAATTCTGAGGACCGTGATTGGCGATTCGTGATTGGTGATTCGCAAGAGCCGCCTTCTCCGACCGTTCCGCTTCTTTCTTCGTCCAATCACGAATCACCAATCACAATCAACATGATCGAGACCGGCAAGTCCCTGCCCAAATCCACCCTTTCGCTGCCGCTGGCGTTGTCCGGCGGCGCCACCGCGAGCCTTGCCGACTATGCCGGCAAGTGGCTGGTGCTGTACTTCTACCCCAAGGACTCGACCCCCGGCTGCACCACCGAGGGCCTGGACTTCAACGCGCTGCTGCCGAAGTTCAAGCGCCGCGACGCGGCCGTGCTGGGCGTGTCGCGCGACTCGGTGAAGTCGCACGACAACTTCTGCGGCAAGCAGGGATTCAGGTTTCCCCTGGTCAGCGACCCGGACGAGACGCTGTGCCGCGCGTTCGACGTGATCAGGGAAAAGAACATGTACGGCCGCAAGGTACTGGGCATCGAGCGCAGCACCTTCCTGATCGATCCCGACGGCCGGATCGCGCAGGCCTGGCGCAAGGTCAAGGTACCCGGCCATGCCGAGGCCGTGCTCGACGCGCTGAAGGCCGCCCAAGGCAAGTGACTCCCAGGCGCGCTCCGAATACCCCCGTAGAGCGGAGCTTGCTCCGCTGCTCTCGTCTCCGGAGACCGCGCAGCGGAGCAAGCTCCGCTCTACGGGGCCGTTCCCACCTCAACAGGCGATATCCAAGCCGATGATGACCAAAGGCAAGCGCATCTACGTGCTCGACACCAATGTCCTGATGCACGACCCCACCGCGCTGTTCAAGTTCGAGGAGCACGATGTCTACCTGCCGATGCAGGTCATCGAGGAACTCGACACCGGCAAGAAGGGCACCTCCGAAGCGAGCCGGAATGCGCGCCAGGTCAGCCGCTTCATCAACGAGCTGATCGAGGACCAGGGCGCGGACAAGATCGCTTCCGGCCTCGTCCTGCAGCGCCCCAGGGGCCTGCAGCTGCGCGGCGCCGACAGCATCGGCCGGCTCAGCTTCCAGACCGGCGCGCTGGAGGCGCGGCGCCCGCCCGGCGACGGCAAGATCCCCGACAACGACATCATCCACGCCATCCAGGCGCTGCAGCAGCAGGATGTCGAACTGCCGGTGGTGTTCGTGTCCAAGGACATCAACCTGCGGATCAAGGCCGCGATCGCCGGCATCGCCTCGGAGGACTACGAGAACGACCGCGCGCTGGACGATTTCAGCCTGCTCTACACCGGCGCCAACGCGCTGCCCGAGGACTTCTGGCAGCGCCACGGCAAGGACCTCAAGTCCTGGACCGACAAGGGCCGCACGTACTACGAGGTGCACGCAAGCGAGGAAGACGGCTGGCATCCGAACCAGTACCTCTACCTGCCCGGCGACGAGGAGGCCGAGTTCCGCGTCGCCCGCGTCGACGGCGGCAAGGCCACGCTGCAGATCGTCGACGACTACCGCAGCAGCCAGCACGCGATCTGGGGCATCCTGGCGCGCAACCGCGAGCAGAACTTCGCGCTCAACGCGCTGATGGACCCGGAGATCGACTTCGTCACCCTGCTCGGCACCGCCGGCACCGGCAAGACCCTGCTGGCGCTCGCCGCCGGACTGGCGCAGACCATGGACCAGCAGCGCTACCGCGAGATCATCATGACCCGCGCCACGGTCAGCGTCGGCGAGGACATCGGCTTCCTGCCCGGCACCGAGGAGGAGAAGATGACGCCGTGGATGGGCGCGCTGACCGACAACCTGGAAGTGCTCACCCACAACCAGGAAGGCGGCAGCTGGGGCCGCGCGGCGACCAACGACCTGCTCGCCAGCCGCATCAAGATCCGTTCGCTGAACTTCATGCGCGGCCGTACCTTCCTCAACCGCTGGCTGATCCTGGACGAGGCGCAGAACCTGACGCCCAAGCAGATGAAGACCCTGATCACCCGCGCCGGCCCCGGCACCAAGATCGTCTGCCTGGGCAACGTGGAGCAGATCGACACGCCGTACCTGACCGAGACGACCTCGGGCCTGACCTACGCGGTGGATCGCTTCAAGGCCTGGGACCACAGCGCCCACATCACCCTGCGCCGGGGCGAGCGCTCGCGCCTGGCCGACTACGCGTCAGAGGTGCTTTAAAGGCCGGGATTCGGGATTCGGGATTCGGGATTCGGGAAGAGCGTAGCGGTCTGCCCATCATTCCGGCACAGACCGGAACGCATCGCGGCACGGGGTGGCAGGCGCCCCATTGTGGGAGCGACGAAACGAGCGCAGCGAGTTAACGGCGAAGCCGGCCCGAAGGGCGAGCCGCGGAGCGGCGAGTCAAGTCGCGACGCCCGCTGGTTGTGAAGCGTCGCGACTTCCGTCGCTCCCACGACAGCCATGCACGGCCGCGGGACGCCCCGCTGCGATCCATGCACAATGATCGCCATGTCCGATCGCATCGTGTCCGCACTGACCATCGCCGGTTCCGACTCCGGCGGCGGCGCGGGAATACAGGCCGACCTGAAGACCTTCGCCGCGCATCGGGTGCACGGCCTGTCGGCGATCGCGGCGCTGACCGCGCAGCACACCCGCGGCGTGAGCGCGGTCCATGCCCCGCCGGCCGACTTCCTGCGTGCACAGATCGATGCCTGCTTCGATGATTTCCGGATCGCGGCGGTCAAGCTCGGCATGCTCGCCAATGCCGATATCATCGCGACCGTCGCCGACGCGCTGCGCGCGCACGCGCCCCCGCAGGTGGTGCTGGATCCGGTGATGGTGGCCACCTCGGGCGCCAAGCTGCTCGAGGACGCGGCGCTGGCGACGTTGAAGCGCGACCTGTTGCCGCTGGCCACCCTGGTCACGCCGAACCTGCCCGAAGCCGAATTGCTGCTGGGCCGGCGCATCGCCGATCGCGCGGCGATGCACGCGGCCTGCCGGGACCTGCTGGCTGCCGGCCCCGGCGCGGTGCTGCTCAAGGGCGGCCATCTCGACGACGACGCCGGCACGGTCATCGACCTGTTTGCCGATGCGGACGGCGTGCGCGAACTGGTGCATGCGCGCCTGCCGCATTCGGCACACGGCACCGGCTGCACGCTCGCCTCGGCGGTGGCCGCCAACCTGTGCCGCGGGCTGCCGCTGCACGAGGCCTGCGCCGCCGCGACCGACTACGTGCATCGCGCCCTGCTCGGCGGTTATCGCCCGGGACGCGGAGACGTGCTGGTGCTCGATCACATCGGTGCCGCAGTGTGACGACCGATGCGCGTGAACTGCCGCTACAGGCGGACGACGGGCACCGGTGGTCGCTGCCGGCGCGACTGCCGGCGCAACCGCGTGCCTCGCTGCTGTGGCTGCCGGCGCTGGGCGTGGCCGCCAGGAACTACCTGCCGTTCGCCGATGCCCTGGCCGCGCTGGGCATCGCGGTGTTCGTGCACGAATGGCGCGGCTTCGGCAGCAGCAACCTGCGCGCTTCCCGCGAAAGCGATTGGGGCTACCACGCGCTGCTGACACGCGACCTGCCGGCCAGCGAAGCCGCGATCGCACAGGCACTGCCGGGACTCGAGCGCGTGGTCGGCGGCCACAGCCTCGGCGGCCAGCTCGCCTGCTGCCGGTTGGCGCTGCGGCCGCAGGCGGCGCAACGGCTCTGGCTGGTCGCCAGCGGCGCGCCGTACTGGCGCGCGTTTCCGCTGCCGCAGCGGCTGTGGCTGCCGCTGGCGTATCGCTTCCTGCCGTGGCTGGCCGAGCGCCGCGGTTCCCTGCCGGGGCGCACCATCGGCTTCGGCGGCAACGAGGCGCGCGGCGTGATCGGCGACTGGGCGCGCACCGCGCTCAGCGGGCGCTATGCCGCGGCCGGACTTGAGACAGATCTCGAGGCGGCGCTGTCGCGCGTCACCGTCCCGGTGCGGGCGGTCGCCCTGCGCGACGACTGGCTGTGCCCGGAGTCGTCGCTGCGTTTCCTGCTGTCGAAGCTGCGCCCGGCGCGGAGCCGGGTCGTACAGATGGACGCCGGCGATCTGCAGGTGCGCGCGGATCACTTCGCCTGGTTGCAGGAACCCGGCGCCATCGCCCGAACGCTCGCCGGGGATCTGTCGATCGAGCTCGGTTGAGCTGCGAAAACGATCTTCCTCTTCCCCGTAGGAGCGCGCCATGCGCGCTCCTACGGATTCGGCCAGAACACTGATGCGGGTGATGTCAGCCGAGCGCCCGGACCGCTAAATACCGGCAGCCGCGCTCGACGCCGCATAGGCTTCGCGCACGGCCTCGGCGCCGTAGCGCCGCTCCAGCCGCCGCACGATGAAGTGCCCGCGCGCCATGCGCTGGAAATGCCGCATGAACAGCATATTGAGCGTGGCGCCGCTGACCGCGCCGACCACCGGCACGCTCTGCACCGCGATCTTCTGGCTGATGTTGATCGAGAAGCGCGACGCGATCGCCGCCAGCAGCTGCACGATCGCCGGCGCGCCCTTGCTCATCACCCCGTGCGCGGCGATGTATTCCGCCGCTGCCGCGACCTGCTGCGCCAGCACCGCACGTGCGGCGAAGTAGCCCGATTCGGCGCCGTCGTCGCGCGCGCTCCTGCCGCCCATCGTCAACACCTCGAAACAGGCGAGCGTGGCGCCCGGATCGTCCAGGGGTTCGCCCTCGCTGCGCGCGATGTCGGCGATCGAACGCAGGATGACGGTGATGGTCAGCGGCAGTTCCAGCGCCAGCCCGAACAGGCCGAACGCACCGCCCACCGCACCGGTGGTGGCGACCGCGGCGGTGTGCACGCCGTTGCGTGCCGGCTTGCTGCGCGCACGCGCATCCAGGGTGGCGGTCGCCATGCGCAGCGACTGCTCCAGCGCCTTGCGGGTGGACGACTGGATCAACCGCGTGACCGGCGCCGGCAGTCGCCGGGCGAACACGTATTCCATCGGCGCACCGACCGCATTGGCCAGTTGCGCGGCGAGGCCTGGACTTTCCAGCATCTCGCGGGCGCGACGCAGATCCTCGAATTCATGGGCCGACAGCGACGGGACGAGCTGGTTCATGCGCCTACGATACTCCGCGTGGATTGCGATCGACCCGGCCATCCTACCCACGGTTCGGCGCTGGATGCGGGCATCGCGCGCATGGTGCGCTCCTGCGGGATGCGTCTGCATGCGCTTGTCATCGCGGTCGTGCGCGCGGGTCGAATCCAGGCGCGACCGAGAATTCCGGGATCACGCGCCCGTAGGAGCGCGCCATGCGCGATGCCCCCGACCTTGCGGCCTCCATGAACCCACGTCCGACACCCGCGGTATCGCGGGCGTGGCCCGCTCCTACGAAATGGCGGGCTCGATCCGGGCAACCGGACGCCTGTCGTGTTCGTAGGAGCGCGCCATGCGCGCGATGCCCCCGAACCTTGCCGCAGCAGCACCTCCTGCGGTTCCCGGCCGTTGCCGCCGTTCGATGCGCTGCGCGCGACGAGCCGAAGGGCGTTACTCACGGCGACAGCCGACCACCAGGCGACGCGGGCAAAGCCAGAACCAAAACAACAAAGGGTCGATGGTTGCCCATCGACCCTCGTCATGAATGGCGCGCCCGGAAGGATTCGAACCTCCGACCCCCAAGTTCGTAGCCTGGTGCTCTATCCAACTGAGCTACGGGCGCGCAGGAGCGAAATTATGAAGTGCGAGTCGCCGGTTCGTCAATCCATTCGGCATCGACGACGATGCGGCGTGCGGAACGAAAACCATGCCGAGGCGCCGTCCAGCGAAGCGCCGCCAGCGCGCTGCGCCAGGCCGAAAATCGCGGCCTCGGAGCCATCCCGAAGGGATGGGCGGAGAGCGAGGGGTGAACAGTGGCGCTTGCACGCCACCGGCGTGCGCCAATGCGAACGCCCGGCGCGCCGCGCCGGGCCGGCAATCGCGAACTCGGAGCCATTCTGCAAGGAATGGCGGAGAATGAGGGGCGAAAGCGGACCGCTCGCGAGCCACCGGCTCGCGTCCGCTTGAGCGCCTGAGCGCTGCGCGCGAAGGCCGGAAATCGCGAACCGTAGCCATCCCGGAGGGATGGCGGAGAGTGAGGGGTGAGCATGGGCCGCTCGCACGCCACCGGCGTGCGCCCATGCGAACGCCCGGCGCGCTGCGCCGGGCCGGGAATCGCGAACTCGGAGCCATTCTGCAAGGAATGGCGGAGAGTGAGGGATTCGAACCCTCGATGGAGTGTTTAGCCCCATACTCCCTTAGCAGGGGAGCCCCTTCAGCCACTCGGGCAACTCTCCGTTTGCATCGATCCTGCGCCTGCAGGTGCGAACGCCCGCGCAGGATACCGGCTCGCCTCGAAGGCGGCAAACCCTAGCTTTCGGTTTCGTTGCCTCCGT
This sequence comes from Luteimonas salinilitoris, assembly GCF_041300785.1. Classification (NCBI taxonomy): domain Bacteria; kingdom Pseudomonadati; phylum Pseudomonadota; class Gammaproteobacteria; order Lysobacterales; family Lysobacteraceae; genus Luteimonas; species Luteimonas salinilitoris. The sequence goes on from NZ_JBFWIB010000003.1 coordinate 54,246, forward strand.
GGGTATCGCTCCCCTCCCCGCGATGAATGCGCTGATAGATCTCTTCGCGGTGAACCGGGACGTCTTTCGGGGCGGTGATTCCTATACGGACCTGGTTTCCCTTGACGCCGAGGACGGTCACCGTCACGGAGTCGCCGATCATCAGGGTCTCTCCGACGCGTCGAGTCAAAATCAACATTGAGAACTCTCCATGGACTGGCAGCTTATCCACCAGCGGCGGCCACCCGGCACTCCGGCCGCAGCTCCGCTCTTGGAATCAGTAACGACAAACGACCATGATACCGGTCGCCGGTCACATTCGGATAGGTGTAAAGTCACACTGCAGTCATGTGAGGCGCTCCGATACCCATTGGTCCACGCCTTGCAACGCCTGCGCCAAGGCCGGGCCGTCATTGCCGCCCCCCTGGGCCAGATCAGGCCGACCGCCGCCTTTGCCGCCGATCTGACCGGCGACGTGCGACAGGAGTTCCCCGGCACGGACGCGCCCTGAGGCGGCGCCGCTGACCCCGGCGACCAGCGCCGCCTTGCCCTCGCTGGTACCGGCGAGGATCACCACCGCGTCGCCCAGCTGATGCTTCAGGCGATCGACGGTTTCGCGCAGCGCCTTGGCATCGAAGCCCTCCAGTCGCGCCGCGAGCACCCGGATACCCTGCACCTCGACCGCCGATTCGGCGAGATTGCTGGTGGCGCCGCTGGCCGCCTTGGCCTTCAGCCCCTCGAGCTCGCGCTCCAGGCGCTTTTGCCGTTCCAGCAGGGCGCGGAGCTTGTCGCCGACCTCGGCGGTGGTGCCGCCGAGCAGGCCGGCCGCCTGCCGCAGCTGCCGCTCCTCGGCCGCGATCTGGTCCAACGCGGCCTGGCCGGTCAGCGCCTCGACCCGACGGACCCCGGCCGACACGCCGCCTTCCGAGACCAGCTTGAACAGTCCGATCTCGCCGGTACGGCCGACGTGGGTGCCGCCGCACAGTTCGACCGATTCGCCCATCGTCACCACCCGCACGCGCTCGCCGTACTTCTCGCCGAACAGCGCGATGGCGCCGGCGTCCAGCGCCTCCTGCATGTCCATCTCGCGAACCTGGACGGTGTGGTCGGCGCGTACCTCGGTATTAACCCGGCGTTCAATTTCAGCGACGTCCTCGGCTGTCAGCGGCTGGAAATGAGAGAAATCGAAGCGCAGCCGCTCCGGCGCCACCAGCGAGCCCTTCTGCGCGACATGGGTGCCCAGCAGTCCGCGCAGTGCGCCGTGCAGCAGGTGGGTGGCGCTGTGGTTGAGCACGGTATCGGCGCGGCGGCCGGCATCGACCGAGCCGAGCAGGTGGTCGCCGCGTGCGAGCCTGCCCGCTTCCAGCCGTCCGACATGGCCGTGGAACTGGCCGGCGAGCTTCCGCGTGTCCTCCACCCGGAAACGCACGCCCTGCCCGTCCAGTTCGCCGGTATCGCCGACCTGGCCGCCCGATTCGGCGTAGAACGGGGTGCGGTCGAGAATCACGATCGCTTCCTCGCCGGCCGCGACCGATTCCACCGGGCGACCGTCGCGCAGCAGCGCGATGACTTCCAGCCCGCCGGCCTGCAGCCGGTCGTAACCGAGGAATTCGGCGGGACGCAGCTGTGCCACCAGATCCGCCGGCAGGCCGGCGCCGGATGCGAACTTGCCGGCAGCGCGCGCTGTTTCGCGCTGCCTGGCCATGGCCGCATCGAAGCCGGCGATGTCGACGTCCAGGCCGCGCTCTCGGGCGATGTCGGCGGTGAGGTCCAGGGGGAAGCCGTAGGTATCGTAGAGGCGGAACGCCTCCGCCCCGGGAATGGTGCCGCCGCTGCGGTCGGCGATCTCGTCGAAGATGCGCATGCCGGCGTCGAGGGTCTCGGCAAAGCGCTCCTCCTCGGCCCGCAGCGCGCGCTCGACCAGCTCGCGCTTGGCGCGCAGTTCCGGATAGGCCTCGCCCATCAGCGCGTCGACGGCCTCGACCATGCGGTGGAAGAACGGTTCGCGCACGCCCAGCATCCAGCCATGGCGCAGCGCGCGACGGATGATCCGGCGCAGCACGTAGCCGCGGCCCTCGTTGGACGGCAGCACGCCGTCGACGATCAGGAAGCTGCAGGCGCGGATATGGTCGGCGATCACGCGCAGCGACTTGTTGCCCAGGTCCGGGGTGCCGGTGAGTTCGGCGGCGCGACGGATCAGCGTCCGGAACAGGTCGATCTCGTAGTTGCTGTGCTTGCCCTGCAGCACCGCCGCCAGCCGCTCCAGGCCCATGCCGGTGTCCACGCACGGCGCCGGCAGCGGCAGCAGGCTGCCGTCGGGCTGACGGTCGAACTGCATGAAGACCAGGTTCCAGATCTCGATAAAACGGTCGCCGTCCTCGCCCGGCGAGCCGGGCGGTCCGCCGGGCACGCCGGGGCCGTGGTCATAGAAGATCTCGGAACTCGGACCGCAGGGGCCGGTATCGGCCATCTGCCAGAAATTGTCCGAGGCGTACGGCGCGCCCTTGTTGTCGCCGATCCGGATGATCCGCTCCGGCGGCAGGCCGATGTCCTCGCACCAGATGCGGTAGGCCTCCTCGTCGGTGTGATAGATGGTGACCAGCAGGCGCTCGGCGGGCAGTTTCCAACCTTCTGTCAGCAGCTCCCACGACCAGGCGATGGCTTCCTTCTTGAAATAGTCGCCGAACGACCAGTTGCCCAGCATCTCGAAGAAGGTGTGGTGGCGCGCGGTGTAGCCGACCGAATCGAGGTCGTTATGCTTGCCGCCGGCGCGCAGGCAACGCTGGACGTCGGTCGCGCGCACGTAGCTGCGCTTCTCCGCGCCCAGGAACACGTCCTTGAACTGCACCATGCCGGAGTTGGTGAACAGCAGGGTCGGATCGTTGCCCGGCACCAGCGAGGCCGAGGGGACGACGGCATGGTTCCTGTCGCGGAAAAACTCGAGGAATTCGCGACGGATATCGGAGGTGGTCTTCATCGTGGGCGTGACAATACGTGAAGGGCGCCGGTCCGGCGCCCGACCGCAATGCGGCCACGACGTGGAGCTGACAACCCGATAGGGGAAGGTTAACAGGACGCGGCGCGCCTGGCTGCGCCCGGCCCGCGAGTGGCGGACCGCACCGCCCCTGCGTTCAGTCGTCGGGGGCGAACCCGGTCGCGCGTCGCACGACGCCGATGTCGAAGCCCCGTCGGATCAGGAACTCGGCGGCCTTACGCCGGCGGTCCTGGTCGGCGGCGCGGAGATCGCCGAAACGGCGCTCGAGCAGCGCCTGGGCGCGCTCGCGCCAGTCGTCCTCGCCATCCTCGGCCAGCGCCGCGAAGGCAGCCTCGACCACGGCGTCGTCGAGTCCGTGGGACTCGAGTTCAACCCGGATCCGCTGCGGGCCGTAGCCACCGCAGGCGCGCGAGCGCGCCAGGCTGATCGCAAACCGGGTGTCGTCCTGCCAGCCTTCGGTGGCCATGCGCTCGACCGCTCGGGCCGCCTCGTCCGCCTCGACGCCGCGCGCGGTCAGCTTGCGCTCGAGCTCCCGGCGCGAGTGTTCGCGCCGGACCAAAAGCCCCAGCGCGCGCTGCGCCGGGGTCGGTTCGGGCCGGGACCTGCGCCGGCCGTCGGAGCCTGAATCCTGCATCGTTCTCCCGTCAGTCGGGCCTCGGCGCCCGCTCTACCCGGTGCCTGCGCGGCTGTCCGCAGGCTCCCGGGACGCCGCCTCAGGCCTCGGCGTCTTCCTGCTCGACCTCTTCCTTCTGCTCCCCGGGCTTCACCACGACCGGTATCAGCTGGGCGCGCACCGCCGCCTCCAGCTTGGCGGCGACCTCGGGGTTCTCCTTCAGGTACTGGCGCGCGTTCTCCTTGCCCTGGCCGATGCGCTCCTTGCCGTAGCTGTACCAGGCACCGGCCTTGTCGACCAGCTTGGCTTCCACGCCCATGTCGATCAGCTCGCCCTCGCGGCTGATGCCCTCGCCGTACAGGATCTCGGTGATGACCTGCTTGAACGGCGGCGCCATCTTGTTCTTGACCACCTTGATCTTGGTCTGGTTGCCGATGATCTCCTCGCCCTTCTTGATCGCGCCGATGCGGCGGATGTCCAGGCGCACCGAGGCGTAGAACTTGAGCGCGTTGCCGCCGGTGGTGGTTTCCGGGCTCTGCCCCGGCATCATGATGCCGATCTTGTGGCGCAGCTGGTTGATGAAGAACACCATGCAGTTGCTGCGCTTGATGTTGCCGGTCAGCTTGCGCAGCGCCTGGCTCATCAGGCGGGCCTGCAGGCCGGGCAGCTGGTCGCCCATTTCGCCCTCGATCTCGGCCCTGGGCGTCAGCGCGGCGACCGAATCGATGACCACCATGTCGACCGCGTTGGAGCGCACCAGCATGTCGGCGATCTCCAGCGCCTGCTCGCCGGTATCCGGCTGCGAGACCAGCAGGTCGTCGATGTTGACGCCCAGCTTGGTGGCGTAGCCGGGATCGAGCGCGTGCTCGGCGTCGATGAAGGCGGCGGTGCCGCCGAGCTTCTGGCACTGCGCGATGGTCTGCAGGGTCAGCGTGGTCTTGCCGGACGACTCGGGGCCGTAGATCTCGACCACGCGGCCCTTGGGCAGGCCGCCGATGCCGAGCGCGATGTCGAGCTGCAGCGAGCCGGTGGGGATCGACTCCACCGCCTGCGCGGTGCCGTCGCCCATGCGCATCACCGAGCCCTTGCCGAACTGCTTCTCGATCTGGGTCAGGGCGGCGGACAGCGCGCGCTTCTTGTTCTCGTCCATCGTGGTGATCCTCTGCGGTGATTGATTCTGGTTGGCGGGCAATCTAGCGGTGGCAGGTCGCACGGGCTGCGACGACCTCGCCCTCATGAACGATTATCGGGATCGGCAGCTGCGATTCCAGCCGCGGACGCCGCCCCGCCCTGTCGGAAAACGCCGCGCCAGGATGCCGGAAAACGATGGCGCGGAAACGCGTCACGACGACTCACCGGTTCGGCCGCACCAGGCCGCAGTACAGGCCCTCGATGGCGAAGTCCTGGTCCGGCAGCACCTCGATCGGCGCGTAGTCGGGGTTGCGGGGCAGCAGGCGGATTCTGTCGCGACCGAGCTTGAGCAGCTTGACGGTGATCTCTTCGTCGATGCGGGCGACGACGATCTGCCCGGAACGGGCATCGGGCGTGCGATGCACGCCGATCAGGTCGCCGTCGAAGATGCCCTCGTCGCGCATCGAGTCGCCCTTCACCTTCAACAGGTAATCCGGCGACGGCGAGAACAGCACACGGTCGAGCACCACGTAATCGTCGGACCCGATGTCGGCCCCGATCGGCGCGCCCGCGGCAACCCGGCCCAGCACCGGCAACCGCAGCGCATCGCCGTCTGCCGCACCGGCCGGATCGAATGGAAGCCTCCGCTGCGGGGCTTCCGGGGTCACCCGCAACCGGATCCCCCGAGCGCGGCCCGGCACGCGCTCGATGGCGCCCGCGGCCTCCAGCGCCTCCAGGTGGTACTGCGCCGCGCGCACGCCGGCGAAGCCGAAGGCGCGGGCGATCTCGGCCTGCGACGGCGGCACGCCCTCGGCCTCGATGCGCTCGGCGATCAGCGCCAGGATGTCGCGTTGAGTGTCGGTCAGCTGCATGGTTAGTAGTAATACTACTAATCGATCAGCCGAGCAAGCCCTCCAGTTCGCGCAGCGCCGCCTCCACGGTCCGCCGGCGCACCTGGTCGCGGTCGCCGTCGAAATGGAATATCTCGGCCCTGGGATAGCGCCCGCGGCGCTTCCAGGCGATCCATACGGTGCCGACCGGCTTGTCCACGGTGCCGCCGCCGGGACCGGCGATCCCGGTCACCGCCACTGCGATGCTGGCGCCCGAGTTCGCCAGCGCGCCGGAGACCATCTCGATCGCGGTCTCACGGCTGACCGCGCCGTGTTCGTCCAGGGTCTGCGGGCGCACGCCGAGCAGCGCCTGCTTGGCCTCGTAGCTGTAGGCGACCATGCCGCAATCGAACCATTCCGACGAACCGGCGATGTCGGTCATCACCTTGGCGATCCAGCCGCCGGTGCAGCTCTCGGCGGTGACCAGCGTGTGGTGGCCGGCGCGCAGTTGCTCGCCGAGTGCCTGCGCCTGCGCGCGCAGCGCGTCTTCGGGGGGTCCGTGCATCGTGCGGCTTCGAGTCGGGGGAACGCCTTTGTAGCCGATTTCGGCGTCGGCGTGGCCGCACAAGGAAAAGCCCGCGCATCACGGGGATGCGCGGGCGGCTTGTGGCTCGCGCGATCGCAACCTAGTAGCGCAGCCGGAAGGTCACCCCGTAGGTCGCCGGCGCGCCGAGGAACGCGTTGTAGGTATTGAGCGGATCGCCCGGCTGCGGCGAGCCGACCGCCTGCAGCGGGCCGTCGAAGCCGACCTGCACGTAGTCCTCGTCGAAGATGTTCTGCCCCCACAGCTCGACCATCCAGCGCCGGTCGCGGGCGCCGAAGCCCAGGCGTGCGTTGACCACGGTGAACGCATCCTGATGCTTCTCGGCATCGAGGTCGGAGCCGGTGTTGAACTCGGACATGTACTTGGCGCCGATGTTGAAGCGCGCCAGCAGCCGGTCGCCGACATCCCATTCGTAGGTCGCCGAGCCCGAACCCGACCAGTACGGCGCGAACGGCATGCGCGCGCCCGGCAGCTTGTAGAGCGCGCCGGCCGGCGCCTCGAAGTCCGCCCCGGGGATGTCGTCGCCGAAGCGCGTGTCCGCATACATCAGCCCGCCCTGCAGCGTCAGCCCGCGCACCGCGGCCGGCTGCCACAGGACTTCGGTGTCGATGCCCTGCGACACGACCTCGGGGATCGAGCGCACCACGAAGCTGGTGCCGAGGAAGCTGTTGAGCTGGAAGTCGTCGTAGGTCTGGTGGAACAGCGTGGCGTTGACCAGCAGGTTGCCCCCGGCCCAGGTGGTGCGGACGCCGAGCTCGTAACTGTCGACGAACTCGCCCGGGAACGAAGTGTCGTCGACCGGAACGATCCCGGGACCGCCGCTGGACAGCCCATTGGACGACTGCACGCGGTCGAGATTGAAGCCGCCGCCCTTGTAGCCGCGGGCGGCCGAGAGGTAGGTCATCAGCGTCTCGTTCCAGCGATACGCCGCCTTGAGCGTGCCGGACCATTCCTTCTCCTCGCGTTCCTGCCTGGTCATGCGGCCGTGGTGCAGGGCATTCGCCCATGGCAGACACATGAAGCCCGCCACCTGCGGCGCCACGGCGCCCAGGATCTGCGCCTGCACCTCCGGCGGCAGCGCGGCGATCGGCACGCCGCGCGCGGTCAGCGCCGCCGCGACCCGGCCGGCCGGGTTCGCCAGCACGCTGCCGCAGCCGATGCTGCCGTTGGGATTGCTGTAGACCGAGGTCAGCTCCTTCTTCTCGCGCGTGTAGCGCAGGCCGAGGGTGAGGTCGAGCGCGTCGGTCGCGTGCCAGGTGTTGTTGGTGAAGATCGCCTGGCTCTTCGCGCTCTGCTCGTGGCGGTCGAGCGCGCCGAGCCCGGTGAAATTCGTGCCGAACGGCTGTCCGCTCACCTGCGACATGAAGGTCGCGGGGTTCGCGGTATCCACCACGATGCCCAGCGGCGCCAGCTGCGCCGCCAGCCCGCCCAACACCTGGTTGCCGACCAGGGTGGACAGGTACGGCTCGTAGTGGGCGCCGATGCGATACGAGTCGTTGCGGTCCAGGTCCTCGTCGGAATAGAAGAAGCCGACCATCCAGTCCACGCGGTCGGTGGCGCCGGTCAGGCGGAATTCCTGGCTGAAGGTGTCGAAGCCGCTGAACGACTCGTTCGGATCGGCGTTGCGGTAGATCAGGTCCGCGGTGGTGAAGTCGAAGTCCAGGCCGTTGATCGCCTGCCACTCGCGTTGCGCGGTGATCGAGGTCAGGGTGGCGCCGCCGAACCACGGCGTTTCCCAATCGACCTGGGCCGAGACGCCCTTGTCCTTGATGTCCTGCGAGGTCGAGCGGTTGCTGTAGGCGATCCGTGCGTACGGGTCCGCCGGCATCGCGATCGCATTGCCGCCGCCGAGCGCATCGATGATCGGCGCGGTGCCGCCGGTCACCAGTTGCACGGCGGTGCAGCAGTTCTCCTCGCGGCTGGTGTAGTCGGCCGAGAACTGGATGTCGAGCGTCTCGGTCGGCTCGAACAGCAGTTTGCCGCGCAGGGTGTGGTAGTTCTGGTCGTAGTCCTCGGTGTCGGTGCGCGGACCGGCGCCGGTGCGCACGTCCATCCAGCCGTCGCGCTTGCGCTTGGCCGCGTAGACGCTGAAGGCTGCGTTGTCGCTGAGGGCATCGTTGTAGGATCCCGATACGCCGAGCGCGCCGTAGTTGCCGGCAGTGACCTCGCCCTCGACGCTCTGGGTGTAGCTGGGGCGCCGGGTCACCACGTTGATGACGCCGGCCGAGGTGTTCTTGCCGAACACCGTGCCCTGCGGGCCCTTGAGCACCTCGATGCGCTCGATCTCGCCGAGGTCGCCGAAGCCGACGCTGTTGCGCGGCCGGTAGACGCCGTCGATCACCACGCCCACCGACGACTCCAGGCCGACGTTGTCGCCGACGGTGCCAATGCCGCGGATGCGGGCGGTGGTGATCGCCTCGTTCTGGGTGCTGGTCACGGTCAGGCCGGGCACCAGCACCTGCATGTCCTTGATGTCGCGCACGCCGGTATCGCGCACCAGCTGCTCGTCCATCACCGTGACCGAGATCGGCACATCCTGCAGCGCTTCCTCGCGCTTCTGCGCGGTCACGACCATCGTGGCCAGGGTGGTCGGTTCGTCGTCGCGCGTCTCGCCGGCAGGTGACGCCTCCTGCGCCTGTGCGACCGGGACCTGCGACATCGACACCAGGGCCGCCAGGACCGCGGCGGCGAGGAGCTTGTATTGCGGATGCTGTGAACTCATGGCGTCCCCCTAACCGTAGATGATCGTTGAACCACGAAGGCCTTGACCCGTCGAAGCAACGGCATGCAGGTACCGGGCGAGTGGATCGTCCGGAGGCGGCGGAGACCGGTGTGGGGGACTGGTCGTGCCCGCCGCCATCACCTGCATTGACGGAAACCTAACATAGTTCCGGATGTCCGCGTACGTGCCCGACGGCCCGGAGGAATGCGCCGTCGCGGCGCCGTCGTGCCGCCTCAGATCAGGGCGAAGGCGGGCAGACCGAGCACCCCCAGCAGCAGCGCGGCAGCCGCCAGCCAGCGCGCCGCGCGCGGCCGCCAGGCGTGCGCCGTCACCCAGCCCAGCGCCGTCAGCGAAAGCAACACGGCCCAGAGCACCGGTCCGAACTCGGTCTCCGCCCCATGCATCGCCACCGCCAACGCGGCCGCCAGCAGCAGCCAGCCGGCGACGGCGAACGCGCGGCGACGGCCGCGCGTGCCCTCGCTGCCGAAACCCGACGCATGCTGCCGCGCCTGTCCGTAGCACAGGCCGGCCCAGGCGGCGACCAGCAGGGCGGCGCAGACCGCCGCGGTCATGCCTGGCGCTCCACGCCCCGGCCCGTCCGCCGGGCCAGCCACGCGAACGCCGCCGCCAGTCCCAGTATCGTCAGGTCGACCGTCGCCATAGCGAGATCGCCGCCACCGAGCGTGACCGGCAGCGACGCGGCCGGCGCCGCGAACAGCGACAGCACCGGTACCGCGAACAGCAGCACCGCGGTGGCGGCGAACAGGTCGCGCCAGGGGCGACCGCGCGCCAGGCGCAGCCCGGCCCACAGCGCCGCACCGATCCAGGCGCCGCAGAAGATCCCGATCTCCCAGGCACGGCGGCCCTCCAGCGTCGCCGGCAGCAGGCGATTGGCCCACAGCATCGCGGCGATCGCCAGCGGCATGCCGGCGATCACGCCGGCATTGAGCCAGCGCACCAGGCCGTAGCCGGAGCGCACCCCGGCCTCGGCGACGCGGCGCGCGCGCTTTTCCACCCACACCTGCATGCCACAGGCCAGCATCACGCAGCCGGCCAGGCCGAGCACGAAGTACAGCCAGCGGTACAGCGCGCCGCCGAACTGCACCATGTGCAGGCCGCCGAGGAACATGTAGGTGTGATACGCCCCGCCCGGCTCGGGCCCGTCGCCCAGGTGCCGGCCGGTGACGCCGTCGTAATAGGCGGTGCGGTGGTTCCAGGCGACGTGGCGGCTGTGGTCGAGGCCGACGCTGACCACCTGCGAGGCGTCGTTGGGATGCTCCACGCCGACCAGCCACGGCGCGCCGCCCAGGCGCTCGCGGGCATCCGCGATCATCGCGTCCAGCGGCGCGCGCGCCGGCGGCGGTCGATGCACCTCCTCCCGGTGCGGGTGCGGCGCGAGCTCGTCGAACAGCTTCTCCACATCGCCGCCGTAGGCGGCCTGCAGTCCGGCGAACATGTACGAGGAGACGAAGATCGCCACCCCGGTGTAGGCGATCATCAGGTGGAACGGCAGCGCCACCACGCCGGTGAGGTTATGGCCGTCGAGCCAGGCGCGCTGGCCTCCGCCACGGAAGCGGAACAGGAACAGGTCCTTGAAGATGCGCCGGTGGATGATCACTCCAGACACGATCGCCACCAGCATCAGCATGCCGGCCAAGCCGACTAGGTACATGCCGAGGGTTCCGGCATGCAGGTTGTAGTGCAGGGTGAAGAAGAAATCGCCGCCGGCGGTGTCCTGCAGCGGTGCGCCGTTGGCGGCATCGTAGGCGTGCACGTCGTAAGTGCCGTCGAGGTACCAGGCGCCGGCCTTGATCGCCGGGAAGCGCGGGTGCGGCAGGTACAGGAACCAGGCATGCGCGTCGGGATCGCTCTCCAGCATGCTCGCCGCCACCGCGTCCATCGCCGGCTCGGCGGGTGCCGCGGCCGGGATCCCGGGCCGCATCCAGCGGTCGAGCTCGGCATCGAAGCAGGCGATGGTGCCGCCGACGAAGATCACGAACAGCAGCCAGCCGGTCACCAGACCGGCCCAGGTATGCAGCCACGCCATGCTTTGCGACAGGCTTGCCTTCATACCGCTTTCCTGCGGCAATCGGTAACGGCGCCGGCCCCGGGCCGGCGCAGCACTTCGCTGCGCAAAGCGCTGCTTGCGCCATGCTTCCACGACCCCCGCATCGGTGCTGCGCACCGATGCCGCCCCCTTGACTCAGGGAGGCTATCAGGTGGGCTTTTCGGGCTCCTGTGCATATGGGTCGTCATGGCCGTGCGGTGAAATCCGGGAACAGCAACGCTGGCGCGTACAGGGCGGCGCCGGCGAGCAGCAGGACGCACCAGGCGCGCCAGGTGCTCTTGGCCGCGAATGCGTACAGCGCCGCCGTCGTCCACACCGCGAAGCACAGTAGGCTGGCGGCGGTGACGCGGCCGGGACGGTCGAACGGCAGTGCCAGGGTCAGGAACGCGGTCGCACCCCAGGCCGTCCAGTAGCCGGCGAACAGCGCCGCCAGGATGCGCGACACGGCGGTCCATGCGGGAACGCCATTGCGCTTGCGGCGGGCGGGCTTCGCTGGCATGTCGGCGGGCATGGCGGGCTCGGCGACGCTCACCAGCGGTAGCGCACGGTGAAGTCGACGCGGCGCCCATAGCCGCGGTAGCAACTGAGCTCGGTGCAGCCGATGTCGTATTCGCGGTCGGCCAGGTTGCTGCCGGTCAGCGAGAACGTCCACGCCTGCCACGGGTAGTGGATCGCGGCGTCGAACACCGTGTAGGACGGGGTATCGACGTCGAGCCGCTCGCCGGTGGTCAGCGAAGCGGTGGTGGCGATGGTCGACTCGCCGACATGGCGCACGCCGGCACCGATGTTCAACCCGTCCAGCGCGCCGCCGGAAAAGGTGTAGTCGAGGTAGGTGGCCAGGGAGTACTCCGGGATCCGCGGCAGCGGCGCGCCGGTCGGCTGCGCGGCGTCGCCCCGCAGGGTGTCGGTGTCGAGCAGCGTGGCCGCCAGCACCAGGCGCGTGTCCGGCGCGATCATGGTGTTGGCCTCGGCCTCGAAGCCGCGCGAGCGCACCTCGCCCACCTGGCTGCGCACGGCCGGATTGTCCGGATCGCCGATCACCATGTTCTGCTTGCGCAGGTCGAACACCGCCGCGCTGAGCAGCACGTCGGCGCCGACCGGCTGCCAGCGTGCACCGATCTCGAACTGGCGACCGGTCTCCGGCTCGAAGGCGCGGCCGCTGACCGGGTCGCTGCTGTTGACCGGCTGGAAGCTCTCGCTCCAGCCGATGTACGGCGCGAACCCGCCCTCGCCCATGTAGACCAGGCCGGCGCGGCCGGAGAAGGCTTCGTCGTCGAAGCCGGAGCCGCCGAACGCACTGGCCGAGTCGGTCTTCGCGAAGTCGTAGCGCCCGCCCAGCAACAACACCCAGCGCTCGTCGAAGCGGATGTGATCCTGCAGGTAGAAGCCGAGCTGGCGGGCGGTGACTTCGGTCAGGGACTGGACCGGCGTTGCGGTCGGCCGTCCGTACACCGGGTCGACCACATCGAGATTCGGCACCAGCCCATCGCCGTAGCCGGCATAGCCGCTGTTCTCGTGGTTCTCCACCTTGCGGTAGTCGATGCCGGCCAGCACGGTGTGCCGGACTCGCCCGTCGCCGAGTTTCGCCTGCAACGCGGTATCGACCACCACGCCCTTCGAGGTCTCGTCGACCGCGAGGTTGGCACGGGTCACCTCCCGGGGATTGGCGGCATCGATGCCGAGCAGGTAATGCGAGCGGTACTCGAGATCGGTGCGGTTGTAGCGCGCGTTCTGCCGCAGCGTGAACATGTCGTTGAAACGGTGCTCGAAACTCCAGCCGAAGGTGCGGTACTCGGGATCGAAGCGGTCGAAGTCCGGCTCACCGATGAAGCGCGAGCGCGGAATGTCGACGCTGACGCCCTGCTCCGCCAGCAGGCCGCGCAGATAAGGCGCGATCGTCACCGAATTGCCCTCGCGCGAGCGCACCTTCTGCCAGGTCGCCTGCAGGTCGAGGGTGCTGCGCTCGCCCTGCCAGCGCAGCGACGGCATCAGCAGCCACTTGTCGGTGAAGTTGTAGTCCACCTCGGTCTCGCTCTCGCCGGACAGGGCGACCAGGCGGTAGCGCCAGCCGCTGTCCGTGCCGCCGAGTGCGCCGTTGAGGTCGGTGCGCAGCTCGCGGCGGTCGTGCATGCCCACGGAGGCGGCGATCTCGTTGCCGGCGTCCGGGTCCGGGCGCTTGCTGACCAGATTGATCAGGCCGCCCGGGCTACCGGCGCCGTACATCACCCCAGCCGGACCCTTGAGCACCTCGATGCGCTGGAATGCGTACGGGTCGATGCGCGGAACGGCGAAGGTCGCGCCCTGCTGCGACAGGCCGTCGCGGTACAGGTCGTACACGGTCTGGAAGCCGCGCACGTCGATCCAGTCGTAGCGCTGGTCGTAGCCGTACGGCAGGCTGGTGCCGGCCGAGTAGCGCAGCGCCTCCTCGACCGTCTGCGCACCGCGGCGCTCCATCTGGTCGCGGGTCACCACGCTCACCGACTGCGGCGTCTCGCGCAGCGGCACGTCCATCTTCGTGCCGACGCGGCCGCCCTCAGCGTCGTCGATGCGGGTGGCCTTGACCTCGAGCCGGTCGAGATCGGTGACCTGCAACGCGGCCTCACCCGCAGCCGCGGTCTCCGCCAGCGCAGGACCGGCCACCAGCAGCGCCGGAATGATCACCAGCGTCAGCGGCGCGACGGAAGCAAGGATGTGCCAATGGCGACGGGCGGAAACGGTTGCGACAGGCTCGGGCATGGCGATCCAGACATGGTGGGGAGATCAGGACCTGTCTGGCTGGCGATGCGCGCGGCTGAGGTCAGAGGTGCCATATTGTATCGAGACTAATTCGCATTTGAAAACAGTTCCCATCTTCCCCCGCGGGGCGGAAGCTCATGCGATGTCGGATCGCAGCGCCTACGGGCCGCCGGACCGGTTCATGCGCCCTGCCCCGTCGTGCGCGCAGGCGGCGGCAGCGCCAGCGCGATCAGCGCCGCCGCGGTCACGAACAATGCCGATATCCACAGGCAGGCAACCAGCCCGGCCGCCTGGTACACCCAGCCCGACAGCACCGTGCCGACCAGCCGTCCCATGGCATTGGCCATGTAGTAGAAACCGACGTCGAGCGACACGCCGTCCTCGCGCGCGTAGCTGACGATCAGGTAGCTGTGCAGCGCCGAGTTGACTGCGAACAGCACGCCGAACAGCGCCAGGCCCGCGACCAGCACCGTCTGCGGCGGCCAGCCGGACAGCAGCAGCGCGATCCCGGCCGGCACCACCGCCAGCGCCGCCGCCCAGCCGAACGCGGCGCCACGCCCCGGCAGCTGCCGCGGATCGCGCCCGGTGAAGCGCGGCGCCGACGCCTGCACGATGCCGTAGCCGATCACCCAGGTCGCGAGGAAGGCGCCGACCTGCCAGTGGTCCCAGTCCAGCACGCTGGCCAGGAACACCGGCAGCGCCACCACGAACCAGACGTCGCGCGCGCCGAACAGGAACAGCCGCGCCGCCGACAGCACGTTGATCGCGCGGCTCTTGGAGAACACCTGGCGGAACTTCGGCACCGCCCTGGCCCGGCCCAGGTCGCGCCGCAGCAGCGCCAGGCTGGCGATCCACACCAGCGCCAGCGCGGCCGCCATCGCCAGCACCGAGCCGCGGAAGCCGAGCCAGGTCAGCAGACCGCCGCCGAGGAAGAAGCCGACGCCCTTGAGCGCGTTCTTGGAGCCGGTCAGCGCCGCCACCCAGCGGTACAGGGTGCCCTGCGCGCCGTCGGCGACCAGCAGCTTGACGCTGCTCTTGGCGCTCATCTTGTTGAGGTCCTTGGCGATGCCCGACAGCGCCTGCGTGGCCATCACCAGCGGCACCGTCAGCCATGCGGTCGGCACCGCCAGCACCGCCAGCGCGACGACCTGCAGGGCGAGGCCGATGTTCATCGTGCGGTTCAAGCCGATGCGCGCGCCCAGCCAGCCGCCGACCAGGTTCGTCACCACGCCGAAGATCTCGTAGAACAGGAACAGCAGCGCGATCTGCAGCGGCTCGTAGCCGAGCTGGTGGAAATGCAGCACCACCAGCATGCGCAGCGCGCCGTCGGTCAGGGTGAAGGCCCAGTAGTTGCCGGTGACCAGTGCGTACTGGCGGAGGTTGGGCGGCGGCGTTCCGGGCAGCGATGGCGATTGCGTCTGCATCATTCGAACTCCGGAAATATTTTTGGGCGGATCGCTTGCCGGCGGCTATTGCTCCGCTGATTTGGTCCCGGAGCCCGCACCCCGTAGAGCGGAGCTTGCTCCGCTGCTCTCGGCTCGGGAGCCTGCATAGCCGAGCAAGCTCGGCTCTACGGTCCGGTGATCAGGATTCCGCCGCCGGGCCAGGCACGTCGGCCCGCCCCACCTTGAGCGCCAGCTCGGCGGTGCGATTCACGTAGCCCCATTCGTTGTCGTACCAGGCATACACCTTGACCTGGGTGCCGTCGATCACCCGCGTCGAGAGCGCATCGACGATCGACGAGCGCGGATCGGTGCGGTAGTCGATCGACACCAGCGGGCGCTCCTCGTAGCCGAGGATTCCGGCCAGCGGCGCGGACGCCGCGGCATCGCGGAACAGCGCATTGACCTCCTCCACCGTGGTGGCGCGCGCCACCTCGAATACGCAGTCGGTCAGCGAGGCATTGGTCAGCGGCACCCGCACGGCGATGCCGTCCAGGCGCCCGCGCAGCTCCGGGAAGATCTCGGCGATCGCTGTGGCCGAACCGGTGGAAGTCGGGATCAGGCTGCTGCCGCAGGCGCGCGCGCGGCGCGGATCCTTGTGCGCGGCATCGACGATCGTCTGGGTGTTGGTCAGCGAGTGGATGGTGGTGATGCTGCCGTGGCGGATGCCGAGGCCTTCATGCAAGACCTTGACCACCGGCGCCAGGCAGTTGGTGGTGCACGAGGCGGCGGTGACGATGCGGTGCACGACCGGATCGAACAGGTGGTCGTTGACCCCGACCACGGTGTCGAGCACGCCGGCCTCCTTGACCGGCGCGGTCACCACCACCCGCGCCACGCCCTGGTCGAGGTAGGGCTGCAGCGCGGCCTTTTTCCTGAACCTGCCGGAGGCCTCGATCACCACGTCGCAGCCGGACCAGTCGCCGTCGGCGATCTCGCGGTTGCGGCCGACCGGGATGCGGCGGTCGTCGACGATCAGGGCGTCGCCGTCGTGCCGCACGTCGCGGTGCCAGCGGCCGTGCACCGAGTCGAACGCCAGCAGGTGCGCGAACTGCGCCGCGTCGGCGGCCGGGTCGTTGATGCGCACGAACTCGAGCGCCTGTGCGAGGTCGTCGCGCTCCAGCGCCGCGCGCAGGGTCAGCCGGCCCATGCGGCCGAATCCGTTGATGCCGATCTTGAGGGTCATTCGCGGGAGCTCCGGTCAGGAATGCGGGAATTGCAGAGCTGGTGTTCTTCCCTGTGGGAGTGGCGGCGGCACGCCGCCGCCGGGAAGTCGCGACATCGCGTGAATCGGATGCTCCGCAGGCATCGCGACCTCCCGGCGGCGGCGTGCCGCCGCCACTCCCACAGGGAGTCGTCCCCGCCGCTGGCCAAAAAGGGATTCGCCGCCCGGGCCCGCGATCGTCACCGCCGCTCCTGCCTCGGCGCGCACAACTCCGGGTCGCCGCCGCAACAGTTCTCGGTGAGATAGCCGACCAGGCCCTGCATCGCCGCGAAATCGGCGCGGTAGGTGATGCTGCGGCCGTTCTGCTCGGCCTCGATCAGTCGGGCCTGCGCCAGGGTCCTGAGGTGGAACGACAGCGTGGTCGCGGCGATGCCGACCCCCTCGGCAAGTTCGCCGGGCGTGGCCCCGTCGGGGCCGAGCTCGACCAGACGGCGGAACACGGCCAACCGCGACTTCTGCGCCAGCGCGGACAGGGCATCGAGGGCGGCATCGGTCTTCATATTTCGATGATACTGGAATTATAGATATGAATGAAGTCGCAGGCGCGGCCTCGAACCGGGCTCGGCCGTTCGGCTTTCAAGGTAACGAGAGCAACCCGCCGCGATGCGGCCGCAAGCGGGGAAATACCGTGATCCGGACGCAATGTCGCCGCAGTCGAACTCGGCCTGGAATCAATCAGGTGCCGCCCTGGCCGCGTACGGTGGCCAGTTCGCGCCGGGCGCTAGCCAGCACGCGCAACGCCGAACGCAGGAACAGCAGCAGCAGGGCACCGGCGACCACCAGGTCCGGCCAGCCGCTGCCGAACAGCCACACGCCCGCTGCGGCGGCGAACACCGCCACGCCTTCCCAGACATCGTTGCGCGAGCACTCCCACACCGAGGCCATGTTGACATCGCCGTGCCGGTACGGCGACAGCAGCCACAGGCACGTCGCGTTGGCGGCGAGGTTGAGCAGCGCGGCCACGCCCATGGCCTCGAACAGCGGCACCGCCGGATGCGCCAGGCGCCAGGCGATCTGCACGCCGACCGCGACCGCCGCCGCCAGGATCAGCAGCCCCTTGAACACCGCCACGCGCGCCTTCGCCCGGAGGCTCGCGCCGACCACCGCCAGGCTCAGCCCATAGGTCAGCGCGTCGCCGAGATTGTCCAGCCCGCCCGACAGCAGCGACGACGAGCGCGCCAGGATCGCCGCCGTCACCATCATCAGGAAGGTCGCCGCGTTGATCGCGAGCACTGTGATCAGCACCCGCTTCTGCCGCGCCTCCAGGGCCCGGACCTCGATCGTCTTGCCGCAGCAGGAATCGGCCATCTCACATCGCAGGATACGCGGTGCGCACCTGCGATGCCCTCCACGGCCGGGTGCCGGCAGCGCGGTCGTGCTGGCGCCGCAGATGAAAGCCGCGGCGAGGGCACCCGATTCCCCACCGAGAGCGCCCGCTACAATGTCCGCCGCCCCGAGACGCCCCCTGCAGATGCCCAAGAGCGCCGTACAGACGCCCGAACAGACGCCACTCATGCGCCAGTTCTTCGCCGCCAAGGCGGAGCACCCGGACGTGCTGCTGTTCTTCCGCATGGGCGACTTCTACGAGCTGTTCTACGACGACGCGCGCAAGGCGGCGCGGCTGCTCGACATCACCCTGACCCAGCGCGGCGCCTCGGGCGGGCAGCCGATCCCGATGGCAGGCGTGCCGCACCACGCGGCGGAAGGCTACCTGGCGCGGCTGGTGGCGCTGGGCGAGTCGGTGGCGATCTGCGAGCAGATCGGCGACCCGGCCGCCAGCAAGGGCCTGGTCGAGCGCAAGGTGGTGCGCATCGTCACCCCCGGCACGGTGACCGACGAGGCGTTGCTGGACGAACGCCGCGACACCCTGCTGCTGGCGCTGGCGCGGTCCGGCACGTCGTCCAAAGGCCGGGGCTACGGCCTGGCCTGGGCCGACCTGGCCGGCGGCCGTTTCCTGGTCAACGAGGTCGCCAACGACGACCAGCTCGAGGCCGAACTCTCGCGCCTGGATCCGGCCGAACTGCTGTTGCCCGACGAAGAAGGCTGGCCGTCGTTCCTGGCCGCGCGCAAGGGCGTGCGCCGGCGCGCGCCGTGGCTGTTCGACGCCGACAGCGGCCGCCGCCAGCTGCTGCAGTTCTTCGGGCTGCACGACCTGACCGGTTTCGGCCTGGAGGACCGGCCGCGCGCCATCGCCGCCGCCGGCGCCCTGCTCGGCTACGTCGAGGAGACGCAGAAGCAGCGCCTGCCGCACCTGACCGCGATCGCGGTCGAGACCGGCGACGGCGCGATCGCGATGAACGCCGCCACCCGCCGCCATCTCGAGCTCGACACCCGCGTCGACGGCGAGCACCGCCATACCCTGCTCGGCGTGCTCGACAGCACGGTCACGCCGATGGCCGGACGCCTGCTGCGGCGCTGGCTGCACCGGCCGCTGCGCGACCGCGGTGTGCTCGGCGAGCGCCATCATGCCGTCGCCACGCTGATCGACAACCGCGCCGACGACGACCTGCGTGAACGTTTCCGCGCCCTGGGCGACCTCGAGCGCATCCTCTCGCGCATCGCCCTGCGCTCGGCGCGGCCGCGCGACCTGTCCACCCTGCGCGACGGCCTGGCGATGCTGCCGGAACTGCGTTCATTGCTGGCGCCGCTCGATTCGCCGCGCCTGCAGGTCCTGGCCGAAAGCCTGGGCGAGCACGCCGCCGAAGCGCACTTGCTGGCGACTGCGCTGGTCGAGCATCCGCCGGTGCTGGCCCGCGACGGCGGCGTCTTCGCCGCCGGCCATGACGTCGAACTGGACGAGCTGCGCGCGCTCAGCGGCAACGCCGACCAGTTCCTGGTCGACCTGGAGGCGCGCGAGCGCGCGGCCAGCGGCATCCCGACCCTGAAGCTCGGCTACAACCGCGTCCACGGCTACTACATCGAGATCAGCAAGGCGCAGGCCGGCAGGGCGCCGACGCACTATACCCGCCGCCAGACGCTGACCAATGCCGAACGCTACATCACCGAGGAACTGAAACAGTTCGAGGACAAGGTGCTGTCGGCGCGCGAGCGCGCACTGGCGCGCGAACGGCTGCTGTACGAACAGCTGCTCGACGCCCTCAACGCACGGCTCGACGCGCTGAAGCAGTGTGCCGCGGCGCTGAGCGAACTCGATGTGCTGGTCGCCTTCGCCGAACGCGCGCAGGCGCTGGACTGGTCGCGGCCGCAGCTGACCGCCGAGCCCGGCCTGCGCATCGAGCGCGGACGCCACCCGGTGGTGGAGGCGGTGCGCGACGAGCCGTTCGAACCCAACGACCTGATCCTCGACGACGACCGCCGCATGCTGGTGATCACCGGCCCGAACATGGGTGGCAAGAGCACCTACATGCGGCAGAACGCGCTGATCGTGCTGCTGGCGCACATCGGCAGCTTCGTCCCGGCGGCGCGCGCGGCGATCGGTCCGATCGACCGCATCCTGACGCGGATCGGTGCGGGCGACGACCTCGCCCGCGGCCAGTCGACCTTCATGGTCGAGATGAGCGAGACCAGCTACATCCTGCACCACGCCACCGACCAGTCGCTGGTGCTGATGGACGAGATCGGCCGCGGCACCTCGACCTACGACGGCCTGGCGCTGGCCGAGGCCTGCGCGCGGCACCTGGCGAGCGCGAACCGCAGCTACACCCTGTTCGCCACCCACTACTTCGAACTCACCGCGCTCGCCGCGCCAGGCAGCGGCGTGGCCAACGTGCACCTCGACGCGGTCGAGCACGGGGACTCGCTGGTGTTCATGCATGCGGTCAAGGAAGGACCCGCAGACCGCAGCTTCGGCCTGCAGGTCGCCGCGCTGGCGGGGCTGCCGAAATCGGTCGTCGGCGACGCCCGCGGCCGCCTGGCCGAACTGGAGCAGCGCGGCCACGAAACCCAGGCCGCCGCGATGCGGCCGCAGGCGCTGGACGGCCCGCAACAGATCGGCCTGTTCGCACCGTCGTCCGCGGCGCTGGAAGCGCTGGCCGCGCTGGATCCCGACGAACTGACACCGAAGCAGGCGCTGGAAGCGCTGTACCGCCTGAAATCCCTGACCTGACGCGGCCGACGTTTGCCGTCCACCGTTCTCGTAGAGCGGAGCTTGCTCCGCTGCTCCCGGCTCCGGAGCCCGCGCAGCCGAGCAAGCTCGGCTCTACGACGTCGGCTCCGGAGCCAGCGCAGCCGAGCAAGCTCGGCTCTACGACGTCGGCTTCGGAAACGGATAGCGGAGCAAGCTCCGCTCTACGGGTCTGCGGGGCGGTGGGCCGCGAACGGATGCGCGGAGAGGCGCTACAGTAGCCGTGCGCAACAACGCGCTCCACTGCAGACAAGGACCCGCCGTCATGACCGACTCCCTGACCGACCAACTCCTCAGCCAGCTCGACGGCGCGCCGCTGCAGCAGATCGCGCAGCAACTCGGCGTCGGCCAGGCACAGGCCGCGGGCGCGGTCGGCACCGCCCTGCCGCTGCTGATGGGGGCGCTGGGCCGCAACGCCAGCCAGCCGCAGGGCGCGGAAGCGCTGTTCGGCGCGCTGCAGAAGAACCACGCCGGCGGCGACATCGGCAGCGTGCTCGGCGCGGTGCTCGGCGGCGCCTCCTCGCCGCAGGCCGACGGCGCCGGCATTCTCGGCCATGTCTTCGGCGGCAGGCAGCAGCGCGCCGAGGCCGGGCTCGGCCAGGCCACCGGCCTCGGCGGCGACCGCGCCGGGCAGCTGTTGAAGATCCTCGCGCCGATCGTGCTGGCGTTCCTGGCCAAACAGACGTTCCAGCAGGGCCAGGGCGGCGACGCCAGCCCGGCGCCGGCGACCCCGGAGGGGCTCGGCGCGATCCTGGGCCAGGAGCAACGGCAGGTCGCACGCCAGGGCGGTGCCGCGGACCTGCTCGGAGCGGTGCTGGACCAGGACGGCGACGGCGAACTCGGACTCGGCGACCTGCTCAAGATCGGCGGCGGACTGCTGGGCAGCAAGCGCTGAAGGTCGATGGGATACGGCGTGGGGGGCGGCGATTCGTCGGTCCGTCGCGCGCACGTCATGCCGGCGCGCGCCACGATGACGACCTCTCGCTGTCGGTGCCGGGCGCGGATAGCCTTTGACTATCGATCCGTTCGCATCAATCGACTTCATATTTTCACGCTCCGGCAGTAGCGTTGGCTGACCGTTCATTTCTCCCTGGAGCCCGCCATGAGCACCGTGATCAAAGATCCCCCGAAGCAGATCGATCCGGCGCAGGCGACCATCGCCGGCAAATGCCCCTTCAAGCACACGGCCGGCGGCGGCACGTCGAACCGGGACTGGTGGCCGAACCGGTTGCCGATCGACCTCCTCCACCAGCACTCCTCCAAGTCCGACCCGATGGGCGAGGGCTTCGACTACGCCGAGGCGTTCAAGCGCCTGGACTACGACGCCCTGAAGCAGGACCTCCGCGCACTGATGACCGATTCGCAGGACTGGTGGCCCGCGGACTTCGGCCACTATGGCGGCCTGATGATCCGGATGGCCTGGCACAGCACCGGCACCTACCGCATCGGCGACGGCCGCGGCGGCGGCGGCCGGGGCCAGCAGCGCTTCGCACCGCTCAACAGCTGGCCGGACAACGTCAGCCTGGACAAGGCGCGCCGCCTGCTGTGGCCGATCAAGCAGAAGTACGGCCGCGAGATCTCCTGGGCCGACCTGATGATCCTCGCCGGCAACGTCGCCCTGGAGTCGATGGGCTTCAGGACCCTCGGTTTCGCCGGCGGCCGCCCCGACACCTGGGAGCCGGACCAGGACGTGTATTGGGGCCGCGAGACCACCTGGCTGGGAGGCGACGAGCGTTACGCGCACGGCTCGGAAGGCGTGGAGAAGGCGGGCGGCGTGCTGGTGTCGGAGGACGACGCCGACGGCGACGTGCACACGCGCAAGCTGGAGAACCCGCTGGCCGCCGTGCAGATGGGCCTGATCTACGTCAATCCGGAAGGTCCCGACGGCAATCCCGACCCGCTCGCCGCGGCCGGCGACATCCGCGACACCTTCGGCCGCATGGCGATGAACGACGAGGAGACCGTCGCCCTGATCGCCGGCGGCCACAGCTTCGGCAAGACCCACGGCGCCGGCCCGGCCTCGCACGTGGCGGCCGAGCCGGAAGCGGCGGGTCTCGACGCCCAGGGCTTCGGCTGGCGCAACGGCTTCGGCAGCGGCAAGGGCGCCGATACCATCACCAGCGGCCTGGAGGTCACCTGGACCACCACCCCCACGCAGTGGAGCCACAACTTCTTCGAGAACCTGTTCGGGTTCGAATGGGAGTTGGAGAAGAGTCCCGCCGGCGCGCACCAGTGGGTCGCCAAGGGCGCGGACGCCGTCATTCCCGACGCGCACGACCCGTCGAAGAAACGCCGGCCGACCATGCTGACCACCGACCTGTCGCTGCGCCTCGACCCGGTCTACGAGAAGATCTCCCGGCGCTTCCTGGAGAACCCCGAGCAGTTCGCCGACGCCTTCGCCAAGGCGTGGTTCAAGCTGACCCACCGCGACATGGGGCCGCGCGCCCGCTACCTCGGCCCGGAAGTGCCCGCCGAAGCGTTCCTCTGGCAGGATCCGATCCCCGCTGTCGACCATCCCTTGATCGACGACAACGACATCGCCGCGCTCAAGGCCAAGGTGCTGGCATCAAACCTATCGGTGTCCGAACTGGTGTCGACCGCATGGGCCTCGGCCTCCACCTTCCGCGGCAGCGACAAGCGTGGCGGCGCCAACGGTGCGCGCATCCGCCTGGCCCCGCAGAAGGACTG
Source organism: Luteimonas salinilitoris (assembly GCF_041300785.1). Taxonomy (NCBI): domain Bacteria; kingdom Pseudomonadati; phylum Pseudomonadota; class Gammaproteobacteria; order Lysobacterales; family Lysobacteraceae; genus Luteimonas; species Luteimonas salinilitoris. The sequence continues at coordinate 77,363 of NZ_JBFWIB010000003.1, forward strand.
GGAGGTCAACCAGCCCGCGCAGCTGGCGAACGTGCTGAAGACCCTGGAGGGCATCCAGGCTGAATTCAACGGCGCCGCATCCGGCGGCAAGCGGGTCTCGCTCGCCGACCTGATCGTGCTGGCCGGTTGCGCCGGCGTCGAGCAGGCGGCGAAGGATGCCGGCGTCGATGTCACGGTTCCGTTCTCGCCGGGCCGCATGGACGCCGCGCAGGAACAGACCGACGTGGACGCTTCCGCCGTGCTCGAACCGGTCGCCGACGGCTTCCGCAACTACCTCAAGGGCAGGTACAGCGTGCCGGCCGAAGCGCTGCTGATCGACAAGGCGCAGCTGCTGACGCTGACCGCGCCCGAGCTGACGGTCCTCGTCGGCGGCTTGCGCGTGCTCGGCGCCAACGTCGGCCAGACCCGGCACGGCGTGTTCACCGACAGGCCGGGCGCGCTGAGCAACGACTTCTTCACCTCCCTGCTCGACATGGGCACGCAGTGGAAGCCGGTGTCGGACGAGGCGGACGCGTTCGAAGGGCGCGACCGCAAGACCGGCGAACTCAAGTGGACCGGCACCCGCGTCGATCTCGTCTTCGGCTCGAACTCCCAGCTCCGTGCCCTGGCTGAAGTCTATGCAAGCTCGGACGCGCAGGAGAAGTTCGTCCACGCGTTCGTGGCGGCCTGGAACAAGGTGATGAACCTGGATCGCTTCGACCTGGCGTGATCCCGGGCGGCAGGCGTGAAAGGTCCTGCGCCGGGCAGCCTTGGCCTGGGTCGCAAGCACGTAGAGCCGAGCTTGCTCGGCTGCGCAGGCTCCGGAGCCAAGAGCAGCGGAGCAAGCTCCGCTCTACGGCGCTCTACGGCGCTCTACGAGGCGTCGATATCGCCCAGCGCACGGATCAGCCGGCGCGCACGCTTGTCCGGCTTGCCTTCCGGCGGGTGATAACCCGCGCGCGCCGCACGCAGGTCCGCCAGCCGCGTCTCGCGCGCCTTGCGCGAGTCCTCGGATTCCCGGTACAGGGTCTGCGCCACCTTCGCCGGTCCGCGGCTGGTGGACAGGCGCAGCACCTCGATCTCGAACGTTTCCTCGCCGCGCACGATCCGCAACAGGTCGCCGGCGCGCACGCCGCGCGCGGGCTTGGCCCGCTGTCCGCCGACGTCCACCTTTCCGCTTTCCACCGCCTGTTTCGCCAGGCTGCGGGTCTTGAAGAAACGCGCGGCCCACAACCAGAGATCGAGGCGTACGTTGTCGGGAGCATCGGTCATGGCGTCGTCACGAGATGGATGGATCTGCCGGCGCGCATGGTCCGGAGCGCGAATTCCCGATCACGCCGTCGAACCGGCCGCGTGCGCCGGCGCTGGTTGCAAGCGCGCCGGCCACGCGCGCGAAAGCGGCCGCAGCCATGTGCGCGTCACCGCCGTCCGCTCCTCGTTTTTCACTCCTCGCCCTCGCCGGACCTGCCGCTGAAATCAGGGACCTCGCTGTCCCGCCCGCGTTCCGGATTCCACAACTCCACGTGATCGTTCGGGCGGCAACGTGGATCGATCGGCTGGCCGCTCGAGGACGGCGACCATCGCGCCGCCTCGATCGCCGTGCCGGTGTTGCACGCGGCCAGATCGGCGCTGCGCACCTCGGTGTCACCGGGACGCGCCGGCGTCGCGCATCCGCCCAAGCCCAGGCAGGCGGCGGCGACGGCCAGCAGACAGAAGGACTTCGACATCGTCGTGCTCCTCTTGCGGGTGACCGGTCCATTCTAGGCCTGGCCGGGGATCCGCATGGTCCGGTCGCGTCCCATCGATCCGCCAGCGCCGGACGGCGACGGACGAACCGTTCCCGCAAACGCAAACGGCCACCTCGCGGTGGCCGTGCGTGAAGCCGGTCGTCGCCAGCCTACTCGGCGGCGGGGGCGGCCGTTTCGGCGGCAGCGGCAGCGGCTTCGGCCTTGTCGGCGCTGGCCTTGGCGTTCTTGGCCTTGGCCTGGATCGACAGGTCTTCCCTGATGCGCGCCTTCTTGCCCCGCAGGTCGCGCAGGTAGTACAGCTTGCCGGCGCGCACCGCACCGCGGCGCTTGACCTCGACCGACTCGATCGCGGCACTGTGACTCTGGAACACGCGCTCGACACCGAAGCCGTGCGAGATCTTGCGCACGGTGAACGCGGAGTTCAGGCCGGCGTTCTTCTTGGCGATGACCACGCCTTCGTAGGCCTGCACGCGCTCGCGATTGCCTTCCTTGACCTTGACGTTGACGACGACGGTGTCGCCCGGGCCGAAGTCCGGCAGTGCGCGCTGGACCTGTTCTTTCTCGAAGTCCTGCAGGAGGGTGCTGAGGGATGGCTTGGTGGTCATGGTCTTGGCCTGTTGGTGTCGTTGTCGGCGTGGTGCACGTGGACGCACGCTCATGGCATGGGCGGAACAGCAAGCCGCGTATTGTAACGACAATTTCCCTTGCGTGGCTAGGGCTTAGCCTCGAAGCGAGGAACGAGGGGAGAGGAACGGGAAACGAGTGGGCGAGGCCGGGTTTGGGCTCCCGGGCCGGACAAATCCGGGCTTTCCACCTGCCGCTTCAGCCCCGGCCATCCCGATCCCGCCGGTAGTCCGCCAAAAGCGCGCGGTCGGCCGGGGACAGGTTCTGCTCGTCGAGCAGGTCCGGCCGCCGCTCCCAGGTGCGTCCCAGCGCCTGCTGCCGGCGCCAGCGGGAGATCTCGGCATGGTTGCCGGACAGCAGCACCTCCGGCACGTCGCCCAGCGGATGGCTGACCGGCCGGGTGTAGTGCGGGCAATCCAGCAGCCCGTCGTCCTCGAAGCTGTCCTGCGCCGCCGATTCGGCGTCGTTGAGGGCGCCGGCCTGCAGCCGGGCCACCGCATCCACCACCACCGCCGCCGCCAGTTCGCCGCCGGACAGCACGTAATCGCCGATCGACAGCTCCTCGTCGACCTCGGCCCGGACCAGGCGCTCGTCGACACCTTCGTAGCGGCCGCAGAGCAGCAACATGCGCTCGCGGCCGGCCAGCTCCCGCACCCTGGCCTGGTTCAGGCGCCGCCCCTGCGGGCTCAGGTACACGACCCGCGCCGGCGCCGGATCGGCGGCGCGCGCCGCGGCAATGGCGGCACGCAGCGGATCGATCAGCATCACCATGCCGGGGCCGCCGCCGAACGGACGGTCGTCGACCCGGCGGTAGTTGCCCTCGGCGTAGTCGCGCGGATTCCAGCCGTGGAGCGACAGCAGTCCACGCTCCTGCGCGCGCCCGACCACGCCGAAGCCCGCGCAGGCGGCGACGAATTCCGGGAACAGGCTGACGATATCGATGCGCATGGGCGAGGAACGAGTGGAGAGGAACGAGAAACGAGTGAGAGCGATCAGAACAATCGAGACTACCGAAACGCACAGAGGCCCGCAGACCCTCTCTCGTTTCTCGTTTCTCGTTCCTAGCTCTTAGAATTCCGGGTCCCAGTCGACCACGACCACGCCGGCGTCGAAATCGACCGAGCGCACGTAGTCCGGGGTGACGAACGGAATCATGCGCTCGCGGGCGTCGTCGCGGGCCACCAGCACGTCGTTGGCACCGGTCTCGAACAGGTAGGCGACGCGGCCGAGCGGCGCGCCCTCCACGGTTTCCACGCGCAGGCCTTCCAGGTCGACCCAGTAGTACTCGCCCGGGCCGGGCGGCGGCAGCACCGAACGCGGCACCCACAGTTCGGCGCCGCGCAGGGCATCGGCGGCGTCGCGGTCGTCGACGTCCGGGAAGCGGGCGACGATGCCCTTGGCGGTCTCGCGCCCGTGCGCGCCGGAAAGCTCGCGCTCGCGGCCCTGCGCATCGCGCAGCAGCCAGGGCTGGTAGCGGAAGATCCGTTCGGGCGGATCGGCGAAGGACTCCAGCTTGAGTTCGCCGCGCACGCCGAAGGCCCCGTGGATCCTGCCCAGCAGGATGCGGCGTCCTGGATCGTTCATGACCGGAGGGCCGCGCCCGGGGCGCGGCCGGCACGGATCAGGCCGAAGCCTGGTCCTGCTGCGACTTCGCCGCTTCCCTGTACAGGTTGCGGACCTTGTCGGTCATCTGCGCGCCCTGCCCCACCCAATGATCGACGCGGGCGGTATCGAGCACCACGCGCTGCTCGGCGCCGGCGGCGACGGGGTTGTAATAGCCCACGCGCTCGATGTTGCGACCGTCGCGCGCGCTGCGCGAGTCGGTGACGATGATGTGGTAGAACGGACGCTTCTTGGCGCCGCCACGGGTCAGGCGGATCTTGACCATTTCGGGAGTTTCCTGTGTTGCCCAGTCGCCAGGACGGCGAGGTAAGCCGGGCATTGTAAGCCATTGAACCGCGGCGGGAAACCCCGCCTGCCCCGCCTGCCCCGCCGGCGCCCTGGCTCACAGCGCGCCAGGATGTCGCCCCCGGCGTACCGGCGCCGCTCCGTTCGCATGCCGCGTCTTCACGGCTTTTGCCGTTGCGGCGCGGATCCGCAGGCTCAGATCGGCTGCCAGGGCCGTCCGGACAACGCGTCGGCGAGCATGCGCATGAACGCCGGCTCCACTGCATAGCGTTCGGCATCGATGCCGGCGATCGCCTGCACGCCGCGCGAATTGGCCGCGAAGGCCGCGACGAACCCGTCCAGTTCCCGCAACGCGACCGGCCGTACGACCTGCGGCACGCCGGCGTCCGCAAGCCCCGCCTGCAGCAGGCGCTCGGTGACGCCCCGGAGGGCCGGCGCGTCGGGCCAGACCACGTTGCTGCCGTCGTGGAAGCCGATGTTCCAGACCGAGCCTTCCAGGACGCGACCGTCCCCGTCCACGAACAGCGCATCGTCGTAACCGCCATGCGCCGCGAGCCGGCGGTGGTGGAACAGCGGGAACGTGCCGACGTGCTTGATGTGCGGGGCCGCGCGCCGGTAGCGGAATGATTTCACCCGGAGCGCGGCATCCGGAGGCCGCGACGGCGGCAGGATCGCGATCAGGACGCACAGCTCCGCCGGTGCCGCACCCGACGCGATGTCGTATCCGGGCGCGAACACGGTCGTCCGCAGCGTGCAGTCGGCGGCATCCGCCGCCTGCAGCGCATGCCGGCATCCCGTTCGCACCCGCTCCGGTTCGAGCTCGCAGCCGAACAGTTCCCGCGTCGCGTCGCGCAGCCGCCGCAGGTGCAGGTCGAATCCCTGCACCGCGCCGCCGCGCACCTGCATCGTGCTGAAATGCCCGTAGTTGGACAGCGCCAGCGCGCGCAGCGCTTCGGCCGGTGCCGGGCGTCCGTCGATCCAGGCCGAGGTCATCGCGCCGGCCGTCGGCGTGTCAGCGGAACGGCATGCCGCCGCGGCCGCCCATCATGCCCTGCAGGCCGCGCATCATGCCCTTCATGCCGCCGCGGGCCATCTTGCCCATCATTTTTTCCATCTGCTGGTACTGTTTCATCAGCTTGTTGACGTCGGCGGGCGTGGTGCCCGAGCCCCTGGCGATGCGGGCGCGACGCGAACCGTTGAGCAGGGCCGGGTTGCGGCGTTCCTTCTTCGTCATCGAATCGATGATCGCGACCATGCGCGGTACCTCCTTGCCGATGGCCTGCTGCTTGAGGTGATCCGGCACCTGGCCGATGCCCGGCAGCTTGTCCATCAGGCCGGCGATGCCGCCCATGTCCTGCATCTGGCCCAACTGGTCGCGCATGTCGTTGAGGTCGAACTTCTTGCCCTTGGCGACCTTCTGCGCCAGCTTCGCGGCCTTGTCCTTGTCGACCTGCTGCTCGACCTGTTCGACCAGGCCGAGCACGTCGCCCATGTCGAGGATGCGGCTGGCGACGCGATCGGGATGGAACACGTCGAGACCGTCGATCTTCTCGCCGGTGCCGATGAACTTGATCGGCCGGCCGGTGATGTAGCGCACCGACAGCGCCGCGCCGCCGCGGGCGTCGCCATCGGTCTTGGTCAGCACCACGCCGGTCAGCGGCAGCGCCTCGGCGAACGCCTTGGCGGTGTTGGCCGCATCCTGGCCGGTCATGGCGTCGACCACGAACAGGGTCTCGACCGGATCGACCGCGGCGTGCAGCGCCTTGATCTCGGCCATCATCGCCTCGTCGATGGCGAGACGGCCGGCGGTATCAACGATCAGCACGTCGGCGTAGGACTTGCGTGCGTCGTCGATCGCCGCGCGCACGATCGCCTCCGGCTTCTGTCCGGCGTCGGACGGATGGAACTGCACGCCGGCCTGCGCGGCCAGCGTCTTCAGCTGCTCGATCGCGGCCGGGCGGTAGACGTCGGCGCTGACCACCATCACCTTCTTCTTGCGTCGGTCCTTCAGGTGCTTGGCCAGCTTGCCGACGGTGGTGGTCTTGCCGGCGCCCTGCAGGCCGGCCATCAGGATCACCGCCGGCGCCGGCACGTTGAAGTCGAGCTCGCTGGCGGACGCGCCCATCACCGTGGTCAGCTCGTCACGGACGATCCTGATCAGCGCCTGGCCCGGGGTGAGCGACTTCAGTACCTCCTGGCCGACCGCGCGCACCTTGATCCGCTCGATCAGGGCCTGCACCACCGGCAGCGCCACGTCGGCCTCGAGCAGCGCGATGCGCACCTCGCGGGTCGCCTCGCGGATGTTCTCCTCGCTCAGGCGGCCGCGGCCGCGCAGGCGTTCCATGGTGCCGGACAGGCGCTGGGTCAGGGATTCGAACATGGGGGAAACGCGGGGTGTGGACGGCCGCGAATTATACCGCCCGACCGACGTCCTCCGTAGGCATGCGTAATACCCCCGTGTGTGCGGACACGGCATGTGCGACACTTCCGCGATGACAATCGTTCTCATCGCCGCCCTGCTCTACGTCGCCGCCGCCGCCCTGCTGGTACGGAAGGTCGTGCGCGACGAGCGGCCCGGCACCGCGGTCTGGGCGATCCCCGCATTCGTCGCCGTGCTGGCGCATGCCGGCTTCCACCTGCTGGCGTGGCGCGATGTCGGCGGAGCCGACCTGCACTTCTTCGCCGCGCTGTCGCTGGTCGGCCTGGGCATGGCCGGCCTCACCCTGCTCTACGGCACCCGCGGCCGCATGGCGGCGCTGGGCGTGATCGTCTTCCCGCTTGCCGCGGCATCGCTGGCGGCCTATGCCGGCACCGGCCACCGCAGTGCCGAAGGCCTCGACTGGCGCCTGCAACTGCATGCCTGGCTGGCGCTGCTGGCCTACGCGACGCTCGCCATCGCGGCGCTGCTGGCGCTGCTGCTGTGGGCGCAGGAGCGCGCCTTGCGCCGACGCGAGTTCCATCGCTGGCTGCGCGCGCTGCCGCCGCTGACCGAACTCGAATCGCTGCTGTTCCGCAGCATCGCGGTCGGCTTCGTGCTGCTGACCGCCACCCTGCTCACCGGCGTGCTGTTCGTGCACGATTTCTTCGCCCAGCACCTGATGCACAAGACCGTGCTCAGCGTGCTGTCATGGCTCGCCTTCGGCGCGCTGCTGGTCGGCCGCTGGCGCTACGGCTGGCGCGGCGCCCGCGCGGTCGGCTGGACGCTGGCGGCGATGGCGCTGCTGGTGCTGGCGTTCTTCGGCAGCAAGTTCGTGCTGGAACTCGTGCTCGGCAGGGCGTGAGCCTCCCGCGCCGGGCCCGCGCGGCCGCGCACGTTCCCGCCCCCGTCAGCTGTCCGTCGATAGCCGATAGCGGATCAGGTGCGAGTACACCTGCCCGGGCTCGAGGATGGCGCCGGGAAAGCCCGGCTCGTTCGGCGCGTTCGGATAGCCCTGCGGCTCCAGGCAGATGCCGCGGCCGAGTCCGGGATGCTGGCGGTCCAGGCCCTGCCCTTCGTACAGCTGCAGCGCCGGCATCGGACTGTCGAGGTCGAGCGCCACGCCGCTGTGCGGCGAGGCCAGCCGCGCCCGGCAGCGCTGCCCTTCGGTCATCACCAGGCAGTGGTCGTAGCCGCCGGCATGGGCGAGCTGCGGATGCGCAGCGGCGCCGGCGATCGGGCGCGAGCGGCGGAAGTCGAACGGCGTACCGGCAACCGGTGCGATCTCGCCGGTCGGGATCAACGCGCCGTCGGCGACCGGCAGGTAGCGGTCGGCCGCCACGCTCAGGACTTGCGCGTCCGCCGGCACGGCCGGGTCGCCGGCCAGGTTGAAGTAGGCGTGGCCGGTCAGGTTGACCGGCGTCGGGGCATCGGTGCGCGCCTCGAGCAGCAGTTCCAGCGTGCTGTCGCCGATGCTGTAGGTCGCCTCGACCTCGAGGGTGCCGGGATAGCCCGCCTCGCCGGCCGGCGAACGGTAGCCGAGGCGCAGCCGCCTGCGGTCGTGGTCGAGAATCCGCCACAGGCGCCGACCGAAACCGCAGCTGCCGCCATGCAGGTGATGATCACCTGCGTTCGCGTCGAGCCGGTGCACCCGGCCGTCATGCGCGAAGCGCGCACCGGCGATGCGGTTGGCGAAGCGGCCGGCGATCACGCCCAGGTAGGCGCTGTCCCGCAGGTATGCCTGGAGATCGGGAAGCCTCAGCACCAGGTCGATCCTGCCCTTCGCAGTCGGCAGGCTCAGGCTGTGCAGGATCCCGCCGAACGCCAGCACCTCCGCACGCAGCCCCTCGTCGTCGCCGAGCGTGACCGCATGGACCGGGGTGCCGTCGTCGAGACGGTCGAAGACGCGTTGTCGTGCAGCCATGCACCTTTTCCTCCGGTTGCGAACGTCACGAGTCACCGGCAACGGACGCCGGTCCCGTCGGCCGCTGCAGGTCGCAGGCAGCAGGAAGACGCCATGCTCGCCTGGTTCATGGATAAGGTATCAGGCACTCCATCATCCCCGGCGATATCAAAACCGGCATGCCTGGTCGCGATGATCGGATCGTTCGCAACCGGGTCGGCTGCGGAACCCCGCAACGTGACCGGCATCCGGCTAATCGATACGAATTCAAATATCGATATGCTCGTTTAATTCATTAGTAGGTTATCGGGAACCTCCACTATTCTCGGGCCGAAGCCACACCATCAAGGCGGGTGTGGCGCCATAAATACAAGAAGGCGAAGGGATCCGCGGTCGAGGACCGCATCGGGAATGCCCCTTCCGGCTTCAACGCCTGAGAACAAAACCGGGAGGGGTGAATCACGATGAGAATCGTGCACGACGGCGGGCGCTCACGTCGCCTGATCAGATCCGCGCTGCCCGCCGCCCTGGCGCTGGCGTTGCGTTGGCCCAGACTATCGCGACCACCGCGTTCGCACAGCAGCCCGCCCCGCCGGACGGTCCCAGGACCAGCTGCCCGGACGGCGACGATCCCGACGCCGCCTGCTCCGCCTACCAGCGCGACCCAATCTCGGCGCGGCTGGCCTACAACTGGCGCGACGACTACGCGACCAGCTTCAGCGAGACCGGCGCACAGCCGTCGGCGATCTACGTCGCGCCGGTGGAGAGCCTGGACTTCCAGCTCAACTACGACGTCAACCCGCGCATGACGCTGTCGCTGAAGGCCACCAATCTGCTCGGCAAGGCGACCAAAAATTATTTCGGCGACGAGTGCCTGTACCCGCGCGACGTCGGTTCCCCCGAACGCACGATCTCGCTCTTCTACGCTTCCGCCTGCAACCGCAGGCACCGGGACCCGACCCGGCACCCAGTGCACGACCTACCGATCTCGCCCGAATGTGCCTTTGCTCGTCATCCCGGCGCAAACCGGAGGAGCTTTACAACAGCCGCAGGCTGGTCATCCAGGCCCAGGATGGATGATCAGCCTCCGGCTGCCATAACCCGCTTGACCAGCTCCGCCGTTGAAAATCACTTCAGCCTGCACCGGGACGACGAACGTTACAGAAGCTGCCCAGCACCACACCGCCGCACTCGCAACAAGGAGATTCCCCGATGTCGTTGAAGCACCTGCTCCACGCCCTCCCCTTGGCCGCCGCCCTGGCCGCGTCCCCCGCGGCCGCCCAGTCCGCCGATGCCGCCGAAGTCCGCGCCACCCTCCGCGCCGACGCGCCCGGCGAGATGGTCAGCCGCCACATCTTTGGCCAGTTCGCCGAGCACCTCGGCTCCGGCATCTACGGCGGCATCTGGGTCGGCGAGGACTCGCCGATCCCCAACACCCGCGGCTACCGCAACGACGTGGTCGAAGCGCTGCGCAAGCTCGAGGTGCCGGTGGTGCGCTGGCCCGGCGGCTGCTTCGCCGACGAGTACCACTGGCGCGAAGGCATCGGCCCGCGCGACCAGCGCCCGGTACGCGTCAACACCCACTGGGGCGGCGTCGAGGAACCGAACAGCTTCGGCACCCACGAGTTCATGGACTTCGCCGAACTGATCGGCACCGACGCCTACGTCTCCGGCAACGTCGGCAACGGCACCCCGGAGGAAATGGCGGCCTGGGTCGAGTACATCACCTCCGACACCAAGTCCACGCTGGCCGAGGAACGCCGCGCCAACGGCCGCGAGCAGCCGTGGAAGCTGCCGTTCTTCGGCGTCGGCAACGAGCTGTGGGGCTGCGGCGGCAACATGCGCCCCGAGTACGCCGCCGACCTGCACCGCCGCTACCAGACCTTCGTCAAGGCGCCGCACGACCAGGAACTGGTGAAGGTCGCCGCCGGCGCCAACTCCGACGAGTACAACTGGACCGAAGTGATGATGCGCGAAGCCGGCGACCACATGGACGCGCTGTCGGTGCACTACTACACCGTCGTCGGCGACTGGCCGCCGCGCGGCTCCTCGTTCGAGTTCGAGGAGGACGCGTGGATCGAGACCCTGTCGCGCGCCCTGCACATGGACGAATTGATCACCCGCCACAGCGCGATCATGGACAAGTACGACCCTGAGAAGAAGGTCGCGATGTACGTCGACGAATGGGGCACCTGGTACGCCGGCCTGCCCGGGGTGAATCCCGGCTTCCTGCACCAGCAGAACACCCTGCGCGACGCGCTGGTCACCTCGCTGACGATCGACATCTTCAGCCGGCACGCCGAACGGGTGAAGATGGCCAACATCGCGCAGATGGTCAACGTGCTGCAGGCCATGATCCTCACCGATGAGGACCGGATGCTGCTCACCCCCACCTACCACGCCTTCGACCTGTACCGCCCCTTCCAGGACGCCACCCACCTGCCCCTGGAGATCCAGGCGCCGAACTACGAGCACGCCGACCACTCCGTGCCCGCAGTGCACGGCTCGGCCGTCCGCGGCAAGGACGGCCACGTCTACGTCGCCCTGACCAACCTCGACGCGAACCGCGGCGCGGCCGTTTCGGTCCGGCTGCAGGGCCACGACGCCACCCGCGTCTCCGGCCGCATCCTGACCGCCCCGGCGATCGATTCGCACAACACCTTCGACCAACCCGAAACGGTCAAGCCCGCCGACTTCGACGGCGCACGGGTGGATGGCGGACAACTCACCGTCGACCTGCCGGCCAAGTCCGTGGTGATGCTGCAGCTGCAATGATCGACACGACGCAGCGCGGCGCAATGCCGCGCTGCGTTTCCCGGGCAACCGGCATTCGAACCGGTCAAACCGGCAATGCCGCACCTGATCGGCATTGAGTCCCAGCCATCCGGTTGCCGGACCGATGGACCAACCCAGCCTGTGGTCGGCCGCAGCCCGTCGTTTACCACCGCGTTTCGGCGGCGCCAACAGATATCACCGCAGCCAGCACGACATGCAGGTCGCATCTCAGCCACTCAAGAACGATCCGACTCACCAAGCCCCTGATTCTGCAATCATTTACGAAAGTTGACGGCGCAACCGACTACCCGAATACTCGGCGCTATCAGCCCGACAAAGGGTCTACTAAGCGTTAGGCCTCAACGGGCGCGTTGTCGGAGAGGGGGTAATCGCACCTTTGCCTCGTCACCTTTCGCGTTTAGTAGTCAGCCACCTCCGCGTGCTCCGAGGCCGAACGAAGGCACAGCCGCCTTCTGCGAAATTGCGCGCGCTGATCGACCCCGTCTTTGCGAAATGCGCACTCGCTCCTTGCGCAGCGATTGCTAGCGGCCTGCGAGTTCTGCTCGCAACTCTTGCCTGAAGGCCGACGCGGCCGGACCTAGCGGCCTGTCGGCTCGACGCGCCAAGTAGGTTTGAACCACAGTTTCCCCCCTCGCAAAAGGCCGCGACGGGCAGACGCACGAGTACTCCCGCTTGAAGCTCGCGGTCTATCATCCAGAGTGGCAAGCTTCCCCATCCCATCCCTGCCACTATCAGCGTGTGCTTGGTGAGATTATCTGCAACGCGCCATCTCAACGTTGAAACCACTCCGAAGTCACGGTCCCGGGTTCGTTCGGAACTGTCTTCGACGACAATTTGTACGTGATCAGAGAGCGTTGCCCCATCGAGTTGCTGTTCCTCCAACCTCGCCAGCGGATGACAGGCCGACGCTACCGCAGCGCGTCTTACGGCAAGCAGGGACTCAAGTTCGACCGCGGGATGAACCAGATCAATACCTGAGATCGCCAGGTCGCATCGGCCTTCCAGCAGCGCATCGATCGAAGCGCCGAGCGGAGTCGACAGAATCCGCAAGGCAACCGTGGGATAGCGGTGATGCATTGCGCCAAGCGCACGGCAAAGGGGCGGCAATGGGAATTGCGGATCGAGCGCCAGTACGATTTCCAGTTCGACCCCTTGGCCAAGACCACCTGCCCGCGCCCGCACGATGTCGACCTTGAGCAACAAGCCCTTCACATCGGCAACAATCTCGATGATCCATAGTCCACGCCCCAGCCTTTGCATTGCGTCGTACGCGACAGGTCGCCTCCGCGAGGAGTCGGAACAGCATCCTGGCCAATGATTTTGAAGGGGTCAGTACCGAATGACTGGAATGTTAACGAGAGAGGATTTATGGCGAATCTTACCGTGATCAATCCGTGGACGTGGGGTGACGAACACGGTTTCGTGCAAGCCGTCGAGTCCCGTGGCGTGACACGCATACTGCACTGCGCAGGCCAGGGCAGGCACGCACCCGAAATCGCCAGCAGTGAAACCGCCCGCAAGAAATCGCCGTGACGCGATCCTCGTATTGCTCTCTTTTGCGATGCTGCTCGTGTCGCTCGATCAGTACATCGTTGTGGTCGCGCTGCCTGAGATTGCGCGAGACCTAGGCTATTCCGCACAGACACTCCAATTGGTTGTCAGCGCCTATGCGATCGCATCGAGCGGCTTCTTGCTCTTTGGTGGTAGAGCCTCCGATCTGCTCGGCAGACGGAGGGTGCTGGTTGTCGGCTTGTTTCTCTATTTTGCCGCTTCTCTCGCGGGCGGCCTAGCGACCAACCCCGCGCAACAGCTTGTTGCTCGCGCGCTGCAGGGACTTGGCGGGGCCTTGGTGTTCCCAAGCACGCTTGCCATCATCAACGTTCGATTTGCCGAAGGAGCAGAGCGAAATCGGGCACTCGGCATATGGGCGGGCGCCGGGGCAGCTGGCCTGGTGATCGGGGTACTACTCGGCGGCGCCCTCACAAGCTTCTTCGGTTGGCGTGCGGTTTTCCTGGTCAACGTGCCGCTGGCCGGTGCCGCGCTAGTCGCCACGCCATGGCTCATCGAAACAGATGGGCGCATCGACCGATCTCGCGCATTCGATCTGCCTGGCGCGGTGACAGTGACCGCCGCAATCTCACTGCTTGTCGTCGCCTTGGTTGAAGGTCCGAACTTCGGCTGGCTTTCGCCCTGGACGATGGGTCTGATCTTAGCTGGCGTTGCATCCGGCGTGGCATTCATCGTCATCGAAAGGCGCAGCGTCGACCCGCTGCTGCCATTGGGCATGTTGCGAAACCCATCGCTGCGGCTGAGTCTATTGGCAGCAACCCTGTTCATGGCGAGCTTTGGCGCTCTGCTGTACTTCCTGTCCCTCCTCTTTCAGGACGTGTTCGGTTACGGCGCGTTGGAGACCGGGTTTGCGTTCCTGCTTCCGACCGCTGTGGTCGTGACCGCCTCCGCAATGGCGGGCCGGGTTGTTACCGCGTTGGGCTTGCGATGGACAATGATCGGTGCACTCGCGATTGGGATGGGCGGCGCGCTCGCCATTGGCTTCGCCATCAATCACGAGGCTTCGTATCTCGCCCTCGTTCCCGGCCTTATCGCGGTCAGTATCGGCGATGGAGCAATGTTCACCGCAATGTTCATAGCTGCCGGGATGGGCACTCCCGACCGGCAGCAAGGCGTCGCTTCGGGCATTGTGGCAACGGGCTCGGGCGTTGGCGCTGCTGTCGGCCTCGCGGTACTTGTATTGATCGCCAACGCTGGCACCGTCGGCCTAGCGGGCGAAGAACTACGCGTCGCGACAGCACAAGGCATCGCGCGGTCGGCCTATGCTATCGCCGGTGGGATCGGACTGACCCTCTTGATCGTAATCGGATCTCGAACCGACAAGCCTGATGCGGAAGCGGCAGATTCTCACATCATTTCAAATGGAGACCGCGACCATGCAGCTTAACCACACGATCGTCAATTGCTCGAACCCGAGCAAATTCTCGGGCTTCCTCGTTGAGATTCTCGGTCGACCGGCAGCGACGCGCTTCGGACCATTTCACGTGGTGTCTTTGGACAACGACGTGTCACTCGACTATCTGCAGACGGACAAGTCGATCGAGCAGCAGCATTACGCCTTTCTGAGCACCGAATCTGAATTCGATGCGGTGCTCGGGCGGATCATCGATCACGGTATCACCCATTGGGCTGATCGCAGCGGCCGTCCGAACACGGCATACCGTCCGCATCCCGGTGCAGCGGCTGCACGCAGGTGTGGCGGTCCGGGTTCCACAACGGGTCGCCCTCGATGTCGCGGTAGTTGCGTACGTGGTAGACCAGCAGGTCCTGACGGCCGTCCTCGCTGACGGTGAAGCTGTTGTGGCCGGGGCCGAACACCTCGCGCTTCGCGTCGGTGGCGAACACCGGTTGTGGCGATTTGTGCCAGCTGGCGGGATCGAGCAGGTCGGCATCGGCGTGCAGCAGGCCCATGCAATAGCGCGCATCGGTGGCGCTTCCCGAGTAGCTGAGGAACACGCGGCCGTGGCGCACCGGCGCCGCCGGCCCCAACCTGACGGGCTGGCCCGTCGTGCGCGGCTATGTGCCGCTGTCGGCTATTCGCTGCCGTCATTCGCCCCCCACACCGTCATCCCGGCGAAAGCCGGAAGTGCTTTACAACAGCCGTAGGCTGGTCATCCATTTTTCCGTCGCCACAGATCAAGATGGATCCCGGCTTTCGCCGGGATAACGGTTCCGATTTTTCGTGGGCGTTTTCGTCATCGCTGCTCCCTCCAATTCGTCGCGTTCGTCGGCACCTTCGACATCGGTGTCGGCATCGGCACCGTCTCGGCCCAGCGTCAGCACGAAGCCACCACGTGCGGGGATCTGTACCTTCAACGTGCTGTCATCTTCCAAGCGCACCTGCCGCTGCGAGAACCCCAACGGTCCGTCGCCATCGCCGATCAAGGTGCCGCCTCGCGCGGCGCCGGCGAGTTCGCCCAGGTCGAGCTCGAGCGACCGCGCCTCGGTGTCGGCGTTGACGCCGGCCACGTACCAGCGCCCGCCGCCGCGACGCGCGAACACCGCGAACCGGCCCGGGTAGCCGTCGACGAAGCGGCTGTCCTCCCACACCGACGGCACCGCGCGCAGGAAATCGCGCACGTAGTCCGGCGCCTTGGCCATGCCTTCCGGGATCTCGGCGTAGTGCTGGATGCCGGAGACGAACAGCACCGACTGCGCCAGCTCGAACGCCGCCGTGTTACGCCGCTCGATGTCGCGTGCCGGGTCCGGCACCAGCCGGTCCAGCGCCATCGGGGTGTAGTCCATCGGGTCGAAGACGTTGCGCGCGAACGGCACCGTGGCGACGTGCACCGGCGCCCGGTCGGCGTTGGCCTGATCGAAGGTGGCGAACTCCAGTCCGCGCACCGCCTCCACCGTCATCAGGTGCGGATAGGTCCGCTGCCAGCCGCGCGGCAGCGTGGCGCCGTGGAAGTTGAGCAGGAAGCCGTAAGGCGCGCTCTCCTCCAGGATGTCGAGGTAATAGCCGATCACCGACTGGCCGTCGCCGCCGAAGAAGTCGACCTTGAGCCCGGCCACGCCCAGCGCCCGCATCCGCTCGAACTCGCGGGCCCGGCCTTCGCGGGTCAGCAGGCGGTCGCGCGGGGTCTGGTGGGTGTCGTTCCAGTCGCCGGACGAGTTGTACCAGACCAGGATCCGCACGCCCTTGCCGCCTGCGTATTCGACCAGCTCGCGCATCCGGTCGTCGCCGATCTGCTGGTCCCACATCGAGTCGATCAGCGTGTAGCGCCAGCCCATGTCGGCGGCGTAGTCGATGAAGCGCTTCTGCACCTCGAAGACGGTCATGTCGTCGCCGAGCAGCGGCCAGCTCCAGGACGCCTTGCCGGGCTCGGCCGGCCGCACCGGCGCGCTCGCGGGCGGATCGGCGAGATCGGTCCCCAGCGTGGACTCGGCGATGGTCTTCAGGCTGCCGACCGCGACGATCCGCCACGGCGACTGCCAGGGCAGCGCGAATTCCGGCGCGACCGGCCCGCCCTGGAAATGCTCGTGCGGATCGGGAAGGCCGATGCGGTATTCGCCGGGCGTTTCGCCGTCGCGCAGGCGGGTGCCGGCATGGCCGCGCGACAGCGAGCCTTCGCTGATCAATACCCATGCGTCGCCCTGCCGGAACAGCGCCGGATACACCCAGCCGTCGCCGATCGGCGACGGCGTGCCGACCGCCACGTCCTGCAGGTAGTACTCCTCGTAGGAGGGATTGGTCCGCGACCAGCCGGTCTTCGCCGCGGACATCGGCTGCAGCCAGGCGTGGGTGCCGGCGGCGAAGCGGAACGCGGTGGTCTCCTCGCGCAGCCGCTGCACGGCGTCGCCGCTGCCGGGCAGGCGGTAGCGGAAGGCGACGCCGTCGTCGGAGACCTGGAACACCGTCTCCATCGGCCGGCCGTCAGCGTTGCGCCAGGCGAACACCCGGCGGTGGCCGTGATATTCGTTGAGGCGGCGCTTGCCGGTCGACAGTTCGTAGCGGTCCTCGACCGGCCGGGTCTCGCCCGCTTCCACCAGCTCCAGCCCGCGCGCGAAGTCGCCGTTCTCCAGCCGCAAGCCGAGCGGCGACGGCTGCAGCAAGATGCGTCCGTGCGCACGGATCGCGTAATGCGGCACGCCGTCGGCATCGATCGACAGCTCCGCGCGGACCCGTCCATCGGGACTGGCGACGTCGCCGATCGCCTGCAGCCCGCCCGCCATGGCGGGCAGTCCGGGAAGCAGCAGTGCGGCGAGCAGCAACATCGATGCTGCCAATGACGGTCGCGGCTTCGGCATGACGCGGATCTCCCGGGAAAGGTCGTGGTCCATGGTCAGAACTGCGGCTTGCGTTCCCACGCCGGGCGCGCGCGGCAATAGATCGCGTAGCGCTCGTCGCGGATGCGGTGCAGCGGGACCAGCTGCAGCGGGCCGTCGATCCCGGTCGCCTCGAAGACCTGGCCGCCCTCCCCGCTGCGGCGAACCCAGGACTCGTCGGGCTCGAAGAACACCGACGGCAGCTGCGTGCCGGTCAGGCGGTTGAACGACGGCCGCGGATCCGACACGCGCACGCGGTCCGCGGCGAACGGCTGCGCCCGCCAGCGCGGTCTCGGGCGCGGCGCGGCCACGCCCGGTGCGGTCTCCGCCGCCGCCGCGTTCGCGCCCAACGCGATGCCGGCCGCCGCGGCGGCGCTGCCTTGCAGGAACGTGCGGCGGGATACGGCAGGGCCGGCGCCCGGCCGGTGGTCGTCGTTCGGAGGTGTCATCGGAAGGTTCCACGTTTCATGCGGCTGCGCTCGAACAGCCGCTGCAGCAGGCAGAACACGAACAGCAGCACGCCGATGGCGATGCGCGTCCACCACGAACTCAGCGTGCCCTCGAACACGATCAGGGTCTGGATCAGGCCGAGGATCAGTACGCCGACCAGGGTGCCGGCGACGTAGCCGGTGCCGCCGGCCAGCAGCGTGCCGCCGATCACCACCGCGGCGATCGCATCCAGTTCCAGCCCCAGCGCGTGCAGGCTGTAGCCGGACAGCATGTAGAAGGTGCAGACCACGCCGGCCAGCGCGGCACAGAAGCCGCTCAGCGCATAGACGCGCACCAGCGTGGAGGCGACCGGCAGCCCCATCAGCACGGCCGACTGCGCATTGCCGCCGATCGCGTACACGGTGCGGCCGAAGCGCGAGCAATGCGCCAGCGCGATGCCGGCCGCGACCGTCAGCAGCGCGATCACCGCGCCGGCCGACAGCGCGGTGCCGCCGCCGAGCGGAATGCGCAGATAGGCGATCTGCGTGTACAGCGGGTGGGTGATGCCGATCGAGTCCACGCTGATCAGCGTGCTGGCGCCTCGCGCCAGGAACATGCCGGCCAGCGTGACCACGAACGGCTGCAGCCGGAAGCGTTCGATCAATGCGCCCATGCCGGCGCCGAACGCGGTGCCGAGCGCCAGCGCCAGCGCGATCGCCGCCAACGGATGCCAGCCGCCGTGTTCCACCAGCGACGCCAGCAGCACCGTGGTGAAGGCGATCACCGCGCCGACCGACAGGTCGATGCCGCCGGTCAGGATCACGAAGGTCAGGCCGACCGCGGCGATGCACAGGAAGGCGTTGTCGATCAGCAGGTTGAGGAACACCTGCGGCGACAGGAATCCCGGATACAGCACGCCGCCCGCCCCCGCCATCGCCACGAACAGCGCCACCGTCACCAGCAGCGGCAGGAACTTGGGATCGATGCCGTGCAGCGGCCACGCGCCAAACCCGCTGCCGACGGCGGCGTCGCGCGCGCGGTTCATGCCCCGCCCTCCGCGGCCGCGCGCCGCAGCACCACGCGCCGCACGCCGGCGCGGAACTGCGCCGACTGCAGCAGCAGCACGACGAACACCAGCAGCGCCTTGACCAGCAGGTTGACCTGCGGCGGCACGCCGATCGAGTAGATGGTCGCGGTCAGCGTCTGGATGATCAGCGCGCCGACCACGCTGCCGGCGAGGCTGAAGCGGCCGCCGCTGAGCAGGGTGCCGCCGAGGGTCACGGCCAGGATCGCGTCGAGCTCCAGCAGCTGTCCGGCATTGTTGGCGTCGGCGCTCTTGACGTTGGAACTGACCAGGATGCCGGCCAGGCCCGCGCTCAGCGCGCAGAACACGTACAGGCAGACCGTGATCAGCCGCGCCGGCACGCCCGCGGCCCGCGCGGCCAGCGGATTGCCGCCGATCGCGCGCACGAACAGGCCGAGCGCGGTGCGGTCGAGCGCCAGGTACAGCAGCAGGCCGACGCCGGCGACGATCCACAGCGACACCGGCAGGCCGAGGAAGAAGCCGCTGCCGAAGAAGAAGTACGGCGGGTAGTAGATGGTCAGGATCTGGCCGTCGCCGATCAGCTGCGCGATGCCGCGCCCGGCGACCATCAGGATCAGCGTGGCGACGATCGGCTGCATGCCGGCCTTCACCACCAGCATGCCGTTCCACAGCCCGCACAGGGCCGCCGCGCCCAGCGCCGCAGTGAGCACCAGCGGCAGCGGATAGCGGCTGCCGGCCTGCTCGCCGCCGATCATCCAGGCCGCCACCGTGGCGGAGATGGCGAGCACCGCACCGACCGAGATGTCGAGCCCGCGCACGGCGATCACCAGGGTCATGCCGAGCGACACCAGCGCGAGCGGCGCGGCGCGGTTGAGGATATCGACCAGGCTCCCGTAGAGATGGCCGTCGCGCCACTGCAGGCCGAGGAAGCCGGGGTTGAACAGCGCGTTGCCCAGCAGCAGCAGCGCCAGCGCCGCCAGCGGCCAGAACAGCGGGTGCGCGAGCGCGCGCCGGTGCCAGGCGACGGCTGCGGGCGGATGCACGGACGGGGCCATCATTACTGCCCCGCGATCATGTCGAACACCGCGTCCTGGCCGCTGCCGGCGGGCAGTTCGCCGACCTTGCGGCGGTCGCGCATCACCGCGATGCGATCGGAGACCCGCACCAGCTCCTCCATCTCCGCCGAGATGAACAACACCGCCATCCCCGTGCGCGCCAGGCGCAGGATCTCGGCCATGATTTCCTGCTTGGCGGCGACGTCGATGCCGCGGGTGGGCTCGTCGAGGATCAGCACGCGCGGCTCGGTCGCCAGCCAGCGGGCCAGCACCACCTTCTGCTGGTTGCCACCGGACAGCAGCGTGACCGGCGTCTCGATGTCCGGCGCCTTGATCCCGAGCGCGTCGACGTAGTGCCGCGCCAGTTCCGCCTGCCGGGCGCGCGGCAGGAAACGCCGCAGGCCGAGCCGCGCCTGCAGCGCGAGCACGATGTTCTCGCGCACCGAGAGTTCGGCCACGATGCCCTCGGTCTTGCGCTCCTCCGGGCACAGCGCCACGCCGTGCGCGACCGCGTCGGCGGGCGCGCGCAACGCCACCTCGCGCCCGTCGATGCGGATGCCGCCGCTGTCGGCGCGATCGAGCCCGAACAGCAGCCGCGCCAGCTCGGTGCGGCCGGAGCCGAGCAGCCCGCCGAGACCGAGCACTTCGCCACGGCGCAGGTCGAGATCGGTCGGGGCGACCTGACCGCGCCGTCCGAGCCCGCGGGCCTCGAGCACGGTGACCGTCTCGGTCGAATCGTCCGCCCTGGGCCCCGCATCGCCACCGAGCGCGACCTCGCGTCCGACCATCGCCGCCACCAGCTGCGCATGCGACAGCGCCGCGGCTGCGTATTCGCCGACCAGGCGACCGTTGCGCAGCACGGTGATGCGGTCGCCGATCTCGTAGACCTGGTCGAGGAAATGGCTGACGAACAGGATCGCCAGACCCTGGTCGCGCAGCCGTCGCAGCAGCGCGAACAATTCGCGCACTTCGTCTTCGTCGAGGCTGGAGGTGGGCTCGTCCAGGATCAGCACGCGCGCCGACACGCCCAGCGCGCGTGCGATCGCCACCATCTGTTGCACGGCGACCGGATAGGCGGACAGCGGTCGGCCCGGATCGATGTCCAGGTTCAACCGCCGCAGCAGTTCGCGCGCGCCACGATCGACCGCGCGCCAGTCGATCGCGCGCAGCCGGCGCGTGCGCGGGTAGCGGCCGGCGAAGATGTTCTCGGCGACGGTCAGGTTGGGACAGAGGTTGACCTCCTGGTACACCGTGCTGATCCCGAGCCGCTGCGCGGCCAGCGGGCTGGCCGGCGCGATGGCCTCGCCGTCGAGCATGAAGCTGCCGGCATCGGGCGGGATCACGCCGGTCAGCACCCGGATCAGGGTGGACTTGCCGGCGCCGTTCTGGCCCATCAGCGCATGCACCTCGCCGGCGCGCAGGCGCAGGTCGACACCGTCGAGCGCGGCCACGCCGGCGAAGCGCTTGCCGATGCCGCGGGCCTCGAGGACGGGACGGGCTGCTGCACTCATGCCGGCGCGGGCGGTCAGTACTGCCGGCTCGGGAAGACCTCGGCCGCCTGCTCGCGGGTGAAGACCGACTCCTCCACCACGATGCGCCTCGGCAGCTCGCGTCCTTCCTGCACGGCGCGGATCGCATCGACCAGCTGCGGGCCGAGCAGCGGATTGCATTCCACGGTGACGTTGAGCTTGCCGGCCATCATCGCCTCGAAGGCGCCGCGCACGGCATCGATCGAGATCACCAGGATGTCCTCGCCCGGCCGGAGACCGGATTCCTCGATCGCCTGGATCGCGCCGATCGCCATGTCGTCGTTGTGCGCGAACAGCACGTCGATGTTGTCGCCGCCCTCGGACTTCAGGAACGCCTCCATGACCTCCTTGCCGCGCGCGCGGGTGAAGTCGCCGCTCTGGGTGCGCACGATCCGGTAGTCCTGGTCGTCGCCGAGCACCTCGCGAAAGCCCTTGCCGCGGTCGATCGCCGGCGCCGAGCCGACGGTGCCCTGCAGCTCGACGATGCGCACCGGCCCTTCGCGGTCTTCGCCGCGCCTGAGCGGCGACTCCTCCAGCAGCCAGCGCGCGGCCTTGCGGCCTTCCTCGACGAAATCGGAGCCGATCAGGGTCACATACAGCGATTCGTCCGAGACGTCGACCGAACGGTCGGTGAGGATCACCGGAATGCCGGCGGCCTTGGCCTCGCGCAGCACCGTCTCCCAGCCGGACTCGACCACCGGCGAGAACGCGATCACGTCGACCCGCTGGGCGATGAACGAGCGCAGCGCCTTGATCTGGTTCTCCTGCTTCTGCTGCGCGTCGGAGAAGCGCAGCCGGAACCCGGCCTCCTCGATCGCCGAGCGCACCGAGCGCGTGTTGGCGGTGCGCCATTCGCTCTCGGCGCCGACTTGGCTGAAACCGACGACGGGCGCATCGCCGCCTGCATCGCGCGCGCAGCCCGCCGCGAGCGCCAGCAACGCGACCGCAACGCCCAGAACGAACACTCGCTTCATCATGCCCTCCCTCCCTTGTTTTGCATCGCCTGCCGGGCAGGGTGACGGCTCTCCGGCCGCTTCACCCCCCTGCATCGTCATCCCCGCGCAGGCGCTGTCTATTGATCACAATTCCCGCCCCCAGCCGCGAGGCGGCTCCGCTGCAGCCGAAAATCTTCTTTGGCCACGGATCAACGCGGATAAAGCTTTTCAATCGTTTGATCCGTGCTGATCCGTGTCTAAATAAGGAATCAATCGCCTCAAGCACGTCAAGGCGCTGGCGCTCCCGCCTGCGCGGGGACGACGACTCGGTTGTGGTTCGATCTTCATCGTGTTTTGACTTCGGAATCCAGTATTTCAGTGCCGGAAGCAGGCGCCTACGCCAGCGTATAGGCGGTCTTGACCGTAGTGTAGAACTCGACCGCATAGCGCCCCTGCTCGCGCGGCCCGTAGCTGGAGGCCTTGCGGCCGCCGAACGGCACGTGCGGGTCGACGCCGGCGGTCGGCAGGTTGACCATCACCATGCCGGCCTGGGCGTGGCGCTTGAAGTGCGTGGCGTACTTGAGCGACGTGGTGCAGATGCCGGCGCACAATCCGAACTCGGTGTCGTTGGCCAGCTGCAGTGCGTGATCGTAGTCGTCGGCGCGGATCACCGCCGCCACCGGGCCGAAGATCTCCTCGCGCGCGATGCGGTGCTGCGGCTGCGCCGCGAACAGCGTCGGCGCCAGGTAGTGCCCGCGCGTGCGCAGCTCGAGTTCCTCGCCGCCGTACAGCAGTTCGGCACCCTCGTCGCGGCCGACGCCGATGTAGGACAGGTTGGTCTGCATCTGCTCGGCGCTGGCCACCGGGCCGATGTCGACGCCGGACTCCAGCGCGTCGCCGACCTTCAGCGCGGCCAGCCGCCTGCCGACGCGCGCCACGAACTCGTCGTGGACCGCCGACTCGACGATCAGCCGGCTCGAGGCGGTGCAGCGCTGTCCTGTGGAGAAATAGGCGCCGTTGACGGCGATCTCCACCGCCTTGTCCAGGTCGGCGTCGGCGAGCACCACCAGCGGATTCTTGCCGCCCATCTCCAGCTGGATCTTCAGCCCGCGCGCCGCCGCCTGGCGCAGCAGGCCGTTGCCGGTGGGCACCGAGCCGGTGAAGGTCAGCGCGTCGACGCGGCGGTCGTCGACCAGCGCCTGGCCGACCACGCGGCCGCTGCCGATCACCAGGTTGAAGACGCCGGCGGGCAGGCCCGCGCGGCTGAGGATCTCGGCCAGCGCCCAGGCGCAGCCGGGCACGATCTCGGCCGGCTTGAACACCGCGGCGTTGCCGTAGGCCAACGCCGGCGCGATCTTCCAGGCCGGGATCGCGAGCGGGAAGTTCCAGGGCGCGATGATGCCGACCACGCCGACCGGCTCGCGGGTGATCTCGACGTCGACCCCGGGGCGCGTGGACGCCAGCTTCTCGCCGGGGATGCGCAGCGCCTCGCCGGCGAAGAACTTGAAGATCTGCCCGGCGCGCGCGGCCTCGCCGATGCTCTCGGCCAGGGTCTTGCCCTCTTCCCGCGCGAGCAGGCGGCCAAGCTCCTCCTTGCGCGCGAGGATCTCGCTGCCGACGAAGTCCAGCGCGTCGGCGCGCTGCTGCGGCGAGGTCAGCCCCCACGCCGGCTGCGCGCGCGCCGCCGCCTCGATCGCGGCCTGCGCCTGGGCGGCATCGACCGCGGCGTATTCGCCGACCGGGCTGGCGAGGTCGGAGGGGTTCTCGTCTTGCGCGCTGTCGGCGCCTTCGACCCACTGGCCGTCGATGTAACTGCGGAAGCGTTGCGTCATCGTGGTGGTTTCCTTGCTTACAGCACGTGTACGCCGCCCGGCGCGAAACCGCCGGCGACCCGGCGCAGCGGGTTGACCAGCGGCGCGCCGAGTTCGGGCAGCTCGATCTCGAAGCGGTCGCCGGGTTCGGCGCGGACGCCGTCGGCGAAACTCAGGGTAGCGGTGCCGAAGAAGTGCAGGTGCACGTCGCCCGGCCGCCGGTGCGCGGCGTACTTGAAATGGTGGTATTCGAGATTGGCCAGCGAATGGCACATGTTGGCCTCGCCGGTCAGGAAGGGCTTTTCCCAGATCACCGCGCCGCCGCGGCGCAGCCGGCTGCTGCCGCGCAGGTCGTCGGGCAGCGGCCCGGTGCGCAGCTCCGGGCCCACCGCGCAGGCGCGCAGCTTGGAATGGGCGAGATAGAGATAGTTCTGACGCTCGGTGACATGGTCGGAGAACTCGTTGCCGAGCGCGAAGCCGAGCCGGTGCGGGGTGCCGTCGGGGCCGATCAGATACAGGCCGACCAGTTCCGGCTCCTCGCCGCCGTCGAGCGCGAAGTCCGGCGACGGCAGCGGCGCGCCGGGCGCGACCACGATGCCGCCGTCGCCCTTGTAGAACCATTCCGGCTGCACGCCGGGCTCGCCGTCGCGCGGGATGCCGCCCTCGACGCCCCACTGGAACATCTTCATCGAGTCGGTGAGGCCACCGTCGGCGGCCTGCTGCCGCAGGGTCTGGTGCATCGCGTCGCGGGCCGCGGCGCTGCCGAGGTGGGTCAGCCCGGTGCCGGTGACCAGGCAATGGGCGGGATCGGGATGCACGAGCGGCGGCAGCACGCGGCCTTCCCGCAGCAGCGCGTCGTAGTCGCATGCCTGGTCGCCAAGTGCGTCCGCGGCCAGCGTGTCGAGCGGCGTGCCGGCGGCGATCGCCGCGGCGGCGAGCGCATAGATGGTCGCATAGCCGTCGAGCAGGCGCGCCGTGCGTCCCGCATCGTCGATCGCGCCCACCCGCGGCGCACCGGTCTCGTCTGCAAGCTGGATCAGTCGCATGCGTGCTGCCTGCCTGGTCGTGGGTCCGCCGGCCCTGCCGCCGCAGCGGGCGTCGGGTCGGCGCATGCAGCCTATTCTGCTTGCAGCGAAAGATACACAACAAATAAGAATATGGGCGTAATCTATATCGGTATTGGCATATCTCGAGGTTCCGATGCTGCACGGCACGCCCTGGTTCGTCCGCGCCCGGCTCAAGGCCCGGCAATTGATGCTGCTGATCGCGATCGACGAGGAGGGCAACATCCATCGCGCCGCCGAGACCCTGAACATGTCGCAGCCGGCCGCCTCCAAGCTGCTCAAGGACCTCGAGGACATGATCGGCGTGCAGCTGTTCGAGCGGCTGCCGCGCGGCATGCGCCCGACCTGGTACGGCGAGACCATGATCCGCCACGCGCGCATCGCCCTGTCCAGCCTGGGCCAGGCCGGCGCCGAGATCGAGGCGCTGCGGGAGGGCTACTCCGGCAGCGTCGGCGTCGGCGCGATCGCCGGGCCGGCGATGACCCTGCTGCCGACCGCGCTGGCGCGCCTGGCCGAGACCCATCCGCTGCTGCGCGTCTCGCTGCTGGTCGACGGCAGCGACGTGCTGCTGGAGCGGCTGGCGCACAACCGGCTCGACATCCTGGTCGCGCGGCTGTTCGCGCGCCACGACAAGCGCAACCTGCACTACGAGGCCCTGGCCGAGGAGCAGATCTGCGCGATCGCCCGCCCCGACCATCCGCTGCTCGCGCTGCGCACGCCGAGCCTGGCCGAACTGGCCGACGCCGGCTGGATCCTGCCGCCGGCCGGCAGCGTGCTGCGGCACCGCTTCGAGCTCATGTTCCAGAGCGCCGGCCTGCAGGCGCCGCGGCGGATCATCGAGACCTCGGCGCTGGTGGTGCTGCCGAAGGTGCTGCAGCAGAGCGACTACATGGCGGTGGTGCCGGTCGACGTGGCGCGCTACTACGCCGACCACGACATGGTCGCGATCGTACCGGTGCAGCTGTCGTGCAAGATGGACGCGTTCGGCCTGATCACCCGCACCGACTGGCTGCTGTCGCCGGGCGCGCGGATCGTGCTGCAGGCGCTCAAGGACACCGCCGCGAGCGTCTACGGCGTGCGCTTGTCACCGGCTGGGAGTCAGCCTCCCGACGCCGAATCGAACGCTGCGACGCCAGTGATGTAGCACCCGGGCGGGCGGCCGGCTGACTGTGGGAGCGACGGAAGTCGCGACGCCGCGAATCCGGTCCCTGCCGCGACAACACCGTCTCCGACACATCCCGGTCGCGACTTCCGTCGCTCCCACACCAAGGGGCCTGAAAACCTCGGCTGCGATTCGGCCGACGGGGCTCAACTCCAGCCGGCGTCGACCACGAACTCCTGCGCGGTGCAGGCGCGCGCGTCGTCGGAGGCCAGGAACAGCACCATGCGCGCGATGTCCGCCGGCATCACCTTGTCCGGCAGGCACTGGTTGCGCGCCAGCTCGCGCTCGCCGGCCTCGTCCAGCCACAGGTCGACCTGGCGCTGCGTCATCACCCAGCCGGGCGTGACGATGTTGATGCGGATGCGGTCGGTGCCGAGCTCGTGCGCCAGGCCGCGGGTCAGGCCGTTGACCGACGACTTGGCGGTCGCGTAGACCGGGTAGCCGGCGGTCTTGGTCTGCCAGCCGGTCGAGCCGAGGTTGACGATCGAGCCGCCGCCGAGCCGGCGCATGCCCGGCACCGCGGCCTGGATCGCGAAGAAGGCGGGGCGCTGGTTGATCGCGACCCGCCGGTCCCAGTACTCCGGGGTGACCGCGTCGAGCGCATGGCGATCGTCGCTGCCGACGTTGTTGACCAGCGCATGGAAGTCGCCCAGCTCCGCCGCCGCCTCGCCGATCGCCGCCTGCAGCGCGGCCACGTCGGCCACGTCGCAGCACCGCCACCAGGGGCGCGGCAGGCCTTCGGCCTCGAGCCGTGCGGCCAGCGCCGCGCTGTCCGTTTCGGCGATGTCGACGAAGGCCACCTGCGCCCGCTGCCGGGCGAAGGCCTCGACCACGGCGGCGCCGATGCCGCTGCCGCCCCCGGTCACGAAGACCCGGCGCCCGCGCAGGCTCGGATAGACCGCGTCGCTCGCCGTTGGGGCATCGCCCTGCGGGGCTGGGGGCGGGTTGCTCATGTACCTTCCTCTCTCGGATACGATATCGATAGCAAAAACAATATCGATATCCTTGAAGTTGTTATTTTTGCAATATCAATATGCCCTGTACGATCGCCGCCGTAAAGCGGTACCCGGTCTGCCGCCGCACGGAATGCCGGGGCAATCCACCACTCAGACAGGGTCCCGCATGGGTACTCCCAAGAAACCGGTCCGGCGCAGTCACGCGTGGTTCGGGCGCGAAGGCAAGCAGGGGTTCTACTACCGCAGCTGGCTGAAGAGCGCCGGCCATCCGCACGACATGTTCGACGGCCGCCCGGTCATCGGCATCTGCAACACCTGGTCGGAGCTGACGCCCTGCAACGGCCACTTCCGCGAACTGGCGGAACACGTCAAGCGCGGCGTGTATGAGGCCGGCGGCTTCCCGCTGGAGTTCCCGGTGATGTCGCTGGGCGAGACCCAGACCCGCCCGACCGCGATGCTGTTCCGCAACCTGGCGAGCATGGACGTCGAGGAATCGATCCGCGCCAACCCGATCGACGGCGTGGTGCTGCTGATGGGCTGCGACAAGACCACCCCGTCGCTGCTGATGGGCGCGGCCAGCGTCGACCTGCCGACCATCGGCGTCTCTGGCGGGCCGTCGCTGTCGGGCAACCTGCGCGGCCGTCCGGTCGGCTCCGGCACCGGCGTGATCCAGATGTCGGAGCAGGTGCGCGCCGGCGAACTGACGCAGGAGGAATTCATCGAGGCCGAAGCCTGCATGCAGCGTTCGAAAGGCAGCTGCATGACCATGGGTACCGCCTCCACCATGGCCAGCATGGTCGAGGCGCTCGGCCTGTCGCTGCCGGAGAACGCGGCGATTCCCGCGGTCGACTCGCGCCGCTACCGGCTGGCGCGGCTGAGCGGGCGCCGCATCGTGCAGATGGTGCACGAGGACCTGCGCATGTCGCGGATCCTCGGCCGCGCCGCGTTCGACAACGCGATCCGCGTCAACGCCGCGATCGGCGGTTCGACCAACGCCGTGGTGCACCTGCTGGCGCTGGCCGGGCGCATCGGTATCGACCTCAAGCTCCAGGACTGGGATGCCATCGGCTCGCGCCTGCCCTGCCTGCTCGACCTCAAGCCGTCGGGGAAGTACCTGATGGAGGACTTCTTCTATGCCGGCGGCCTGCCGGCGCTGATGCGCGAGATCGCGCCGCACCTGGATCTCGACGCGCCCACCGTCAACGGGCGCACGCTCGGGGACAACATCGCCGACGCGCCGTGCTGGAACCGCGAGGTGATCCGCCCGCTGGCCGAACCGGTGCGGCCGGAGGCCGGCATCGCGGTGCTGCGCGGCAACCTGGCGCCGGACGGCGCGGTGATCAAGCCGTCCGCGGCCTCGCCGCACCTGCTGCGCCATCGCGGCCCGGCGGTGGTGTTCGAGAACATCGAGGACCTGCACGCGCGCATCGACGACGAGAACCTGGAGGTCGACGAGCACAGCGTGATGGTGCTGAAGAACTGCGGCCCGCGCGGTTATCCGGGCATGGCAGAGGTCGGCAACATGCCGCTGCCGCCAAAGCTGCTGCGCAGGGGCGTCACCGACATGGTGCGCATCTCCGACGCGCGCATGAGCGGCACCGCCTACGGCACCGTGGTGCTGCACGCCTCGCCCGAGGCCGCCGCCGGCGGCGCGCTCGCGCTGGTGCGCAACGGCGACATGATCGAGCTCGACGTGGCGGCGCGGCGCCTGCACCTGGACGTCTCCGACGAGGAACTCGCGCGCCGCCGCGCCGGGTGGACGCCACCGGAAGCGCCGGCACGCGGCTGGCAGAAACTCTACTTCGAGCACGTGCAGCAGGCGCACCTCGGTGCCGATCTCGACTTCCTGGTCGGCGGCAGCGGCGCCGACGTGCCGCGCGATTCGCACTGAGAGCAATCCGGCGAAGTAAATACTCCCCCGCAAAGCCGGGCTCTCGGGAACATCCCTTCTCCCCCTGGGGGTGAAGGCGTGCTGCTTGCGAGCCATTGGCTCGCGCACGCCTGAACGCCCTTGCGCCCTGCGCAAGGGCCGGGGCGAGGTGGCGCGGAGGATGGGCGGCGCGTCATCGCGGACGATAATGGTGGGCCAAGGCCCACCCTATGGGGTTTATAGGGTGGGCCTTGGCCCACCGCAAGGGTACGGCGAAGCGGCAGGGGTCTGAACCATCGCGACTTCGCCGTACCCTCACCCCAACCCCCGCTCCGCGCCCCGGCCTGCGCCAGCGGCGCGGGCGCTCCACCGCACGCGCGCCAGTGGCGCGCAAACCATGCGCTGTCGCCCCGTAGGGAGAGGGGCTTCAAAACCTGCTGCGCCCAATATTCGCCGTCGGGACAAAACCCTCTCCCGCAAGGCCCCATCCCGACGCACTTCACTTGCCACTCGGTATTGCGCATGCTGTGCCGTCTCGAGCTTGATTCCGAAACGATGACCGTACCGTCTCCGCTCTCCCCGCTGCGCTGCGTCTGGCCCGTCGCCGCGGAGCTCGGCGAGGGCGCGTTGTGGTCGGTGCGCGAGCAGGCGCTGTATTTCGTCGACATCCTCGGCCGTGCGCTGCACCGCTATGCACCGGACGGCGACCGCCGCGACAGCTGGCATTTCGACGAGGAGATCTCGGCGCTCGCCGAGCGCGAGGACGCGCCGGGACTGCTGGTGACGCTGCGCCGCGACTTCGCGTTCTTCGACCCCGCCGACGGCCGCCTGCAGCGCCTGCACCGGCCTGAACCCGATCGCGACGGCAACCGCTTCAACGACGGCAAGTGCGACGCGCGTGGGCGCTTCTGGGCCGGCACCACCGACTTCGCCTGCGTCTCGCCGACCGGCGGCCTGTACCGGTTCGATCCCGACGGTAGCTGCAGCCGCCATCTCGACGGCGTGCTCATCGCCAACGGCCCGACCTGGTCGCCGGACCAGCGCACCATGTACTTCAACGAGACCGGCCTCGGCCGGACCTGGGCGTTCGCGTTCGATCCCGAGCGCGGTACCCTCGGCGAGCGCCGGCCGTGGCTGCAGCAGGGCGCGGACGACGGCGCACCGGACGGCATGACCACCGACGTCGCCGGCCGCATCTGGATCGCGCGCTGGGGCGGCGCCTGCGTCAGCTGCCACGCGCCCGACGGCGACGAGCTTGCGCGGATCGACCTGCCGACCAGCCATATCACCAGCTGCGCCTTCGGCGGCGCGAACCTGGACACCCTTTACGTCACCAGCGCGCGGGTCGGGCTCGGCGAGGAACGACTGCAGCACGAACCGCTGGCCGGGGGGTTGTTCGAAGTCCGGCTCGACGCCGCCGGCCTGCCCGCCGCACGCTTCGGCGGTTGAGACATCGGCCAAGCGCCGGGACCCGCCTGCCTGTAGGAGCGCCCCATGGGCGCGAAGCCGCGCCAATCAGCCCTTTCCGCCGCAGTGAAGCACGGGCCGTCGCCACGGGCGGTATCGGTGAATAGCCCGCACCTCGCGCCAACGGGCGAGGTTTTGGTCCATCGGACTTGGCTATTGATTGGTACTGCCCCGTGGCGACGGGCCTTGCCTCGTCGTAACGGAGAAGGCTGCCTGGCGCGGTCTCGCGCCCATGGGGCGCTCCTACAGGCCGGTTACTGTCGTCTGCGCTCGAGCACTTGGGCCAGCCGCTCCACCGCGATCACCTCCGTGCCCCGAACGCGCCCGACTTTGGCCCGCACGCACGGTCCATGGCCGCCTACCAGTCGGCGCGCAGGCCGAGATGCCCCTCGAGCGTCCGCCGCCGCTCCCCGCCGAGGTTGCGGGTAACGTCGCCGACCGCGAACACGCTCAACGTTTCGCTGACGCGCGACACTACGCCGCCGCCGAACTCCAGCGCGCTGCCCTTGCGTTCGCTTTCGATCACGTCGCCGCCGAACACGACCCGGTCGGTTCCGGCG
Source organism: Luteimonas salinilitoris (assembly GCF_041300785.1). Lineage (NCBI taxonomy): Bacteria > Pseudomonadati > Pseudomonadota > Gammaproteobacteria > Lysobacterales > Lysobacteraceae > Luteimonas > Luteimonas salinilitoris. The sequence continues at coordinate 108,458 of NZ_JBFWIB010000003.1, forward strand.
AAGTCGTGCCACAGGTTGGCCTTGAGATAGGGCCGCACCACGCCGACCGCGGTGTCGTAGCTGCCGTGCAGGCGCACGCCGACCCGTGCGGTGACGGCGTCGTCCTCGTCGAATGCGACGGTGGAGAACGCGTCCTCGCGGTCGTCCAGCGACAGGCGTTGCCAGATCAGCTGCGCCTGCGGTTCGAGGATCCAGCGCTCCCCGAGCGCGAACTGCCTGCCGCCTTCGAGCGAGACGCCGATGCCGTCGCCGTCCAGGTCCACGCCCAGCCCGCGGCTCGAGCGGCTGTCGCCGTCCAGGCGGGTCGCCATGACCACTGCGTCGAGATAGCCGCCGTCGGGCGCGATGCGCGACCAGTACAGGCCGAGATGGTCGCCGTCCAGGCGCAGGTCGCCGACCGTCAGGTTGTCCCAGCCGATCGCGAAGCCGCGCACGTCGCCGCGCATCCGCGCCTGGCCGACGAACAGCCCCAGGTGATGACGTGCCGCATCCGCGCGTTCGGAAGCGAACACGTCCACGCCCACCTGGTATCCGGTGAGCGACCCGTCGAAGGTGGGGGCGACCGTGCCCGACCAACGCTGGTCGTGCCGCTGCCCGAACACCCGCAGCCAGGCCGCGGAGAACGCCCCGCCGGGTTGCAGCAGTCCCTGCTCGCCCTGCCGTTCGTGGAAGGTGCCGAGCATGGCCAGGCCGAGTTGTTGCGCCGCGGGCGGCACCACCGCATAGGTCGGCGTCTCCACGCGATATAGCGGCACCACCTCGGCAACGTGCGGCCTGGCGCCGGGCGTGGGCGGCAGCGGTGGTGACGGCGGCGGCGCCGGAGGCGGCGGCGTGCCGGGCGCCGGTGGCGGTGACGGCGGCATCGGGATGGGGGCCGGCTCGGTCGGGGGGACGGGCGGCGGCACCGGCTCACCCGGCGGTGCGGGCGGAACCGGCGGCTCCGGTTCCCCGGGCGGCGGCGCCGGCGCGGGCGGCGGCGGCACCGGCGGCGGCTGCAGCGGCGGCGGTGCCGGAGCCGGTTGCGGCGGCGGCGGTGGATTCGGGTTTTCCGGCGTCGGCGCCGGCGGCGCCACGATGGTCGAACGCAGGTACCAGTTCTCCTCGCTGCCATTGCTGATGCCGCCACGGAACAGGAAGTATTCGTAGGCGCCGACCGCGACCGGATAGTTGAGTGCGAACGCACCGCCGCTGGTGCCGGCGCCGTCGATGGCGTGCACCAGCAGGATGCCGTCCAGCAATGTGTTCGCGCCGCTGCCGCCGAAGTTGACGACCTCCAGCCCGGTGCTGCCGCTCGCGCTTCCGCCGGAAATCACCAGCCGGTCCGATGCCGAACTGTCGTCGCCCAGCACGGTATCGAGCCGCAGCGCGCCGCCGGTTCCGACATAGTCGCCGACCACGGTCAGGCGGTCGGTCGCACCGGAACCGCCGTTGGTCATGTCGATGACTCCGGCATTGACGAGAGTCGCGCCGCCGCCGTCGACGGACGGCGCGATGGCCGCGTTGGCGCCGTTGCCGGCGAACAGGATGCTGGTCGCGTCGATGTCGAAGCGCCCGGTCGTGGTACCGGCATCGCCGAGGATGAAATCCCCGTCGAGCGCGAACCTCGATGCGTTCGTCAGCGACACCCGCTCCCAGCGCACGTAGCGCGCCGAGCCGGCGGACGCGGTCGCATCGAATACCAGGGTGTCGGTGTCCGCTCCCGTGTTCACGTCCGCGCCTTCGCCGCCGTCGATCGCGCGGTCCGGGGCCGCCGTCGCGGTCAGGCCGGTCTCGTCGAGGCCGCGCAGGATCGCGGTGTCGTCGCCGGCGCCGAGCGCGATATCGCCGCCGATCGTGCCGGCATTCTCCCAGGTGAAGCGGTCGCTGCCCTGGCCGGTGCGGACAGCGCCGCCGATCGCGCCGCCGCTGACCGCGACGACGTTGTCGCCGTGCAGCTGCACGTTGGATCTGGTGGGATTGAACAGCACCACCTCGCCACCGATCGAACCGCCGGTGACGATCACGGTGTCATTGCCGTTGTTGAAATTGACGTTGCCGCCGATCGCGCCGCCTGACAGTTCCAGCAGATCGTTGCCCTGCGCGGCGCGCACGTTGCCGTCGACCTGCCCGCCCGACATCCGCATCTCGTTGTTGGCCTGTTCCAGATCCACTTCACCGACCCGTCCATCGGTCATGGTGAAGAAGTCGCCGGCGAAGAACAGGCCGACGATGTGTCCACCGTGCATTTCCGCATGATCGAGCTGGCTGCCCTGGTTGAGCGAACCGATCGTACCGCCGGTCATGACGAAGGTATCGACGCCATTGCCCTGGCTCGCCGCCCCCAGCACGGTGCCGTCGCTGATTTCGAAGCGGTCGTCGCCGGCGCCCTGGCTGACGCCGCCGCCGATCGTGCCGCCGCTCATCTCCACCAGGTCGATCCCGGCGCCACTGAGCAGGTCGCCGTCGATTTCGCCACCCGACACGAGCGCGACGTTGTCGCCCTCGCCCTGGTCCAGACTGCCGCCGAGGCTGCCGCCATGGATTTCGGCGCGATCATCGCCGTCGCCCTGGCTGGCGCTGCCGCCGACTGTGCCGTCCCGCAGCTCGAACAGGTCGACGCCGTTGCCGGTGATCACGTCGCCGCCGATCGAACCGCCGGTGACGATGATGCGGTTGTTGCCGTTGCCGAAATCGACGTTGCCGCCGATCGAGCCGTCGGACAGTTCCAGCAAGTCGTTGTGCTGCGCCGCCACGACATTGCCGTCGACCTGGCCGCCCGACATCCGCATCTCGTTGTTGGCCTGCTCGAGATTGACCTCGCCGATACGGCCGCCGGTCATGGTGAAGAAGTCGCCGGCGAAGAACAGCCCGACGATGCGACCGCCGTGCATTTCCGCATGGTCGAGCTGGCTGCCCTGGCTGAGCGAAGCGATCGTGCCACCGGTCATGGCGAAGGTGTCGACGCCGTTGCCCTGGCTCACCGCTCCCGAGACGGCACCTTCCCCGATGACGAAGGCATCGGCGCCGCCGCCCTGGACGACGCCGCCGGTGATGGTGCCCGACTGCATCTCGACACGGTCCACGCCGAGACCGAACGTCACGCTGCCGTCGAGCGTGCCGCTTCCTCCCTCCGGGAACAGCAGCGTATTGCTGCCGCCGGTATCGACCAGGTCACCGAAGGAGACGTCGCTGCTGCAGGTGTAGGTGTCGTCGCCCGCGGTGGGGATCAGGTCGCATTGGGCGCCGGCACCGTCCGGGGCGAGGACCAGGACGGCCGCAACCGCAAGCACGAAGCCGGACGAAGGCCGGACAAACCGAATGGTAGGCATACGCGCTGCTCCCTCGAGCGCGGTCCCCGCGCCGACGCGCACCGCAGATCCGCCGCTGGCGATCCCCTTGGCTTCGATGATCGGCCGGCGTGTCGTGAAATCGGCGTGAACGCGGGCGATGCCTATACCGCCTCCAGGGCCTCCGCCAGCCGCTCCACCGCGATCACCTCCATGCCCTTGAACGCGCCCGACTTGGGCGCGTTCGCCTTCGGCACGATCGCGCGCTTGAAGCCGTGCGTGGCCGCCTCACGCAGGCGCTCCTCGCCGTTGGGCACCGGGCGGATCTCGCCGGACAGGCCGATCTCGCCGAAGGCGACGGTCTTCTCCGGCAAGGGACGGTCCTGCAGCGACGACAGCACCGCCAGCAACACCGGCAGGTCGGCGGCGGTCTCCTGCACGCGGATGCCGCCGACGACGTTGACGAACACGTCCTGGTCGCCGACCACGATGCCGCCGTGCCGGTGCAGCACCGCCAGCAGCATCGCCAGGCGGTTCTGCTCCAGGCCCACCGCGACCCGGCGCGGGTTGGACAGCGGCGAGGCATCGACCAGCGCCTGCACTTCCACCAGCAGCGGCCGCGTGCCTTCGCGGGTGACCATCACGCAGCTGCCCGGCTGCGGCGTGCTGCCGCCGGAGAGGAAGATCGCCGACGGGTTCGGCACTTCCTTCAACCCCTTGTCGCCCATCGCGAACACGCCGAGCTCGTTGACCGCGCCGAAGCGGTTCTTGAACGCGCGCAGCACGCGGAAGCGGCTGCCGCTCTCGCCCTCGAAATACAGCACCGCATCGACCATGTGCTCGAGCACGCGCGGTCCCGCGATGCCGCCTTCCTTGGTGACGTGGCCGACCAGGAACACCGCGGTGCCGGTCTCCTTGGCGTAGCGCACCAGCCGTGCGGCGCTCTCGCGCACCTGGCTGACCGAGCCGGGCGCCGCGGTCAGCGATTCGGTCCACAGCGTCTGCACCGAGTCGGCGACGATGAGTTTGGGCCGGGTCGCGGCAGCGTGCTCGAGGATGGCCTCGACCCCGGTCTCCGCCAGCGCCTGCAGGCCGTCGAGCGGCAGGTCGAGCCGTGCCGCGCGACCGGCCACCTGCGCCAGCGATTCCTCGCCGGTGACGTACAGCGCCGGCAGGGTCGGCGCCATCCGCGCCACCGCCTGCAAGAGCAGCGTGGACTTGCCGATGCCCGGATCGCCGCCGACCAGCACCACCGCGCCTTCCACCAGGCCGCCGCCGAGCACGCGGTCGAGTTCGCCGATACCGGTGGACACGCGCGCGTCTTCGCTGTGCCGCACGTCCTTGAGCGCGGTCACCTTCGGCGCATCGGCCTTCCCTGCCCAGCCGCTGCGGCGCGATGCCGGTCCCGCCTTCGCCGCCGCGGCCGGCTCGATCACGAACTCGCTCAGCGTATTCCACGCCCCGCACTCGCCGCACTGCCCCTGCCATTTGCCGTGGTCGGCACCGCACTCGGAACAGACGTAGGCGGTCCGCGCCTTGGCGGACGCGGGACGTGCGGCGGATTTGGCCATGCGGGAACCCCTGTTGGACTGCGCACAGGGTACCGGTGCGCGGTCGCGCCGGGCGAGACCGGACATCAAGCGGAAACGCGGGCTTGTCAGCCGCGCCGGCAGCGCAGTGACCGGCGTCCGAAGGACGCGAGCACGTCCGTCACGCGGCCGCCGGATAGCCCGCGATCGCGGTCGTCTTGCCGGACTGGAGGCGCGGCGGCAGCAGCAGCGCGGCAAAATCGGCATCGGAAACGATGCTGTAGCCGCAGGCTTCGATATCCCGGCGCAAGGCGCGCCACTCGGGCCGCGATGCCGACTCGCCGACGTCCTGCGACCAGCCGTGGCAGATCCCGCCGAGTGCGCGCATCTCCTCCAGCGGCAGCGCGCTACCGGCCGGTGCGATCACGTAACCATCCCCGTTGCCGGCCAGGAAGACATCGATACGACTGGGATCCATGAGGTTTTTCGTGCCGAAAATTCCGGGCGCTCAGGATGCCGTCGGTTTCGCAAACATTCGGTGAAATGCAGATGTCCGATCGATGAATGCGTGATCGGGGGCGACTTCTGGCGGTGACGGATTCAGGATCGCCGACGTGGCGTCCGGCGCGCCGTCCGCGCTGCGCGCCAGCCAATCGATTTCGCGTGCGACCCGACCGCGTCGCTAGTCTCAGGCCCCGGTCAGGCCGGCGCCGTCCGTACTCTTGTCGGCGGACTCGCGTTGCCTGAGGATCCGTTCCGCCTGTTCATCGGCGGCGGCGCGATGCTGCAACGATTTGCACATCTCGATCCCGGCCGCCGTCAGCATGGCCTCGCCGCCGAGCTGCTCGACCAGGCCGCTGTCGACCAGGCGGCCGACGATCTCGGTATCGCCCTCGGCCGGTTCGATGCGCTGGTCGATCCGCAGCAGCAGTTCGAGCAGGGCGAGATCCTCGAGCGGAATCGGATTCATGCATCACCTCGCAACGCGCGCGGCCGGTCGCGCCGGCAGCGCGGGCCGTATGGTGGAATATGGTGCCGGAAATAGGATTCGAACCTACGACCTACGCATTACGAATGCGCCGCTCTACCAACTGAGCTATTCCGGCAGGGTGTTGCAAGCCATTCCCGGTGGGAGCGGCCGTGGGCGAAGCGGGCCGCGGAGGCGCATTCTAGCGGGTCGACGCTCACTCGACCAGTTGCACCCGCAGTTCCCGGGGCAGCGCGAAGACCATGTTTTCCGGTTCGCCGTTCAGCTCGCGTACGCCGCCGGCGCCCAGCTCGTGCAGGCGCTGCAGCACGCCCTGCACCAGCACGTCCGGCGCCGAAGCGCCAGCGGTGACGCCCACATGACGACGGCCGGCGATCCAGGCCGGGTCGATCTCGCCGGCGCCGTCGACCAGGTGGGCCTCGACGCCGTCGCGCTCGGCCAGCTCGCGCAGCCGGTTGGAGTTGGAGCTGTTCGGCGAGCCGACCACCAGCACCAGGTCGCATTGGCGCGCCAGTTCGCGCACCGCGTCCTGACGGTTCTGGGTGGCGTAGCAGATGTCGTCGTTCCTGGGGCCCTGGATCGCCGGGAACTTCGCCCGCAGCGCCTCGATGATGGCGCGGGTGTCGTCGACCGACAGCGTGGTCTGGGTGGTGTAGGCCAGGTTGCCGGGCTGTCCCGGCGCCAGCGCGGCGACATCGTCGAGGTCCTCGACCAGGTAGATCGTGCCGTCGCCGGCCTCGGCCTGCCACTGCCCCATCGTGCCCTCGACCTCGGGATGGCCCGCATGGCCGATCAGCACCACGTCGCGGCCGGCGCGGCAGTGCCGTGACACCTCGAGATGCACCTTGGTCACCAGGGGGCAGGTCGCGTCGAACACCTTGAGGCCGCGCCGGGCCGCCTCGCCGCGCACCGCCTGCGAAACGCCGTGGGCGCTGAAGATCACGGTGGCGTCGTCCGGCACCTCGTCGAGTTCCTCGACGAACACCGCGCCGCGGCGGCGCAGGTCCTCGACCACGTAGCGGTTGTGCACCACCTCGTGGCGCACGTAGATCGGCGCGCCCAGCGTTTCCAGGGCGCGCTTGACGATCTCGATGGCGCGATCGACACCGGCGCAGAAACCGCGGGGATTGGCGAGGACGATGTCCATTGGGGGGATTCTACTCCGCCGATGGGCGGTGGGCTGGACGGGAGGTAAGCGAATGGGCCGAGAAACGAGTGGAGAGGAGCGAGAAACGAGAGAAAAGCTGGCGCGCTCCTATTCGTTTCTCGTTTCTCGTTTCTCGTTCCTCGCCCCAAGCAGCCCGAACAGCGCGATCCCGATCGCTCCACCGACGATCGCCGAGTCGGCCAGGTTGAACGCCGGCCAGTAGTGGTCGCGCCAGTGCCACTGGATGAAGTCGACCACGTGGCCGTGCAGCTGGCGATCGATGACGTTGCCGAGCGCGCCGCCGATGACCAGCGCGAACGGCAGCGCGGTCCTCCAGTCGCTGCGTGGCGTGCGCGCCAGCCACCAGGCCAGCAGGCCGCTGATGCCGAACGCCAGCGCGGTGAAGAACCACTTCTGCCAGCCGCCGGCGTCGGCCAGGAAGCTGAACGCGGCGCCCGTGTTGTAGGTGCGGTACCAGTTCCAGAACCCCTCGATCACCGGGATCGCGGTGTACTCCGGCAGGCTGGTGAGCACCCACCATTTGGTGAGCTGGTCGAGCACGATCACCAGCACCGAGACCAGCAGCCACGGAAGCGCGTTGGGTTTGTGCGTCGCCGTCATCGGGCTTCCTCGTAGGAGCGCGTCATACGCGCGATGCCGCGGGCGAGGCGCCGCCCGCTAATTCCGGTGACCAGCGCGCCTGCCGGTCCGAGATCGCGGCATCCACCGGATCCTGCGGAAACCCGCGGCATCGCGCGTATGACGCGCTCCTACGGGCAGCGTGACGACGGACTCGGGTCAGAACCATTGCCGGTCCTCCCCCGGACCCTCGACATTCGACACGCAGCGGCCGCACAGTTCCGGGTGCTCCGCGTCCGCGCCGACGTCGGCGCGACGCTGCCAGCAGCGTACGCACTTCGGCTTCGCCGTGGGCGTGGCGACGACGCCGGCATCGGCCGCGGCGGCATCGTCCTCCACGATCGCCACGTCGCCGCTGATGAACAGGAAACGCAGCTCGTCGGCCAGCGGCGCCAGCCGGGCCCGCCCGGCCGCGTCGCAGCGCAGGGTGATCTCCGCATCCAGCGCGGCACCGATCTCGCCGCTGGCGCGCATCGGCTCCAGCACCTTCGACACCCGCTCGCGCAGTTCGAGCAGGCGGTCGAAATCCTCCGCCGACAAGGGCGCGTCCGCCGGCAATGGCGCCAGGCCCTCGTACCAGGTGGCGAACAGCACGTTGTCCGCACGCGCCCCCTGCGCGGTGGTCGCCGGCAGGTGCCGCCACATCTCGTCGGCGGTGAAGCTCAGGATCGGCGCGATCCAGCGCACGAAGGCCTCGGCGATGCGGTACATCGCGCTCTGCGCGCTGCGGCGCCCGCGCGAATCCTCCGGCATGGTGTACAGCCGGTCCTTGGTCACGTCGAGGTACAGCGAGCCGAGCTCGACGCTGCAGAAGTTCGACAGCGCCTGCACGATCTCCGGGAAGTCATAGCGCTCGTACGCTGCGGCGATCTTCTCCTGCAGCGCGTGCGCGCGGTGCACGATCCAGCGGTCCAGCGCCACCATGTCGTCGAGCGGAAGCAGGTGCGCGGCCGGATCGAAGCCGTTGAGGTTGCCGAGCAGGAAGCGCGCGGTGTTGCGGATGCGGCGGTAGGCGTCGGCGCTGCGCTTGAGGATCTCGTCGGACACCGACATCTCGTTGCGGTAGTCGGCGGCGGCGATCCACAGCCGCAGCACGTCGGCGCCCATCGCGTCCATCACCTTCTGCGGCGCGACTACATTGCCCAGAGACTTCGACATCTTGCGTCCGTCGGCGTCGACCGCGAAGCCATGCGTGAGCACCTGCCGGTACGGCGCCACGCCGTCCATCGCCACGCCGGTCAGCAGCGACGACTGGAACCAGCCGCGGTGCTGGTCGGAACCTTCCAGGTACAGCTCGGCCGGCTTGTGCAGGCCGTCCTCAGGCCGCTGTTCGAGCACGCAGGCGTGGGTGACGCCGGAGTCGAACCAGACGTCAAGGATGTCGTTCACCTTCTCGTAGCGCGGCGCGTCCTCGCCCAGCAGCTCGGCCGGATCGAGCGCGTACCAGGCGTCGACGCCTTCGCGCTCGATGCGCTCGGCGACCCGGCGCATCAGCGCCGCCGAATCCGGATGCGGCGCGTGGCTCTCGCGGTCGATGAACAATGCGATCGGCACGCCCCAGTAGCGCTGGCGCGAGATCGTCCAGTCCGGGCGCCCCTCCACCATGCCGGCGATGCGCGCCCGGCCCCAGTCGGGGAACCACTGCACCTTGTCGATCGCGGCCAGCGCGTCGCGGCGCAGGTGCGCCTGCTCCATCGAGATGAACCACTGTGGCGTGGCGCGGAACGCCACCGGCGTCTTGTGGCGCCAGCAGTGCGGATAGCTGTGCTGCAGCGGCGCATGCGCGAGCAGGGTGCCGTTGCCGCGCAACGCTTCGACGATCAGCGCGTTGGCCTTCCAGATGTGAACGCCGGCGATGACCGTGTCGCCCGCCGGTGGCGTCGACGCCAGATAGACGCCGCGCGCATCGACCGGGTTGAGTTCGGCCGCGGTGTAGCGCTCGTTGATACCGTAGCGCCGGCCGACCACGAAGTCCTCCTGGCCGTGGCCGGGCGCGGTGTGCACCGCACCGGTGCCGTCCTCGTCGGAGACGTGCCCGCCGAGGATCAGCGGGATGTCGCGCGCGGCGTAGAACGGATGGCGCAGCTGCAACCCTTCCATCGCCGAACCCTTGGCGCGGCCGAGCACGGTCACCGCGTCCACGCCGTAGCGCTGCAGCGCACTCGCCGCCAGCGCCTCGGCCAGCACCAGCAGCTGGCGGCGGCCGTCACGCTGCGGACCCTCGACCAGCACGTAGTCGAGTTCGGCGCCGAGCGACACCGCCACCGAGGCCGGCAGCGTCCACGGCGTGGTGGTCCAGATCGGCACCGCCACGACGGTGGCGTCGTCGACGGCGACACCGAACGCCTGCGCCAGCGCGCGCGGATCCTGCTCCGCATAGGCGACGTCGATCGCCGGCGACTGCCGGTCGGCGTACTCGATCTCGGCCTCGGCCAGCGCCGACTGGCAGTCGAAGCACCAGTGCACCGGCTTGAAGCCGCGGGTGACGTGGCCGCGCTCGACGATCCGCGCCAGCGCGCGCAGCATGTCGGCCTCGTAGCGGAAGGTCATGGTGCGATAAGGATTGTCCCAGTCGCCGATCACGCCCAGGCGCTTGAAGTCGCTGCGCTGCAGTTCGATCTGCTCGGCCGCGTACTCGCGGCATCTGGCCCGGAACGCGGCGGCGTCGAGCTTCTCGCCGACCTTGCCGTACTGCTTCTCCACCGCATGCTCGATCGGCAGGCCATGGCAGTCCCAGCCCGGCACGTAGGGCGCGTCGAAGCCGGCCAGCAGCCGCGACTTCACGATCGCGTCCTTGAGCACCTTGTTGACCGCGTGGCCGATGTGGATCACGCCGTTGGCATACGGCGGACCGTCGTGCAGCACCCAGGTCGGGCGCCCCTTCGCATGCGCGCGGATGCGCGCGTACAGGCCTTCCTCTTCCCAGCGCGTCAGCGTCTGCGGCTCGCGCTTGGGCAGGTCACCGCGCATCGGGAACTCGGTCGCCGGCAGGAGGATGGTGGACTTGTAGCGGTTCGGGTCGGAGCTCACGCGCTGGCCTTGTTGCAATGGAGTGAACGAAAGCCCCTCTCCGTTGGCGGAGAAGAAGCCCGCTTGCGAGCCACCGGCTCGCGGGTCGATGAACGCCTCCGCGCCATGCGCGGAGGTCCGGGATTCCCGGTGCGGCCGGGGCCGCGCCGGAAACGGGTCAAGGGTACGGTGAAGGTACGATGGTCCAGGCGTCTGCCGTTCCGCCGCCTCATCCGGCGCTTCGCGCCATCTTCTCCCAGTGGGAGGAGGGAACGTGTTGCAGATCCGCCGGGGTCATGGAGGTGGCCAGCAGCTGCCGCGCTTGCGAGGCGTCCCTGTCCATCTGCGCGACCAGGGCAGGCAGATCGTCGAACTTCTCCTCGTCGCGCAGGCGCGCGACGAACTCGACCTCGATCCGGCGCCCGTACAGGTCGCCGTCGAAATCGAACAGGTGCGCCTCCAGCAGCGGCTCGACGCCGCCCACGGTCGGCCGCGTGCCGAAGCTCGACACCGCCGGCCATGGCCTGCCCGGATCGGTACCGCTGGCGACGCCGTGCACGCGGGTGGCGTAGATGCCGCGCAGCGCCGGCGTCTTGCCGCCGAAGCGCAGGTTGGCGGTCGGGTAGCCGAGCGTGCGACCGAGCTTGCGTCCGCGCACCACATGCCCGGAAATCGCGTACGGGCGGCCGAGCAGGCGGGTGGCGGCGGCGAAGTCGCCCGCGGCCAGTGCCGCGCGGACCCGGGTGCTGGAGACGCGTTCGCCGTCGAGCGCCAGCGGCTCGATCTCGCCGGCGACGAAGCCGAGCGCTTCGCCCGCGCGCCGCAGGGTGCCGAGATCGCCGCCGCGACGATGGCCGAAGCGGAACCCCGGCCCGACCCAGACCTCGCGCGCGCGCAACCGGCCAGCCAGCACCAGGTCGATGAATGCTTCCGCCGACAGCGCCGCCATCCGCGCATCGAAACGCAGCAGGCCGACCGTGTCGGCGCCGAGCGCCTCGAGGGCGAGCACCTTGGCGCGCGGCAGCATCAGCCGCGGCGGCGGTGCCGCCGGCGCGAAGAACTCGCGCGGCAGCGGTTCGAAACTCAGCGCGACCGCGGACACGCCGAGCGCATGCGCGCGCGCGACCGCGTGCCGCACCAGCGCCTGGTGGCCCGAATGCAGGCCGTCGAAGGCACCGATGCAGACCACACTGCCGCCCGGACACACCGGCCCGCCGTCGATGTCGCGAAAAAGCGTGCTCATAGAAGCCCGGGAGTATAAGACCAGACGCAACCCACCGAACCGCCGCCTGGTCCCCGAAGCCAGCGACACCCGACAGCCCACCGTAGGAGCGCGCCATGCGCGCGATGCCGCGGGTGCCGGCCGGATCCGGTGGATGCCGCGATTCCGGACCGGCAGGCGCGCCGGTCACCGGAGTTCGCGGGCGGCGCAATGCCCGCGGCATCGCGCGCATGGCGCGCTCCTACGGGCGAGAGCCATGCACGCTTACGCCCGCAGGTCGCGCGGGCGGATGCCCTGCAGCCACAGCATCGCCGCATAGACCGCGCCGCCGCTGCCGACCACCACCGCCAGCTTCCATGCCCGCTCCGTCCAGTGCCAGCCGGTCCAGCCCGGCCAGGCCCAGAGCAGCGCGCCGACCACCGCCACCATCGCCAGGCTCGCCAGCAGCAACTGCCGCGCGAACCGCAGCCATCCCGGCTGCCGCTGGTACACCCCGGCGCGGCGCAGGAACCACCACAGCTGCAGCGCGTTGGTCCAGCCCGCCAGCGCGATCGCCAGCGCCAGGCAGACGTGCGCGCCCGGCAGTTCGGCCAGGGCCGCCCGCGGCCCGGCATCGCCGGTCAGCGCCCGGGCCGCGGCCCCGGCATCGCTCAGGTACAGCAGCGCGGCCAGCAAGCCCAGCGACAGCACCACGTTCACCGCCACCGCCGCCACCGCGGCCTTCACCGGCGTGCGCGTGTCCTGTCGCGCGTAGAACGCCGGCGCCAGCACCTTCACCAGCAGGAATGCCGGCAGCGCGACCGACAGCGCGACCACGCTCCAGCCGGCCATTTGCGTGTCGCGGGCATCGAACCGGCCATGCTGGAACAGCGTCGCCACCAGCGCCTCGGCGCACAGCATCAAGCCCAGGCAGGCCGGCACCCCGATCAGCAGGCAGAGCCGCAGTCCCCAGTCGAGCGCCCTGGAGAATCCGTCCGGATCGGTCGCGGCATGGCGACCGGACAGGTGCGGCAGGATCACCGTGCCGATGGCGACGCCGAACATGCCCAGCGGGAACTCGAGCAGCCGGTCCGAGAAATACAGCCAGGTCACGCTGCCGCCGATCAGGAACGAGGCCAGCACCGTGTTCAGCAGCAGGTTGAGCTGCGCCACCGACGAGCCGAACAGGGTCGGCACCATCAACCGCATGATCCGGCGCACGCCGGCGTGCGCCGCACCCCAGCGCGGCCGCGGCAGCAGCCCCAGCCGCGCCAGCGACGGCAGTTGGAAGCCCAGTTGCAGGATGCCGGCGGCGAGCACGCCCCAGGCCAACGCCATGATCGGCTGCTGCATCCGCGGCGCCAGCGCCAGCGCCGCGGCGATCATCGCCAGGTTCAGCAGTACCGGCGACAGCGCCGGCACCGCGAACCGCCGGTAGCTGTTGAGGATGCCGCCGGCCAGCGACGCCATCGAGATGAACAGCAGGTACGGGAAGGTGATCCGCAGCATGTCCACGGTCAGCCGACCCTGCTCGCCATCGAGATCGAATCCGGGTGCGAACACCCGGACCACCGCCGGCGCGGCCAGCACCGCCAGCGCGGTCAGCACCAGCAGCACCGCCAGCAGGGTGCCGGCGACGCGGTCGACCAGCGCCTTCACCGCCGCGTGGTCGTGCTTCTCGCGGTACTCGGCCAGCACCGGCACGAACGCCATCGAGAACGAACCTTCCGCCGAGAGCCGGCGCAGGAAGTTCGGGATCCGGAACGCCACCACGAACGCGTCCATGGCCGGCCCGGCACCGAACACCGCGGCGTAGACCTGATCGCGGACCAGGCCGGAAATGCGCGAGACGAAGGTCATCGCGCTGAATACGGCGGTCGAGCGCAGCAGCCCCCCGGAACGGGCGGCGCGGGCGGGCGGCGCGGCGCCCGGATCGGGCGCGCTCACCGCCTCGCTCCGGCGTGTTCTTCCGGGTTGACCCAAGTCACTGAATCCCCCATAATTTCCGGCTCGTTTGTCCAGCCGCCCGTCCGAATCGGCGCTGGCACCCCAGTTTCGTCATCCCCAGTTTCCAGGATTCCGCCGTGGCCAACATCAAGTCCGCCAAGAAGCGCGCCAAGCAGACCGTCGTGCGCAACCAGCGCAACGGCAGCCAGCGCTCGATGCTCCGTACCGCCGTGAAGAAGGTGCTCAAGGCGCTCGACGCCAACGATGCCGCCGCTGCCCAGGAGGCCTTCCAGGCCGCCCAGCCGCTGCTCGACCGCTTCAGCGCGCGCGGCCTGATCCACCGCAACAAGGCCGCCCGCCACAAGAGCCGCCTGACCGCGCGGATCAAGGCGCTGCAGGCCGCCTGAGGCCAGTCCTCCGGTCGTTGCGAAAAACCCGGCTCCGGCCGGGTTTTTTATTGCCCCGGGGAAAAGCAAATCGCTTCGCGATTCCCTGCGCGCGCCAGCGCGCACCGCCTCACTCCGCATCACGCGCCTCGCGCTCCTCTTCGTCCAGGCGGTCGAGGAACGCCTGCACCTGCAGCATCACCTCGCGGGTACCGGCGTGGGCCAGGCCCGAGATCAGGAACCACGGCTGCTCCCAGCCGAGCGCGGCGATGACGCGCCCGGCCTCGGCCTGCGCCTCCTCGTCCGGCAGCAGGTCGGCCTTGTTGAGCAGCAGCCAGCGCGGCTTGTGCAGCAGGCCGGCGTCGAACTTGCCCAGCTCGCGCTCGATCGCGCGCACCTGGTCGACCGCGTCGCCGCCGTCAAGCGGCCGGACCTCCACCAGGTGCAGCAGCAGCCGGGTGCGCTGGATGTGGCGCAGGAACAGCGCGCCGAGGCCGGCGCCCTCGGCCGCACCCTCGATCAGGCCCGGGATGTCCGCGATCACGAAGCTGCGATGCGGCTCGGTGCTGACCACGCCCAGGTTCGGATACAGCGTGGTGAACGGATAGTCCGCGACCTTCGGCGTCGCCGCCGACACGGCGCGGATCAGCGTGCTCTTGCCGGCATTGGGGAACCCCAGCAGGCCGACGTCGGCCAGCAGCTTCAATTCCAGCTTCAGCGTGCGCTCCTCGCCCTCCTCGCCGGGCGTGGCCTTGCGCGGCGAGCGGTTGACCGAGCTCTTGAAGTGCATGTTGCCGAGCCCGCCGCGGCCGCCGCGCGCCACCAGCAGCCGCTGCCCGTGCGTGGCGAGGTCGCCGATGACCTCGTCGGTCGCGACATTCATCACCACGGTGCCGACCGGCACCGTCACGATCAGCGGCTCGCCGGCCTTGCCGTACATCTGCCGGCCCATGCCGTTCTCGCCGCGTTGCGACTGGAAGCGCTTCTGGTGGCGGAAGTCGACCAGGGTGTTGAGATTCTCGTCGGCCTGCAGCCAGACGCTGCCGCCGTCGCCGCCGTCACCGCCGTCCGGGCCGCCCAGCGGGATGAACTTCTCGCGCCGGAATCCGATGCAGCCGTTGCCGCCCTTGCCGGCGATGACGGTGATTTCGGCTTCGTCTACTAACTTCATGGGGGAAGGCCGGGAATGGGGAATCGGGAATCGGGAATGGAAAGCGCGATCACCGCGCCCGCAGTTTACCGGGCAATAGGCACGCGGACGCGGCAACCGATCGGATCATGCAGCCGCGGTCCGCAGTCGACTGGTGGGAAATCGGCAGCTGCACCCGATCAGAACGATCGAGCATGCTTTGCCGATTCCCAATTCCCCATTCCCGATTCCCGGCTCCACCAACGAAAAGCCCCGCCGAAGCGGGGCCCTTCATCTCGCGGTGCGCGCGGATCAGTCCGCAGCGACCACGCTCACCGTGCGGCGCTTCTTGGCACCCTTGGTGGCGAACTCGACGGTGCCGTCGACCAGCGCGAACAGCGTGTGGTCGCGGCCCAGGCCGACGCCCGTACCCGGATGGAACTGGGTGCCGCGCTGGCGCACGATGATGTTGCCGGCCCCGATCGCCTGGCCGCCGTAGATCTTGACGCCGAGGTACTTCGGGTTGGAATCGCGGCCGTTGCGGCTGGAACCTACGCCCTTTTTATGTGCCATGGCTGCGTCTCCTCAGTTCTTCTGCCCACCGGCGATGCCGGTGATCTCGATTTCGGTGTAATGCTGCCGGTGCCCCTGACGCTTCATGTGGTGCTTGCGGCGGCGGAACTTGATGATCCGCACCTTGTCGGCGCGGCCGTGGGACTTGACGGTGGCGGTGACGGTGGCGCCCTGGAGCGCGTCGCCGAGCGTGACGCCCTCACCGTCGCCCAGCATCAGGACCTGATCGAACTTGACCTGATTGCCGGCTTCGGTGTCGAGCTTCTCGACGCGAATCGTCTCGCCTTCCATCACGCGGTACTGCTTACCGCCAGTGACGATGACTGCGTACATGACCAGACTTCCTCTGTAGTTATTGTGGTCGCTGCCCGGGATCGAGCCCGGACAGAAGCGGAATTGTATGGCTTTCAGCAGGTTAGGGTCAACCGCGCCAGGCAGACCCGTCAGCGACGGCCAGGATGAACGCGCCGCCGCGCGTTGCGAAGGGAAACGACGGCAGAAAGCCACCGGTCACCAGCGCGCGCGACCGGGGCTGAGGCCCTACGGAGCCCTGGGGATGCCGTCGCAGCGGCTGAGACGGCCCGGGCCCAGACTGGCCCGTCGCTTGGCAAAATGGGGGTTTGCCCCCATGTCCGCCGCTCGGTAGGCTGTTCGATTGCCGTCCCACCTCCCCCCGCCCGGCCGCCCACGCGCCGGGACAACCCGGATTCCTCCCCGATGGCGATGGACTACATCCGCATCCGCGGTGCCCGTACCCACAATCTGAAGAACATCGATCTCGACCTGCCGCGCGACAAGCTGATCGTGATCACCGGCCTGTCCGGCTCCGGTAAGTCCTCGCTGGCGTTCGACACCATCTACGCCGAGGGCCAGCGCCGCTATGTCGAGTCGCTGTCGGCCTACGCCCGGCAGTTCCTCAGCGTGATGGAGAAGCCGGACATCGACCACATCGAGGGGCTGAGCCCGGCGATCTCGATCGAGCAGAAGTCGACCTCGCACAACCCGCGCTCGACCGTCGGCACCATCACCGAGATCTACGACTACCTGCGCCTGCTGTACGCGCGGGTGGGCATGCCGCGCTGCCCGGACCACCACTACCCGCTCGAGGCGCAGACGGTCAGCCAGATGGTCGACCAGGTGCTGACCCTGGATCCCGAGCAGCGCTGGATGCTGTTGGCGCCGGTGATCCGCGAGCGCAAGGGCGAGCACGCGCAGATCTTCGAGCAATTGCGCGCCCAAGGTTTCGTGCGCGTGCGCGTGGACGGCGCGGTGTACGAGATCGACGCGGTGCCGACGCTGGCATTGCGGCAAAAGCACACGATCGAAGCGGTGATCGACCGCTTCAAGGTCCGCGAGGACATCAAGCAGCGCCTGAGCGAAAGCTTCGAGACCGCGCTCAAGCTCGGCGACGGCATGGTTTCGGTACGCTCGCTCGATCGTCCGGAAGCCGAGCCGCACCTGTTCTCGTCCAAGTACAGCTGCCCGGTCTGCGACTACGCCCTGCCGGAGCTGGAGCCGCGGCTGTTCTCGTTCAACTCACCGGTGGGCGCCTGCCCGAGCTGCGACGGACTCGGCGTGAGCCAATTCTTCGATCCAGCCCGGGTGGTGGTGCACCCGGAGCTCAGCCTGGCCGCGGGCGCGGTGCGCGGCTGGGACCGCCGCAACCACTACTACTTCCAGCTGATCGCGTCGCTGGCCAAGCACTACCGTTTCGACGTCGACACGCCCTGGCACGAGCTGTCGGAGAAGGCGCGCGAGGCGGTGCTGTTCGGCAGCGGCGGCCAGGCCATCAGCTTCACCTACATCACCGAGGGCGGCAGCCGCAGCCAGCGCAAGCACCGGTTCGAGGGCATCATCCCGAACCTGGAACGGCGCTACCGCGAGACCGAATCCTCGGCGGTGCGCGAGGAGCTGTCGAAGTACATCAGCGAGCGCGCCTGCCCCGACTGCGGCGGCGCCCGCCTCAACCGCTCGGCGCGCAACGTGTTGGTCGCCGACCGCCCGCTGCCGGAGATCGTGGTGCTGCCGATCGGTGAGGCGCTGGCGTTCTTCGGCGAGATGACCCTGCCCGGCTGGCGCGGCGAGATCGCGACCAAGATCGTCAAGGAGATCCGCGAACGGCTGAACTTCCTGGTCGACGTCGGCCTCGACTATCTCACCCTAGAGCGCAAGGCCGACACCCTGTCCGGCGGCGAGGCCCAGCGCATTCGCCTGGCCTCGCAGATCGGCGCCGGCCTGGTCGGGGTGATGTACGTGCTCGACGAGCCGTCGATCGGCCTGCACCAGCGCGACAATGCGCGCCTGCTGGACACGCTGGTCCGGCTGCGCGACCTCGGCAACACCGTGATCGTGGTCGAGCACGACGAGGACGCGATCCGCCTGGCCGACCACATCGTCGACATCGGCCCCGGTGCGGGCGTGCACGGCGGCGAGGTGATCGCGCAGGGCGAGTACCGCGACATCCTCGAGGCGCCGCGCTCGCTGACCGGCCAGTACCTGTCCGGCAAGCGCCGGATCGAGGTGCCGACGCGGCGCCACAAAGCCAACGCCAAGATGCAGCTCAAGCTGCGCGGCGCCTCCGGCAACAACCTGCAGGATGTCGACCTGACGATCCCGGCCGGGCTGTTCACCGCGATCACCGGCGTGTCCGGCTCCGGCAAGTCGACGCTGATCAACGACACCCTGTACAAGCTCACCGCCAACGAGATCAACGGCGCCTCGCACAAGCCGTCGCCGTACCGCGACGTCGAGGGTCTGGACCTGTTCGACAAGATCGTCGACATCGACCAGTCGCCGATCGGCCGCACGCCACGTTCCAATCCGGCCACCTATACCGGGCTGTTCACGCCGCTGCGCGAGCTGTTCGCGCAGGTGCCGGAGTCGCGCGCGCGCGGCTATTCGCCGGGCCGCTTCAGCTTCAACGTGCGCGGCGGCCGCTGCGAGGCCTGCCAGGGCGACGGGCTGATCAAGGTCGAGATGCACTTCCTGCCCGACGTGTACGTGCCCTGCGACGTCTGCCACGGCAAGCGCTACAACCGTGAGACCCTGGAGATCCAGTACAAGGGTCACAGCATCCATGACGTGCTGCAGATGACGGTCGAGGACGCGCTGGAGCTGTTCCAGCCGGTGCCATCGATCGCGCGCAAGCTGGAGACGCTGCTGGACGTCGGCCTGGGCTACATCCGCCTCGGCCAGCCGGCGACCACCCTGTCGGGCGGCGAGGCGCAGCGCGTCAAGCTGTCGAAGGAACTGTCGCGGCGCGACACCGGGCGCACCCTGTACATCCTCGACGAGCCGACCACCGGCCTGCACTTCCACGACATCGAGCACCTGCTGGCGGTGCTGCACAAACTACGCGACGACGGCAATACCGTGGTGGTGATCGAGCACAACCTCGACGTGATCAAGACCGCCGACTGGGTGATCGACCTCGGCCCCGAGGGCGGGCACCGCGGCGGACGCATCATCGCCGAGGGTACGCCCGAGGACGTGGCGGGCATGGCGCATTCGTACACCGGACAGTTCCTGGCGAACATGCTCGGCCGCCCGGCGCCCGCGGCGAAGCGCGCGGCACCGGACGCCGGCGCCAAGCCGGCGCGCAAGAAGCGAGCGCCCGCCCGCCGCGCCAGCGCCTGAGACGCTAGGAACGAGAAACGAGGAGTGAGAAACGAGTGAGAGCATTCCACCTCTCGTCTCCCTCCTCTCGTTTCCCTCCTCTCGTTTCTCACTCCTCGTTTCTCACTCTTCGCTCTTCTGCCCATGAACGACAAGCCCGCTCCCGTCCTGTTCCGCATGCCGATCGCGCTGCGCTGGCGCGACCTGGACGCGTTCAACCACGTCAACAACTCGAACTTCCTGACCTACCTGGAAGAGGCTCGCATCCGCTGGTTCGATTCGCTGGACGAGGAATGGGTGACCGAGCGCACCGCACCGCTGCTCGCGGCCGTGCAGATCAACTACCGGCGGCCGATCCCGTATCCGGCGAGCGTGATGGTGGAACTGTCGTGCGAGCGCCTGGGCAGCAGCAGCGTCACCATCGCTCATCGCATCCTCAGCGAGGACGGTGCCACGCTGTACGCCGACGGCCATGTGGTGATGGTCTGGGTGGAACGCGCCAGCGGCCGGCCGACGCCTTTGCCCGACGCGGTGCGGCGCGCTGCGGGGGGATGATCGGAGTCGGAGTCGGAGTCGGAGTCGGAGTCGGAGTCGGAGTCGGAGTCGGAGTCGGAGTCGGAGTCGGAGTCGGAGTCGGAGTCGGAGTCGGAGTCGGAGTCGGAGTCGGAGTCGGAGTCGGAGTCGGAAAAGCGTAGCGCTCTTGCTCGTCATCCCGGCGCAAGCCGCGCCGGACGGACCTATCCGTTGCGGTGAGACAGGGCCCGTCGCCACGGGTAGCGTCAATGACTAGCCGGGATCAGTTGTTGATGCTGCCCGAAAGCAAAATGGACCCGGATTGCGCAGGGACCACGGAAAAAAACGGTTACCCTCACCGTTCCCCGATTCCCGATTCCAACGAATCCCAGCCCCATGCCTCTGATCGAAACCATCCGCCACGACGGCGGCATCGTCGAACTGAAGCTCTCGCGCCCCCCGGTGAACGCCCTGAACCCCGAGCTCTGCGCAGAGTTGCGCGCAACCCTCGGCACGTGCGTGGACGAAGGCGCCGAGGCGCTGGTCCTGTCGGGCGGCCCCAAGGTGTTTTCGGCCGGCCTCGACGTGCCGCACCTGCTGGCGTTGCAGGACGACGCCGGCGCACTGCGCGACGCCTGGACCACATTCTTCGACGCGGCGCGCGCGCTCGCCGGCTGCCCGCTGCCGGTGGCCGCGGCGATCGCCGGCCACGCCCCGGCCGGCGGCTGCGTGCTGGCGCTGTGCTGCGACTACCGGGTGATGGCCGACGGCCCCTTCACCATCGGCCTCAACGAGACCCAGGTCGGCATCGCGATCCCACCCGGCATCCTGCGGCTGATGCAGCGTGTGGTCGGCCGGCACCATGCCGAGCGCCTGCTGGTCGCAGGGGACATGATCCCGGCCGATCGCGCACACGCGATCGGGCTGGTGGACGAACTGACCGGCATCGACGAGGTCGTCACCCGCAGCGTCGCCTGGCTGCACGGCCTGCTGCAGCTGCCGCGCAAGGCGATGCTGGCCACCCGCGCACTGGCACGCGCCGATCTGGTCGAGGCGCTGACGCCGGAAAGCCTGCAGCTCGAGCATTTCCTGCGCGAATGGCACGACCCCGCCACCCAGCAGGCGTTGCGCGAAATGGTGGCGCGGATCGGCAAGGGCTGAACCTGTTTTTTGATTTTCCGCACGTTTGGCAGCCACGCAAGGCATCGGCCGGACGTCCAGGCACACCGGAGCCCCGTAGGAGCGCGCCATGCGCGCGATACCGCGCTCCTACGGGGAGACGGTAGCCTGCGCCGTTCGCGCTCAGGCGTCGCCGATGGCAACCGGGCGCGCCGGATCCTCGATCCAGCCGCTCCACGAACCGGTGTAAAGGCGTGCTCCCGGCAACCCGGCGTGCGTCATCGCCAGCAAGTGGTGGCAGGCGGTAACGCCGGAACCGCACATCGCCGCCGCGTCGGCAGGCCCACTTCCCCGCAGCGCACGTTCGAACTCCGTCCGCAGGCGCGCCGCGGACTTGAAGCGCCCGTCGATCAGGTTGTCGGCATAGGGACGGCTGGTCGCGCCGGGCACATGCCCGGCCACGCGGTCGATCGGTTCGACCTCGCCGCGGAAGCGCTCGCCGGCGCGAGCGTCGAGCAGCAGATTGCCGCGCTCCAGATGCGCCTGCACCTGCGGCGCATCGAGCAGGCGCACGGCGTCGAACGCCGCCGCCGGAAAGTCCACCGCGACCGGCACCGGGACCGATGACTCCCGCGGCAGCCCGAGCGCGCACCAGCGCGCACAGCCACCATCGAGCACCGCCACCCGGCGATGCCCGAGCGTATGCAGCAGGAACCACAACCGTGCGGCGAAGGCACCGTCGCCGGCATCGTAGGCGACCACCTGGTGCCGCGGCGAAATGCCCCAAGCCCCCAGCCGCCGGCACAGTTCCGCGGCATCGGGCCAGGGGTGGCGGCCGGCGCCGCTGCCCGCCGGCGCGGTGCCCGACAGGTCGCGGTCCATGTCCGCATGCACCGCCCCCGGAACGTGCCCGTCGCTGTAATCGCGGGCGCCGGCATCGGGATCGGCCAGGGAGTGCCGGCAGTCGACCACCGCCAGATCGGCCCGCCCGAGCGCGGCGGCCAGTTCCTCCGCCTGCACCAGCGTGGTCCAGTCGGGCGTCATGCGTCGTCTCCTGCGGCTTCTCGCAGCCGCTCGCGCAGGTTCAACAGGATCGAGGCCGTCGCGCCCCAGATCCGGTGCGGCGAGATGGTCTCATCGCTGCGGAACTGCAGCACCTCGCGACGCCGGCCGCCGTAGTCCACTTCCAGCCGCTGCAGGCTTTGCGGCGCCAGCAGGAACGCCAGCGCGACCTCGAACACCTCGGCCACCTCGGCGGGATCCGGGACCGGCACGAACGCCGGATCGATCGCCGCCACCGCCGGCAGCACGCGATAGCCGCTGACGGTCAGCATCGGATCGAGATAGCCCAGCGGCTCGACCTGCGCCGGCGACAGGCCGATCTCCTCGCGCGCCTCGCGCAGGGCTGCGGCCAGCGGATCGCGGTCGTCCGGCTCGATGCGGCCGCCGGGAAAACTGACCTGGCCGGCATGCTGGCGCAGCATCTCGGTCCTGCGCGTCAGCAGCACCCGCGGACCGTCGGCGCGCTGCACCAGGCCGACCAGCACGGCGGCCTCGAAGCGTTTGCCGGCGGCGGGCAGCAGGTCGGCGATCTCGTCGCGGTTCCATCCGTCGCCGGCCGGCGGGGCGTCCAGCGGATGCAACGCCCGCGCCAGGCCGGGAACGGAGACCCCCAGCTTCATGTGCGCTGCGCTTCGCGCGCAGGCAGTTCCGATTCCATCAGCCGCAGCCGCTCGTCGTCGCCCATCTGCGACCAGCGCGCGATCTCGGCGGAAGTGCGGTGACAGCCCAGGCACAGCCCCTCGCCGTCCAGCATGCAGACGCCGGTGCATGGGCTGAGGACGGCACGGAAGGCAGAGGTCATGACCCGAAGAAGATTAGTCGATGGCAGAAAAACGCCACGCCGGCGGGAGCCGGCGTGGCGTTGGACTTGCGGATGGGGCGCTGGATCCCGGCTTTCGCCGGGATGACGTACCGGCAAAGCCGTGCGCTGCGCGCACGGGCCGGTACGTCACTTGATGCTGACGAGCTTGACGTCGAAGACCACCGCCTGGTTCGGGCCGATCGGCGACTGCGGGGTGTTGCCGTAGGCCTGTTCGGCCGGCAGCACCAATTCCCAGCGCGCGCCGGTCGGCATGTTGGTCAGCGCCTCGCGCAGGCCGACCAGCGGGATCTCGCTGAGCTTCACCGTGACCGGGCCGGCCTGCTGGCCTTCCTGCGCGGTGTAGGTGTCGACGAAGGTCGGGCCATTCGGCAGGTTGCCCTTGTAGTGCAGCTCCACTTCGCTGTTCTGGGTCGGCTTGGCGCCGCCGCCGGTCTCGATCACGCGGTACTGCACGCCGCTGGGCAGGGTCTGCACGCCGGACTTGGCGCGGTTCTGCGCCAGGAAGGCGTCGCTCTTGGTCTTGTTCTCGACAGACGCCTTCTCGAATTCGGCCTTGGCCTGGGCCATCCGCCGCTGCTGCATGCCTTCCACGGCGCTGCGCAGCTGCTCGACCGGCACCGCCGGGTCGCGCCGCGCGTAGCCGTCCTGCACCGCCTTGACCACGGTGTTGATGTCGATCTGCTCGCCGCTTTCGACCAGATTGCGGCCGAGGTCGTAGCCGAGCGCATAGCTCAGCCGACCCTGCTCGGACGAGGTGTCCTGGGCCGCGGCGGCGCCGGCGGTCAGGGTCAGTGCCGCAAGGGTGGCGGCAAGCAAACGCAACTTCATGCGGTAGATCTCCAGATGATTGTCGTGATGGTTCGGCTCACGTGAACGGTCGAACCGCCACGAACGAACGCGCTAGGATAGCCGCCGCCGGGCTCAACTTCCAGCGACGGCAACCCGTCCGACTCCGCCGACCGCGGTAAGTTCCAGGCGGCGTTCGCGCCCTTCCCCCTTCACATTCGACAATCGCCGATGACCGACTCCCCGCTGCTGATCGCCGACCACGATGCCGTCCGCGTCGTCACCGTCAACCGCCCGGACAAGCTGAATGCATTGAATGCGGCGACCCTCGATGCCCTGCACGATGCCTTCGAGGCGATCGCCGCCGAGCCGGCGGTCCGGGTCGCGGTGCTGACCGGGGCCGGCCCCAAGGCGTTCGTCGCCGGCGCCGACATCGCCGAGATGTCCGGCCTGAGCGCGGTCGAGGGTCGGGACTTCTCGCAGCGCGGGCAGCGCACCATGCGCCGGATCGAGACCTTGCCCAAGCCGGTGATCGCCATGGTCAACGGTTTCGCCCTGGGCGGCGGCCTGGAGCTGGCCATGGCCTGCCACCTGCGCATCGCCGCCGACAGCGCCCGGCTCGGGCAGCCGGAAGTCAATCTCGGCCTGATCCCGGGCTTCGGCGGCACCCAGCGCCTGCTGCGGCTGGCCGGGCGCGCCGCGGCGCTGGAACTGTGCCTGCTGGGCGCGCCGATCGATGCCGCCCGCGCCCACCAGCTCGGCCTCGTCAATCGCGTGGTCGCGGCGGCGGCGCTCGAGGCAGAGACCATGAAACTGGCGGCGCAACTGGCCACCGCCGCGCCGTTGGCGCTGCGCGGAATCCTCGACTGCATCAACAGCGGCGGCGAGTGCGGGATCGAGGAAGGCCTGGCCTACGAGACCGCCCAGTTCGGCCTGGCGTTCTCGACCGAGGACATGCGCGAAGGCACCGCGGCTTTCCTGGAAAAGCGCCGGCCCTCATTCCGCAATCGCTGAATCGCATGCCCCGCTCCCCCGACGCCAGCACACGCACCGACGAGCGCGCCCGCACGCTGCTGCGGCTGCTCGACGCCGACGACCTGGACGCCGCGATCGAGGCCGGCCTGGCCGATTTCGACGCCGATGCCGCGGCGTCCCTGCCGGCGGCGGACCGCGACCGGCTGCGCGCAGCCCGCGACCGGCTGCTGGCCGCCTGGGCGGCGCGCGAGCGCCACCGCTCCCGCAATGCGCGGCTGGCCCGCCGCGCCGCCGAGCGCGAGGCCCGGCGCACGCCCCCGGCCGCCGGGATCGGCAAGCCGCGACTGCCGGCCGCAGCCGCGGCGGCACTGGCCCGGGCGAAGGCCCGTGCCGGGGGCCCTGGCGCGTGAGCGGCGCCGATGCAGGCGGAGCGGCAAAACCGAAACCGTCGGTCCGCCGTCGCGGCCCGACGCTCAAGCGCGACGAGATCCATGAGATGTTCTCGCGCCTGGCCGAACTCGACCCGAACCCGACCACCGAACTCGAGTACGACACCCCGTTCGAGCTGCTGGTGGCGGTGATCCTCTCGGCGCAGGCCACCGATGTCGGCGTCAACAAGGCGACCCGGCGGCTGTATCCGGTGGCCAACACGCCGCAGAAGATCCTCGCCCTCGGCGAGGACGGCCTGAAGCGCTACATCTCCACCATCGGCCTGTTCAACGCCAAGGCCAGGAACGTGATCGCCACCTGCCGGATCCTGGTCGAGCGCCACGGCGGCGAGGTCCCCCGCGACCGCGCCGCACTGGAAGCGCTGCCCGGGGTCGGCCGCAAGACCGCCAACGTGGTGCTCAACACCGCCTTCGGCGAACCCACCATCGCCGTCGACACCCATATCTTCCGCGTCGCCAACCGCACCGGACTGGCCCCGGGCAAGGACGTGCGCGCGGTGGAGGACGGCCTGCTGAAGCGGGTGCCGCCCGAATTCCTGCAGAACGCCCACCACTGGCTGATCCTGCATGGCCGCTATGTCTGCAAGGCGCGCCGGCCCGAGTGCCCGGTCTGCGTGATCCGCGACTTGTGCCGGTTTCCGAACAAGACCACCGCGGAAAGCTGAGCCGCTAGTTCCTGACCCTGACGACTTCCTCGCGGCGCGATGAGCAAGGCAGCTAAGAAGAAGCCCCGCTGGTGAGAGCGGGGCTTCGATGGTGCGCCATGTTCGATCACACGGTGGGCTTGAGCGCCTTGGCCCGACCAACCCTCCGCAGAACAAAAATGATGGCCTCAAAAGCCAGGTACACGACACCCAGCGTTGCTAGATAAGTCCATCCACTTGCAACACTGGGACCGCAGTAGGTCTCGGTAAGGCACTTAAAAATGCGTGTCGTGATTTGCACGTCGCTCCAGAGGGCTGCCGCTGCTATCAACACTGCGAAGGCGGCCAACGCCTTCCTTAGCGTATGCGATGCACCGCTTCTAAAAACGTTCCTCAACACGTGCCAGGACCGAAGCGGAAGCAAGCCAATAGAAGCAAGACCTATGAAGCCAAGCAGGTAAATAAGTCCGCTAAGAACAGGAGTATTCACGGACCTTTCCTCACTTGGCGCAGCAGGTTGCCGGGCCAGAACGTCCTCGCCTGCACATGTGGGAATGAAGGTTGCCCTTTTAGCGCTGACGAGGCCATAACTGCACACTGGGATGGCGCCGCCGACGGGAGATTCATGGCGTTATTGATGATGCTCTCTTCTTCCTTCTGAGAAGTATCCTTGCAGGTGGATTCCACTGTTTGGCTCTTATGGAACTCCTTGAACTTCCCTATGTTTGCAGCATCGCCCGTCACGACGCCGCCACTACCGCCACCATTCGCGGCACCGTACGATCCTGCAGGATCGTAGAGTGCCGCCCCACCCGAGCCGTCTCCTTGTGCGGTGTAAACCGCGGAATGATCTCTAACCCCACCTGGACCGACTGTTGTCAACAAGCAGGTCTCTAGGCCGAGGGAATCCACCGCTATAATCGCCCCCCCCGACATAGGCATAGTTAGTTCGCCCTGACGTGCGCCATCGTACCCGGCAGCGTTTTCCCTTGACGCGATAGGCACTTGCGAGCGCTGCGACCATGAGGCGGGTTCCGGGCTTCGTAAAATTTCCTAGAAGCACTTTTTTGGCCTATGGCGCGACCGCCGTCAAGCCTATTCCCGCGCCGGCATGAAGCATTTCGCCAGCGGCGCGCCTTGCTCATGGCAGGACCGCAGATCATCAAGCAACACGCTCCACATTCCACCGCCGGCAGCACCCAGGAGTGCGTTCATCGCCGCGAGCGATGCGGGCCTTGTGCTTCGGGAGCGGGTTAATTACCTACGCTCCTTTTTTTACTCCCCGCTCATACACACCTCATTGGTTGCCTTAATGAGATGTCTACTGAATGCGGGGCGACTCAGTTGTCGCATCAAGAATTGAGCTTGTTCCATGCGTGAAAGAAGCTACGGAACTCAATTTCGACCTCTCCGGAATGATCAAAGATGATTCGATGTCTGAATAGGTTCGTAGAGACAACTGAAAACTCATGAACCAGAACGTCCGCATGTCTATTTGTGCTCAGATCGATTTCCTTGAAGATGTAGGAAGAAACCTCAACGTATCTTAACGTCGTTACTCCCTCAAACAACTGATCAATGAAATTTAGCTCAACAGAGGCGGTAACGTTAGAGAACTTATCATCGTATCTCTTCTCTATAACAGCGGAAAGAATCCTCGCATCATGCAGCGTTTTTGTTCCATGGAGTGCATAGGAATTGAGATCAATCGAATAGTCTCTTAAAGGCTGCGGCAGCATGTTTTCCACGCTCTTTATGTAGTCGAAGTACTCAGAAAAATCCCAAGCGACTCCATCAAAGCGAATTCGATCAAGTTTCATTACATTGCCTCACATCCAGGATAATCTGGATTCTGATCGCAGATTCTATTTGGGCTCGGGGTAGTCATTTCCATCAGAGGACCAATAAGCGGCCATCCCTTAAAGATTGACTTCAGACGCGAAGCGTTCTGCACCGCTCTCCTAGCAGTTATGCCGGTTCTGCGCGAATAATCATCCGCTGTGACTTTGCATTGATCCTCCACGCCATCGGGTAGCCCTTGTGGAGCACCATTGTGCCCGTGTTTGTTGATCCATCCATCTGGACCATAAACACCCACTTCGTTTCCCTTGGGGCCATAAACGTGAATTTCATAAGATGAATTTCCACCGTAGTTAAAGGTATCGACTCGTCCTGTGTAGCCGCTACCGAAGTCCACTCTTCTCCCGGCCTTACCAAAAGGATCAATTAGCGATATCGGATTCCCCCCGACATAGGCATAGGTATTCAGTCCACCCGCCAACCCGATCGGATCGCTCTCCAGGTAGCGCCCCAGGAACGGATCGTAGGTCCGGAACCCGTTGTACCAGAGCCCGCTCTCCTCGTCGTAGTACTGGCCCGGGAAACCCAGGTTCAACCCGCCGATGTCGTCCTGCTGCACCGCGCGATCGAAGGCGTAGTTGCTGGCCCGCCACACCAGCGCCTTGCTGCCGTTGGTCACCCGCTCCGGCCGGCCCAGATGATCGGTGTGGATGAAGTGCAGCTGGCCATCGCGCACCAGCGCCACCGGCACCCCGTTCAGCCGCAGGTAGTGCGTCCACACGGTGCTGCCGCTGAAGCCGCTGCGCTCCACCGCCAGCTGGCCGTCGGGCCCATGGACGTAGAAGGCCGCATTGGGCGAACCCTGCGTCTTGTAGACCCGCTGCCCGAGGGCGTTGATTACATATTTGGTCTCCACGCCGTCGCTGGTGGTCACTGACGAGAGCCGGTTGAACGGATCGTACTCGTAGACCTGGATCGCGCTGCCCTGGCGGATCATGTTGCCGTTGGCGTCGTAGGTCAGGCTGCGGTTGCGCTGGCCCGACAGCCGCAACACCTGATTACTGCCGCTGCTCACGGTATGGCTGGTCGCCACGCCTCCGCGTACCTGTTCCAGCCGGTTGCCGTTGGCGTCCCAGGTGTACGACTGGTTGCCGCCGGTGGCCCCGGCCGTCGACTCCCGCAAACGGCCCAGCGCATCGTAGGTGAAGTTCTGGCTCTGGCTGCTGAGCACGCCGTTCGCGATCCGGGTGATCTGGTCCGCAGAATCGTAAGTGTAAGCCAAATGCTGCGCGGTGTAGCTGCCGTTGAACGTCTTGAGGCTGGTCAGTCGGCCATCCAGATCGTAGGTCTGGTTGCGGGTGAGGCCATTTCCGTAGGTCCAGTTCGCGGCCGCGCCCAGGGGTTCGTACTGCAGGTTGGTGGCGACGCTGCGCGTGGTGCCGTTGATCCGCGCGGTCATCGCCTTCAGCCGGCCGTACGTGTAGCCGTAACCGACACTCACCCCGCCCGGATAGCTGATTCCGACCAGCCGGCCCATGTTGTCGTAGCTGTAGGCCTGGCCGAAGTCGATCGAACTGGTGCCGATCCTCTGATCCTGTTTCAGCAGCTGCCCTTCGGGGCTGTAGGTGTAGTCCAACTGGCCGTACCAGTCCAGAACCTGGCACAGCCGGCCCTTGCCGTTGCCGCAACTGTCGTAGGTGAAGCTCTGGGCCTTGTCGCCGGCCAGGACCGTCGTCAGCCTGTCCAGGCCATCGTAGCCATAGAACGTCGCCGTGCCGTCGGCTCTCGTCATATTCGTTTGCCGGCCGTACCGGTCGTAGGTCCAGTTCGTAATACCACTGTCCGGACTATTCCGCCTCCAGAGATTACCAAGGCCATCATACGAATAGTATGTTGTATTACCCAACGGATCCACAACAGCTTCCAGTTGACCCAAGGGATCTAATCGATACCTCGTCATCTTACCCAATGGATCTGTTATTCCAATCACGCGCCCCAACTCATCATAACTGTATGTCGTCCTATGTCCACCGCGCGTGACGGTTTTAAGACGACCATTACCGTCATAGGTATTGGCTACAACCGGGCTATTCTGGTTAGCTCCAGAGACGTGCCGAACACGGCCCAACTCGTCATAGGCAATTTGCCGCCTGCGCTTCTCCATTCTCCCAGACGGACCAACAACAAAATCAGAAATAACGGTTGGATTGCCCATTGAGTCGTAACCAATCGTGCGTTCTTCGGCTGTCCCCCCATCAACCAGAATACCGGTCGATCCTACCGAGATTCCCGTCAACAGGTCTCGATCCGGAGCGTTGTAGGTATAGCTTGTACTGACCCCATCCGGCGTTGTCACTCTGGACAAGCGTCCGTCCCCATCATAATGGTACTGCGTATCCTGAGTACCTCCGTTGAAATATGTCCTCAGATCACTGACACGATTTCTGGCATCGTAGTAGCGATACACCTTATCGCCGTTAGGGCCCGTTACCTGCACGAGGTTCCCCATTCTATTGAACACGTAAGACGTCTCATGCCCGTTGGAATTTTTTACACTCGAAAGGTTTCCCAATCCATCGTGGCTATAAACTACTCTATCACCGGTTTCCGGTCCCGGGCCATCCACAGCAGCAGTTCGAAGCGTGCCATTCGCATTCGTTGCATATGTATAAGTCGTCACGTATGAATGGTTTCTTCCGGCGTAACTTGCGAGATTAGTCTTCGTGATCGAACTAACTCGCCCGTCAGCGTTGTAAGTATAACTAACTCTCAGCCTATCCCCACCTATCCCGCTACCGATCGTTACGTTTCTGACGCGATTGTTCGTCGAGTCCCAGACGTACGTCGTGCGCCTGTTCAAAGGCTCGCCATAGTTCTCCACCTTGGAGGTTAGTTGCCCTTTTTGGTTATATGAGAAAGCCGTCAATACACCCATGGCATCCTGCACCATCGCAGGATAGCCGTTTGCATCGTACTCGGTTAGCACATGAGTCGTCGTTGGACAGTACGTGCTGGGATGGCCGGTTACCTGTATCGGCTTCCCATCCTGATAAACGCGAGTGGTCTTCTTGCCGAGAGGATTCGTCTCAACGACAGTCAATCTTCCGTTCGCCCCACGTGTATAGCTAAACGTGTACTTGTTCTTTCCGTTATGTTCACTGCTGGTAGCATAGCCCGCGCTATTGTATGAAAATCTAGAATATCTGTTGCCGTTGATCGACTTGCCCGTCAGCGCAGATGCATCGCCGCTCATCTCGTAGTGATACGTGATCTTCGTGGCGGGCGTGCCCGGCAATGTCGTCGACGTTAAACGATGGCGTACGCCAACTTCCGTGGAGACAGAATTATAGGTGTAGGTATATTCACTCCCGCCGGGATCCCGCACCTTGACCAGTTGGCCATTGGCATTCCAGGTTAGTTTGACAGGCTCTCCGGAGCTATGAACTATCTCAACAGGTCGGCCTCCTGAGTACTTGTATTTCCATTCCAGCCCATTCTCGTTCCGCACAGAGTCGACATGGCCATTCCACAAATAATCCTCGACTCCGTTGTCTTCGTTGTACAATGTGTACGACCCATCTTCATTCAACTCGATTCTTGCGATAGATTGCGGCCGATCAGCTTCTCTGTATGTATAGTAGTCCGTTCTTGTAAACTTGATCGTTCTGCCATCCGGGCGCCAAGCAAAAATAGCCGGAACGTCTGTCGCGCACGTAACCGGATCAGCAGTACAAAACACTCTTAGGCCGCCGAACGCGAGCCTATAATCAAGATTACTGACCCAATTCAGACCAAATAACCCCTCCGTTCCCTTCCAGTGGTGGTTGTATGTTCGGGTCAGGTGGAGACCGAATTCATGGCCAGTCTCGAAGTCCGTTTCCGGCTCCACTTTGTTGCCGGTAGCCGGAATGATCGGATTACCAGAACAAGTGTCTTTTTCTGAATCCGCATCTAGATTATCAACTGGGGTACTAGGCGTGCGTTGCACGCCCCGCGAACCACCTCCACCGCCATGCCCCCAATAATCGCTGTTGTCCCTCCAACTACCAAGATCCGGTATGTATACATCGAAAATTGGGGGGCGATGTGCTTCCACCCTGTCCAAGTCCGTTGTAGGCAAACTCCCCTGCGCTGAAGACAGGGAGGCCATGGATACAAACCCTATAAACAGCATAGTGCCAATAGCTTTCTTGAGATCGGCCTTAGCGCTAGCTGGCAGCTCACATCCAATTGCTCTAGATATTGAAAATTCCATTTCTTTCTCCGATGGCGGATTCATCAATAATTTTCACGGCCTTCTCTATAGTGAAATCCAGTTCTTTTGAATAAGCTTCTGCATTTAGCTTTTCCCCATCGAAATGAATCATTGCGCCCACGGAAGCCGCCGATCGCATGCGCCCCTCTGCGGCACGCGATGACAGATTCAAAGTCGAGCGCAAAGCGGCCATAGGAAGAACGCCGCTAATCAGCATCCCTCCTAGTAAATGTATGCGCTTTCTCTTTTCTACGGAGCCGCCAACTAACGCTCTGCTAAAAGTATCAAAAAGATCAATTAGCCCTGTCGTACTCAGCTCATTTTCAAGAGCTCGCTCGAACTCAACGGCCAATTCGAGATATTTGCGTAACCCCTGAATTCTGGCCTCAGGCCAGATTTTTTTTGCCAACATTTCCTTACAGGAGTTCATGAACGCTACGCCAGCCATGGCCGGCCAAATGTCAGAGGCTTGGTGTGCGCTGTAAGAGGCCATTAATCGTGACCATCTCCCGTTACCGTCCAAAAAAGGATGGATATGCACGCAATACAGGCCGACGATAACCGACCGTAGTAATGGGTCCAGATTGATGATATCTTCACTGGCGAAACCAGCCTCGAGCGACCTCAATAGTTCAGGCAACACATCATCTGGTGGATATATAATCTCTGCCGACGATGGGACTACAGAGCCAGAAAATACGATCTCATTCCGCAGCTCCATAGCCTTCGGAGTGATTTCTTTCGCAAGCTCCAGAAATCTTGCAAGATGAAATTGGCGCTCGCCAAACATGACGCCGATAAATCGGCGGGCTTGGCCGATGTCGATCGATCCGCTTGAATCGCGCGTAGCCGCCCTAAGCAGCAGCAATCCCGTAACAGGATCACGTTGTATCCGTGTAGGCGGGACGCAATTCCGAGAGCGGCCAAGTAGTTCAATGAATGAAACAGGCGTGAAATAAGAAAGGATTTTTCCGGTAACTCCAGATGGGACCTGGACAACCCGTCCGATCGGCGTATCTATATTCGAACCCATATTCGGCTGAGTTGTCGTACACGGCACACAGTGAGTCGAGTCGTTCGACTGCGACGCGCACGACTGACTCACGGAGTCTGTTTCTGAATCGACATTCCCCATCTCCAACCAACTCCTTGTCCCAACGCCACGTTGCATGGCGCCTCCCCACGTCCTATTGATCGGAACGCTATATCCCTTGACTCGGGCACGTCAAGTGAAACCGAGATATTTTTGCGTCTTCAGTTTCAATGCTTGATCAAGCCGCAATCTGAAATAGTTTCGACACATTAAGACGATATCTTTAACTTTTTGTCTTTCCGATATGGCCACCTAAGCTGATTTGTATTCGCACGATTCACTCTTCATCCGCGCCCTTTCCTCTACAACATCCCTGAAAGGTCGCAATGCCGCCAACGTGGTGCTCAATATCACCTTCGGCGAACTCACCATCGTCGCCGCCACGCATATCTTTCGCGTCTCCAACCGCACCGGAGGACTGACGTGGGGCAAGGACGTGCGCGCGGTGGAGGACGACCTGCTGAAACAGGTTCCGCCCTAGTTCATAGAACGCCCATCACGGCCGATCCTGCACGGCTGCGTTCCGCTCTCTCTCTAATCGTGCTGCCGCTCACGCAGCCACTTGGTCGCCACCCACTTCTCTCCCTGCAGCACCGGCGCGCCGCCGTGCAGGCTGCGGGTGATCGGGTGCGGGCGGTCGTAGCTGAAGAACACCGCATTGCCCTTCACCGCCGCCACTTCGAAGTGCGCGTCCGGGAAGGTGGTGGCGCCGCCGCGAGGCGGGGTGTTGAGGTACATCACCAGCGAGGCGACGCGCTGTCCGCCGCGTTCCAGGGTGCGCGCGGTCCCGGGCTTGTCCGGATCGAAGTAGTCGTAGTGCGGCTTGTACTCGGCGCCGATGCCGTAGCGCAGGACCTGCAGGCCTTCGCCGTTCTCCAGCGGCCACTCGGTCAGCGCGGCGATGCGCGCCTCGATGCGTGCGCACAGCGCGTTCTCGCCGCGGCGGAAGAACATGCCCTGGCTGGTACGGTCGCCGTGCACGTCGTCGCTGCCGGTTTCCAGGTTGAGCGTGGCCGAGCGCGACAGCCGGGTGCGCGCCAGTTCGACCAGCGCATCGCACTCGTCGTCGGCCAGCAGGCCACCGAGCACCACCACCTGCGGGTGCACCAGGTGCGCGAGCACGTGGACGTCGCGGTCGCCGGCGCGTATGGCCGAGGCGCCGTTCCAGCCGACCGGCGCCGGCACCCGGACCGGTACCGGCAGTCCGCTGTCGCGCGCATGCCGCTCGAGATGCCGGCGCATGACCGTCTCGACCGCATCGATCGCGACCTGCTCCCGCCAGCCCTGCTCGACCAGCGGCGCGATCACCGCCTCGGGCGGTTGGCCCGCGCGCACCTGTTCCAGGATCCAGCCATCGAGTTCGGCGGTGATCTGCTGCGTGGTCGACATCGCAAAGCCCTCGTGTGACGGACGTGTAACGGATGCGCTGCGCGGCACGCGCACGCACCGCCTCCGCAGCAGCCTAACGCGTCCGTGTGACAGATCCGAGACCGATTCGCGACATGCGACGGCCGCCACGCAAACACGTGTCCGTCTGCTTAAGAAACCGTTATCGCCGCAAGAAAACGGTCACAAAAGACGCTTATAACTTGCAGCGATTCCACTCCCGGGGACCTGCGGCCGGCACCGCGGCGGCACGCCGTTCCGCGAGGCTCCCGCGCTCCCGCGCTCACCCGAAACCCGTCCATACGATCGGAGATTCCAGAATGGCTGCGAACAATTACCGGACCCTGCTGATGACCTTCGGCACGGTCCTCGCCCTCAGCGCATGCGGCAACGGCGCCGACCGCGTCGCGTCGCCCGGCGAAGGCGCTTTCCCGCCGCCGTCGGGCTCGCCGCCGCCTCCGCCGCCGCCGCCAAGCGAGCCACCGCCGCCGACCGGTGGCCCGGCCGCCGACTGCCCGGACGGCTTCAGCAACATCGGCACCGTCGCCGACGGCACGCTGCGCGCCTGCCGCCTGCCGGAGACCATCGTCGGCAACGTGGTGGTGCCGCAGCGCGAGGGCACCGCGTACGCCATCTCCGGCCGCGTCACCGTCGGCGAGGACCAAGGCGGCGACGCCAGCAACCCGAGCACCGGCGCCCAGGAGGGCGTGCTCACCATCGAAGAGGGTGTGACCCTGTACGGCTCGTCCGGTGCCGACTTCCTCGTGGTCAACCGCGGCTCCGAGATCCACGCCGTAGGCACTGCCCAGGCGCCGGTCGTGTTCACCGCGCGGCAGAGCCTGGAAGGCGAGACCAACGCGGATTCGATCGGCCTGTGGGGCGGCCTGGTGATCCTCGGCCGCGCGCCGATCAACGCCTGCCCCGGCAATACCGTCTCGGGGACGCCGGAGTGCCAGGAGCAGGTGGAAGGCGCCGACGGCTTCTACGGCGGCAACGCACCCACCGACAACAGCGGCGTGCTGCGCTACGTGCGGGTGATGCACTCGGGCTTCGAGATCTCGACCAATAACGAACTCAACGGCATCACCCTGGCCGGCGTCGGCAACAACACCACCATCGAGTACGTCCAGGTGCACAACAGCTCCGACGACGGCATCGAGTGGTTCGGCGGCACGGTCAACGCCAGCCACCTGGTCTTCACCGGCAACGACGACGACAGCCTCGACACCGACACCGGCTGGAACGGCGCGCTGCAGTTCGGCATCGTGATGCAGCGCGAGGGCGGCGGCGACCGCATGAACGAGTGGAGCAGCATCCGCCGCGAGCCGTTCTCGAACCCGAAGGTGGCCAACTTCACCTATATCGGCCGCGCCGGCGGCGGTTCGGCGATCACGCTCAACTCGGGCACCCAGGCCGAGTTCTACAACACCGTCGTGACCCGTCCCGACGGCGGCACCGATGCGTCCCTGCAGTGCCTGCAGATCGACGACGAGAACACCACCGGCACCTTCGAGTCGGTGCATTTCTCCTGCCCGGTGCCGTTTGCCGACCAGCGCGCCGAGGACGCCTTCAACGCCGGCAGCAACAACGTCGCCGAGGGCACCTCGACCCTGACCGACATCTTCGTCAACGGCGCCGAGGAGAACGCGGTACCCGCGTACCAGGGCCTGCAGCTGATCAGCTCGTTCTTCCAGCAGGTGGACTACATCGGCGGCGTGCGCGATGCCAACGACACCTGGTGGCAGGGCTGGACCTGCGGCCTGACGGCCGACACGCCCTGCTGATCCGGGCGCGCTCACGGGGCGGCGGCGACGCCGCCCCGTTTGCCATGACGCCGCCATGCCTCCCTCCGTCCTGCTCAGCCAAGGCTTTCCCATGAAGCGATCCCCGACCCGCAGCGGTTTGTTCCTCGCGATCTCGGCGCTGCTCGTCCCCTGTGGCGCGCTGGCGCAGGCCGCGCCCCAAGACACCGCGCCCGCCGCACAGGCGGCAACGCCCGATGCATCGCCGACCCAGCTGGACGCCGTCCAGGTGCGCGGCGAATACATTCCGGAACCGATGCTCCAGACCTCCGAAGTCGCCTCGTTCATCACCCGCGAGGACTTCGAGCGCACCGGCGACAGCGACGCCGCCGCCGCGCTCACCCGCGTCACCGGCCTGAGCCTGATGCGCGACAAGTACGTGTACGTGCGCGGCCTGGGCGAGCGCTACTCCTCGGCGCTGTTCAACGGCTCGCCGCTGCCGAGTCCGGAACCGCTGCAGCGGGTGGTGCCGCTGGACCTGTTCCCGAGCGAGGTGCTGGAAAGCGTCACGGTGCAGAAGACCTATTCGGTCAAGTATCCCGGCGAGTTCGGCGGCGGCGTGATCGACATGCAGTCGTTGACCGTCCCGGACGAGCCCTTCCTCAACCTCTCGATCGGCACCGGCGGCAACAGCGTCACCACCGGCGAGAAGGGCTTGACCTACTACGGCGGCGACGACGACTTCTGGGGCTACGACGACGGTACCCGCAAGATGCCGCGCGCGCTGCAGGACGCCATCGCCACCGGCCAGCGCGTCGACCTGGGCAACTTCAGCCGCGAGGACATCCGCCGCATCGGCCGCAGCTTCCAGAACGCCAACCTCAACGTGCTGCAGGAGAAGGACAGCATCGATCCCGACTTCGAGTTCGGCGGCAGCGCCGGCTACTCGATGGACCTGGGCGACGACTCGAAGCTCGGCTTCCTGGCCGTGGCCGGATTCGAGAACAAGTGGCGCACCAAGTTCGGCAAGCAGCAGGATGCATTCTTCACCGGCGACGTGGTCGAGTACGACGCCGACTACGACTTCCTTTCCACCCAGAACAACGCCCGCGTCAACGCGCTGGTGGGCGTCGGTTACGAGAACGGCAACCACAAGGTCGCGCTGACCACGATGTACGTGCACGACACCATCAAGGAAGCGCGCAGCCGATCCGGCATCGACAACCTCGCCGGGTTCGAGGCGCGCGACGACTACACCGAATGGTTCGAGCGCGAGCTGATCAACAACCAGGTCACCGGCACTCACACCTTCGGCGAGTACGACGACCTGACGATCGAGTGGCGCGGCGCGATCGCCCGCGCCACCCGCGACGTGCCCTATGAGAAAGGCATCCGCTACGAGCTGATCGACGGCTACTGGGCACACGATGCCAGGCGCGTGCAGAACTACACCCGCTTCAGCAATGTCGAGGACGAGATCGCCAGCGGCGGCGTCGACGTCGCCTGGCGCCTGCCGATCGAGCGCGACGTCACCGTCAGCGGCGGCGCGTCGTACCTGGACAACGACCGCAACGCCGAATCGCGCGAGTTCCGCCTGCAGGCGCTCGACGGCGTGCTGCCGTTCTACAACCGCTACCAGCGGATCGACTACCTGTTCTCCGACTACAACCTCAGCCAGGACCTGCTGCGCATCCAAGAGACCACCGGCGGCCTCGGCGCGGCGGCCTACGACGCCACGCTCAAGGTGAAGGCCGGCTACCTGCAGGCCGAGGGCGAGATCGTCCCGCTGGTGCGCGCCAGCGTCGGCGTGCGCTATGAGGACGCCACCCAGGCGGTACATCCGTACAACATCTTCACCGGCGCCCGCCAGGCCTCGCCGGAGCCGCTGCGCAACGACTACTTCCTGCCGGCGGCCACCCTGACCTGGAACTTCGCCGACAACCAGCAGATCCGCTTCGGCGCCTCCAAGACCATCGCACGGCCGCAGTTCCGCGAACTGGCGCCGCAGCAGTACCAGGACCCGGACAACGACCGCCTGTTCTACGGCAACCCGTACCTGGTCGACAGCGAGTTGCTGAACCTCGACGTGCGCTACGAATGGTTCTTCGGCTCGGGCGAGTACTTCACCGTCGGCGGCTTCTACAAGGACATCGACAATCCGATCGAGTCCAACGTCAACTTCGCCGGCGGCACCACCTTCCAGAGCTTCCTCAACGCGCCGGCCGCGGTCCTGTACGGCGCCGAGATCGAAGTGAAGAAGTATTTCGACCTGCCGATCGACGCCAACTGGTGGGGTGACAACCGCCTGTACTTCGCCTCCAACTACACCTGGTCCAATTCCGAGGTGAAGGTGAAGGAGGGCGACACCGTGCATCCGTATGGCTTTTCGCAGCCGGTCGAAGCGGCGTTGTTCGTCCGCGACGGCAGCCAGTTGCAGGGCCAGTCCGACCACATCGCCAACCTGCAGATCGGCGTAGAAAGCGAGACCACCCGCACCCAGGCCACCCTGATCGCCAACTACGTCGGCGAGCGCATCACCGCGCGCGGCCGTCCCGGGCAGCCGGACTACATCGAGAAGCCGGGCACCACGCTGGACTTCGTGCTGCGCAAGGGCTTCGACCTCGGCGGCCGCGAGATGGCGATCGGCTTCAGCGCCCGCAACATCCTGGATACCGAGTACCAGGAATACCAGGAGCGCGGCGGCAACCGCGCCGACGTCTACCGCTACGAGCCGGGCGTGTCCTACACGCTGAGCCTGTCGGCGTCGTTCTGAGGGCCGGGAATCGGGAATCGTCAGGCATTCGACGCCTTTCCTTCTCCCTCCGGGGTGAAGGGGGGCGTTTGCGAGCCATTGGCTCGCGCACCCCTGAACGCCCTTCCCTCTCCGTCTCTCGTTTCTCACTCCTCGTTCCTCGCTCCCCGTAATACGAAAGAAATATGGCAACCGCAGTCAAACTGTCATAAATCCTTCGCATCCTTTCCGCATCCGTGCAATGAAGCCAGTGCACCTCGCGGAATCGCCGTGCCGAAGTTCCTCTCCAACCTGCGCCTTCCCGTCCGTGGCGACCGCCCCGCGGTCCTGCGTGGTGCGCTGGAGGTCGCGCTGGTGCTGCTGCTGGCGGCGCAGGCGGCGCGCCTGCTGTGGATCGTGCTGACGCCGCTCGGGCCGATCGGCACCGCTTCCGCGGTGCCTGCTCCGCCGGCGGAAACCCCGTTGTCGCTGTCCGGCGACCCGTTCTTCCCCTCCGCGCACAGCGGCCGCGCGCGCGCCAGCGCCCTAGGCTATCGCCTGTTCGGCGTGCGCCGGGGCGGCAACGGCGGTTCGGCGATCCTCGCCGGCAGCGACGGCGCGCAGGGCGCGTTCCGCGTCGGCGACGAAATCGCCGACGGCGTGGTGCTGCAGGCGGTCGGATCCGATCACGTGTTGCTGCGCGCGGGCGGCACCGACCATCGCATCGCGCTGCAGGAGACCGCCACCGCGACCGCGCGCACTCCCTCCGCGCCGCCCGCTTCTGCCCTGCCCGCGGCGCGAGCGAGCGGCAGCGGAGACGCCGGCGCGGCGATCGATCCGCAGCAACTGCTGGCCCAGGCCGGCCTGCGCGCGCGCGCCGAAGGCGGCCGCGTCACCGGCTACACCCTGATCCCACGCGGCGGCGGCGCGCTGCTACGCCAGGCCGGGCTCGAATCCGGCGACGTGCTGTTGGCGGTCAACGGCCAGGCGCTCACGCCCGAGCGCATGACCGAACTGGAACAGGAGCTCGCCCGGCGCGATCGCGCCGAGATCACCGTCCAGCGCGGCGGCGAAACCAAGACCATCACCCTGCGGACGACATCGCCTTGAAACCTCGCTTCGCCCCGTGGCTGATCGCGGCCGGCCTGTGCCTGGCCGCCCCCGCCGCCCTGCCCCAGGACACGCCGGCGCCGGCACCGGCGCTCAACGTACAGAACGCGGACATCCGCGCCTTCATCCAGGACGTGGCGCGCGCCACCGGCACCACCTTCCTGGTCGACCCGCGGGTGCAGGGCACGATCACCCTGTCCAACGACGAGCCGCTGTCGGAACCGGAACTGCTCGGCATCCTGGTCGCCACCCTGCGCGCCAACGGCCTGATCGCGGTGCCCAGCGGCACCGGCGTCTACCGCGTGGTGCCGGACGACACCGCCGCGCAGCAGCCGGGCGCGGCCCGCGGCGACGGGGCCGGCTTCTCGACCGAGGTGTTCCGGCTGCGCCATGTCGACGCGCAGTCGGCGGTGGAAACCGTCAAGCCGCTGATCGGCCGCGGCGGCGTGGCGCTGGCCACGCCCCAGGGCAACAGCCTGCTGGTGGCGGACTACAGCGACAACCTGCGCCGGCTGCGCGGGCTGATCGCCCAGATCGACCAGGACCGCGCCCGGGTCGAGGCGATCAGCCTGCGCAACAGCTCCGCACGCGAGATCGCCGAGGTCGTCAACGGCCTGTACGCCGGCCAGGGTCGCAGTTCGGTGCTGTCGGTGCTGCCGGTGGAAAGCAGCAACGCGGTGCTGCTGCGCGGCGACCCGGCGCTGGTCGACACGGTGCGGCGCGTGGTCGAGGACCTCGACCGCCGCGCCGAGAACAGCGGCGACGTGCGCGTGATCCGGCTGCAGCACGCCAACGCCGAGGAACTGCTGCCGGTGCTGCAGCAGGTGGTCGGGCTGACCGGCGAGGCGGAGGCGCGGCAGGGCGGTGGAGGATCGTCGAGCGCGTCCTCGCCGCTGGCGGCGTCGGCGATGGCGTCGATGTCGAACCTGGCCGCGACGCTGCCGCGCTCCGACGGCGCGACGGAAAACGGCGACGCGCCGCTGGCCGCCTCGGTCGCCATCGCGCCGGGACGCCGCGCCACCATCGCCCGCTACCCGGGCGTCAACGCCATCATCATCAACGCCGATCCGGAAACCCAGCGCATGCTGGTCGACGTGATCACCCAGCTCGACACCCGCCGCGAGCAGGTGCTGGTCGAAGCGCTGGTGGTCGAGATCTCCGACGAGGCCGCCAAGCGCCTCGGCGCGCAGCTGCTGCTGGCCGGCAAGGACGGCACCGTCCCGATCGGGATGAGCAACTTCCCGGGCAGCGCGCCGGGCATCGCCGAACTGGCCGCGGCCGCGTCGCGGGTACGCGACGGCGACACCAGCTCGCCGCTGGTCAGCAACGCCTTGCGCTCGCTGCTGGACTACAACGGCGGCCTGTCCGGCCTGGCCGGCGAGACCGGCAGCCTGGTGTTCGGGCTGATCATCGACGCGGTCAAGAGCGATACCGCCTCCAACCTGCTGTCGACGCCTTCGGTGCTCACGCTCGACAACGAGGAGGCGCGGATCCTGGTCGGCCAGGAAATACCGGTCACCACCGGCGAGGTGCTGGGCGATTCCAACAGCAATCCGTTTCGCACCATCCAGCGCCAGGACGTCGGCATCCAGCTGGTGGTGCGCCCGCAGATCAACGCCGGCGGCGGCATCACCCTCGATCTGCGGCAGGAAGTCTCGGCGATCGCCGGCCCGGTCAGCGAGGACTTCGACGAACTGATCCTCAGCAAGCGCGAGATCGAGACCCGGGTGCTGGCCGACGACGGCGCCATCGTCGTGCTCGGCGGCCTGCTCGACCAGGCCGATCGCAACACCGTCGACAAGGTGCCGGTGCTCGGCGACATCCCCGGCCTCGGCGCGCTGTTCCGGCGCACCGCGCGCTCGCGCAACAAGACCAACCTGATGGTGTTCATCCGCCCGACCATCGTGCGCGATCCGCGCGAGGCGCAGGGCATCACCGCACCGCGCTACGACTACATGCGACGCGAGCAACTGCGCAGCGGCGGCGTGCCCGGCGACGGCCGCGCCCAGCTCGATGCGCTGATCGAGGACTACTTCGGCACCACCCCGCCGGTGGCGCCGCCGGCGCCGTTGCCGCCGGCTGAGCCGCAGCCCGAACCGTCCACCGAACCGCAGCCGTGACCGACTCCGCGCCCGTCCCGCTGGCCTACGCCTTCGCCAAGCGCCACGGCATGGTGCTGCTGGGCGTGGACGGCGATGCGCCGGCGCGCATCGGCCTGCGCGAGGGCGCATCGCCGGAGGCGCTGATCGAGGCGCGCCGCGCGCTCGGCCGCGCACTCGACGTGCAGCGGCTGTCGCGCGCCGAGTTCGACCGCCGGCTGTCGGAGATCTACGCCGGCGCCGGACTGGCCGGCGCGGCCGGTGCGCAGGATCTCGACGACGCCGGCAGCCTCGACGCGCTCGCCGACGACATTCCGGCCGCCGCCGACCTGCTCGAGGCACAGGACGACGCGCCGGTGATCCGCCTGATCAACGGCCTGATCGCCGAGGCCACGCGCAGCGGCGCCTCCGACGTGCACATCGAGCCGTTCGAACGCGCGCTGCGGGTGCGCTTCCGCGTCGACGGGGTGATGCGCGAGGCGCTGAACCTGCCCGCGCGGCTGGCGCCGCTGCTGGTGTCGCGGGTCAAGGTGATGGCGCGGCTGGACATCGCCGAACGCCGTATCCCGCAGGACGGCCGCATCTCGGTGGCGATGGGCGCCAAAGCGCTGGACGTGCGCGTCTCCACCCTGCCCGCGCGCCACGGCGAGCGCGTGGTGATGCGCATCCTCGACAAGGACCACGGCGCGTTCGCACTCGAGGAGCTGGGCATGCCGGCGGGCGTGCTGGACGCCTTCCGTGCGGCGCTGGCGGTGCCCAACGGCATCGTGCTGGTCACCGGGCCCACCGGCTCGGGCAAGACGACGACGCTGTACGCCGGGCTCGAGCGGCTCAACGACGGCAGCCGCAACATCCTCACCGTCGAGGATCCGGTGGAGTACGCGGTCGAGGGCGTCGGCCAGACCCAGGTCAACGGCAAGGTCGGCATGACCTTCGCCGCCGGGCTGCGCGCGATCCTGCGCCAGGACCCCGACGTGGTGATGGTCGGCGAGATCCGCGATCCGGAGACCGCGCAGATCGCGGTGCAGGCCAGCCTCACCGGTCACCTGGTGCTGTCCACCGTGCACACCAACGACGCGCTCGGCGCGATCACCCGCCTGCGCGACATGGGCGTGGAATCGTTCCTGCTCGCCAGCACCGTGCGCCTGCTGCTGGCGCAGCGCCTGATCCGGCGGCTGTGCCCGCACTGCCGGCAGCCGCGCGCGCCGGACGCGCTGAGCGCACGGCTGATGGGCGCGGGCTATGACGGCCCGCTGTTCGCGGCCGGCGGCTGCGGGCACTGCGACCAGACCGGCTTCAACGGCCGCATCGGCGTGTACGAGGCGGTGACGATCGACGACGGCCTGCGCGCGCTGATCGCCGGCGGCGCCGACGAGGACGCGCTGGCGCGCGCGGCCTCGCTGTCGGGCGACTGGCTGGCGGATTCGGCCCGCGCCTGCGTGACCGCGGGCACCACCACCCCGGAGGAGGCGCTGCGCGTCGTGCGCCAGGAGTCGCGGGACCATGGCCACGTTTGACTACGCCGCGCTCGACGCGCGCGGCCGCGACCGTCGCGGCACCGTCGCCGCCGACAGCGAACGCGACGCGCGCGAACGGCTGCTGCGGCGACGACTCGTGCCGGTGAAGCTGGTGCCGGCCGCCACCGCGGCACCGAAACCCACGCTGCTGCGCGGCCGCTTCGGCAACCGCGAGCTCACCCTGGTCACCCGCCAGCTGGCGACCCTGGTCGCGGTGGCGCCGCTGGAGGAGGCGCTGCGCACCATCGGCGCCCAGGCCGAGAAGCCCGCGGTGCGGCGGGTGCTGCTGTCGACGCATGCCACCCTGGTCGAGGGCTTCCGCCTGTCCGAGGCGATGGCGCGCCAGGGCAATGCGTTCCCGCCGCTGTACCGGGCGATGGTCGCCGCCGGCGAAGGCACCGGCGCGCTGCCGGAGATCCTCGAGCGCCTTGCCGACCTGCTCGAGCGCCAGCAGCAGGTGCGCAGTCGCCTGACCACCGCGCTGGTCTATCCGGCGGCGCTGGCGCTCACGGCGCTGGCGGTGGTGGTGGCGC
This sequence comes from Luteimonas salinilitoris, assembly GCF_041300785.1. NCBI lineage: Bacteria > Pseudomonadati > Pseudomonadota > Gammaproteobacteria > Lysobacterales > Lysobacteraceae > Luteimonas > Luteimonas salinilitoris. The sequence goes on from NZ_JBFWIB010000003.1 coordinate 152,524, forward strand.
TGATGACCTTCGTGGTGCCGAAGGTGGTCGAGCAGTTCGATTCCATGGGCCGCACGCTGCCGTGGCTGACCCGCGCGGTGATCGGCGTCTCGGAGCTGATGACCGGCTGGGGCCTTGTGTTGCTGGTGCTGCTGGCGCTCGCCGCCGCCGGCTTCGTGCAACTGCTGCGCAGGCCGGACTTCCGGCTGCGTTTCGACGCCATGCTGCTGCGCGCGCCGCTGCTCGGGCGCCTGATCCGCGACGTCCACGCCGCGCGGCTGGCGCGCACGCTGGCGATCATGCTCGCCAGCGGCCTGCCGCTGATGGAAGGCCTGCGCACCACCGCGCGCACGGTGCACAACCGGGTGCTGCGCCGGGCCACCGAGGACATGGCCGACGCGATCCGCGAGGGCGGCAGCCTGTCGGCGGCGATGCGCCGCGCCGCGGTGTTCCCGCCGACGCTGCTGTACATGGCCTCCAGCGGCGAGAGCAGCGGACGCCTGGCGCCGATGCTCGAGCGCGCCGCCGACTACCTCGAACGCGAGTTCAACACCTTCACCGCCGCGGCGATGAGCCTGCTCGAGCCCGCGATCATCGTCGCCATGGGCGGCCTGGTGGCGTTGATCGTGTTGTCGATCCTGTTGCCGATCCTGCAGTTCAACAGTTTGGTGCTTTAAGAGCCGGGAATCGGGAATCGGGAATCGGGAATGGATCATAGCGACACAAGGCCGCGATCAACGGCTTTTCAATAACGGCCACACACAGTCACAGGAATACTTTATGTCCCACCCGCGCCGCTCGAATCGATTCCCCATTCCCCATTCCCCATTCCCAGCTTGCCGTGGCTTCACCCTGGTGGAACTGATGGTCGTGATCGTGATCATCGGCCTGCTGGCGACGGTGGTGATGATCAACGTGATGCCCAGCCAGGACCGCGCCATGGTCGAGAAGGCGCGCGCCGACATCTCGGTGCTGGAGCAGGCAGTCGAGACCTACCGGCTGGAGAACCTGAGCTACCCGCGCACGCAGGACGGGCTGGATGCGCTGCTGCGCCCGCCGCAGGGGCTCGCGCGGCCGGAGCGCTATCGCAGGGGCGGCTACATCCGGCGCCTGCCGCAGGACCCCTGGGGCAACCCGTACCAGTACGCCTATCCGGGCCGCGACGGCACGTTCGACGTGTACTCGTTCGGCGCCGACGGACAGGAAGGCGGCGAAGGCGATGGCGCGGATATTGGGAATTGGAATTAGAGCCGTGATTGGGGATTGGGGATTGGGGATTCGCCAGAGCAAAAGCAACGGCAGCGGCAGGCGCTGAGCTGCAGCGAGCGGGATCGCAATGAGTATCCGACGACATCGTTATCGTGCGTGTGGGAGTCACGGTGATAGCTGCCGGCAGCGATCGCATCGCCGCCGAGATCACGTGTTCCGGAGCGCGCAGTGATGCTGGGGCCGCAAAGCAGTGTCGCCGGGCGATTCACTGTCGCTAGCCGTGGCGACGGCCTCATTGGTGCCCGGGCGATGGGGTCGCGGGGGCGCGGCTTCACCCTGGTCGAACTGATGGTGGTGCTGGCGATCGTCGGCCTGCTCGGCGCCGCGGTGGTGCTGACCGCGCCCGCGCGTGGCAGCGCGCTGGCCGCCGATGCCGATGCGCTCGCCGCGCGCCTGCTGCGTGCGCAGCAGGAAGCGATCCTGGGCACGCGCGCGGTCCGGGTACGCGCCGATACGCGGGGCTACGCCTTCTCGGTCCAGCGCTTCGACGGCTGGCAGCCGCTGGCCGACGCGCCGTTCCGGCCGGCGACATGGTCGGACGGCGTGGCCCCGGAGCTGCCGCGCGGACAGGAGGCGATCGAGTTCCGCTTCGATCCGATCGGCACCGCCGAGCCCGTCGAGATCGTGCTGCTGCAGGACGGCCGCCGCGCGGGAGTGACGGTCGACGCGACCGGCGGCGTGGAGGTCGCGGTGACGCCGGGCGGCAGCGATCGCGTCGCCGCGGAGAACGGGCTGTTTCGGGGTGCGCAGTGATGCTGGGGCTCGATTCGCGGGCGTCGAGAAGCGATTTTTGCGGGCCATTTACCGTCGTCAGCCGTGGCGACGGCCTCATTAGCGTCCGGGCGATAGGGTCGTGGGGGCGCGGCGACGGCATCATTGGTGTCAAGGCGGTAGGTTCGCGGCAGCGCGGCCTCATTGGTGCCGCGATGGTGGGTTCGCGGGAGGCGGAAAGCGGTTCTCGCGGGCGATTCATTGGTGTAAGCCGTGGCGACGGCATCATTGGCATCAAGGCGGTGGACTCGCGGCAGCGCGGCTTCTCGCTGCTGGAGATGCTGGTCGCGCTGGCCGTATTCGGACTGGTGGTGATCGCGCTGCTGAACCTGTCCGGCGAGAACACCCGCACCACGGCGATCGTCGAGGAGCGGGTGCTGGCCGGCGTGGTCGCGGAGAACCGCGCGGTCGAGGCGGCGACCGAACCGCTGCAGGCGCTGGCGCGGATGACCGATGGCAGCGAACGCCTAGGCGATCGCGAGTGGCACTGGACGCGCACGGTCAACGCCACCGACGACGCGGCGATCGTGCGCGTGGAGGTGACGGTGACGGCGGCCGGCAGCGACCGCATCGCCGCCGAGACTACGCTGTTTCGGAGCGTGCAGTAATGGCGGGGCTGGATTCGTGCGGGTTTAAACGCGGCTTTCGCGGGCGATTCATTGGTGTAAGCCGTGGCGACGGCCCCATTGGTGTCGGAATGGCGGGTTCGCAGGGGCGCGGCCCCATTTGTGTCGGAACGATGGGTTCGCGGGGGCGCGGCTTCACGCTGGTCGAGATGCTGGTCGCGCTGGCGGTATTCGCGCTGCTGTCCGCGGCCGGGGTCACGGTACTGGCCTATGCCGCCGACAACCAGGGCGTGCTGCGCGAGCGGATGCAGCGGATCGGCGAGTTCCAGCGCGCCCGCGCGGTGCTGCGCGCCGACCTGTCGCAGGCCGCGCCGCGGCGCACGCGCAACGCCGCCGGCCATCCGGCTGTGCAGGCCTTCACCGGTTCCGCCGATGCCGCGCCCGGCCTGCTGTTCGCGCTGACCCGGCGCGGCTGGAGCAATCCCGAGCAGGCGCCGCGGGCGTCGCTGCAGTACGTCGAATATCGGCTGGTCGACGACCGCCTGGAACGCGGCACGCGTCCGGCGCTCGACGGCGCCGTGCTCGGCACGCCGCAGGTGCTGCTGCGGGGCGTGCGCACGGCACGCGCGCACTACCGCTACCAGGGCGAATGGATGGACGGCTGGCCCGGCGGCGCCGACCGCGTGCCCGAGGCGCTGCAGTTGGACCTGCGGATCGACGGCCTCGGCGACGTGCGGCAATTGTTCCTGATGCCGGGGCAGCCGCTGTGAGCCGCCGGCGCCAGCGCGGCATCGCCCTGCTCACCGTGCTGCTGCTGGTGGCGGTGATGGCGGTGCTGGTGATGGGCGTGCTCGACGACATCCGCTTCGGCCTGCGCCGCGCCGGCAACGCGCAGTCGGTGGCGCAGGCGCAGTGGCACGCGCTGGGCGCCGAGGCGCTGGCGCTGGCGCAGATCGAGCGGCTGGCCGCCCGCGATCCGGGGCGCACCACGTCCGAGGGCGACTGGAACGGCCGCGCGTTCGTGTTCCCGGTGGAATCGGGCGCGATCAGCGCGCGCCTGTCCGATGCCACCGCCTGCTTCAACCTCAACAGCGTGGTCCAGGGCGGCGCCGATACTTTCTTCCAGCACGAGATAGGCGTGGCCCAGTACGTCGCACTGTTGCAGGCGCTCGGCTTCTCCGAGCATCAAGGCGGCGCGCTCGCCGACAGCCTCGTCGACTGGATCGACAGCGACCAGCAACGCGAGGGCCTGGGGCACGAGGACGAGGCCTATGCGCGCGGCCGCGACGGCTATCGCACCGCCGGCACCCTGCTGGCGGAGACCAGCGAGCTGCGCGCGATCCACGGCTACACCGCCGAGGTCTACGCGCGCCTGCGGCCGCACGTGTGCGCCTTGCCAACCGTCGACCTGTCGCCGGTCAACGTCAACACGCTGCGCGAGGAGGACGCCGCAATCCTGCGCATGCTCACCGGAGGCGCGCTCGACGACGCCCGGGCGCGACGGGTGATCGCCGCGCGCCCGGCCGATGGCTGGCGCGAGGTCGGTACGTTCTTGGCCACCCTCGGCGCGGCATTGCCGCCGAGCACCGACGTCAATCAGGTCCAGGTGTACACGCGCTACTTCCGCCTGCACGCCGAGGTCGAGGTCGGCCCGGCGCAGGTGGTGCTGAGCGCCCTGTTCGAACACGACGGCAGCGGCCCGCCGCGGCTGCTCGCCCGCAGATGGAGTGCCGAGGAATGATCACGTACATCGTGCTGCTGCCACAGGATCCGGACACGCCGGCGCTGCGCCTGAGCGTCGGCGAAGACGGGCGCGTGCTGGCGCGCGAACGCCTGCGCGCCGGTGACACCGCAGCCCAACCGGCCGCGGCCGCGCAGGCGCAAACCGTGCTGGTGGTGCCCGGCACGCAGGCGCCGGCGCTGTGGCTGGAACTGCCCGCGCGCAACCCGGTGCAGGCGCTCGCCGCCGCGCGCGCGCTGGTCGCCGAGCGCCTGGCGGGCAGCGGCGAGACGCTGCACATCGCCATCGCGGCGGCCGTCGGCGACGACGCGCCGCGGCCGGTGGTGGCGGTCGAACGCGCGTTGATGACGCACTGGCTGGAACGCGCCGCGGCGCTGGGCATCACCGTGGACGCGCTGGTCCCCGACCATCTCGCGCTGCCGGCGCCGGAAGACGACGGCGTCGTGGTGGTCGCCGACGGCGACGAGCGCATCGTGCGCGGGCCGCGGCTGGCGTTCCGCAGCGAGGCGGCGCTCGCCGCGCTGGTCCTCGAAGGACGGCCGCAGCAGGTCATCGAGACGGTCCCGCAGGCCGAAGCCCTGCTTGCCTCCGGCGCCCGGCAACCGGCGATCGACCTGCTGCAGTACGACTTCGCGCGCACGCCGGCGCAACCCCGCGGCGCGCGTGCCTGGCGCCGCGCCGCGGTACTCGCCGCGGTGCTGGCGCTCTCGCCGCTGCTGCTGTGGGGCGCCGAGGCGCTGCGCTACACGCTGGCCGCACGCGCGCTGGAAGCCCAGGCCGCGGCAAAGGTCGACGCCGCACTGCCAGGCCGCGCACCGACGCAACCGCCACTGGCGGCCGCACGGGCGGCCCTGCGGCAGGCGCAGGCGCGCGACGGCTTCGCCCATGCGGCCTCGGCGCTGTTCGCGGCGGTGCCGCGGATCGAGGGCGCGCGGCTGGAACGGCTGTCCTATGGCGAGGACGGCGCACTGCGCGCGACGCTGTCGCATGCGCAGGCGGACGAACTCGATGTGTTGCGCGACGCACTCGCCGGCGCCGGCCTGGCGCTGCAACCGGCCGGCACCCGCCGCGCCGACGGCCGCCTCCACAGCGAACTCGACATCCTGCCGGAGCCGGCGCCATGACCCGTCCGTTCGATACCACCCGCCTCGCCGACTGGTGGCAGGCGCGCGAGCCGCGGGAACGGCGGATGGTCGCCGTGATGCTGGCGGCGCTGGCCGCGTTCGTGCTGTGGTACGGCGTGATCGCGCCGCTGCGCCAGGCGCGCGACGACGCGCGTGCGCGCCATGCCGATGCCGTTGCCGCAGCCCGGGAAATCGAACGGGCGCTGGCGCGCATCGAGGCCTCCACCGCGCGGCTGCCGCCATCACCGACCGGCGACGCCTTCGCCACCACGATCATCGACAGCGCCGGCGCCGCCGGCGTCGCCATCAGCCGGCAGGATGATGGCGGCGACGGCGTGCTGGTGATCGCCATCGACGCGGTCGACGCGCCGGCACTGTTCGGCTGGATCGACGCCCTGCGGCGCGAGCACGGCATCGCCCCACTCGCCCTGCAGGTCGACAAGCGCGACGGTCGGCTGCGCGCCGAACTGCGCTTCGTACCGCCACCGCCATGAGCGCGCGCGGCCTGATCTGGCTGTTCGCGCTGGCGCTACCGCCGTTGCTGGCCCTGCTGCTGCCGCTGCGGCTGGCGCTGGGCGTGGTGGACCTGGAGCGGGCCGGCCTCGGCGCCGCGGCGGCATCGGGTTCGCTGTGGCGCGGCCGGTTGCACGATGCGCGCCTGCACGGCCGCGCGCTCGGCGATGTCGATGTCCGGCTGTCGCCGTGGCCACTGCTCACCGGCACCCGCGAACTGGTGTTGCGCGGCGCCACGCTGCGGGCCTCGCTGCTGCAGGGCGCGCGGCGCGGCGTCCGCGACGCGAGCGGCACGCTGGTCCTCGACGATCTCGACCTCGCACCCGGCCTGGCGCTGGCACTCGACGCCGACGATGCGAGCCTGGTGTTCGCCGGGGACGCTTGCCGAAGCGCCGCGGGCCGGATCGGCCTCGAACTGCATCCCGCCGGCGGCGGCGAGCCGCTCGCGGTGCTCGACGGCGCCGTGGCCTGCGACGGCCGCGCGGCGACGGTGGCCTGGACGCCGTCCGGCGCCGCATCGGGCCCGTTCGCCGGGCTCCGGGTCGATGCCCGCATCGAACCCGACGGCGCCTGGCGGCTGCGGTCGGTGGTGACCGGCGTCGACGATGCGCGCGAAGCCGCCGCCCTCGAACTCGCCGGCTTCCGACCCGGACCGGCCGGCTGGAGCCGGATCGACGGCGGCACCCTCCCGTAACGGCATGGACTCGCCCCCTCGCCGGGGCATCGAGGCGCCAGATGGTGGTGAAATATCCCCGGCGATCTTCGTAGGAGCGCGCCATGCGCGCGATACCGCGGGCGCTTCGCCGCCGCGGGACTCCGGACACCGACGCGCCTTCCGGCCCGCGCCGGAGCCGTCGATGGTCGACACCGGAAGCGCCCGCGGTATCGCGCGCATGGCGCGCTCCTACGAGGCGGACCCGCTCGGTGACACGTGAATGAAAACTAACCGTCACTGGAAAGTCGCCAATCTGACACATATGACGGTTTCTTGTCACATTAGTGTCAATTGCACGGCCTAGGCTTCGCTCGTCCCCTCTCGCGAAGACCCGCCATGTCCCTCCCGCGCACCCTGCCGCTGGCCTTGCTGGCCGCGCTCGCCGCTCCCGCCGCCCATGCCGAGTTCGAGATCGGCGACTTCGGCGGAACCAGCGTCAGCTTCGAAGGCCTGCTACAGGCCGATTACGATCACTACGACAGCGACGTCGCCGACCTCGACGGCGATCCCGGCGACGGCCGCGACAGCGACCAGGAAATGCGCCGCGCCGAACTGGTGCTCAAGGGCAAGGGCCCGGGCGGCTTCGACTGGGTGGTCGGCTACGACGCCAAGGCCGACAAATGGCTCGACGTCAACGGCCGCCTGCGCTTCGGCGCCGACCGCGCGCAGTTCCTGCAGGTCGGCCAGTACAAGCAGCCCAACAGCCTGGAAGAGCTGAGCTCGACCAAGAACAACGATTTCATCGCCAAGGCGATGACCACCAACACCTTCGGCGTCTCGCGCCGCCTCGGCGCCGCCTACGGCATCGCCGGCGGCGACTGGACCGCGACCGCCAGCTGGTTCGGGCGCGAGCTGACCAGCGGCCTGGCCGAAGGCAACGGCTACGGCGTGCGCGGCACCTGGGCGCCGCTCAACGACGACGGGCGCATCGTGCACCTGGGCTTGTCCTACGTCGATTTCGATACGCCGGACGACAGCGCGCGGCTGCGCACCCGACCCAACGCCGACCTCGCCGGCGTGCGCCTGATCGACACCGGCACGCTGCTCGATGCCGACCGCCAGTCCACCCTCGGCGTCGAGGCGATGTGGGTCAACGGCCCGGTCAAGCTGCAGGGCGAATACATGCGCGCCGGGATCGATCGCATCGGCACCGCAGCGCAGGCGTCCGGCGACTTCAGCGGTAACGGCTGGTACGTCTCCGGACTGTGGAACGTCGCCGGCGAGACCTGGGGCTACAAGGGCGGCGTGCCGACCACGCCGAAGGCGGACGGCGGCAACCGCGGCCTGTGGCAGGTCGGCCTGCGCTACGACCGGGTCGACCTCGACGACGGCCGGCTGTCCGCCCCCGCTCCCGGCGAGGTGCCGGTGGCCGAAGGCGTGCTCGGCGGCGAGATGGACGCCTGGACCGTGGGCGTGAACTGGTACTGGCGCGACCACGTCAAGCTGGCGTTGAACTACGTCGACGTCTCCAGCACCCGCTACAGCAGCGCCGCAGGCGCGTTCGTCGACGACGACCCGAGCATCGTCGAAGCGCGAGTGCAGCTGCACTGGTAACCGCCACCCGATCTTCCGCCGTAGAGCGGAGCTTGCTCCGCTGCTTTCGGTGCCGGCGCCGGCGCCTACGCAGCCGAGCAAGCTCGGCTCTACGCGGTTGGCCACCGGGAAATTCCGGCAGTCCAGCCTGCCAATGCACGTGTCCTCACGCCGCGTCACGCCACGGTCATCGCTCTGCAACACCGGCTACACGACCGGCCTGCAGGCTCTGCGAAACCGGAGACGCGCATGCGCTACGCAATCGTCACCGAAACTTGGCCGCCCGAGGTCAACGGTGTCGCCCTGACCGTGCACGGGCTGGAGCAGGGCTTGTTGGCCCGTGGCCACGCGGTCGACCTGGTGCGGCCACGGCAGCACGACGGTCAGCAGCCGAACGCCCGCGAACTGCTGGTGCACGGTGCCGGGCTGCCGCGCTATCCGGGGCTGAAGTTCGGCCTGCCGGCCACGCGCCGGCTGCTGCGCCGCTGGCGGGCCAACATGCCGGACGCGATCTACGTCGCCACCGAAGGCCCGCTGGGCTGGTCGGCGGTGCGCGCCGCGCGCCGGCTGTCGATCCCGGTCGCCACCGGGTTCCACACCCGCTTCGACGCCTACATGCGCGACTACGGCCTGGCCTGGCTCGAATCCACCGCGATGCGCTGGATGCGGCATTTCCACAACCGCGCCGACGCGACCCTGGTGCCGACGACGGAACTGGCCGGATTCCTGCGCGGCACCGGATTCCTGCGTGTGCTGCGGCTGGCGCGGGCGGTCGACACCGGCAGGTTCGACCCGGCCAGACGCGATCCTGCCCTGCGTGCGCAATGGGGCCTCGGCGATAGCGACATCGCCGCGATCCATGTCGGCCGCATCGCCGCCGAGAAGAACCTCGCGCTGGCGGTGCGGGCCTTCCGGGCGCTGCAGGCGCAGCGGCCGCAGGCACGGTTCGTCTGGGTCGGCGACGGCCCGATGCGCGAATCGCTGGCCCGCGACAATCCCGACTTCGTGTTCTGCGGCGTACAGCGTGGCGAGGCGCTCGCCCGCCATTTCGCCAGCGGCGACCTGTTCCTGTTCCCCAGCCGCTCGGAGACCTTCGGCAACGTGACGCTGGAAGCGATGGCCAGCGGCGTGCCCGCCGTCGCCTTCGACTATGGCGCGGCCCGCGAACACCTGCGCGACGGCGAGCACGGCGCCGCGGTCGGCGACGACGCCACGTTCGTCGAGGCCGCGGTGCGCATCGCCACCGACGACGCCATGCGCCGGTCGATGGCTACCGCCGCACGGCGCGCGACCCTGCGGTTCAGCCCCGCGCAGGTCGCCGAGGACTTCGACACCTTGCTGTCCGGACTGGCCGACTCGGGAGATCGCCATGCAACCGCACCTGCTGCGTAACCGGCTTGCCGCAAGCGACTGCGGTTGGTGCCTGCGCGCCAACCGCATCGGCGCCCGCCACTGGATTCGCGGGTATTTCTCGGTCGTCAGCCGCCTCGGCGACGGCGTGTTCTGGTACCTGCTGATGGCGGCGCTGGTACTGACCGACGGCGTCCGCGGCCTGACCGCATCGGCGCACATGGCCGCCACCGGCGTGGTGGCGCTGCTGATGTACAAGGGCCTCAAGCGCTGGACCCGGCGGCCGCGGCCGTTCGCCTCGGACGTGCGCATCCGCGCCTGGGTGGCGCCGCTGGACGAGTTCAGTTTCCCGTCCGGACATACGCTGCATGCGGTGTCCTTCACCCTGGTCGCCGTCGCGTACTACCCGGCGCTGGCCTGGCTGCTGGCGCCGTTCGCGATCAGCGTCGCCGTATCGCGCGTGGTCCTGGGCCTGCACTATCCCAGCGACGTGCTGGCGGCCACCGGCATCGGAGCGGCGCTGGCGGGGCTGTCGCTGTGGGCCGGCGCGGGCGTTTTCGTCGTCACGTGACGTTTGGCGCCCGGATCCCGGCCTGCGCCGGGATCCGTCACCACGAGCCGTTTACCGGCGCTGCATCGCTCCCGTCGCGGCCACCTCGTACCAGTCCACCTTCCGTGTGATGACCATGATCGCCGCCAGGACCGCGAACAGCAGCCCGGCGCCGAGCACCAGCGCGTTGTCCTCCGAGATCAGCAGGCCGTACAACGCCGCGTACAGCGTCGCCAGCATCACCGCGAAACCGGCACCACGCATTCGGCTGCGCAGCACGTACGCCAGGTAGTAGCCGAGCAGGCCGATGCAGGCAGTGCCCGCCGCCAGGTAGGCCAGGCCGAAGGCGATGTGCTCGGACAGGCTCACCAGCAGCAGGAAGAAGATCGCCAGCGCCAGCCCCACCAGCCCGTACTGGATCGGGTGGATGCGCAGCTGCTTGATCAGCTCGAACATGAAGAAGCCGACGAAGGTCAGCAGGACGAACAGCAGCCCGTACTTGCTGGCGCGATCGGCCTGGCTGTAGGGATTGACCGGATCGACCAGCGAGACGCCGATCGCGTCGAGCCCGGCCTCGCCGCCCGATGCGGGCGACTGCGACGATTCCGGTCGCGGCAACGTCGCCCCGGCCAGGTACTGCGCCTGGGCGTTGCTGGCCAACGACGACACCGACCATTCGGCGCGGAATCCGCTGTCGTCCGGCGTGGGCACCCGCGGCGGGAAGGCGCCGTTGAACTGCGGGTGCGGCCATGACGACTCCAGCACCACGCGGTTGCGCGTTCCCAGCGGCGCCAGCGCCAGCGACTCGGTCCCGCCGAGCGCGAAGTCCAGGCGCGTTTCCAGTGCAAGCCGCTGCCCGGCACGTGGCGCCGCCAGGCGCGCGTGCACGCCGGAACCGCCGCGGCTGCCAAGGCCCTCCTGCAGCGGCACTTCCACACCGTCCACGCGCAGGCGCGGCGCGCCCGCCAGGCCGCGCACGTCGCCGATTCCCACACCCAGCCACGGCCGCCCGATCCGGCGCGGATGCTGCGGATCGGCGTCGGCGGGAATCCGCGCCGCGAACGTCGCCGACATCTGCGCGGCCAGTTCGTAGACCCGCACCTCGTGCAGGCCGACCCGACGGGTGGACGGCTCGATCCGCCCGTCGACATCGAGCACCTCGGGGAAGAACGTCCAGCGGCCGTCGCGCTCGCGCAGCACCTTGCGGGTCACGCCCTGGGCGTCCTTCTCCTCCACTTCGACGGTCTCGACGTACGGCACCACCAGCACCGGGCCGGCGATGCCCTGCGCGCCGGCGTAGCTGCGCGCCACCCGTTCCACCGCCTGCGCGCGGTACACCTGGCGGTCGTGGATCACGCCGCGGATCATCATCAGCGGCACCAGGATCGCCAGCGTCATCGCCAGCATCATCAGGATCTTCAATGCGAGTTTCATGCGCGTCTCCGCTCGGGAACCGCGGACAGCATCCGATGGCCGCGGGAAGACACGAGGGAGCCAAGATGAAGCGAAGGTGAAGTCGGCGTCCGCCCCTTTCGTAGGAGCGCGCCATGCGCGCGATGCCGCGCCAGGCAGTCTTCTCCGTTGCGGTGAGACAAGCCCCGTCGCCACGGGCGGTGTCAATCAATAGCCAAGCCCATCACGATGGACCAACACCTCATCTTCCTTGGCTTGAGGTACGGGCTATTCACTGACACCGCCCGTGGCGACGGGGTTTGCTTCGTCGTAGCGGAAAGGACTGCCTGGCGCGGCATCGCGCGCATGGCGCGCTCCTACGGCAGCGGCAGAGTCACCGATGCCACGGCGCCGCCGCCGGCGCGGTCGTCCAGGCGCGCGCTGCCGCCGTGCAACTGCGCCACCTCGGCGACGAAGGCCAGGCCGATGCCGCTGCTGCGGCTGCCACCGTCCGGGCGCGGCAGCGAATAGAAGCGTTCGAACACGCGGTCGCGCGCATAGTCCGGCACGCCGGGGCCGCGATCGGCGATGTCGATGCGCACGCTCCGCTCCACGCGTCGCAGCGACGCCTCGATCGCACTGCCGGACGGCGCGAAATCGATGGCGTTGTCGAGCAGGTTGACCAGCAGCTGCCGCAGCAGGAACGGATCGCCGGAGACGCTGCCGCCCTCGCCCACATCGCGTTGCAGCCGCAACCCCTTGCGCAATGCCCGCGTCTCCACCTGCGCCCAGGCGTCGCCCAGCAGCGCGACGAGGTCGACCGGCTCCGGCCGCTCGATCGCCTGCCGGTGCTCCACCGCCACCAGCGCCAGCAGCTTGTCGATCATCTGCGCCATGCGTTCGCTCTGTTCGCGCACGCTGGCGGCGAAGCGGGCGCGCTCGGCCTCCGGCAAGGGCCCTTCCAACAGCTCGGCGGCGCCACGCACCGCCGCCAGCGGGCTCTTGAGCTCGTGGGTGAGTCCGTGCACGTAGCGCTCGAGATGGCGCCTGCCCTCGAGACGCTCGCGCATGGTCTCCAGCGCGCGGCCGAGGATCGCGAACTCGCCGGCCGATGCCGGCAGCTGCGCGCGCTCGCCCGCGGTGACCGCCTCGGCATAGCGGCGCAATCCGCCGAGCTGGCGCGAGAGCCACCATGCTGCCAGCAGGCCGATCAACAGCGCCGCGCCCATCAGCACCAGTCCCCAGCGCATCACCGTCGCCTCGCTGCGGGCGATGAACGGCGCGATCGCCCGGTTGGGCTTGGCCACCGTGAGCACGCCGGCGATGCGCGTGCCATCCATCACCGGCGCCGCCACGTGCATCACCGAACTGCTGTCGTCGTCCGGATCCTCGCGCGTCGAGCGCGCGCCGTACTGTCCGCGCAGGGTCAGGTACACGTCGTTCCAGCGCGAATAGTCGCGCCCGACGTCGCGGCCCTCGGAATCGAACGCGACGACGCCGTCGGCGTCGGTGACGTAGATGCGATACGCCGCCTCGCGCTTGCGAAATCCCCAGATCTCCGCGCCGATGTCGCGCTCGCGCAGCGCCCGCACCCGCTGCGCGAAGCGGCCGTCGGCGATGCGGCCGGCGATCAGGTCGTCGGCCGCCAGCTCCGCCAGCACATTGGCGGTGTCGACCAGGGTGTCCTCCATCGCCTGCCGCACGCCGGGCTTGACCTCGCGCACGAACACCTGCGCCAGCAGCAATGCCGCCAGCGCGACGATGGCGAAGTAGCCCAGCAGGATGCGCAGGCCGATCCGCATCGCCTAGGACCTATCAATCTCGACCGAGTAGCCGAGCCCGCGATGGGTCCGCAGCGGGTCGGCACCCGGATCCACTTCGCGCAGCTTGGCGCGCAGGGTCTTGACGTGGGTGTCGACGGTGCGTTCGCCGCTGTCGTCGGCATCGTTCCAGACGCGATCGAGCAGCTGCGCGCGGCTGAGGATGGCGCCGGGTCGGCGCAGCAGTTCCGCCAGCAGCGCATATTCGTAGCGGGTCAGCGCCAGCGTGCGGCCATCGAAGCGCACCCGCCTGGCCTCGCGATCCACCTCGAAACGGCCCGCCGACTGCGGCTGCACGTCCGCCGCGGCATGCCGGCGCAGCCGCGCCCGCACCCGCGCCACCAGTTCGCGCGGCGAGAACGGCTTGGTCAGGTAGTCGTCGCCGCCGATCTCCAGGCCCAGCACGCGATCGATCTCGTCGCCGCGGGCGGTCAGGAACAGTACCGGTACCGCGCTGAAGCCGCGCAACTCACGGCAGACGTCGAAGCCGCTCGTGTCGGGCAGGCCGACGTCGAGCACCACCAGATCAATGCCTCCGGCCCGCATCCGCCGCAACGCATCGCCGCCGAGCAAGCGATGCTCCAATTCGAAGCCTTCCGCGCGCAGCGCGTAGGCGACGGTGTCGGCGATGGCGGGCTCGTCCTCGACGAGCAGGATGTGGGGCATGGCAGGAATCGGGAATCGGGAATCGAGAATCGGGAATCAGAGAAAAGAGTAGCCGCTTTACCGTCATCCGGCTTTCAACGGCCGAATGGCTGGTCGAGCCGCGCCAGACAGAAGGCTTGGATTCACCGGCTTCGGAGCCAGCGGCGCCCGGGCCGGGGCATGCTCCCCGGCTCGGTCCGCCATCCATGGCGGACTCGCCGCCGCAGGCCCGTGCGGCTTCGCCGCCCGGTCCGGCCCGGCGCAGCGCGCCGGGCGTTCGCACAGGCCGCGCGGCAGTGCCGCGCAAGCGGCCCGTGCTCACCCATGGCCGGCTCTCCGCATACCCCGGCCCGGACGCCGCACCGGTGATTCGCTTTCGGATGCCCGGAGGGCCCTCCTACCGAAGTCGACGAGGGATGCAGCGGGAGACGCGCCGTGGGGATTGCGGAGAGCTGCACAGGGATGTGCAGCGGCCCTGAGTCCGGCCATGGATGGCCGGACCGAAGGGCGGAGCAATCCCCGCGGTGCGGCTCACGCCTCGACGAGGCAGACCGAAGGCAGGCATTTCGGTCAGGAGCAGCGTGACATAGCTATTCATTGGCGCTACCCCGTGGCGACGGGGCTACTTCGTCGCGGCGGAAAGATCTGCCTGGCGCGGGCGGAGCAATTCCCGCGGCGCGGCTCACGCCCCGCGCACCAGCCATTCGGCTGTTGAAAGCCACCGAGATGACGACCTTGACCGTTCGTTATTCCTGCTCGCAGCCCGACGCCCGGCTACCATCCCCCAATGAACTACCGCCACGCCTTCCACGCCGGCAATCATGCCGACGTGCTCAAGCACGTCACGCTGCTCGCGCTGTGCGATGCGCTGGCCGCCAAGCCGGCACCCTGTTTCGCGCTCGATACCCACGCCGGGCGTGGCCTGTATCGGCTGGACGATGCCCAGGCGCAACGCACCGGCGAGGCGGCCGGGGGCGTGGCGCGCCTGCAGGCAACCGACGTCCGCGATCCGGCGCTCGCCCGTTATCTCGACGCGGTGCGCGCCTGCCGCGACGCACACGGTGCGGCGGCCTACCCCGGCTCGCCCTGGATGCTCGCCCATGCGCTGCGCGCGCAGGACCGCATCGCCTGCTGCGAGCTGCAGGCGGAAGAGGCCGATGCGCTCCGGTCCGCGTTCCGCGAGGAGCCGCGCGTCGCGGTGCACGCCCGCGACGGCTACGCCGCGCTGGGCGCGTTGCTGCCGCCGCGGGTCGGCAAGACCCGCTTCGCGCGCGGACTGGTGCTGATCGATCCGCCGTACGAGCAGCAACTCGACGAGTTCAAGCCGGCACTGGCCGCCCTGCGCGAGGGCCTCCGGCGCTGGCCGCAGGCGACGTACGCGCTGTGGTACCCGGTCAGGCAACGCCGCGCACTGCAGCCGTTCTATCGCGCCGCCACGGCGCTGCCGGCGAAATCGGCGCTGCTGTGCGAATTGCTGATGCGCGCGGACGACTCGCCGCTGCGCATGAACGGCAGCGGCCTGCTGCTGCTCAATCCACCCTGGCGACTGGATGCGGCATTGACCCCAGCGCTGCGGGAAATGCGCGCGCTGCTGGGCGAGCCCGGCGCGGATTCCCGGCTGGAATGGCTGCGCACGCCGCCTTGACCATGGCCAGGTCCGCCCTGCGGAAGCCATGGCCCTGTGGGAATGGGATTTGCGAACGGGGATTGTGGGAGTGGCGGCGGCATGCCGTCGCCGGGGAGTCGCGACGCCGCACACTCCAAGAGCCCCAAAAACCACCATTTCCCGCGCCCGACGCGACTTCCCGGCGGCGGCATGCCGCCGCCACTCCCACAAGGCAGCGTTGCCGCCCATCGCAGCCCTTGTCTCCGGGACATCGGCACGGCGCCAAGCCCCGAAGCCAGGCCGCTGCCGACGCCACGGCGCCGTCTCATCATGTCCACGTCGCGTGCACATGTTCATGTTGTAGAGGACAGCTTCACTTTCCCCGTGGCAGCATCGGAAACATGGCCGTTCGCAACCGCCTTCCCCCGTGGCACGATCAGATCCGGCTCGCCAATGGTCGCGAGCTCCTGATCCGGCCGATCAGGCCCGACGACGCCGTGCCCCTGCGCGCGGGTTTCAGCCTGCTCAAGCCGGATGAGGTCCGGCAGCGCTTCCTCTACTCGGTCAAGGAGCTGACGCCGGAAATGGCGGAACGGCTGACGCACCCCGACCCGAAGACCGAGTTCGCGCTGGTGGCGGCCGAGCCGCTGCCGCCGGGCGAGGCCATGGTCGGCGGCGTGGCCCGGGTATCGATCGTGCCGGATACGCGTAACGCGGAATTCGCCATCCTGGTGAGTCACTACATCGCCGGCATGGGCGTCGGCCGGCAGTTGATGCTGCGGCTGGTGCGCTGGTCCAAGGGCAAGAAGCTCGATTGCCTGTACGGCGACGTGCTGGAACAGAACCAGCCGATGCTGTCACTGTCGAAATCACTCGGCTTCCGGCGCGAGTCCACCGACACCCCCGGCCTGGTCCGCGTCGTCCTGGATTTGTAGGAGCGCCACGCGCCCGATACCCGGGCCGTTCGGATCACCCGTCTCGCCGCAAGGCCTGCCTGTCCTTAGATTTGCCGAAGGGCCGGCTCTCGCCTCCATCCTGACGCGGCCGCGTGCCGCCCGCGAAACCCGCACCCGGCACCCGCCGGCCCTGCGGACAGGACGCGCCCGGCATGCGCGGGTTTACAATGCGCGGCTCGATGACCTCCCGCACCCTTCCCGCACCTCCGCTGCCCCGTCGCGGCCAGCAGCGCGCCTGGTGGCGCGCGCCGGCGTCTCCCTCGGCGCTGGCCTGGTCCATCCTGCGCGCCGCCCGCGCGCACGAACGCCCGCTGCTGGTGGTCGCCCGCGACAACCAGCACGCGCACCAGATCGAGGCCGACCTGCGCACCCTCGGCGGCGGCGCCGCGGACCTGCCGGTATTGCCGTTCCCGGACTGGGAAACCCTGCCCTACGACCAGTTCAGCCCGCATCCGGACATCGTCTCGCAGCGCCTGGCCGCACTGTACAGACTGCCGGCGCTGGAGCGCGGCATCGTGGTGGTGCCGGTGCAGACACTGATGCAGCGCGTCGCGCCGCGAAGCTACGTGATCGGCCAGACCTTCGACATGCGCGTCGGCCAGCGGCTGGACCTGGACGCGGAGAAGCGGCGCCTGGACTCGGCCGGCTACCGACACGTGCCGCAGGTGCTCGACCCCGGCGACTTCGCGGTGCGCGGCGGCCTGCTCGATGTCTACCCGATGGGCGCCGACGCGCCCTACCGGATCGAGCTGTTCGACCAGGACATCGAATCGATCCGCAGCTTCGAGCCGGAGTCGCAGCGCTCGCTCGACAAGGTCGAGGCGATCCGCATGCTGCCCGGGCGCGAGCTGCCGCTGGACGAGGCCGCGCGCGAGCGCGCGATGGACGCGCTCGGCGAGCGCTTCGACATCGACCAGCGCCGCAGCTCGCTGTTCCAGGACCTCAAGTCGGGGCTGGCGCCGGCCGGCGTCGAGTACTACCTGCCGCTGTTCTTCGAGGCGCCGCGCGAACGCCTGCTGGACACGAATCAGGACCAGGCGAGCACCGCCGTCCTGTTCGACTACCTGGCCGAGGGCACGATCCCGGTGATCGAGTCGGGATCGCTGGAAGCGGCCGGACACTTCTGGTCGCAGATCGGCGAGCGCTACGAACAGCGGCGCCACGACATCGAACGCCCGCTGCTGCCGCCGGCGGAGCTCTGGCTGTCGCCGGACGCGCTGCGCGAGCGGCTCAACCGCGGAGATCGGATCGAGGTCGCCGGCCCCGACCATGCCCAGCACGCACAGGCGCTCGTACTCGGCGACCAGCCCGCGCCCGACCTGCCGCTCACCGCCCGCGACGCCGAACCCGCCGCCGCGCTGAAGTCGTTCCTCGCCAGCTATCCCGGCCGCGTGCTGATCGCCGCCGACAGCGCCGGCCGTCGCGAGGCCCTGCTGGAGCTGCTGCAGCCGGCCAGCCTGGCGCCAACGGTGCTGGCGGATTTCGCGGCATTCCTTCCGATCGTGCATGGAGACGGACGGCAGCAGGACGACCGTTCCCACCCGCAGTCCGCGAACCGTCATCCCGGCGAAAGCGCCGGTAGCTCTGCACGCTTCGCCATCGCCGTCGCGCCGCTGGAGAACGGCTTCGCGCTCGACACGCCGCAGGTCACCATCCTCACCGAGCGCCAACTGTTTCCCGAGCGCGCCACCCAGCCGCGGCGCGCGCGGCGCGCCGGGCGCGAGCCGGAGGCGATCGTCCGCGACCTGGGCGAGCTGGCCGAGGGCGCGCCGATCGTGCACGAGGACCACGGCGTCGGCCGTTATCGCGGGCTCGTGGTGCTGGAAGCCGGCGGCACACCCGGCGAATACCTGGAGATCGAATACGCCAAGGGCGACCGCCTGTACGTGCCGGTCGCGCAGCTGCACCTGATCAACCGCTACTCCGGCGCCTCGCCGGAGACCGCGCCGCTGCACTCGCTCGGCGGCGAGGCCTGGACCAAGGCCAAGCGCAAGGCCGCCGAAAAGGTCCGCGACGTCGCCGCCGAACTGCTGGAGATCCACGCCAAGCGCCAGGCCCGCGCCGGCCTGGCGCTGGACGTCGACCGCACGATGTACGAGCCGTTCGCCGCAGCGTTCCCGTTCGAGGAAACCCCGGACCAGCACGCCGCGATCGAGGCGGTGATCCGCGACATCGGCTCCAGCCAGCCGATGGACCGCGTGGTCTGCGGCGACGTCGGCTTCGGCAAGACCGAGGTCGCGGTACGCGCCGCCTTCGTCGCCGCCGCCGCCGGCAAGCAGGTGGCGGTGCTGGTGCCGACCACGCTGCTGGCCGAGCAGCACTACCGCACCATGGCCGACCGCTTCGCCGACTGGCCGATCCGCATCGAGGTGCTGTCGCGCTTCAAGACCGCCAAGGAGATCAAGGCCGAGATCGGCAAGATCGCCGACGGCACGCTCGACGTCATCGTCGGCACCCATCGGCTGCTGCAGAAGGACGTGAACTTCAAGGACCTGGGCCTGGTGATCGTCGACGAGGAGCAGCGCTTCGGCGTGCGCCAGAAGGAGGCGCTGAAGGCGCTGCGCGCCAACGTGCACCTGCTCACGCTCACCGCCACCCCGATCCCGCGCACGCTCAACATGGCCATGGCCGGCATGCGCGACCTGTCGATCATCGCCACCCCGCCGGCGCACCGGCTGGCGGTGCAGACCTTCGTCAATACCTGGGACGGCGCGCTGCTGCGCGAGGCGTTCCAGCGCGAACTCACGCGCGGCGGCCAGGTGTACTTCCTGCACAACGACGTCGAGAGCATCGGCCGCATGCAGCGCGAACTGCAGGAGCTGGTGCCGGAGGCGCGGATCGGCATCGCCCACGGCCAGATGCCCGAACGCGAGCTGGAAAAAGTGATGCTCGATTTCCACAAGCAGCGCTTCAACACGCTGCTGTGCACGACCATCATCGAGTCGGGCATCGACATCCCCAACGCCAACACCATCGTCATCAACCGTGCCGATCGTTTCGGCCTCGCGCAGCTGCACCAGCTGCGCGGCCGCGTCGGCCGCTCGCACCACCGCGCCTACGCCTACCTGGTGATCCCGGACAAGCGCTCGATCACCGCCGACGCGCGCAAGCGCCTGGACGCGATCGCGGCGATGGACGAACTCGGCGCCGGCTTCACCCTGGCCACCCATGACCTGGAAATCCGCGGCGCCGGCGAGCTGCTCGGCGAGGACCAGAGCGGGCAGATGGCCGAGATCGGCTTCAGCCTGTACACCGAGCTGCTGGAACGCGCGGTGCGCAGCATCCGCCAGGGCAAGCTGCCGGATGCCGACGAAGCGCCCGATCGCGGCGCCGAGGTCGAGCTGCACGTGCCGGCCCTGATCCCGGAGGACTACCTGCCCGACGTGCACACCCGCCTGACGCTGTACAAGCGCATCAGCGGCGCGCGCGACGGCGACGAGCTGCGCGAACTGCAGGTGGAGATGATCGACCGTTTCGGTTTGCTGCCGGACCCGGCCAAGCACCTGTTCGCGATCGCCGACCTCAAGCTGCAGGCGACCGCGCTCGGCCTGCGCAAGCTCGACCTCGGCCCCGCCGGCGGCCGCGTGCAGTTCATCGACAAGCCGCGCGTCGATCCGATGGCAGTGATCCGCCTGATCCAGGGCCAGCCGAAGCACTACCGCATGGACGGCCCCGACAAGCTGCGCATCACCCTCGACCTGCCCGACGCCGAATCCCGCCTCAAGGCCGCGCGCGGTCTGTTGATCGCGCTGGCGCCGGCCGGCTGAGGCAATCTGGATCGAAGAAGCCGTCAGGCACCGGTGCCTGCTCCCGTAGGAGCGCGCCATGCGCGCGATGCCGCGGGCATTTCGCCGCCACGCGATTCCGCCCACCGACGCGCCTTCCGGCTTGCGGCGGAGCCGCGGATGGCCGAGACCAGACACATCGCCGGCATCGCGCGCATGGCGCGCTCCTACGAACAGCGGTTCGCAGCGCCGATTTCGAGGCGGACATCGAACCCATAGAAATAACCGTACCGATGGCACTGTTGTCGTTGCCGCGCACGCGGGTGATGATCCAGCCCCTTCCCTCCTCCACGGAGGACGCGGATGATGGCGAACATCCGTCAACGGAGTCTCCGATGCGTCCGATGATCCTGCTGCTGTCGCTGATGCTGGCCGGTTGCGCCGCGCATCCGGCGCGAACGCCGTCCGCGGCGGTCGCCCCGCCGGACCCGCCACAGACCGCCTTCCTGGTGGTGCGCCATGCGGAAAAGGCCGTCGGGGATACGGACGATCCGGTCCTGGATGCGTCCGGCCTGCGCCGCGCGGACGCTTTGGCGGAACTGCTGGCCGAGATGCCGGTGAGCGCCGTCTATGCCACGCCCACCCGGCGTGCGCGGCAGACCGCGCAGCCGATCGCGCGCCGGCACCGGATCGAGGTCCGCGACTACGACCCCGCGCAACCGCCGTCGGCGCTCGCCACCGTGCTGCACACGCGCCATGCCGGCGCCACCGTCGTCGTGGTGGGCCACAGCAACACCGTGCCGGGCATCGTGTCCGCGCTGTGCGCCTGCCCGATGGCGCCGCTGAGCGAAGAAGACTACGGCGATCTGTTCGAAGTGCGGATCGCCGCCGACGGCGCGTCGACGCTGGATCACCGGCAGTTCTGAGCGTGGCCGGCGCGGTCTTCGGCGACTGGGACGGCAGCATCGCCGGCGCGCGTGCGCTGCAGGTGGAACTGGCACGGCAGGTGTCGCTGCGCGACGGGTTCCGCGATCCGCCGCGCACGCTGGCGGGATTCGACGTCGGCTTCGAGGATGCGGGCGGCACCACCCGTGCGGCGGTGGTGCTGCTGGACGCCGACACGCTGCAGCCGCGCGCGGCGCACGTCGCACGGGTGCCGACCTCCATGCCCTACGTGCCGGGCCTGCTGAGCTTTCGCGAGCTGCCGGCGCTGCTGGCCGCGCTGGAGCTGCTCGACGAACGGCCCGACCTGGTGCTGGTGGACGGCCAGGGCATCGCCCATCCGCGCCGGCTGGGCATCGCGGCGCACTTCGGCGTGGTCACCGGGCTGCCCAGCATCGGCGTGGCGAAGAAGCCGCTGGCGGTGCGCTTCGATCCACCGGGCCCGGAACGCGGCGACCGCACGCCGTTGCTCCTGGGCGACGAGCGCGTCGGCGATGCCCTGCGCAGCAAGCCGCGCTGCAATCCGCTGATCGTCTCGCCCGGGCACGAGGTCTCGATCGATGCCGCCACCCGCCTGGTGCTGCGCTATACCACCCGCTACCGGTTGCCGGAGCCGACGCGGCTGGCCGACCGGCTGGCGTCGCGGCGCGGCGCACTGCCGTTGCCGGGATTCGATACCGACGGCTGAGCACGTGGGCTTGCGACATTGCTTTCACTCGACACTGGGAAAGAATCGCACGCTCCGTTCCGCGCAGTCGCCTGCTGCATGCCGCGGTCCGTGCCATGCTGCACGCACCCGATCGCGAGAGCTGGCCCATGACCCGGATCATCGCCCCGCGCGAACACGACCTCGGCGGCGGCTTCATCGTGCGCCGCGCCGTTCCGACGCTGCAGGCGCGCAGCATCGGCCCGTTCGTGTTCGTCGACCACATGGGCCCGGCGGTGTTCGAGCCCGGCACCGGCATCGACGTGCGCCCGCACCCGCACATCGGCCTGGCGACGGTGACCTTCCTCTGGGCCGGCACGATCCGCCACCGCGACAGCCTCGGTTCGATCCAGGACATCGAACCGGGCGACGTCAACTGGATGACGGCCGGGCGCGGCATCGCCCATTCCGAGCGTTCGCCGTCGCAGGTGCGCGCGGACGCGCATCCGGCGCACGGCATGCAGACCTGGGTCGGCCTGCCGAAGGCGCACGAGGAAACCGCGCCGGCGTTCCACCACCACGCGGCGGCCACGCTGCCGCAGCTGCAGCACGGCGGGGCACTGCTGCGGGTGATCGCCGGGCGTGCCTACGGCGAGGAATCGCCGGTGCGCTCCTTCAGCGAGATCCTCAACGTCGCCATCGATCTGGCGCCCGACGCCGAAACCCGCATCGACGCCGGCCACCGCGAACGCGCGCTGTACGTCCTCGAGGGCGATGCCCAGCTCGACGGCGCCGACATCCCGGCCCGCCACCTGGTGGTGCTCGACCCCGGCGCTCCGGCCACGCTGCGCGCCACGACCCCGCTCAAGGCGATGCTGTTCGGCGGCGAACCGCTGGACGGCGATCGCCGCGTGTGGTGGAACTTCGTCTCGTCCTCGCGCGAACGCATCGAACAGGCCAAGGAAGACTGGCGCCAGGGCCGGTTCGGGCGCATTCCCGGCGACGAGGAGGAGTTCATTCCCTTGCCGGAAAAGTGATATACATCACAATTCAACCTTCGATGCCCGACTATCGTCGGGACCCGGGAGGCCACATTTTTGCGGTGGATCACACCGCGTCCGGACTCAAAGGGGAAGTTTTCATGAAGTTCACGATCCGATACCTGGCGCCACTGGCCGCGCTGGGATTGCTGATTGCGGCCGCGGCACCGGCCCGGGCGCAGGTCGCGGAAGCCTGTCCACGGCTGCCGGGCGACTCGGGACTGACCTGGACCGAGCGCAGCAGCGAGGCCTTCGTCATCTGCCGCGCGGTGTCCGGGGACGGCCGCGAGGTCTTCGGGCTCTATCTCGCCGCCGATTCGCCGTTCCAGCCACGCCGCGCCAACCGCGAGGAGCGCGGGGTGATCAACGGCCAGGACATCCGCTGGTACAGCGGCGAGGTCGCGACCGATCCGGACAAGCTGGTGCGCGAGACCCTGCTCGAACTGGACAAGGACCGCGTGGTCCACATCTGGCTGCACGCCGACAGCGCGCAGGAGATGCAGCAGAGCATGCGCATGGTGGAAGAGCTGCGCTTCGAGGACACGCGCTTCAGCAGCAACTGAGCGTCCGGCTTCGCCACATCCGTCGTTCGCGGCCTGCCGATCGAACCGGCAGGCGCCGGCTCGGGAGTCGGGATCGAGACGTGGCACCGCCTCCCCTCTGCCGTATCGGCAACGAACGTGCATTAACGAAATCAGAACACCAGGATCACGGTCTTGATCTAGCGTTTGCAGCGGCCGTCCCGGCTGCATTCCTTGGGGGAAGTGTGATGATCAAGCGTCTTGCGGCCGAGTTCCTCGGCACGTTCTGGCTGGTGCTCGGCGGTTGCGGCAGCGCGGTGCTGGCGGCGAATTTCGGCGGCGACGGCAATCCGCTCGGGATCGGCCTGCTCGGCGTGTCGCTGGCGTTCGGCCTGACCGTGCTCACCGGCGCCTACGCGTTCGGCCACATCTCCGGCGGCCACTTCAACCCTGCGGTGAGCTTCGGCCTGTGGGCCGGCGGGCGCTTCGCGGCCAAGGATCTGCTGCCCTACGTCGCCGCCCAGGTGGCCGGCGCGGTCTTCGCCGGCTGGATCCTGTTCCTGATCGCCAGCGGCACCGCGGGGTTCGCGATCGATCCCGCCGCGCCCGGCGCGTTCGCCAGCAACGGCTTCGACGCCCGGTCGCCCGGCGGCTACGGCGCCGCGGCCGCGTTCCTGACCGAGGTCGTGCTGACCGCGATGTTCGTCGTCGTCATCATGGGCGCGACGCACAAGCTGGCGCCGGCGGCGTTCGCGCCGATCGCGATCGGCCTGGCGCTGACCCTGATCCACCTGATCAGCATTCCGGTGACCAATACCTCGGTCAATCCGGCGCGCTCGACCGGCGTGGCGCTGTTCGCCGGCTCCGGGGCACTCGGACAGCTGTGGCTGTTCTGGCTGGCGCCGATCCTCGGCGGCGTGATCGGCGGCATCGCCTACAGGTGGCTGGGCAGCGAAAAGCCCGACCTGCAGCCGCAAGCCGCAGCGGAAGCCACGACCGTGTAGCAGGAGTGAGTGGAGAGGAGTGAGAAACGAGAGAGAGCGGTAGAGCGGGAACGGCGGCATCGCGGGTTGTGGGCTGCCCTCTCTCGTTTCTCACTCCTCTTTACTCGTTTCTGCTCCTCAAAAGCGGCCTTCCTGGAAGTCCACGAAGGCCTGCATGATCTCCTGCCGGGTGTTCATCACGAACGGGCCGTGGCGCACCACCGGCTCGCGCAACGGCCGTCCGGCGACCAGGATCAGCCGCGCACCGGCATCGCCGGCCTGCAGCGCCAGCGCCTCGCCGCCGCCGAGCACCGCCAGTTCCCGGGCTTCCAACGCGCGCGCATCCTCGCCCTCGCCGATCGTCAGCGCGCCTTCGAAGGCATAGACGAAGGCGTTGTGGCCCTCGGGCAGGCGATGGCGCCAACCGGCCCCCGGCGCGAGCGCGACATCGAGGTAGACCGGATCGGTCGCCGGTTGCGCGATCGGGCCGGATACCTCGCCGACGCGGCCGGCGATCACCTTCACCTCCACGCCCGCGGCGGGCGCGACCACCGGGATCCGCTCCGGCCCGAACTCCTGGTAGCGGGGGTCCGACATCTTGTCCTTCGCCGGCAGGTTGACCCACAGCTGGAAGCCGCGCATGCGGCCGGCCTGCTGCTCCGGCATCTCCGAATGCACCAGCCCGCGGCCGGCGGTCATCCACTGCACGCTGCCGGGTACCAGCAGGCCCTCGTTGCCGTGGTTGTCGCGATGGCGCATGCGACCGTCGAGCATGTAGGTGACGGTCTCGAAGCCGCGGTGCGGATGGTCCGGGAAACCGGCGATGTAGTCCTCGGCGCGGTCGGTGCCGAACTCGTCGAGCAGCAGGAACGGATCGAGGTCCGGCAGCTCGGCGGCACCGATGACCCGGGTGAGCTTGACGCCGGCGCCGTCGGACGCCGCGCTGCCGCGGATCTTGCGGGCGATGCGGGCATGGCGGATCGGGGCGGTGGCGCTCATGGCGGCTCCTGTGTCGAAGACGTGTGCCGTTCAAGATGGGGACGCGGTGATGCAACGGCATCTCCATCGGTGGAACGGAAGGTTACGTGGGCGGATCGCCGGACGATCCCGTCGAGTGCGCCACGGCCGCCGTGGGAGCGCGCAGGCGCCAAGCCCTATGGATGCGCGGATTGCGGACGAAATCGGGCGGGATCGTCGCCGCGCCGACGTCCTCGCACTCCGCGAACGCGGAGACCGCCGCGGTATCCATCCGGAAGCGGCGGAAGTTGTTGCTGAAATACAGCACCCCGTCCGGCGCCAGCCGCGCCACCGCGGCGCGCAGCAGGCGCACGTGCTCGCGCTGGATGTCGAAGTCCTTCGCCCGCGCCGAATTGGAGAAGGTCGGCGGATCGCAGAAGATCAGGTCGTAGCGGCCGCGCTCGGCCTCCAGCCACTGCAGCGCATCGGCCTGCACCAGCCGGTGGGCGCTGCCGCCCACGCCGTTCTCGCGCAGGTTGTCGGCCAGCCATTGCAGGTAGGTCGCCGACAGGTCGACGCTGGTGGTCTGTTCCGCGCCGCCCACCGCCGCCTGCACGGTGGCCGCGCCGGTGTAGCAGAACAGGTTGAGGAAACGCGCGCCGCGCGCCTCGGCGGCGATGCGCGCGCGCAGCGGGCGATGGTCGAGGAACAGGCCGGTGTCGAGATAGTCGAACAGGTTCACGCGCAGCCGCGCACCGCCTTCGCGCACCACCAGGAACTCGCCGCGCGCGTCGAAGCGACCGTACTTGCTGCCGCCCTTGCCGCGGCTGCGGGTCTTCAGCGCGATGCGCTCGCGCGGCAGTTCGAACACCTCGCGCGCGGCCGCCAGCAGGTCGTTGAAGCGGCGGCGCGTGACCTGCTCCGGGATCTCGTCGGGGGCGGCGTATTCCTGCACGTGCAGCCAGCGGCGGTCCGGATCGTCGGCCTCGGCATAGACGTCGATCGCGGCGGCGTATTCCGGCAGGTCGGCGTCGTAGGCACGGAAGCAGTCGACGCCTTCGCGGCGGCGCCAGGCCTTGAGGCCGCGCAGGTTCTTGCGCAGGCGGTTGGCGACCATCTGCGCGCCTTCGGAGAGCGCGTGCGGCGCGTCCGTGGCGGCGGTTTCGTGCGCGACCGGATCGCACACGATCAGGGCGCATTCCAGCGCGCCGTTGAACACCTTGTAGCGCTTGCGCGCGCGCAGCCCGGTCGCGAACGCGAGTTCGTCGTCGCCGCACAACAGGCTCGCGCGCCAGCTGGGCACGGCGCGCCTGAGGGCGTCGCCGAGCGCGCGGTACAGGGCCGGATCGGCGGCCAGGCGCGCATCGTAGGGCGGATTGCAGACGACCAGCCCGGCCGCTCCCCCCGCACCTCCCCCACCCCGTAGAGCGGAGCTCGCTCCGCTACTCTCCCTCCCGGAGCCCACACCACGCACAGCGGACGAACCCGGCTGACGCAACCCGGAAAACGCGTCCGCCAACCGATCGATCGCGGCGACCTCGAACATGACGGCACCGGCAACGCCAGCGGCTTCGGCATTCGCTGTCGCGGCCCGGATCGCCTGCGGATCGAGATCGCTACCGAAGAACGCCGGCCGCAGCACGGCGCGCCCGCGGCGCTCGCGTTCGCATGCGTCCTGCCAGTGCGAACGCCATGCGACCCGGTCGAAACCCGGCCAGCGCGTCGGCAAGGGCGCGTCGTCGTCAGGACCGGCGTCGGCATCCCCGGCGGCACCGCGCAGCCGCTGCAACCCGGGCGCCACGTCCGCCGCCATCAGCGCGCCCTCGATCAGCAGCGTGCCGCTGCCGCACATCGGGTCGAGCAGCGCGCCGCCGTCGGCATGGCGCTGCGGCCAGCCGCCGCGCAGCAGCACCGCCGCGGCGAGGTTCTCCTTCAGCGGCGCCTCGCCCTGCGCGCGGCGCCAGCCGCGGCGATGCAGCGGTCCGCCGCCCAGGTCCACCGACAGCACCGCCCTGCCCTTGCGCACCACCAGGTTCAGTCGCAGGTCCGGCGCGTCGAGGTCGACGTCGGGACGGGTGCCGTCGTGCGCGCGCATGGCGTCGACCACCGCATCCTTGATCCGCTGCGCCGCGTAGCGCGCATGGGTGATCGCATCGCCGGAGACATGGGCGTCGACCGCGAGCGTCATGCCCGGCGCCAGGTGCTCGTGCCAGGGCAGCGCGTGCGCACCGGCATACAGCGCCTGTTCGTCGGGGCAGTCGTATTCGGTCAGCGGCCACAGCACGCGGCTGGCGATGCGCGACCACAGCACCGCGCGCTGGGCGTCGGCGAGACTGCCGTCGACATTGGCGCCGGCGACCGCCGCGGTGGCGTGCGCGCAGCCGAGCGCGGACAGCTCGTCGACGAGCAGGTACTCGAGGCCCTTGGCGCAGGAGGCGAAGAATTTCATGTCAGGCGACCATGGCTGCCGTGGCACGCAACCCCGTAGAGCGGAGCTTGCTCCGCTGCTCCGGGCTCCGGCGCCCACGTAGCCGAGCAAGCTCGGCTCTACGGGCCCCGCTCACACGCGGCCCTCTCGTACCTAGGATCGAAGCGACCATCGGCAAGCACTCACAATGCATCGAGCAGCTGCGCGAATGCCTGCGCCGACGCCTCGACATGGCCGGAGAGACGATGCGAATCGTCCACCAGCAGCAGCCGCGCGCGCCGCGCCTGTGCCCAGGCCACGACTTCCGCCGCCGGGATCAGTTCGTCGTCCCAGCCGTGCACCAGCGACATCGGCACCTGGGCTGCCTGCAGCGGCGGCGCACCGCCCATGCGCACCGGCGGCGCCATCAGGAACAGGCCCGCCACCGGCACCTGCAGCGACACCTGTCCCGACAGCCAGGCACCGAGGCTGGATCCGGCCAGCACCAGCGGTCCGCGCGCGGCCGCGCCGCGCGCCTTCGCCAGCAGCCGCTGCAGCCGCGACGGTACGTCGCCGAGATCGCTGATCTCGCGCCGGGCATCGAGATCGGTGTAGTCCGGGCGCTCGTGGCTCCAGCCCAGGCGTTCGGCCACGTCCGCCAGCGCGGTGACCTTGGTCGCGTCCGGGCCGCTCTCGAAACCGTGCGACAGAATGCAATGCCCGCGCGTGCTCACGGCTCGATCCATTCCACGGCGTCGCCGACCCGCAGCACGCCGCCAGCGACGATGCGCGCGCACAGCCCGCCCATGCCGCGCATGGCGTTGTAGCCGCCGGGGCCGAGCGCGTCTTCCATGCGCGAACACGGATCGCAGGGATCGGTGCCCTCGAACACCACCTCGCCGATGCGGAAGCGGCACCCCTTCAGCGCGATCAGTGCGATGCCGGACACCACCAGGTTGCGGCGCAGGGTGGGCGGCTGCACGACGGGCAGACCGGCCAGCGCGGCGATCGCGGGCAGGTGCTCGGCCTGGATCAGGGTGGCGCCGCGCTTGCCGCTGCCGCCGCGATAACGGTCGCCCTCGAGCCCGCCGTCGGCGCTCGCCTGGACGGATCCGACTTCCTGCATCGGCACCTCGCGCGCGGGGCGCAGGCCGATCCATTCGAGCCTGCCGCTACGTGGAAACCGTGTCATCAACCGATGCAGTTCGGAGCCCGGAGGCGGCAGCTTGATCATCCGCGAATGCTAGCATCCGCGGCATGTCGCCCGGCCCGGCCTCCATCCCGCAGATCGCGTCGCAGCCGCTGCCCTACGTGGACCGGCTGGGAACGCGGCCGCTGTCGGACATCGACCTGGCGGTGATCCACTGCACCGAGCTGCCGGACATGGCACTGGCACGCGAGTACGGCGAGCGCGTGCTGTATCCCGCCGCCGGCACCGGCGCCAGCGGCCACTGGTACGTCGACCGCGACGGCGCGATCGTCGAGTTCGTTCCGGCCGGGCGCATCGCCCATCACGTGCGCGGCTGGAACCCGCGCTCGGTCGGCATCGAACTGGTCAATCGCGGGCGCTTCCCGCACTGGTACGACTCGCGCCACCAGGCGATGGACGAAGCCTATCCGGACGTGCAGATCGACGCGCTGGTGCTGCTGCTGCGGCACCTGGCGAGCGCGCTGCCGGCGCTGCGCTCGGTCGCCGGACACGAGGACCTGGATACCGCACGCGTCGCGGCCAGCGACGACCCGGCGCGGACGGTGGCGCGCAAGTGCGATCCCGGGCCGCGGTTCCCCTGGACGAGGGTGCTCGATGCGGTACCGCTGCAGCGGCTGGTGCCATAAACCGTCTGCATCCCGGCACCGCCTATAATCCCCGGTCCGCCGCCGCTCCGTATCCGCATGCAATCGCCCGTCTCCGAACTGATCGAACTGCTGTCGCTGGAGCGGCTCGAGGACAACCTGTTCCGCGGCCAGAGCCGCGACATCGGCACCAAGTACGTGTTCGGCGGCCAGGTGCTCGGGCAGGCGCTGTCGGCGGCGCAGGCAACGATGACGCACTCGCGCGACGCGCACTCGCTGCACGCCTACTTCCTGCGCGCCGGCGATATCGAGCATCCGATCGTCTACGAGGTCGACCGCACCCGCGACGGCGGCACCTTCTCGGTCCGCCGGGTGACCGCGATCCAGCACGGCAAGGTGATCTTCTTCTGCGCCGCGTCGTTCCAGCAGCACGAAGCCGGCGCCGAGCATCAGTTCGCGATGCCGGAGGTCCCGGCGCCCGAGGACATCGCACCGGGGCCGTCGGTCCCGGCGTCGGTGCTGGCGACGCTGCCGACCAAGGTGCAGCGCTGGCTCGACCGCACCGGCCCGTTCGAGTTCCGCCACGTCTATCCCCGCGACGAGCTCGACCCACCCAAGCGCCCGCCCTACCAGCAGGTCTGGTTCCGCCTGTCGGAAGCCGTCGGCGACGCGCCGGAACTGCATCGCGCGCTGCTCGCCTACGCCTCCGACTTCCAGCTGCTCGGCACCGCCACCTTTCCGCATGGCATCAGCTACTACCAGCCCGGCGTGCAGATGGCCTCGCTCGACCACGGCCTCTGGTTCCACCGGCCGTTCCGCGCCGACGACTGGCTGCTGTATTCGATCGACAGTCCCAGCGCACAGGATTCACGTGGACTGGCACGCGGTCTGATCTACGATCGGGCCGGGCGCCTGGTCGCCAGCACCGCGCAGGAGGGGCTGATCCGGGTGGTGGCGGACGCCGATGCCGCGGCGCAGGTTCCCGTGAAAGAATGACGGCATGAGACAGATCTTCAGCAGTCAACGCCTCGAGAACGTCGAGAAGGTCGCGCAGCTGCTGCGCGACAAGGGCATCGAGGTGCGCATCACCAACGGCCGCTCCTACAAGAGCGGGCGCCGCCGCACGTTCAGCTACCGCGAGGGCGCCAACAACGGCCCGCAGCCGGCGGTCTGGGTGACCCATTCGGAAGACCAGCCGCGGGCGCGCGCGATCATGCGCGAGACCGGGCTTGCCGGCCCCACCACGCGTCCGGTCAGCGACAGCTATCTCTCCACCGCCTACACGCCCGGCAAGATGGGTTCGGGCCGCGCCGCGCCCGAGCCGACGCAGCGGAAGATCGTCCGCTACCGGCGCATGCTGCTGGTCGGGATCGCGATCCTGGTCGCGCTGGTGCTGGTGCGCTCGTTCTGATCCGCGCCAGGCAGCCTTCTCCGTTGCGGCGAGACAAGCCCCGTCGCCACGGGCGGTGCCAATCAATAGCCAAGCCCTTCACGATGGACCAACATCGCACCCGTGGGCTCCAGGTGTGGGCGATTCACTGACACCGCTCGTGGCGACGGCCCATTCTTCACTGCGACGGAAAGGGCTGCCTGGCGCGGCGCGCTCCTACGGATGCCACATCGTTGCGCCAGGAAAGGCCGATTTCGCGCATGCGCTAGTCTGATGTCCCGGCCAGGCCAAGCCAAGCCGGATACAGTCACATTCGGCGCCCGGATCCGTCCAGGATGCAGGCCCGAACCGGTTTACGCCATGTCCGCCGATACGCTCGAACAGCCGATCGAACAATTGATCCATCACGAACTGGCAGCCGCCGCCTCCGGCGATCGCCACGCTTACGGCCGCATCGTCGCCATCAGCCAGAACACCGTGACCGCGGTGGCGCTGGCGATCACCCGTGACGTCCCTGCCAGCGAGGACATCTCCCAGGAGGCCTTTCTCAAGGCCTGGCAACAGCTGGGCCGGCTCCACAATCCCGCCAGCTTCCTGCCATGGCTGCGGCAGATCACGCGCAACCTGGCACACGACCACCTGCGCGCCAACCGGCACCGGCCGCTGGACGGCGAGGTCGCCGAACTTGCGATCGCCCGGGCCGCAGACCCGGCGGGCACCCCGGTACGGCAACTGATCGACCGCGAACGCGAAGCGGTGGCGGCCGAACTGATCTCCGAACTGCCCGAGGACAGCCGCGAAGTGCTGCTGCTGTACTACCGCGAGGGCCGGAACTCGCGCCAGGTGGCGTCCCTGCTGGGGCTGTCCGATGCCGCGGTACGCAAGCGGCTCTCGCGCGCCCGCAGCTGCCTGCGCACCGAGCTGCTGGCGCGCTTCGGCGAGTTCGCACGCGGCAGCGCCCCGGGCACCGCGTTCGCGCTCACCGTGGTCACCGCGCTGGGCAGCTTCAGCAAGCCGGCGGCGGCGGCGGGCCTGACCACGGCCGGCTCGACGCTGGCCGGCGGCGTGCTCGGCAAGCTGCTCTTCGGGTCCGCCGGCGTGGTCGGCGGCGGCGTGCTGGCCAGCCTGGTCACCGCCTGGCTGTGCCGCAAGCTGCTCGAGCGCTATGCCGACGATGCCGAGGAACGGCGGCGCATCCTGCGCTGCTACAACACCTACCTGGCGATGTCGACGGCCGTGTGCCTGGGCGTGCTCGCCGCGGTTTGGCTGTTCGAGAGCCCGGTCCCGTCGCTGGCGATCGCGGTCGCCGGCTTCCTGGTGCTGAACTATCAGCTGATGGTGCCGCTGCCGCGGATCATGAATCCGTTGCTCCGGCGCGATGCCGAGCGCACCCCGTCGGGTGCCGCGCGCCGCGCACTGGTCTACCGCCTCACCTTCGGCCCGAGCGGCCTGCTGATCGCCAACATCGGCCTGATCGGGATGTTCGTGATCGTTTACCTGTCGAACAGTTGATCCCCATCGCGATCGCGTAAAAAAAGCCCGCGTGCGACGAACACGCGGGCGGAGACTACCGACTTACCCCTTGCTGCAACGCTCCCTGTTCAATGCGCCCGCTGCGGCCCGAGCTCTTCCCGGCTCAGGAAACCGTCGCGGCTTTCGTCCATCCAGGCGAAACTCCTTGCCAGTCGCGGCATCTTTTCCTCGATCTCGACCCGGCTCAGCTTGCCGTCGCCGTTGAGATCGGCGGCGGCGAAGCGCTGGTCGGCACGTTCGGCCATCTCGGCCCGGCGCTGCGGAAGCTGGCGCGCGTGCCAGGCGCGCAGTTCGCCGCGCGCGACCTGGCCGTCGCGGTCGGTATCGATGGCATCGAAGTGCTGCGCCAGATCGAAACGGGCGCCGCGGCCATCCTTGCGCGCGGCCGTGGCCTGCTCGAGCTCGACCCGGTTGATGCGACCGTCGCCGTCGGCGTCCAGCCGGGCGATGCGGTCCAGGCCCATATGGCCATGACCGCGGCCACCATGCATGCGCTTGCCGCCGTGCCGCGGCCTTTCGGCCGCATCGATGCGGCCGTCGCCGTTCTTGTCGAGGCGGTCGAACATCTCCGCCAGCCGCGGATGCGCGGCCGCTTCGTTGCGGTCGATCGCACCGTCGCCGTTGCTGTCGAGCTGCATGCGCGCCGGACGGGCCTCGCCCGCGGCCGGCTGCGCCACCGCCGCGGCAGTGGCGAACGTGCCCAGGGCCAACAGGGTCGCGGCAAACAGGCGGTTGGATTTCATGGGTGTCTCTCCGATGTGCAGCGGCGGCAATGCGCCGCCTGTGCACGGATCAACGCGGCCCCCGGGCGCGCGGTTGACAGCGCGACGGCCGTGTTCAGGCAACGGACAGTCGCGGCGCCTGCGATCGGCCGCAGTATGCTGGGCGGGTGAGCCGTTCCCTCGCCCGTACCGTATCGATCCTCGGCCATCCGCTGCTGATGCTGCCGTTGGCGCTGCTGCTGCCGGCAGTGGCGGGCGGCCTGCCGGGAACGGGCGGCATCGCGATCGCCTTCGCGCTCGCCGCCGCCCTGGTGATGGGCTGGTCCTGGCGCCGGGTCCGTCAGGGCCGCTGGGCGCATGTCGATGCCAGTGCCGGCGACGAACGCCGCTCGCTGCACCGGTTCCTGCTGCCGGTGCTGGCGGCGGCGATGCTGCTGGCGTTGTGGGCGCCGGCCGGCGTCTCGCTGTACCTGGGCCTGTCGGCGCTGATCGTCGCCGTGGCGATGCTGCTCGCGCGCTGGTGCACGCTGTCGCTGCACGCCGCCTTCGCCGTGTTCGCGGCGCTGATGCTGCTGCGCTGGACGTGGTGGGCCGGCGCGGCGGCGCTGGCATTCGCGGCCCTGGTGATCTGGTCGCGGCTGGCGCTGGCGCGGCATCGTCCGCGCGACCTCGGGGCCGGTGTCGCCACCGGAACGGGCGCCGCGCTGCTGTCGTGGCCGCTGGCGCCGCACTGGCCGTCGCCATGAGCCTGGGCGAGCCCGATTCGCTGCGCCTGTTCCACACCGGCCTGCATCCTTGCGGCTACTGGCCGGACCGTACCGCGCGCGACCTGGTCCTGGATCCGCGCGACCCGCGCCTGGCGCAGTTCTATCCGCAGGCGCTGCAGTGGGGTTTCCGCCGCTCCGGCGACATCGTCTACCGGCCGCATTGCCAGGGCTGCCGCGCCTGCGTGGCGGTGCGGATCCCGGTGGCGGCGTTCCGTCCCGACCGCAGCCAGCGCCGCTGCCTCGCGCGCAACGCCGACGTCGAGGCGCGCGTGGTGCCGGCCGAACGCGACGATGAGCGGCTCGCGTTGTACCGCTGCTATCTGCGCGCGCGCCATCCGCAGGGCGGCATGGACGGGCACGGCGCCGCCGAGTTCGACCAGTTCCTGCTCGGCAGCTGGACCCAGGGCCGCTTTCTCGAGCTGCGCGTGCGGCAGCGGCTGCTCGCGGTGGCGGCGACCGACCTGACCGGCGATGCGCTGTCGGCCGTGTACACGTTCTACGATCCCGACGAGGCCGCGCGCAGCCTCGGCACGCTGGCGATCCTGCGCCAGATCGAATGGGCCCGGCGCGAGGACCGCAGCCACCTCTACCTGGGTTACTGGATCGCCGGCCACGGCAAGATGGACTACAAGCGCCGGTTCCGCCCGCTGGAGGCTTTCGACGGTCGCCACTGGCAACCGCTTGATGAAGGATGACTCGGGAATCGGGAATCGGGAATCGGGAATCGGGAATCGGGAATCGGGAATCGGGAAAAGCGTAGCGCCCTTGCTCGCCATCCCGGCGCAAGCCGCGCCGGACGGATCTTTCCGTTGCGGTGAGACAAGCCCCGTCGCCACGGGTAGCGTCAATGACTAGCCGGGATCAACGCATTGATGCTGCACGAAACAAGATGGATCCCGGCTTGTGCCGGATGACGATGCGAGAGCGGTGATATCACCCTATACAATCCCGCCATGATTCCATCAGCCCGTTTCTTCGCCCTGGCCCTGTTTTCCGTAGCGCTGCTCGCCTGCACCGCCTGCGTACGCGTCAACGTCCACGGCGATCCGGGACACCGCTCGATGCCCGTCCAAACCCCGCTGCGTATCGCCACCTACAACGCATCGCTGTACGCCGGCGAGACCGATGGCCTGCGCGCGCGGCTGGAAGCCGGCGATGCCGGCGCCCGCAAGGTCACCGCGGTGCTGCAGCGGGTGCGTCCGGACATCGTGCTGCTGAACGAGTTCGACTACGACGCCGGGGGCCGCACCGCCGACCTGTTCCAGCGCGACTACCTGGAACGCGCGCAGGCCGGAGGCGGCGAGGCATTGCACTATCGCTACCGCTACTTCGCGCCGGTCAACACCGGCGTGCCTAGCGGATTGGACCTGGACGGCAACGGCACGACCGGCGGTGACGGGCGCGAGCGCGGCAACGATGCCTGGGGCTACGGCCTGCATCCGGGCCAGTACGGCATGCTGCTGCTGTCGAAGTACCCGATCGATACCGCGGCCGCACGCACGTTCCGGCAGTTGCGCTGGAGCGCGATGCCGGACGCGCGCCGGCCGCGCGATCCGGACGGCGGGCAGTGGTGGCACCCGGACGCGGTGTGGTCGCAGCTGCGGCTGTCGTCGAAGTCGCACTGGGACGTACCGGTGCGCACCCCGGCCGGCGTGCTGCACGTGCTCGCCTCGCACCCCACGCCGCCGGTGTTCGACGGCCAGGAGGATCGCAACGGCGCCCGCAACGCCGACGAGATCCGGCTGTGGACCGAATACCTCTCCGCCGGCGACAAGCCCTGGTTGTGCGATGACAGCGGCCGCTGCGGCGGGCTGGAGGCGGATGCGCGCTTCGTGATCCTGGGCGATCTCAACAACGACCCGGTGGACGGCGACGGCCGCCATGAGGCGATCGTCGAACTGCTGGAGCATCCGCGCGTGCTGCGCTATCCCACGCCAGCCAGCGAAGGCGCGGCGATCGCCGCGGCGACAAGCGCGGATGCGGCAACCGGAGACACGGGCCCGGCACGCCGCGGCGCGCCAGCACACGCGACCGGCGATTTCGGGCCGCGGGTCGGTCCGCTGCGGCTGGATTACGTATTGCCGTCAACGGGCTTCGAGTTCGTGGACAGCGGCGTGTTCTGGCCGCCGCCGGGCGATCCGGCCGCCGCCATCGTCGACGGCAGCGACCACCGCCTGGTCTGGGTCGACCTGCGCCACCCGTAGGAGCGCGCCGCGCCAGGCAGTCCCTTCCGCGGCGACGAAGCAAGCCCCGTCGCCACGGGTGGTGCCAGTGAATAGCCCGCACCTCAAGCGAAAAGATGAGATGTTGGTCGATCGTGATGGGCTTGGCTATTGATTGGTACCGCCCGTGGCGACGGGGCTTGTCTCGCCGCAACGGAGAAGACTGCCTGGCGCGGCGCGCTCCTACGAAACCGGGGCGGTGCGCGGACCGAAGCCGAAGTCGCCGTCGCCCTGGGTCGAGACGATCATCCGCACCATGCTGCCGGGCACCATCAGTTCCACCGTGACGTCGCCACCCTGCTCGGTGCGGCCGCGCAGCGTCATCTCGATCAGCGCGCCGCCGGTGTCGATCTCGTCGCAGGCCACGTGCGCGCCCATCGGGCTTTCGCGCAGGTAGGGCTTGATCGCCTCGCCCAGCGCCTCCAGCGCCTGCGGGTAGAGAAAAACGGCGTAGCCGTTGTGTGCGTTCATCGCTTCGATTCTCCAGAAATCCTCGATCGTCGGATCCGCGCTCACGCGCGGGAGCGGCACAACCGCGCTTCACCCGCGAAAGGCGTGCGGGTGAAGCGGATGCACCATGATTATTCCAGCGCGATCGCGACCGCCTCGGCCGCCTCGCGGGCGCCGCGCCGCGCGCTGTCGATGTCGCGTCCGCGCGCCAGGGTCACGCCGACCCGGCGCTGGCCTTCCACGCGCGGCTTGCCGAACAGGCGCAGCGCCGAATCCGGCGCCCGCAGCGCCGCCTCGACGTTGGAGAACACCGGCACCCCGGCGCCTTCCGCCAGCAGCGCGCAGGACGCAGACGGGCCCACCTGCCGGATCAGCGGAATCGGCAGGCCTAGGATCGCCCGCGCATGCAGCGCGAACTCGCTCAGTTCTTGCGACACCAGCGTCACCAGGCCGGTATCGTGCGGCCGCGGCGAGACCTCGGAAAACCAGACGTCGTCGCCCTTGACGAACAGCTCCACGCCGAACACGCCCCAGCCGCCGAGATCGTCGGTGATGCGCCGCGCGACATCCTGCGCGCACGCCAGCGCGGTCGCCGACATCGGCTGCGGCTGCCAGCTCTCGCGATAGTCGCCGTCGCGTTGCAGGTGCCCGATCGGCGCGCAGAAATCGGTGCCGCCGGCATGGCGCACGGTGAGCAGGGTGATCTCGTACTCGAAATCGACGTAACCTTCCACGATCACCCGTCCGGCGCCGGCACGGCCGCCGGTGCGGGCGTATTCCCACGCGCGCTCGACGTCGGCCTCGCCCCGCACCAGCGACTGCCCCTTGCCCGACGACGACATCACCGGCTTGACCACGCACGGCAGGCCGATCTCCGCCACCGCGGCCCGGTACTCCTCGGGCGTATCGACGAAGCGGTAGGGCGAGGTCGGAAGCTCCAGCGTTTCCGCGGCCAGTCGGCGGATGCCCTCGCGGTCCATGGTCAGCCATGCCGCGCGCGCCGTCGGAATGACGCGGGTGTCGTCGCCGACCTCGGCGAAGCTCTTCTCCAGTTCCACCAGGGTCGCGGTGTGGATCGCCTCGATCTCGGGCACGATCAGCTGCGGCTTTTCCTCGGCGATCAGCGCACGCAGCGCCTCGGCATCGAGCATGTCGAGCACGTGGCTGCGGTGCGCGACCTGCATCGCCGGCGCATCGGCGTAGCGGTCGGCGGCGATCACCTCGGCGCCCAGCCGCTGCAACTCGATCGCCACTTCCTTGCCCAGCTCGCCCGAGCCCAGCAGCAGTACGCGGGTGGCGTGCGGGGACAGCGGCGTGCCGAGACTGACCATCGTGGATTCCTGCGTGGGCGGTCGGACATTGTATGCGGGCGCCACCGCCGGCCGATGACGACAGGGCCGGGAGGAATTGACAAATTGATATCAATTCGATATCAATACCCCACTCGCCCAAGGGGGGCGGAGGAGACTTCGTCATGAAAGAGAACCCGATCCGCTCGCTGCCCGGCATCCCGATGCTGCTGGCGCTGCTGGCCGTGCTGCTGGCATGCGCCTACGCCTTTTTCACCGTGGTCGTCACCGGCGACGGCGGCGTGCTGCGGCTCGTCGGCGCCGTCATCGTCAGCGCGATCGCGGTGGTCGCCCTGGTCGGCCTGTACATGGTCGAGCCCAACCAGTCGGCAGTACTGAGCCTGTTCGGCAAGTACATCGGCACCGTGCGCGACAACGGCCTGCGCTGGAACAACCCGTTCTTCACCAAGCGCAAGGTGTCGCTGCGGGTGCGCAACTTCGAGAGCGGCAGGCTCAAGGTCAACGAGCTCGACGGCAGCCCGATCGAGATCGCCGCGGTGATCGTGTGGCGGGTGGTGGACTCGGCCGAGGCGGTGTTCAACGTCGACGACTACGAGAGTTTCGTGCACATCCAGTCCGAGGCGGCGCTGCGGGCGATGGCCACCACCTACCCGTACGACCAGCACGAGGACGGCCAGATCTCGCTGCGCAGCCACGCCGCCGAGATCTCCGACCGGCTCAAGGAGCATCTCGACGAACGCCTGACCTCGGCCGGCGTCGACGTGCTGGAGGCGCGCATCAGCCACCTCGCCTACGCGCCCGAGATCGCCCACGCCATGCTGCAGCGGCAGCAGGCCAATGCCGTGGTCGCGGCGCGCGCGCGGATCGTCGCCGGCGCCTGCGGCATGGTCGAGATGGCCCTGGCCGAGCTGCAGAAGAGCGGCGTGGTGCAGCTGGACGAGGAGCGCAAGGCGGCGATGGTGAGCAACCTGCTGGTGGTGCTGTGCGGCGACCGCAGTGCGCAGCCGGTGGTCAACGCCGGATCGCTGTATTGAGCCGGCGATGCCCGAAGGCCTGCTCCTGCCGATGATCGTCGCCGCCAGCAGTCTGCCGGCGTTCCTGGCCGCGCACGCGTTCGCGCGCGACCGGCGCCGGCTGGCGACGCTGATGCGGCTGGTCGGTTTCGCGATCCTGGCCGGCGCGGCCGGCCTGGCCTGGGCCGGCGGCGACCGCACGCGGATGCTCGCGGTCGCGGTGATGCTGGCGCTGGCGGTCAACGGCCTCGGGCTGGTGGTGCTGGTCGACGCGCTGCGCAGGCGCCGGGACGGGCCGCGATGAGCGAGAAGAAGAGCTATCCGCTGCGCATCAACGCCGAGATTCTGGCCGCAGTGCAACGCTGGTCGGACGACGAATTGCGCAGCCTCAACGCACAGATCGAGTACGTGTTGCGCGACGCCCTGCGCAAGGCCGGCCGGCTGCCGGACAAGGGCGCCAAGCCATCGAACAAGGAGAAGACGTCATGAGCCACCGCTGGACCTACCAGATGGTCGAGGTCAAGCCTTCGATCCTGAGCCAAGGTGAAACCCGAGAAGATCCAGGCCGAACTCAACCGCCTCGGCGCGCAGGGCTGGGAACTGGTCAATTTCGCCTTCTCCGGCCCGATGGGACCGGCAATGCTGGTGCTGAAGAAACCGCAATGACCGGGCGAAGACCGGTCACTGCGACCCGCCGCCGGACAAGGTCGGCGACGCGCTGATCGACGACATTGCCGCCCGGATCGCAGGATCCGATCCGCACATCGAAGCGAGGACACCACCATGTTGCATGTCGTGAAACTGATCGAACGTCGCTTTCCCGGACGCGGCCGCGCCGTCACGATCGCATTGCTGCTGGCATCCCTACTGGCGCTGCTGGTCGGAACGCTGCTGTTGTCCACGCCGGGTGGCACCTGAAGGCAGCGGCTTCACCTGGGCAAACGTAATGGGGCCGCCGCGCCCTGTGGATCCGGAAGGGCGCGTGTTCTACCCACCAGCCCGGCTGACACATTCCGTCGCGACGAAGCCTGTCCCGAGTTTGCCGAAGGGTCGCTCCACAACAGCCGGATTTGCTTTGGTTTCCGTTCGATGTGGGAGTGGCGGCGGCATGCCGCCGCCGGGAAGTCGCGACGGCGAACCTTCGGACAAGCCGATGCCATTGCAAACGGCAGACCACCCGGCGCGGGGCTGCTCGGGCGTTGGTCCGGCCTGCAGTGATGGCCGCGCCAGCCATGGGCCAGCTGCAGCGTCCGCAGGATTTGGCGCCCCGCGCCGCACGCGGCTAAGCTGAGACGCATGCGCAGGCATCCACGCATCCTGATCAACACACCGGATATCGAGCTGTGGCCGGCCGCCCTGCTGCGCGCGCGCGGCAATCGCGACGCCCGGATCCTCGCCCGCGCGCGCTACGTGCTGCGGCGCAAGCGCGATGGCCGCTATCTGGCCGCCGACCTGCCGGAGGGGCTGATGCCTCTGCTGCCGCGCTGGATGCGCGAGGCCGGCATCGACGACGCGCTGGATGCGCTCGACGCCGTGCCCGTGCACGCCCGGTCCGGCCTCGAACACGTCGGCGCGCTGCCGCTGCACCGCCTGCACGAGCGCCTGGACGCGCTCGGCATCGACGCAGGCACCTACGCCGAACGCACCGGCCTGCCGCTGGTGGCCGAACCCGACTGGCTCGCGCTGGCCGGGTTCGACCGCTTCCGGCGCCCGCTGTGGCTGCACGTGGATGCCGCACGCGCCTGGGCCCGTTTGCGCACTGCCGCACACCGAGATGGCGTGGTGCTGGAAGCGATCTCCGGCTACCGCAGCCACGACTACCAGCTCGGCATCTTCGAAAGAAAGCGGGCCCGCGGCCTGGCGCTGGACGAGATCCTGCCGATCAACGCCGCGCCCGGCTACAGCGAACACCATTCCGGCCTGGCGCTCGACATCGGCGCGCCTGGCGAACCGCCCGCGGAGGAATCGTTCGAGACCACCGAGGCGTTCGCCTGGCTGACCGGCAACGCCGGCGACTACGGTTTCGCCATGAGCTACCCGCGCGACAACCCGCACGGCATCGTCTACGAGCCGTGGCATTGGCGCCATGACGTGCACCCACCAGCCGGTACCCCGTAGAGCGGAGCTTGCTCCGCTGCTCCCGGCTCCGGAGCCTGCGCAGCCGAGCAAGCTCGGCTCTACGTGAGGCGCCGGAGCCCGCGCCGTGGAGCAGGATTCACTCCTGCGAGCGCTTGGTCGGCGCCTTGGCACCGGTGGCGAAATCGGCGATGCGCCACAGGTACAGGCTGGCGTAGGTGCGATACGGGCCCCAGCGTTCGCCGCGCGCGAGCAGTTCCTTCGGCGTCGGCATGACCTCCGATTGGTCGACGATCTGCGCGCCCTTGCGGATGCCGAGGTCGTCGACCGGCAGCACGTCGGGCCGGCCGAGGCGGAACATCAGCATCATCTCCACGGTCCAGCGGCCGATGCCGCGGATCGGCGTGAGCGCGGCGACGATCTCGTCGTGGTGCAGGGTCGACATCTGCCGCAGGGTCGGGATCTCGCCCCGCGCCTCGCGCGCGGACAGATCGCGCAGGGCCAGGGCCTTGTTGCCGGACACGCCGCAGGCGCGCAACGCGGCATCGTCGATCCGGTCCAGCGTATCGGCGTGCAGCCGACGGCTGCCGATCGCCGCCTCCACGCGGCCGACGATGGTGGCGGCGGCCTTGCCGCTGAGCTGCTGGTAGAGGATCGCCCGCGCCAGCGCATCGACCGGATCGAACGTCCGTCGCCAGCGCGGCTCGGGTTCCAGGACGCCGATCCGCTTCATCCAGCCGCCGAGCCGGCGATCGCTGCGGTCCAGGCGCGCGCGCGCCTGCTCGGTATCGAATCCACGGCGATGACGCGGCATGTTCCGACCCTCTTCCCTCAGCGCCGCAGGAAATCGACCGCCAGCAGCAGCCAGCCGACGATCAGCAGCATGCCGCCGAGCGGCGCTGCCGCCGTCGTCCAGCCGAACAGCACGTTGCCGGCCAGGCTGCCGCAGAACAGCAGCATGCCGAGCAGCAGCGCGAACAAGGCCACCTGGCCGAATCGGCGGACGGCCGTCGTCGCCAGCAGCGCCAGCGCGACGCCGTGCCCGAACGCATGGATGGCGGCGGTCTGCAGCCGCAGCTGCGCCTCGCCGTCGACGCCATGGGCGGCGTAGGCCGACAGCGCGACGGCGGCGGCCGCGGACAGCGCGCCCGCGGCGGCAAGCGGCGAACGGCGGACGGTTGGATTCACGTCGCGCGGCCCGCAAACGCGACACGCCGCACCCGGAGGATGCGGCGTGTCGTGACGCAGGCGGTGACTGCCGGCAAGCGGCAGCCTACTGCTTGAGGTTCCAGAAGACCTCGTACTCGCCGTCCGCGGTGAACGAGTCGTCGACGCCGCGGATGTAGCTCTCGTAGGGCCGGCCGATCGCCTCGAAGCCCTGGGTCATGGCCCAGGCGCGCAGCGCGTTGCGGACGTTCTCCA
This sequence comes from Luteimonas salinilitoris, assembly GCF_041300785.1. Lineage (NCBI taxonomy): Bacteria > Pseudomonadati > Pseudomonadota > Gammaproteobacteria > Lysobacterales > Lysobacteraceae > Luteimonas > Luteimonas salinilitoris. The sequence goes on from NZ_JBFWIB010000003.1 coordinate 194,974, forward strand.
GTTCAGCCATGTAGCCGGTGTAGCGGGCCTTGGCGACCAGGGTCGGCTCGGTGCGCACGTACTCCACCGGGCCCAGGGTCTCGACTTCGAGCTCGTCGCCCTGCGCGGCCACCACGGGTACCGGGGTGTTGTCGAGCTTGCGCTCCGCGGGGGCATCGCCTTCCTCGCCTTCCTCGCCCTCTTCTTCGTCGGCGGCCTGGTCTTCTTCCTGCTCGTCCTCGTCCTCGCCGTCGTCGGCATCATCGCCGTTGCCCTGGCGCCGCACCGGCTGCACCACGTCGAAGGTGTAGGTATCGCGGCCCAGCTCGCTGGAGACGATGCGCATCGGGCCGGCCGCCTCGAGGTCGTTGGCCGCCATGGTGCGGTTGATCCACTCCATGTTGCTCTCCATGGACTCCTGGATGACCTGGTTGTTACGCTCGACCGCGCCGGCCTTGACCACCAGCAGGTCCTCGGCGGGACGCTCCTCGACGGTCATGTTGCGCAGGGTGGTGCCTTCGACGGCGTAGTCGACGTTCGGCACCGAGGCCAGCATGCTGGACAGCCGGCGCAGGCCGAGCTGCATGTCGTCGCCGATGTTGCGGCTGACGTACAGGCCGGCATAGCGGCCGATCAGGTCCCAGCCATAGGCGACGTGGAAGCTCTGGGTGATCTCGATGTTGCGGCCGGCGCGACCGGTCGGACGGAGCACGAAGCTGGTCCGCTTGTCGCGGCCGCGGCGGTGGTCCTGGAGCTCGAAATCGATGCGATCGCGCGGCTCGGAGGTGACGATCTCCCAGCTGCCGCTGCCGACGTTCTGGTTGTCCGAGCTGTAGTCCAGGCGCGCGCCGACGCCCGAATCAGGGCCGGAGATCTTCAACTGCATGCGCGGATCGCGCAGCACCAACGGGTTCCAGTCGTCGAAGCGACGAAAACTGTTGAGGGTGTCGAAAACGATGGTCTGGCGGCGGTTGGTTTCCACCTTCTCGACCAGGTTGCGCTCGGAGGGAAGCAGGACGCCCACCACCACGAACAGCACGGCCACAATCAGCAGCGAAATCAAAATCTCAAGCAAACGGGTCATTCAGGGTTCTCCAGGACCGGATCCGGCCGTGCCGGGGCGCAGATCGGCAATCCTACCAACTTGTGTGGCCATCGGCGAGCAAGCCGAAAACGTTATCACGACGTCGGGAACGATCGCGGGCCGATCGCCCGAACACATCGGCGGCCGGGACGCCTTGGCGGTGCATGGCCGCCCCGGCCGCCATGGCCACCGACGACTGTCGGAGCGGTCCGGCCCGAATGCCTCGGGCACGACCTGGGACGATCACGCCCGCCCGGGGCCGGGCCTGGCGAGGTTGCCACTCCGGGCCGGGCATCGTCCGTGTCAGACCAGCTTGAGTTCGAAGGCCTTGAGCACGGCCCGGGTGCGGTCGCGCACACCGAGCTTGCTGAGAATGTTGGACACGTGGTTCTTGATCGTGCCCTCGGCCACGCCCAGCGAATTGGCGATCTCCTTGTTGGAGAAGCCGCCCGCCATCAGCCGCAGGATCTCGGTCTCGCGATCGGTCAGCGGGTCCGGGCGGTCCAGGCTGACGAAGTCGTTGCGCATGTGCTCCAGCCCCGACAGCAGGCGCTGGGTCATCGCCGGCTGCACCAGCGATCCGCCGCCCGCCACGGTGCGGATCGCGCCGACCAGCTGCTCCAGCGACACGTCCTTGAGCAGGTAGCCCTTGGCCCCGGCCTTCAGCCCGGCCAGCACCAGCTGGTCGTCGTCGAAGGTGGTCAGGATGATGGTCGGCGGCAGCTGCCCGTTGCGCGAGAGATGCTGCAGCGCTTCCAGGCCCGACATCGCCGGCATGCGCATGTCCATCAGCACCACGTCGGGCGCCACCTGGGGAATCGTCTCCACCGCCTGCCGGCCGTCGCTGGCCTCGGCCACCACCTCGATGCCGCCGTCCAGCGCCAGCAGCGAGCGGATCCCCTGCCGCACCAGGGTTTGGTCGTCCACCAGACATACGCGGATCATCGTCTTCTCCTGTTGCTCGCCGTCGCCTCGCGGCGCGTTCATTGGCCCGCCGCCGCCGCGACCACGCCGGCCTCGGCCGGCTCGCGCAGGGGCAGGCGGATGCGCAGGGCGAATCCCTCGCCCGGCGCGGTCTCGATCTCCACGGTACCGCCATAGGCCGCCAGCCGCTCGCGCATGCCGCGCAGGCCGTTGCCGATCGCCGCGATCTCGGCGCCGCGGCCGTCGTCGCGCGCGTCCAGCCACACCATGCCCTGCCGCAGACTGTAGCCGAGTCGCAGCCGGCCGGCCTGGGCGTGGCGGACCGTGTTGGTGATGATCTCCTGGGTGCAGCGCAGCAGCACGTGCGCCCGCTCGGCGTCGTCGACCAGGAACGGTTCGGGCAGTTCCATGTCCACGTGCAGCCGCGGCACGTTTTCGGCCAGTGGCCGCAGCGTGGCCACCATGTCGATGGCGTCGTCGTCGCGCAGCTGGCTGACCGCCTCGCGCACGTCGCTGAGCAGCAGCTTGGCGATGGTATGCGCCTGGCTCACGTGCTCCTGCGCGGAGCCCTCGGTCAGATGGTTGGCGACTTCCAGGTTCAGGCTCAGCGCGGTCAGGTGGTGGCCGAGCAGGTCGTGCAGCTCGCGCGAGATCCGGGTGCGCTCGTTGACGCGCACGCTCTCGGCCAGCAGCGCGCGGGTGGCGCGCAGTTCGGAATTGAGCCGGCGCTGCTCGTCGCGGGCCTGCGCCTGCTGCCGCGCCACGAAGCCGGTGACGAAGGCGAAGCCGGTGAAGCCGACGTACAGGCTCGCCTGCACCACCGCCTCGCCCCAGGAGAAGTCGAAGCCGCGCACGTACACCGGCACGATCACGAACTCGCACAGCACCAGCAGCGCCACGCCGATCCACAGCGGCAGCAGCCACGGCAGCACGCAGGCCACCACCATCAGCAGGATGCTGCCCAGTCCGCTCTGGCTGTAATAGCTGATCGCGATCGAACTGCTGGCCAGCAACAGCACCAGGCCGTGGTCGACCGGCGTCACCCGGCGCTCGCCGAGCGCCCGGGTCAGCCAGGCGTAGCAGAAACCGAACAGCGCCCACGCGACCCAGGCGCGCCAGCGGCTCACCATCAGCACCGATTCCTCGCCCATCACTGCCTGTTCGACCTCGGGCATCGTCAACAGCAGCAACGGCAGGCCGGTCACGCCCCACGTGAACATGCCGGCGTAGCGCAGCAGGCGGTTGTGGTTCAGGTGCGCGATCATCTCTCGAGGGGCCTGTCGATCCAGCGGTGGGCGGCACGGGCCGCTCCACTGCTGCCCGGCAGGTGGCGACGCGCCGCTGCGATGTTAGGCGCAAACGGGCCGCCGCACGCCCACCAGAAGTCATGCGCGCCGAGTCGCCGACGACTGCCCGGCGTGCGATAATCCCCTGCCCGGCCGGAATGCGCCGCATTCCGTCGGGCCGGCCGCACGAAGCCGCGGCCGTTTTCGTGTGCCAAGCAGCGAGGAAGTCAGGTAATGTCGATCGTCATCCGCGACGTGCGCGAGCACGAGCTGGATTCCATCCTCGCCCTCAACAACGCCGCCGGCCCCAGCATCCTGCCGCTCGACGCCTCCCGCCTGAAGCGGTTCTTCGATGCCGCCGAGTATTTCCGCGTCGCCGAGCGCGACGGCAACCTGACCGGCTTCCTGATCGGCTTCGGCTCGAATTTCGGCCACGACAGCAGCAATTTCCGCTGGTTCCGCGAGCACCACGAGGCGTTTTTCTACATCGACCGCATCGTCGTCGCCAGCCGCCGGCGCGGCGGCGGCGTCGGCCGCGCGTTCTATGCCGACGTGCAGAGCTACGCCGAGGTGCGCTATCCGCTGCTGGCCTGCGAGGTGTTCATCGAGCACGACAACGACCCGGCGCGGCTGTTCCACGGCAGCTTCGGCTTCCACGAGGTCGGCCAGCACGTGATGCCGGAGACCGGCGTGCGCGCCTCGATGCTGACCAAGGAGCTGTGCAGCTACACCTGGGTCCGCGACCACTACGGCGACGACCTGCCCGACATGCCCTGGCTGCGGCGCGCGCGGCAGGCGGCGGCGCCCGCCCAACGCTCGACGGGAACCTGAGCGTGGCGGCGGCGAACCTCGATTTCGAGCCAGCGGGCGAACTCAAGTTCGGCCAGGTCGGCATCGCCAACCTGCGCGTGCGCACGCTGGACCCGGAGCGGCTGGCGGCGGAAATGCGCGACCGGGTCGCGCGCGCGCCCAAGCTGTTCGGCCGCGCCGCGGTGGTGATCGATTTCGGCGGCCTGCCCGCCACCCCGGATCCCGCCAGCGCGCGCGCCCTGCTCGAGGCCCTGCGCGGCGCCGGCGTGCTGCCGGTGGCGCTGGCCTGGGGCAGCAGCGACAACGAGAAGCTGGCCGAGGAGATCGGCCTGCCGCTGCTGGCCAAGTTCCGCGCCCAGTACGAGCGCGAGGGCGCCGGCCCCGAGCCGGCGGCCGCGCAGGCGTCCGCCCCGGCGGGCTCCTCCGCCAAGGCGGCCGCACCCGCCGCCACGGGCACGGCCGCGGCGCAGCCCGGACTGGTGCAGAACGGCGCGGTCCGCTCCGGCCAGCAGGTCTATGCCGACAACCGCGACCTCACCGTGCTCGGCGCCGTCGGCGCCGGCGCCGAGGTCCTCGCCGACGGCTCGATCCACATCTACGGCCCGCTGCGCGGCCGCGCCCTGGCCGGCGCCCAGGGCAACGAAAAGGCGCGGATCTTCTGCCGCGCGTTCCAGGCCGAGCTGGTGGCCGTGGCCGGACACTACAAAGTGCTGGAAGATATCCCCAAGGACTTGCACGGCAAGGCCGTCCAGGTCTGGCTGGAAAACGAAGAACTCAAGATCGCCGAGTTGGCGTGACGTGATTGGCGATTCGTGATTGGTGATTCGCTCAGAAACATCACCCGTCGCAGATCGCCAGCCCCGACCACGAATTACAAATCACGAATCACGGAGAACGACATTGGCCGAAATCATCGTAGTCACGTCCGGCAAGGGCGGCGTCGGCAAGACCACCACCAGCGCCAGCCTTGCCAGCGGCCTGGCCCGGCGCGGCAACAAGGTCGCCGTGATCGATTTCGACGTCGGCCTGCGCAACCTCGACCTGATCATGGGCTGCGAGCGCCGGGTGGTCTACGACTTCGTCAACGTCGTCACCGGCGAAGCGTCGCTGAAACAGGCGCTGATCCGCGACAAGCGCTTCGAGAGCCTGCACGTGCTGGCCGCCTCGCAGACCCGCGACAAGGACGCGCTGACCAAGGAAGGCGTGGAAAAGGTGCTCAACGACCTGTCCGCGGACGAGTTCGACTACATCGTCTGCGACTCGCCGGCGGGCATCGAGAAGGGCGCATACCTGGCGATGTACTTCGCCGACCAGGCGGTGGTGGTGGTGAACCCGGAAGTGTCCTCGGTGCGCGATTCCGACCGCATCCTCGGGCTGCTGGCGTCGAAGACGCGCCGCGCCGAGGCCGGCGAGCGGGTCAAGGAATCGCTGCTGCTCACGCGCTACAGCCCGTCGCGGGTCCACACCGGCGAGATGCTGTCGATCGGCGACGTCGAGGAAGTGCTGGGGCTGAAGACGATCGGCGTGATCCCAGAATCCACCGACGTGCTCAATGCCTCCAACAAGGGCGAGCCGGTCATCCTGGACATGGAATCGAACGCCGGACAGGCCTACGACGACGCAGTCGCGCGCCTGTTGGGCGAGGAGCGGCCGATGCGCTTCACCCTGCCGGAGAGGAAAGGGTTCTTCAGCAAGATGTTCGGGGGTTGAGGCATGGGCCTGTTCGATTTCCTGAAGACCAAGAAGAACACCGCCTCGATCGCCAAGGAACGCCTGCGCATCATCGTCGCCCAGGAGCGCAGCAGCCGCGGCGCGCCGGATTACCTGCCGATGCTGCAGCGCGAGCTGCTGGAAGTGATCCGCAAGTACGTCAGCGTCGATGCCGAGGCCGTCAAGGTCGACGTGGTCAAGGACGGCGCACACGACGTGCTCGACATCTCGGTCTCGCTGCCCGACGGGCGGCCCTCGGCCGTTTGAACGCATGATCCCGCGGCACCCGGGATCTCCCGCGGAGGCATCGATCCCGCCAATGGATGCCGCGCCCGACGCTGCGCCCGACAGCGCTCTTGTGGGAGTGGCGGCGGCAAGCCGCCACCGGGAAGTCGCGACAGCGGGCTCCGGAGCAGACTCGGGTCGCGACTTCCGTCGCTCCCACAACACCGCCCCTGACGACGCCACCACTGCCGCCTCACCTGACGCGGTGCTGCGCCTGCGCGACATCGGCTTCGAGACCGCCGGCGCGCTGCTGGCGCGGCACGGCCTGGCCCTGCGCCGCGTGGCCGACGGCGCGCCGATTCCCGGCAGCTACTGGGGCGAACCGGAGGCCGGCGTCATCGGCGGCACCGTGCATGCCCGTGCCGACACCCCGGTGCACTCGCTGCTGCACGAGGCCTGCCACCTGATCGTGCTGCCGGCCGACCGCCGCGCGCTCGTGCACACCGATGCCAGCGACTCGGACGCCGAGGAGGACGCCACCTGCTACCTGCAGATCCTGCTCGCCGACGCATTGCCCGGCGTCGGCCGCGACCGGCTGATGGCGGACATGGACGCCTGGGGCTACAGCTTCCGGCTCGGCAGCACCCGCGCCTGGTTCGAGCAAGACGCCGACGACGCGCGGCGCTGGTTGTCCGGGCGCGGCCTGGCCGAGCCGTCGGATACGGCGGCGACGCCCCTGACGGTGGCGGCATGCACATGACCGGCGCAGACCGGTCGCGGGACGCGCTGGCCGTCGTGCACGGCCCCTGCCGGACCTGCGGGGGACGGGGCCCTTCCGCACTTGCGGCCTCCCCGGCACCGCTCTAGCCTGCCGTTTCGTTCAGCCGGCCCTCATCCAGGAATCGCCCGTGACCTATCGCAAGCTCTGTCTCCTCGCCCTCGTCGCCGCCGGCCTGGCGCTCTCCGCCTGCAAGCGCGACGCCGCGCCCGCGGCCGGGCCGGCCATTCCCGAGGACGAGACCGCGGACCAGTTCATCGCCCGCGTCAACGACGAGATCCGGGAGATGTATCCGGAGCTGACCGCCTCGCAGTGGCTGTCCTCGACCTACATCAACGACGACAGCCAACTGCTGGCCGCCAAGGGCAACGAGCGCTGGCTGACGCAGCTGAACGCGTGGATCGACCAGGCGCGCCGCTTCGAAGGCCAGAAGATGTCGCCCGCCACCGCCCGCGCGATCAACCTGCTCAAGCTCAGCACCGCAATGCCGGCGCCGAAGGATCCGGCGCGGCTGGCCGAGCTGACCCGCATCGCCACCAAGATGGAAGGCATGTACGGCAGCGGCGCCTACTGCGTGGGCGAAGGCGACGCCGAGCGCTGCCGCCAGCTCGGCGAACTGGAGGACGTGCTGCGCAGGAGCCGCGACTACGACCAGCAGCTCGACGCCTGGCGCGGCTGGCATTCGATCGCCCAGCCGATGCGCAACGACTACGTCCGCTTCGTCGAACTGGTCAACGAGGGCGCCCGCGACATGGGCTTCGCCGACGCCGGCGAGATGTGGCGTTCCGGCTACGACATGAGCCCGGCCGAGATCGCCGCCGAGACCGACCGCCTCTGGGGCCAGGTCAAGCCGCTGTACGAGCAGCTGCACTGCTACGCCCGCACCCGCCTCGAAGCCAAGTATCCCGACCGCGGGTCGGTCGAAGGCCTGCTGCCGGCGCACCTGATGGGCAACATGTGGCAGCAGGACTGGAGCAACCTCTGGGACATCCTGGAGCCCTACCCCAATACCGGCAGCCTCGACGTCACCGGTGCGCTGGAGGCCCAGCACCGCGAAGGCCTGGACAAGCGCCTGGCCGCCCTGTCAGGCCTCCCGGAGGGTGCCGAACGGGTCGAGATCGAGCGCAAGGCGCAGGTCGACAGCGCCACCGCGATCACTCGCCGCGCCGAGGACTTCTACACCTCGCTCGGCATGCCCGCGCTGCCGAAACCGTTCTGGCAGAAGAGCATGCTGATCAAGCCGCGCGATCGCGAAGTGGTCTGCCACGCCAGCGCCTGGCCGATGGACATGGCCGACGACGTGCGCATCAAGATGTGCATCGAGCCGACCGAGGAGGACTTCACCACCGTCTACCACGAGCTCGGCCATATCTACTATTACCTCGCCTACGAGGACCAGCCGCCGCTGTTCCAGAGCGGCGCCCACGACGGCTTCCACGAGGCCATCGGCGACACCATCGTGCTGGCGATGACGCCGCAGTACCTGTCCTCGATCGGGCTGGTCGACGAGCAGCAGCAGAGCCAGGCCGGCCTGATCAACTCGCAGATGCGCATGGCGCTGGCGAAGGTGGCGTTCCTGCCGTTCGGGCTGATGATCGACCGCTGGCGCTGGGGCGTGTTCGACGGATCGATCGCGCCGGACGAGTACAACAGCGCCTGGTGGGACCTCAAGGCGCAGTACCAGGGCGTCGCCCCGGCCACGCCCCGCGGCGAGGACTTCTTCGATCCGGGCGCCAAGTACCACGTGCCGGGCAACACGCCGTACACGCGCTATTTCCTCTCGCACATCCTGCAGTTCCAGTTCTACCGCGCGCTGTGCGACGCCTCCGGCTACGACGGCCCGTTGTACGACTGCAGCTTCTACGGCGACGAGGCCGCGGGCCAGAAGTTTTGGGCGATGCTCGGCAAGGGCGCCAGCCAGCCCTGGCAACAGACGCTGAAGGAACTGACCGGCACCGAGACCATGGACGCCTCGGCGGTGCTGGAGTACTTCGCGCCGCTGCAGGACTGGCTGGAGGACCAGAACGAAGGCCAGGCCTGCGGCTGGCCGGCGGCAGCGCCGGTGGCCGGCGCGGGCGCGGGCACCGAGTCCGAATAGCGACGACGCGAAGGGCCGGCATCCCCCGGTCCTTCGCCCGCGCATTGCCACGCGGAACGACGGTCCGTCTGCGCGGAACGTTCGCGGGTATCGCGCGCTCCTACGGACGTGCGCCGCGGCGTGAATCCGGCCGCGCGGATCGCGCCCGCCCTTCGTAGGAGCGGGCCACGCCCGCGATGCCGCGGGTGCCGGACGCGGATGCGCCGATCGCATCGCGCGCATGGCGCGCTTCTACGGTGCGATCTTCGCCGCGCGACGCAGGCGAGCGGTCACATGTGCTCCGTCGGCTCCATTCCGGTCGGCGCCTTCGGGCACTGCGGCCGGGTGCGGTCGCGGCGGATCTCCCAGCGCCAGAACCCCCAGCCGACCAGTAGGAACCCGGCCGCGGTCAGCGCCAGGTACAGGCCGTGGTGGCTCACCAGCGGCGACAGCACGCCGGCCACGATCGCATTGAGCACCAATCCGGTGAACGCTTGCAGCGACGAGGCCGAGCCGCGCTGGCGCGGGTACATGTCGAGGATCGCCAGGGTGATGATGGGGAACACCAGCGCGATGCCGAACGCGTTCAACACCATCGGCAGCACCGCCCACGGCACCGCGGGTTCGGCGACGACCAGGTTGTAGACGATGTTGCCGGCGATCGCCACGCCGCTGCAGGCGAAGCCGATGTTGGCCAGGCGGACGCCGGTGATGCGGCCGGCCGCCCGCCCCGACACGAACGAGCCGATCATCATCCCGCTGATCATCGGGATGAAGAACCAGCCGAACTGGCGCTCGTCGAGGCGCAGGATATCCATCACGAACGCCGGCGCCGAGGCGATGAACAGGAACAGCGCCGAGAAATTGAACGCGCCGGCCGCCGCCAGCCGCTGGAAGCGCGAGTTGGTGAAGATCGCCACGTAGTCGCGCAGCAGGCGCCGGGGCACCAGCGTGCCGCGCGCCTCGCGCGGATGCGTCTCCGGCAGCCAGGCCCAGGTCGCCAGCAACAGCGCGATCGAGAACAGCACCAAGAACCAGAAGATCGCCGGCCAGCGCTCCCAGCCCAGGATCCAGCCGCCGATCACCGGCGCGATCGCCGGCGCGATGCTGAAGATCATCATCACCTGGCTCATCAGCCGTTGCGCATCGTCGCCCTGGTAGACGTCGCGGATCACCGCGCGCCCGACGATCAGGCCCACGCCGGCCGACAGCCCCTGCAGCGCGCGGAACACCAGCAGCGTGGTCAGGTCCGGCGCCAGCGCGCAGCCCACCGACGCCGCGATGAACACCACCAGCCCGCCCAGGATCACCGAGCGGCGCCCGATCGCGTCCGACAGCGGCCCGTGCACGATGCTCATCAGCGCATAGGCGATCAGGTACACGCTGATCGTCTGCTGCATCGCCAGCTTGTCGGCGCCGAACTCGCCGCCCATCTGCGCGAAGGCCGGAAAGATGGTATCGATCGAGAACGGCCCGAACATCGCCAGCCCGGCCAGCAGCCAGGCCAGGCGGCGTCCGGGCGGGATCGGCTTCTGCGCGGCGCCGGTCACGCCGCCGGCCGCGGCGCGTCGGGTGGGCCTTTCAGTTCGACCGCGTTGCCTTCCGGGTCGAGCAGGTACTGCGACGGGCCCTCGCCCTCGGCGCCGTAGCGCGAGCCGAACTCGCCGATCTCGACCCCGTGCGCCTGCAGGTGGGCGACGATCGCCGCACGATCGAACGGATCCACGCGCAGGCACAGGTGATCCATGTTACGGCCCTCGCTGCCCGGCGCGGCGCCGCCGATGCGGCCGAGCTTGCCGTCGATGTCGACCAGATCGATCAGCGCATCGCCGGCGCGCAGCTGCAACAGCCCGATCTCCTCTTGTCGGTTTTCCACCGTACAGCCGAGCACGTCGCAATAGAACGCCTGCATGCGCGCGATGTCGCGCACGCGCAGCACGATGTGATCGATGCGAAGCGGGCGAAACGGCGGTTCGTTCATGGCGGCGGCGATCATGCGAGCAGGAGCTGAACAGTGTAAGCCTTGCGACGAAAACGGAACGTTCGGCAGGCAGGCCTCACCTTCCGCAGGCGCGCATCATGCGCGAGAAGCCTGCCTCGAACCGCGCCGGTTTGTCCCGAAGGCCTACCGTTGTCCGTAGGAGCGCGCCATGCGCGCGATGCCCGCACCCCGAACCGCACCGGCCTTATACGATCCCCCAAGATCTACCGACACGGAAACGCTGGTAGATGCCGTTGGCGCGCACGCTCAACGGCGCATCCGGTGGCGCTTCAGCGGATACTGTAGTCGTCCTCGCGCTGGTGCCGGACCGCGAGCACCGTCACCCAGTCGGAATCCTCGATCTCGAACAGCGCCACGTAGCCGGTTGCGCCGAAGGCGATGATCAGCTCACGCAGGAACGCATCCCCGCCCTCGGCCTTGCGGCAGCTGAAGGGCGAGGTCCCGAGCAGACCGATCGCGTTGCGGATCGCATCGAGCGCACGCTCGGCCTCGCCCCAGTCGCCGTCGGCGCGCGCAAGCACGAAGTCGTAGAGCCGCTCCAGGTCGGCCAGCGCTTCCTCCGTGAAGCGGACCTGGAAACTCATCGCCGGGATTGCCTCGCCTTTTTCAATCGCTCCTCGAGCGACTCCAGCACCGAACCGGCCGCGACGTAGCTCCCCTCCCGCCTGGCGCGCTCGCGGGCCGCGAGCCCGCGGGCGACGAACTCCACCTGGGTGCGACGCAGGTCGATCTGCGCACGCACCGATGCCTCGACGAACGCCGACAGGGTCTCGCCTTCGTGCAACACGTCCTCGGCAGCCCGGCGCAAGGCCGGCTCGACGCGCAGCGGTGGAAATGTGGCGGTCTTCATTGGGCGCCTCTGCATTGCAATTGCGATGCAATGATGCCCGATCGCCTTCGACGACACAAATGTTGGAAACGCGAACGGTCCCCGCAAATGTTCACCAGAACATTAGGGAACCTCGTTTCGACAAAGCGGGAATCCATGGACATCAAGCTCCAGATGGTGACCCTCAGCGACATCGGCCACACCGCCGAACTCGAGCGCTGGGCCAGGCAGTTGGGCGCGCATGTCATCCGGCTGGAGCTTTCGTCGCAGTTCCGCTGCAGCGGCTCCGATGGCTACCTCCTTGGGCACCGCATCCTGAGCCAAGCCAGCATTCCCGTGGACCGTCGAGAATCGCACTAAGGGTGCGAAGACAGCTCGGCCTTTCCGTACTCCGGTTGCAGCGGCCCGCCACGGATGAAGTCAGCCATCAGGCGGAAGTAGCCCTCGGGCTGGCGGGTGGAGACGCGCTCGCCGTCGGGGCCGGTCTCGAACTCGTACATGCCGTGGTCGGCGTCGGGGTACACCGCGGTAACGATCGGCTTGCCGTCGCGCTGCAGCGCGGCCAGGCGGCGCAGCGTCTCGTCCGGTGGGGCGTCGCGGTCCTGGCCGCCCAGCACCCAGAGCTGCGGGACGTCCAGCGTCTCCAGCACCGGCATGGGGTCGTAGTGTGCCGGTATGCCGTACACCAGCTGCGGGGCGTCCTTGCGCACGGTCGCTTCGTCGTTGCCTAGCAGGTACCAGGTGAAGTTGCCGCGCACCGCGGGGTACCAGGGTTCGTCGCGGTACCTCGCCTTCACCGCCTCCAGCTGCTCGTAGCCTTCGGTGAAGCCGCTCTCGATCACCCGCGCGGTGGCATCGGCGATCTCCATGGCACCGGCAGTGGCCTCCGGGCCGAAGCCGCCGCGCTGCATGTCGAAGGCGATGGCCTCGCGATCCTCCCCCAGCGGCGAGACCGCCAGGCCGAAGCTGACGATGACGAAGTCCACCGGGGCGATGCGCGCCGCCAATGGCGCCACCCAGCCGCCCTGGCTGCCGCCCTGGTAGCCGACGCGCCCGGCGCGCGCACCGGCCAGGCGCCGCGCCTCGCGCATCGCGTGGATGGCGTCGACAGCCAGCGTCAGGTAGTCCTGGGTGTAGCGGCCGCCGGAGGCGCCGGTTCCGCGCTTGTCGTAGGCGAACACGCCGATACCGGCGCTGGCGAACTCGCGCTGCAGCGAATACCGCTCCAGCGCGGAGTCGCGTTCGGAACCGTGCACCAGCACCACCAGCGGCACCGGGGCGTCGCCGGGGGGAAGCGTCAGCCGCCCGATCAGCGTCACGCCGCTGCCCTGGAAGCGGGTGTCGATCTGCTCCAGCAGCACACGTTGTCCGGGCGTCCGGTCGAAGCGGATGCCGCCGCGCCCACAATCGGTGAACGACACGCGGTGCCCATCCGGCCGCTTCGTCCAGCCCAGGGTGCTGGTCCAGGTGCCGTCGCCCTGCGGCGCGAGCGCGCCGGTGCGCCCGTCTGTCGTGCGCCAGCGCAGCTGGCCCCCGGCGCCGGGGCCGATGTCGAGCATGTCGCCGTTGTCCAACTGGTAGCTGCCGACCTCGCAGGGCGGCGACTGCTCCGACGCTAGCGCCTGCCCCGAAAGCAACGCGCCTGCGAGCGCGATGGCGCCCAGCCATGATCGCTTCGAACGCATGTTGCCTTTCAAGCCGGTGACCTCTCTTCCCGTGGGGACGACCGCAGCCTGTCACGGCCTGCCCGCGCCGCGCCACCGGCAGGCGACGAAAACGCCGGATGCGGCGACGGATCGCCGCGATACGTGGCTGGAAGCCGCGGGCAACGGCCGCCGCGCTACCGTAGGAGCGGCCCATGGTCGCGATGCCGCGGGAATCTCCGGCAGGCATGGCGGTGATCCCAGGTGTTGCCGGCCGCGCCGGCATCGCGCGCATGGCGCGCTCCTACGGGTGGCGTGCCAGCGAGGCGGCAGCGTCGCGCGCGCCGACTGATGAATACGGCGGCGCGAGCCGACGCGGCATCCGCCGGACCGCCTACAGTCGTTCCCGCAACACCCCCGACGGGAGAAGCAGGCACCCCGGCCCACCGGGCGCCCGCGGCCGAAGGCGCAACGCCCGTAATCGCTCAGGCTCACGTACCGCCGGCGGGGACAACTCTGGAAAGACCGGTTCGATCCGGTGCCGAAGGTGCATGGGAGGGGTTCGCCCCCTCTCCGAACTCTCAGGCAAAAGGACAGAGGGGCGCTCTGCGTGCAGCCGCACGCGGCCCTTCCGCGCCCGCCAGAGTCCCACGCCATGTCCCAGTCCACGTCCCTCCGCTCGCTCGAGCAGCACGATGCGTTCATCGCGCGCCACATCGGCCCCAACGACGCCGAGATCGCGCAGATGCTCGAAGCGGTCGCGCGAACTGCGCTCGGTGTCGTCGACACCGAGCCGAGCCACCATTGCGCGTCATGACTTGCGGATCAATAGCCGCGAAAACCCGCTAGTGCCAAGGCGCGGCGGAATTCCTCCATGGTGACGATACGGGTGTTGTGCGCTTCGAGCAGCGCCTGGAAGTCGTCGATGCCGAGCGATTTCAACTTTTTTGCGAAATCGATGCCGATCGGCATCGCCGGATTCACCCCGCCCCCGGTGCCCGGCGAGAAATAGACGTCGGCCTGCCAGACGATGCCCTGTCTTGGCAGATGCACCATTGTCAGCTCCTCCGAATGGGCATTCGGGCCGATGTCGTAGAGCACCATGGTCTGGCTGCCATCCGAGATCACCCACTTGTCCCGGAAGGTTTCGATCGAAGGTGAGGTTTTCGTCGCATCGTATGGATCCGGCGAGATGGTCCGGCTCACCCGCGCCAGCCGACGGTAGAACTCCACATGGCCGGGCGTGGTCACCAGGGTCGCACCGGCGTGGAAGTACGCGCGGGCGCCGCCGCCATGATCGCCATGGGTGTGGCTCGGCACCACGTAGCGCACCGGCTTGCCGGGGAATGCCTCGCGAACAGCGGCGATGGTCGAATGCGACATGCTGTAGTTGCCAGGGCATTCGACCACCGCCAGGAAGTCGTCGAATTCGACGATCATGATGCCGCCCATGTGGGTGTCGAGGTAGACGCCGTCGCCGATCTCCCGCAGGCGTTCGCCTGTTTCCGTTTCCTTGGGCTGCGCATAACCGGACGGCAACTCGAACTGGCTGTCGGCGAGTGCAGCGTCGACGCGATAGCGCAGCTCGAGGTCGCGCGCGATTTCGTCGTTGAACCAGTCCGTACGGCGGGTCGGGAAGTACACGCCGTCGATCGCGCGCCAGCCGGAATACTCGATGCAGTTGATGACGTCACCGTACACACCGTCGTCATGGATCGACTCGTATCCGCTGAACGCACCGCTGGCCGTGTCGAACAGCATGGTGATGGTCGCGCCGTCGCGCTGTGTCCAGACGAGCGCATGCATCGGCTTGCCGTTGCGCACCGCTCGGCCCAGTGAGCGCAGGTTCGTGCCGCCGTCCCAGGCGTCGACCAGCATCAGCGGCGGAATCCAGCGTGGAATGAAAGCCCACGGTCCGTCCGCGTCTTTCCCGGAAAAGTTCATCATGATTTCGCTGCCGTGATGATTGCGGTCGGGCTCCCAGTGCACGCCGCGGTCGCCCTTCAGCGCCCAGGCGCCGCCGAAGCGGCCGATCCCTGGATAGGACGTGTAGTTGTCGGCGAACATCCGCTCGCCTTCGAGGTCGACGACGACGCTGCCGCTGGCGGGTTCGCGGTCCCAGGGTGGGAACGCGCGCCGGCTCTGGTTGATCATGTTGCGATGGCCGGTATAGCCGAGTGAGACGTTGCGCAGGCGGCGGATGGCGGCTTCGCCGCCGGCGACCTCGATCGCGCGGGCCAGCACCGCGCGCGCCTGCTGGTAGGAAGCCAGGGTGGAACCGGCCGCAGCAGGCTCGGCTGCGCGTTCGTGCGCCGGGACCACGAAGGGCAGCGACAGGAGCAGTACGAGCAGGACAGTTTTCATCGTGGGACAGGCCCGAAGGTAGAATGGCTTCATCACGGCCAAGCCTGAAGCCGGCGGAGACCTTCGTCTTGAACGAACGCAAGGTGGGCTGCGAATGCCATCGCTCGCCGGATCTCGCCGCCGGCGAGTTCTACGGCGACGTGGTAAGCAGGCATGCCTCGCCGCAGTTCGTGCTGTCCGAGATCCGCCATGCCCACGGACGCGAGTTGCCAACGCACGCGCACCAGGCAGCCTACTTCAGCCTGCTGGTCGAGGGGCGTTATGCGGAAACCTACGATGGCCGGCGCCACGAATACGATCCCCTGACCGTCTGGTGGCACCGGCCGGGTGTCGTTCACCATGATGAGGTCGGGCAGGACGGCGGTCGTTTCTTCAATGTCGAACTGACCCAAGAAGGCGCGGACACGCTGGCCGAAGCCGGGCCGTCACGCCGCGATTTCCACGAACAGGGGACGCGGGTGGTCTGGTTCACCTGCCGGCTGCTGCACGAGCTTCGGCACTGGCAGCCGTGCTCCACGCTGGTCGTGGAGAACCTGGTGCTGGAGATGACGGGATGCGCGTTGCGGTATCCCGAGCAACCGGTGTCACCGCAACCGGCTTGGCTCGGTCTGGTGGTGCAAAAGCTGCACGACGAGCCGGATCGGCGGCATTTCACCTCGGCGCTCGCGCGCGAGGCCGGCGTGCATCCGGTCCATCTGGCATCGGTTTTCCGGCGCATCCATCGGCAGACGATCGGCGAATACCTGCGTGTACTGCGCGTCCGCCAGGCCGCGAACCTGTTGCGTCGCGCGGACATGCCTCTCGCGCAAGCCGCCGTGATGCTCGGTTTCGCCGACCAGGCCCACTTCACGCGTATTTTCGGCGATGTCGTCGGCATGACGCCGAGCGCGTTCCGCCGTCTGTTGCGCCCGCGCCACACAGGTTGCCGCATTCCGAATGCGTAGAAAGTTTGCCGGCGGGGTCGAACCCCCAATGTTCGCCTTGGGTCGGGATCGGCCACCCGCCTGCAGTTTGACTCATTAGCCTTCCGATCCAATCGCCTGCCCTCTGAATCGGGCACCACCCCGCTGACGCGCGGCAACCGCCGAACCGCCTATAATTACCCCCGCAACACCCCTCGACGGGAGAAGCAGGCCCCCGGCCCACCGGGCGCCCGCTGCCGAAGGCGCAACGCCCGTAATCGCTCAGGCTCACGTACCGCCGGCGGGGACAACTCTGGAGAGACCGGTTCGATCCGGCGCCGAAGGTGCATGGGAGGGGTTCGCCCCCTCTCCGAACTCTCAGGCAAAAGGACAGAGGGGCGCCCTGCGTGCAGTCGCACGCGGCCCTTCCGCGCCCGCCAGAGTCCCACGCCATGTCCCAGTCCACGTCCCTCCGCTCACTCGAGCAGCACGATGCGTTCATCGCGCGTCACATCGGCCCCAACGATGCCGAGATCGCGCAGATGCTCGAAGCGGTCGGCTTCGATTCGCTGGAGTCGCTCACCGACGCGATCGTGCCGGGTTCCATCCGCACCCGCGACCCGCTGGACCTGCCCGAGTCGGTGACCGAGGAGGAGGCGCTGGCGCGCATCCGCCAGGTGGCCGATCGCAACCGGGTGTTCCGCAGCTTCATCGGCCAGGGCTATCACGGCACGCACGTGCCCAGCGTCATCCTGCGCAACATCCTGGAGAACCCGGCCTGGTACACCGCCTACACCCCCTACCAGGCGGAGATCTCGCAGGGCCGGCTGGAGGCGCTGATCAACTTCCAAACGATGTGCGCGGACCTCACCGGCATGGAGATCGCCAACGCCTCGCTGCTGGACGAGGCCACCGCCGCGGCCGAGGCGATGACCCTGGCGCGACGGATGTCGAAGGCGAAGTCGGCGGTGTTCTTCGTTTCCTCCGGCGTGCACCCGCAGACCGTCGAGGTGCTGCGCACCCGCGCCGAGCCGCTGGGCATCGAGCTGCTGGTCGGCGACGACGACAAGGCCGCCGAAGCGGATGCCTTCGGCGTGCTGCTGCAGTACCCGGACACCTTCGGCCGCGCCAATGACTACGCCGCGCTGGCCGATGCGGTGCATGCGCGCCAGGGCGTGGTGTGTGCGGCGGTGGACCTGCTTGCGCTCACCCTGCTCAAGGCGCCGGGCGAATGGGGCGCCGACATCGTGCTGGGCAACACCCAGCGCTTCGGCGTGCCGTTCGGCTTCGGCGGGCCGCACGCCGCCTTCATGGCCTGCCGCGACGCCTACAAGCGCTCGATGCCGGGCCGGCTGATCGGCGTGTCGATCGACGCCGAGGGCAACCCCGCCTACCGCCTCACCCTGCAGACGCGCGAGCAGCATATCCGCCGCGAGAAGGCCACGTCGAACATCTGCACCGCGCAGGTGCTGCTGGCAGTGATGGCGTCGATGTACGCGGTCTACCACGGCCCGGACGGGCTGGTGCGCATCGCCCGCCGCACCCATCGCTTCGCCGCCATCCTGGCTGCGGTGCTGTGCGAGGCCGGCGTCGCCGTGGGCGGCGACTTCTTCGACACCCTGCACGTGACCGGCATCGACGCCGGCCAGGTGCACGCGCACGCCGGCGAGGCCGGCATCAACCTGCGCCACATCGACGCGAACAGCCTGGGCATCAGCCTGGACGAGACCACCACCCGCGAGGACGTCAGCCGCCTGGCCGGGCTGTTCGGGGTGGAACTGGGCGACCTGGACGCACTGGATGCGGCCACGCCCGACGCGCTGCCGGCGGCGCTGCTGCGCACCTCGGATTTCCTTGCCCACCCGGTGTTCAACACCCACCACTCCGAGCACGAGCTGCTGCGCTACCTGCGCACCCTGGCCGACCGCGACCTGGCGCTGGACCGCACCATGATCCCGCTGGGCTCGTGCACCATGAAGCTCAACGCCACCGCCGAAATGATCCCGGTCACCTGGCCGGAGTTCGCCAACATCCACCCGCTGGCGCCGCCGGAGCAGACCCAGGGCTACCGCGAGCTGATCGAGGGCCTGGAGGCGATGCTGGTGGCCTGCACCGGCTACGACAACGTCAGCCTGCAGCCCAACTCCGGCGCGCAGGGCGAGTACGCCGGCCTGCTCGCCATCCGTGCCTGGCACCGCGCGCGCGGCGAGGGGCAGCGCGACATCTGCCTGATCCCGGAGTCCG
This sequence comes from Luteimonas salinilitoris, assembly GCF_041300785.1. NCBI lineage: Bacteria > Pseudomonadati > Pseudomonadota > Gammaproteobacteria > Lysobacterales > Lysobacteraceae > Luteimonas > Luteimonas salinilitoris. The sequence goes on from NZ_JBFWIB010000003.1 coordinate 213,831, forward strand.
CGCACGGCACCAACCCGGCCTCGGCGCAGCTGTGCGGCATGAAGGTGGTGGTGACCCGCTGCGACAAGGACGGCAATGTCGACGTGGCCGACATCCGCGCCAAGGCGGAGCAGTACGCCGACCGCCTGGCGGCGATCATGATGACCTACCCGTCCACGCATGGCGTGTTCGAGGAGGACGTGGTGGAGATCTGCGAGGTCGTGCACCGGCACGGCGGCCAGGTGTACACCGACGGCGCCAACCTCAATGCCATCCTCGGCCTGGCGCAGCCGGGCCGGTGGGGCTCGGACGTCAGCCACCTCAACCTGCACAAGACCTTCTGCATCCCGCACGGCGGCGGCGGCCCCGGCGTGGGCCCGTGCGCGGTGAAGTCGCACCTGGCGCCGTACCTGCCGGCGGCGTTCGGCACCGGCGGCGCGCGCACCGGGGGGATCGGCAATGGCGGCATGGTCAGCGCGGCCACCTTCGGCAGCGCCAGCATCCTGCCGATCAGCTGGATGTACATCACCCTCATGGGCCGCGAGGGCCTGCGCAAGGCCAGCCAGGTGGCGATGCTCAACGCCAACTACGTCTCGAAGCGGCTGGCCGGGCACTACCCCACCCTGTACAGCGGCCGCAACGGCCTGGTGGCGCACGAGTGCATCCTCGACCTGCGGCCGATCAAGGACGCCACCGGCATCACCGCCGAGGACGTGACCAAGCGCCTGATCGACTTCGGCTTCCACGCCCCGACCCTGAGCTTCCCGGTCCCCGGCACGCTGATGGTGGAGCCGACCGAGAGCGAATCGCTGCATGAGCTCGACCGGTTCATCGACGCCATGATCGAGATTCGCGACGAGATCCGCGCGATCGAGGAAGGCAAGCTCGACCGCGACGACAACCCGCTGCGCAACGCGCCGCACACCGCGACCATGGTCGCCGGCAGCGAATGGACCCACGCCTACCCGCGCGAGCTCGCCGCGTTCCCGCTGGCCGTGCTGAAGACGACGAAGTACTGGCCGCCGGTGGCGCGCGTCGACAACGTCTACGGCGACAAGAACGTGATGTGCGCCTGCATTCCGGTCGACGCCTACAGGGAGGAGGACGCCGCGGCCTGAGCGCGGTTTCCCGCATTCCCCACCGCAACCCGGGCACCACACCCTCGTAGAGCGGAGCTTGCTCCGCTGCCCTTGCTCCGCTGCCTTGCTCCGCTGCCCTTGCTCCGCTGCCTTGCTCCGCTGCCCGCACCGCCTCCGGGCCGGAAGCAGCCGAGCAAGCTCGGCTCTACGGCCCGCAACGCATGTCGCGGGGAGCGCGAAGGATGCCGACCCGATGGCACACATTCACGGCTCGCTGCGCAACCTGAACGGTGCCGCGCCACGCTCGCGGGCCTCAGGGCGGCTTCACACGGGCACGGTGAGACTCCATTCGAGTTCCCGCCATCCAGGAGGCGCCCTATGCATACGATCAGACATGCCACGCTGGCAGTCGCGCTGGCCATCGGCCTCGGCCTGCCGGCGGCGTCCAATGCGCAGACCGTCGGCTACAACGTCAGGACCGGCGACGTGTGGGTGGACAACCGCCTGGGCGAGATCAACGACTACGGCAGGCGCTATCGCGACCCCTTCGTCAACGAGATGACCGGCTACTACGGCGCACCGCGTCCGCTGGTCGTCGAACTGCTGGACGAACGCCGCTGGGCTCCGGGCGACGTCTACTACGCCTGCGCGATCGCGCACGCGCTGGGCATGCCGTGCATGGACGTGGTGCGCGAGTACGACCGCGATCCCGGCCAGGGCTGGGGCGCGGTCGCCAAGCGGATGGGCATCAAGCCCGGCTCGCCCGCCTTCCACGCGCTCAAGCGCGGTACCGCGAGTACCTACGACCGGTGGGGATACCCGGTGGTCGTCGATCGTCCGGTGCGGGTGGACTGGTCCAAGCACGGCCCGGACAAGCGCGCGAGGACGGCCGGCAGATCCGACGCGCATCCGGCCCCGCACACGAACAGCAGGCGCGCCGACCGACCCGGGCAAGACAAAGGCAAGGGCAAGGGCAAGAACAAAGGGAAGGACAAGGACGACTGACGCGACACCGTTGTTCGAAGCGGCGGCCGATGGCCGCCGCTTTTTCTGGTGCTTCTCCCGATCCAAGGGGAAGCGCACGTCGGTCCGGAAGGCGACGCATTCGGATCCGGCCTGCCATCTCCGTAGGAGCGCGCCATGCGCGCGATGCCGACATCGCCGGCCCGGTCCGCATGGCTTCGGCACCGCAACGTGTCCGAAGCATTACCCCGTCGCACGGCGCGGGCTTCGCGCGCATGGCGCGCTCCTACGGGGCGGCGACCAGAGAAGCGCGGGCGTGGGCCCCGCGTTCGAACAGCCCTGACGCAGACGCGCGGACGCGCCTGCGCGGACGGGTCAGGCGCGTGCGGCGGCGCGCGCAAGCCGGCCCGCCATGGCGGCCAGGTGTTCGGCCAGTCCCGGCGGCTCGCGCACTTCGAACTCCACGCCGAGCAGCGCGATGTGATACGCCAGCTCTTCCGGCGAGCGCGCGCCCGCCTCGAGCACGCAGCGCTCGTCGTCGATGCGTTCAAGCCGCGCGGCCGTCGGCGGGACCAGCTCGGCCATCCGCTCCAGCGGCGCGTGCAGCACGATGCGCGCCCGGACCGGATAAGGGCTGGACGAGACCGTGCGCGACACGTAGGCCGCCAGGTCGCCGCCCGGTATCTTTCTCGGCACGAACCGCTGCCCGGTCGCGATCCGCGCCTCGATCCGGTCGACCCGGAACGTGCGCCAGTCCTGCCGCTGCAGGTCCCAGCCGACCAGGTACCAGCGCGCGCCGGTACAGACCAGGCCATGCGGCTCGAGATCGCGCTCGCTGCTTTCGCCGTCGTGGGCACGGTACCGGAACGACACGCGCTGCTCGCCGCGACATGCGCCGCCGAGAGTGGTCAGCACCTCGGACGATACCCGGGGCCCTGCCATGCCGAGCGGCGCAACCGCGGCATGCAGCGCGCGAACGCGCTTGCGCAGCCGCGTCGGCAGCACCTGCTCGAGCTTGGCCAGCGCACGCACCGCGCTTTCCTCCATGCCGGCGACGGTGCCGGTGGCGGCCATCCGCAGCCCCAGCGACACCGCGAGCGCCTCGTCGTCCTCCAGCAGCAGCGGCGGCAGGGTCGCCCCGGCACCAAGCTGGTAGCCGCCCGCCAGTCCGCTGCTGGAGCGCACCGGGTAGCCCAGGCTGCGCAGCCTGTCGGCATCGCGGCGCACCGTGCGTGGCGTCACCTGCAGGCGCTCGGCCAGCTCCGCACCGCTCCAGAAGCGGCGGACCTGGAGCAGCGTGAGCAGGCGGAGCAGGCGGGCCGAGGTGTCGAGCATGCGGGGAAGGATCACCGAGGTCGAGGACAGAAACTGTCCTCAATGCTTGCTAGCTTATCGCAACGGTCCGACGCATCCCGCGGGACCGATCAGCCAAGGAACATCCGCCATGTCGCTCACCCTCTACGCCGCCCCCATGTCCAGCGCCACCCCCGTGGTCTGCGCCCTGGCCGAACTCGACGTCCCGCACGAACTGGTGATGCTGGACCTGACCGCCGGCGACCAGAAGAAGCCCGAGTACCTGGCCCTCAATCCCAACGGCGTGGTGCCGACCCTGGTGGTGGACGGCACGCCGATGTTCGAGGCGGTGGCGATCATGCAGTGGCTGGGCGATCGCTACGGCGTCGAGCGCGGCCTGTGGCCCGCCGCAGATGCACCCGAACGTCTGACCGCCCTGTCGTGGACGACGTGGGCCTACGTGACCTACGGCACCATGATCAACATCCTCAACTATTCGCAGAACCCGCTTGCCGACCCGGCACTGCACCATCCGCCGCTGGCGGCGCACGCGCAGGGCGAGTTCGGCAAGCTGCTCGGCCGCCTGGATGCGCGCCTGGCCGAGCACCCCAACCTGCTCGGCGATGCGTACTCACTCGCCGACATGATCGTCGCCAGCGTGGTCGCCTACAGCACCTATTGCGGCGTATCGGTCGACGCACACCCGCACGTGAAGGCATGGCTGCAGCGCTTCCATCAGCGGCCGGCCTACGCGAAGACCTGGGGCGCTGCGCCCGCCGCCTGAGCGTCACACAAGGGGTGAGTATCCTGCCCGCTCCTTCCTGATATCGCATCCGTCCCGGCGGGCGGCGACTCTCCCCCTCGTCAATCGGGCAGGTGCGCCTCGGTCCGCACGCGGAAGACGATGCTCATGCGTGGGCCGACCGGTCGTGCGGTCTTGGGAATGCCGTGCTCGTGGGTGATCTGGGAGGCGTGGCTCATGCCGAGCAGGCTGCCGTGGGCGAGATCGACGGCGATGCGCCCGCGGTCGCCGGCCTTGGCGCGGATCAGCATGCGGCGCGGATGGCCGAGCGAGAGCAGCGTGATCGGCTGGCCGGGGACGATGGTGTGCAGCTTGTCGTTGTGCATGGCGACGCTGTCGCTGCCGTCGCGGTAGAAATTCAGGCCGACGGCGTTGTAGGGCGCCGGCACGATGGCCTGCACGCGGGCGAGGATCTCGGCCAGCGGCAGCGCCGGCGGCAGGGCGTCGGTGCGATAGCCGGCGAGCAGGCGCGGCACGTCGACGACGCGGTCGTACATCTTGCGGCGTTCGCTGTACCAGCCGGCATGCTGCCGCAGGATGCGGAACCAGGCATCGGCATCGGCCGCGCCGGCGAAGGCGGGCCAGTAGCGGACGCCGCCTTCGGCGTCGTCGAGCAGGGTCTGCGGCGGGGAGGCGAAGAGATCCATGGCCATCCTCCGATCAGGTCCCCGGCCGCCCCACCGGCTTCGGTTCGGTCATCTCTTCTCCCGGCCGCGCGCGGCCGGACATCTCGGCGCCGGCCTCCGGCGCCAGGCGCAGCATCGCCAGCACCGAACTGGCCGAGATCAGCCCGACCGTCAGGAACGCGAAGCCGAAGTTGGTCACCGTGCCCATGGGGTCACCCGTGGCCGCGCTCGCCACGCTCAGCGCATAGCCGCCGACGGTGATGCCCAGCGCCAGCGACGCCTGTTGCGCCATCGCCGCCAGGCTGCTGGCCTGGCTCATGCGCTCGGGCTCGATGTCGGCGTAGACGATCGCGTTGAGGCTGGTGAACTGCAGCGAACGGAAGCAGCCGCTGACCAGCAGCACGCCGATCATCAGCGGATACGGCGTGTCCGCGCGGAACAGCCCAAACCCGCACAGCAGCGCCGAGGCGATCAGCGCGTTGATCACCAATACGCGACGGAAACCGAAGCGCCGCAGGATCGCCGGCGCCACCGTCTTCATGAACATCGCGCCGGCCGCCGAGGTGAACGTGATCAGGCCCGACTCCAGCGGGTTGAGCCCGAACCCCAGCTGCAGCATCAGCGGCAGCAGGAACGGCGTGGCGCCGATGCCGATGCGGAACAGCGAACCGCCGATCACGCCGTTGCGGAAGGTCGACAGCCGGAACAGGTCCAACCGCAGCAGCGGATGCGGGTGCCGCCGCGCGTGCAGCGCGTACAGCGCCAGCGCGATCAGTCCCAGCAGTGCGCAGCCCAGCGCCAGCGGCGTGCTCACCAGGTGCCGGCCCACCGATGCGAAACCGAAGATCGTCAGCGCCAGCCCCAGGCTCGACAGCGCGAACCCGCGCCAGTCCAGCGGCCCAACCGCCGAGCGCAGCAGCGGGATGTGCCGCCACGCCAGCCAGATGCCGAGCAGCCCCATCGGGATGTTGATCAGGAAGATGAAACGCCAGTGGCTGTACGTGGTAATGAATCCGCCCAGCACCGGCCCCAGCATCGGCCCGAGCAGCGCCGGGATGGTCAGCCAGCTCAGCGCGCGCACCAGCTCGGCCTTGGGCACGCTGCGCAGCAATACCAGGCGCCCCACCGGCACCATCATCGCCCCGCCCATCCCCTGCACGAACCGCGCCGCCACCAGCTCGCCCAGCGAACCCGATGCCGCGCAGGCGAGCGAACCGAGCAGGAACACCCCGATCGCCGCCATGAAGGTCGGCCGCGCGCCGAAACGGTCCGCCACCCAGCCGCTGACCGGGATGAACACCGCCAGCGCCAGCATGTAGGTGGTCAACGCCAGCTTCAGCGCCACCGGCGCCACGCCCAGGTCCACCGCGATCTGCGGCAACGAGGTCGAGATCGCCGTGGCATCCATGTTCTCGATGAACAACGCGGTCGCGACGATCAGGGGCAGCAGGCGTTCGGGTCTCAAGGCGGACGGGCGGCACGGTCAGGCGGGCCGTCCATTGTCGCCTGTCCGGCCATGCACCGCCGTGACGCCGACCCGGCATCGCACCCGCTGCGAACGATCACCGTGCCGTTGCCTGCGCGAGGCTTCCGCTTCCTTGCGCAAGCACCGCAAACCTCGACGCACGACGACTACACGCCCGCTCTTCGAGGGCCCGCTCTTCGAGGCGCGGCCTCAGCCGCCCATCAGTCCGCCGCCCATCGCACCGGGCAGATCGGTCGGCGCCTTCTTCTTGATGTCGGACTCGTCGGCCTGCGCGGTGTGTGCGGCATGTTCAGAACCCGCGTGCGGATAAAGGCGGACTCGCGCCGCAAGCGCCGGAATCTGCAATGCGGTCAGCGCAACCGCCTGCCGGCGCGGTATCACGCAAACGGATCCTGCAGCACGATGTTGGCGTCGCGATCGGGGCCGGTGCTGACCATCGCCAGCGGGCTGCCCGACAGCTCCTCCAGCGCGCGCAGGTAGGCGCGGGCGGCCGGCGGCAGCTTGTCCCATTCGGTGATGCCGTGGGTGGATTCGCTCCAGCCCGGGAACTCCAGGTACACCGGCTCGCACTCGTCCCAGCCGGCGGCGTCGAGCGGCGCGTACTCGGTCTCCTTGCCGCGGTAGCGGTAGGCGATGCAGACCTTCAGGCTCGGCAGGCCGTCGAGCACGTCGAGCTTGGTGATGCACAGGCCGCTGATGCCGTTGATCGCCACTGCGCGCTTGAGCGCGACCAGGTCGATCCAGCCGCAGCGGCGCGGGCGACCGGTGGTGGCGCCGAACTCCTGGCCGCGTTCGGCGATCGTCTTGCCGACGTCGTCGTGCAACTCGGTCGGGAACGGTCCGCCGCCGACGCGCGTGGCGTAGGCCTTGGCGATGCCGAGCACGTAGTCGATCGCGTCCGCGCCCACGCCGCTGCCGGCCAGCGCGCCGCCGATGGTGGTGTTGCTGGAGGTGACGTAGGGATAGGTGCCGTGGTCGATGTCGAGCAGCGAGCCCTGCGCGCCCTCGAACAGCACGCGCTGGCCCTGCTTGCGCAGGTCGTGCAGCAGGCCGGCGACGTCGGACTTCATCGGCTGCACGTATTCGCCGAATTCCAGCGCCTCGTCGAGGGTCTGCCGGTAGTCCACCGCGTCCACGCCCAGGTACTTGGTCAGCACGAAGTTGTGGTAGTCCATGGTGCTGCGCAGCTTCTCGGCGAGCTGCTCGGGGTAGTGCAGGTCGGCCACGCGGATGCCGCGGCGCGCGGCCTTGTCCTCGTAGGCGGGGCCGATGCCGCGGCCGGTGGTGCCGATGGCGGCGCCACCGGCGGCCTTCTCGCGGGCCTGGTCCAGGGCGATGTGGTACGGCATGATCAGCGGCGTGGCCGGGCTGATCTTGAGCCGCGAGCGCACGTCGATGCCTTCGGCTTCCAGCTCGTCGATCTCCTTGCGCAGCGCCGCGGGGCTGAGCACCACGCCATTGCCGATCAGGCACAGGGCGTCCTTGCGCAGGATGCCCGACGGGATCAGGTGCAGCACGGTCTTCTTGCCGCCGATGACCAGGGTGTGGCCGGCGTTGTGGCCGCCCTGGAAGCGCACCACGGCGCCGATCCGCTCGGTCAAGAGGTCGACGATCTTGCCCTTGCCTTCATCGCCCCACTGGGCACCGAGAACGACGACTGACTGACCCATGGGGGACTCCTGGTTGGCTGTAGGAGCGGGCCATCCCGCGCCGGCGCGGCGGATGCGCAGTCGCGGAATGGTCGCGGGTATCGCGGCCATGGGCCGCTCCTACGGGGGTGGATCGTGGTTGGTTGGGCACGGAAAAAGCCGGCGGGCAAAGGGCCCGTCCGGCTTTTGTGCATTATCCGGGATTGTGGGGGGAATGCCACCCTCGAGCGGGTGACCGAGGAGCGGCTGGGCCGCCACGGGCGTCGCGACTTCCGTCGCTCCCACAGGGTGGATTGCCGCTTTTCGCGAGCTCGACCTGCTCCTCGTGGGAGTGGTGGTGACATGTCACCGCCGGAAGTCGCGACTGGCACCGGCCCCGGAGCGCCGCAGCGGTTGCACCGTCCGCGGCGGGCGCGGTTCAGCCGCTGCGGATCAGGTACAGCGCCAATATGCCGACCGCCAGGACGATGCCGCCGATGGTGCGCAACTGGCGGTCGGGCATGGCCAGCATCTGTTCGGCGGCGCGTTTCCAGCCGCGCGGGGCGGCGAACAGCATCAGGCCCTCCAGCACCGCCACCAGGCACAGTGCCGCCCACAGGTCGGTCATCGGTCGCTGCGCATGTACTGCAGGAACGGATCGTCGCGCTCGAGCACGATCACCGCGTTGCCGTCGTCGAACGATTCCCGGTACGCCTCCAGGCTGCGCTGGAAGGCGAAGAAGCCTGGATCGCGGCCGGCGGCCTCGCCGTAGAGGCGCGTGGCCTCGGCATCGCCCTCGCCTCGCAGCGTCTGCGCGTCGCGCTCGGCCTCGGCCAGGATCACGGCCTGGTCGCGGTCGGCGGTGGCGCGGATCTGCCGGGCCTGCTCCTCGCCCTCGGCGCGCAGGCGCGCGGCAACCTGGTTGCGCTCGGCGCGCATGCGGTTGTAGACCTGCCCGATCACCTCGCTGTCGGTCGGCAGGTCGATCTGCTTGAGGCGGATATCGATGATCCGCATGCCGAGGTTCCTGGCGCCTTCGTTGATCGACTGCAGCTGCCGGGCGATCACCTCGCTGCGGTCGCCGGAGACCAGCTGGGTCAGGGTGCGGGCGTTGATCTCGTTGCGCAGCGAGTCCTTGATGATCGGCGCCAGGCGGTCGCTGGCGTTCTCCTCGTCGCCGGCGGTGGCACGGTAGAAATCGCCGACGTCCTCGATGAACACGATCGCCACGAAGTCGACGCTGACGTCCTTGCGCTCCGAGGTCAGGTAGCGCTCGGGCGAGAAGTCGAGGGCGTTGAAACGGCGGTCGAACACGCGTGCGGTCTCGATCATCGGCCACTTGAAGTGCAGGCCGGGGCCGATATCGGTGCGCGATACGCGGCCCAGGTGCAGCACCAGGCCGACCTGGCCTTCGCGCACCACGTACACCGAGCCCAACAGGCCCAGCAGCAGGACGACGATCAGGACCGGGATCAGGGTGGTGATTCTCATCGCGTACCTCCTTCACCGCGGGTGGGCCGCGGGGTGCGCTGGCTTCGGCCCGGCTCGTCCCGGGTGGCGCCGACCGTCGGCGAGAGCACCTCGGCCGGCAGCACCGGGGGATTGTTGTTGTTGGCGTCGCCGCCGCCGCTGCGGCCTTGCCCGGTCATCGGCACGTAGATCAGCTGGCGGCCGTCGCCGCCGATCACCTTGCGGTTGCCGGCGAGCACCTGCTGCACGGTCTCCAGCCACAGGCGCTTGCGGGTGACGTCGGGCGCATTGCGATACGCGTCGAGCAGCAGAGAGAAGCGGGCGGCATCACCGGTGGCGCGGGCGATGGCGGCGGTCTTGTAGCCCTCGGCCACGGTACGGGTGCGGGACGCCTCGCCGCGCGCTTCGGGCACGATCTTGGCAGCGTAGGCGCGGGCCTCGTTGACCAGGCTTTCCTGCACCTGCTGCGCGCTGTTGACCGCGTCGAAGGCCGGCTTGACCTCTTCCGGCGGGCGCGCATCCTGCAGGTTGAGTTCGGTGACGATCAGGCCGGTGCGGTAGATGTCGAGCGAATCCTGCAGCTGCTTGGCGGCCAGCGCCGACAGCGGGCCGCGCGCGCCGAGCACGGTGTCCAGGTCGGAACGGCCGACCTGTTCGCGCACCACGCCCTGTGCGACCTGCTCGAGCACGCGGGAGGCGTCGCGGGTGCCGAACAGGTACAGCTCCGGGTCGCCGACGCGGTACTGCACGTTGAGCGAGACCACCACGATGTTCTCGTCGCGGGTCAGCACCGGCACCGTATTGCTGAAGGTGCGGATGCTGGTGGCGTTGACCTTGACCACGCGCTCGATCGGCCAAGGCGCCTTGAAGTGCGGGCCCGGCTGCATCACGCGCACCGCCTGGCCGAAGCGCAGCACCACGCCGCGCTGCTGTTCGCCGACCAGGGTGAAGGAGCTGAAGGCCAGCCAGATCGCCAGGGCGATGCCGACCCAGCGCAGCGGTCCGCCGCCGCCGCCGCCGAACAGGCGGCGCAATGAATCGAGCAGGCCGTCGAAGGCGCCGCCGCCGCCGCTGCGACCGCCGCTCGGCTTCCAGGGACTGCGGCCTTTGCCGCTTGGCCCGCCGTTGTTCTTCTTGCCGGGGATGTTCCAGGCCATGCCTGCTCCAATCTGGGGATCGCGCCGCGCGACGCCGGAAGGCGGTGCGGGAGGCACATTCTACTGATGTGTGGCCCGCGGTGCCCGAAGCCAAGGTGCAGCCGCCTGCGGTCCCGGCGAATCGGCCCAACGGCTCCGCTGCAAGGGCGAGTCGCTGCCGTTGCCGTAGGAGCGCGCCGCGCCAGGCAGCCTTCCCCGCTGCGGTGAGATCAGACCCGTCGCCACGGGTGGTGCAAATAGGCAGCCGAGCCCTTCGCAATGGGCTGACCACCATCAAGGCTTGAAGCGCCGGCGATTCATTGGCGACACCCGTGGCGACGGCCCATCTCTCACCGCAGCGGAAAGGATTGCCTGGCGCGGGCCGAGGCGGCGGCTACGGCGTGAGCCGCGACTGCACCTGGACCATCAACCCGCACCGTCCAGCAGCGGCCGCAGGGGCGCGCCGTCGGCCTGTGCCGCGAGCCGTGCGGCGTCGGTGTGCGGCAGGTCGATGCGCAGATGCCAGCCGTCTTCGTCGTGGCGTTCGCCGCGCACCGCGTCGAGTTCGTGCAGGCGCGCGCGCAGGCGCCCCGCGCTGGCGGGCAGCGCCAGGTCGGCGACGATCCGGCGCAGGCCCAGGTGCGCGGTCAATGCGTTGCGCAACAGGTCGAGTCCGAGGTCCTCGCGGGCCGAGATCCAGACCCGCTCGCGGCCGGGCTCGTCCGCCGCGGCCCCGTGCGGGCGGTCGCGGCGCGGCGCCATCGGCATGCGCGCCCCGGCACCGTCCCCGTCGGCACGCGCATCGCCGGCGGCGGCGGTGTCGACCCCCTCGCCCGCCAGCGGCAGCCGGTCGATCTTGTTGAACACCAGCAGCTGCGGAATGTCGCCGGCGCCGATCTCGGCCAGCACCATGTCGACCTGGCGAATGCGCTCACCGCGCAGCGGATCGGCGGCATCGACCACGTGCAGCAGCAGGTCGGCCTCGCGCGCCTCCGACAGGGTGGAACGGAATGCGGCAACCAGCTCGTGCGGCAGATCACGGACGAAGCCGACGGTGTCGGCGAGCACCGCGTTGCCGCCCGGCAGCGCGATCTTGCGCACGGTCGGATCCAGGGTGGCGAACAGCTGGTCGGCGGCGTAGGCGCCGGCGCCGGTGAGGGTGTTGAACAAGGTGGACTTGCCGGCATTGGTGTAACCGACCAGGGCCACGCGCGGCATCTCGCTGCGCACGCGCGCGCGACGCATCTGGGTGCGCTGTACCTCCACCTTGTCCAGCCGCCGCTGCAGTTGCTCGACGCGCTTCTGCAGCAGCCGGCGGTCGGTCTCGAGCTGGGTCTCGCCGGGACCGCGCAGTCCGATCGAACCGCCGCGCTGGCGCTCCAGGTGGGTCCAGCCGCGGACCAGCCGCGTGGACATGTGCCGCAGCTGGGCGAGCTCGACCTGCAGCTTGCCTTCGTGGCTGCGCGCACGCTGGGCGAAGATGTCGAGGATCAGGCCGGTGCGGTCGACCACGCGCCGCTCCAGCGCCTTCTCCAGGTTGCGTTCCTGGCCGGGCGTGAGCGGGTGGTTGATCAGGATCAGGTCGGCGCCGCTGGCGTCGGCCGCGGCCTTCACCTCCTCCAGCTTGCCGCTGCCGATCAGGGTGGCCGGGTTGGGCTTGTCGATGCGCGCGTTCAGCTGCACCGCCACGGCGGCACCGGCGGAACGGGCGAGGTCGGCGAATTCCTCCAGCGCGTCCTCGTCCGGCGGGCCGCCGGCATGAGGCTGGATCAGCAGGGCATGCTCGCCCTTGCGGCTGCGTTCAAACACGCGTCGGCGCCTCCATGGGCACGGTCGGACCCTTCGATATGGGGCCCCGACCGGTCATTGTCAATGCACCGATCGGCGCCGCGGCGGGTAGCACCCGCGGCATCGCCGCCGCGCGGCCTACTCGTTGTCGTCGGGCTCGTCTTCGGTCGCCGGTTCGCCGTCGGACGGCGACGCCTGCACATGGCCGCCGCCCGGTCCGACGCGCACGTTGCGTGCCGGCACCACGGTGGAAATGGCGTGCTTGTAGACCATCTGGCTGACGGTATTGCGCAGCAACACGACGAACTGGTCGAAGGACTCGATCGTGCCCTGCAGCTTGATGCCGTTGACCAGGTAGATCGAAACCGGCACACGCTCGCGCCGCAACGCATTCAGGAAAGGATCCTGCAAGGACTGTCCCTTGGACATGGTGTTTCCCCAGCTTGGTTATTGTTGTGGGCGGCCAGCGGCCGCATCGCCCGACCCGCTTCCCCGTGGCGGCGACACGCCGATGTTACACAAATCGGAGCTGAACACTGCGCGCGGTTTGGCGGAAATCGTGCCGGCGTCGCGTTTTCCGGGCCGGCATCGGCGGTCGGCGCTCACCGCGATACCAGGAATCCGTCCAGCGCCCGCCGCAGGCGCTCGCCATCGCGCGCCGGATCGAACCAGCGCAGGTCGCGCTCGCCGCGCAGCCAGGTGTACTGGCGCTTGGCCAGCTGGCGCGTCGCGAAGATCGCGCGGTCGCGGAACTCGGCGGCGCTGCCGGCGCCGTCGAGGTGCTCCCATGCCTGGCGATACCCGACCGCGCGGATCGCCGGCAGCTCGAGCGGCCGCGGATGCGTCCGCAGCTGCGGCAGCGCACGCAGGACGCGCACCTCGTCGAGGAAACCGGCCGCGAGCATGGCGTCGAAGCGGCGTTCGATCCGCGCGTGCAGTTCGGCGCGATCTTCCGGCGCGATCGCCAGCTTCAGCACCCGGCACGGCAGAGGCGGCGCGACGGCGGCGCTGCGCTGCCATTCGCTGATCGGACGGCCGCTGAGCCGATACACCTCCAGCGCCCGCTGGATGCGCTGCGGATCGGTCGGCCCGATGCGCGCCGCGGCCTCGGGATCGACGTCGGCAAGCGCCGCGTGCAGGGCCGGCCAACCGCGCGCCTGCGCCTCGGCCGCGATCCCGGCGCGCGTGCCGGGATCGGCCGGCGGCATCGGCGACAGCCCCTGCAGCAGGGCGCGGAAATACAGCCCGGTGCCGCCGGCGAGGATCGGCAGCCTGCCGCGCGCGACGATATCGGCGATCGCCGCGCGCGCGTCTTCGGCGAACTCCGCGGCCGAGTACGTCTGCCACGGATCGCGCAGGTCGAGCAGATGGTGCGGCACCCGCGCGCGTTCTCCGGCGTCCGGCTTGGCCGCGCCGATCTCCAGGCCGCGGTACACCAGCGCGGAGTCGACGCTGACGATCTCGCCGCCGCCGCGTTCCGCCCATTCCAGCGCGAGCGCGCTCTTGCCGGAGGCGGTCGGGCCCATGAGGGCGATGGCGGGAGGACGGGTGTCGGCTGGCATCTTGTCGGCGGTGTCCGCAGCGGAGTGCCCGAACAGCAGTGCATTCTGCCGCACCCGACCCTTCTCAGAACGCGCGATCGATCAGTGCGCCGAAGTCGATGTCCGCCGGCAGGGTGCCGAACGCCAGCCCGTGCCCGCCGCCCAGGCGACTGTGGCAGAAGTCTCCCGCGGCGGGGCTGCCGGCACGCAGCAACACCGCCGCCTGCAATGCCAGCGCCAGGCGCTCGACCAGCAGGCGGGCGCCGGATTCGCGCGTGTTCGCCGGATCGGCCAAGGTCTCGCGCAGGCCGGCGGCGGTGGCGTCGAGCGTCGGGTCGCGGCCGCGCGCGGCATCGAGTTCGGCCAGCACCGCCGCACCGCTCGCCGGTTCGCGCGCCAGCGCGCGCAGCACGTCCAGGCACTGGATGTTGCCGCTGCCTTCCCAGATCGAGTTCAGCGGCGCCTGCCGGTACAGCCGCGGCAGGATCGATTCCTCGACGTAGCCGTTGCCGCCCAGGCACTCCTGGGCCTCGTTGACGAAGGCCGGCGCGCGCTTGCAGATCCAGTACTTGCCGATCGCGGTGGCGATGCGGGCGAAGGCGGCCTCGCCGGGGTCGCGCGGCGCCGCATCCACCGCGCGCGCGACGCGCAGCGACAGCGCGAGCGCGGCCTCCGATTCGAGCGCCAGGTCCGCCAGCACGTTGCGCATCAGCGGGTGTTCCACCAGGCGCTTGCCGAAGGCGGCGCGATGGCGCGCATGGTGGATCGCCTGCGCCAGCGCCATGCGCATTTCCGCGGTCGAGCCGAGCATGCAGTCCAGCCGCGTCAGCATCACCATCTCGATGATGGTCGCCACGCCGCGGCCCTCGTCGCCGATGCGATACGCCCAGGCGTCGTCGAACTCGACCTCGCTCGAGGCATTGGACCAGTCGCCGAGCTTGTCCTTGAGCCGCATCAGCCGGAATGCGTTGCGGGTGCCGTCGGGCCGCCAGCGCGGCAGCAGGAAGCAGCTCAGCCCGCCGGGCGCCTGCGCCAGCACCAGGAAGCCGTCGGACATCGGCGCGGAGAAGAACCACTTGTGCCCGGACAGCGCGTATTCGCCGTCGGCCATCAGCGGCGTGGCGCGGGTGAGATTGGCGCGCACGTCGCTGCCGCCCTGCTTCTCGGTCATGCCCATGCCGACGGTGACACCGCGCTTGCCGGCGATCGGCGCGTCGTCCGGATCGTAGGCGCCGGCAATCGCCTTCTGCGCCCACTCGGCCAGCGCCGGCGCATGCCGCAACACCGGCACTGCGGCATGGGTCATGGTCAGCGGGCAGCTGCTGCCGGCCTCGACCTGGTGATGCAGGTAGCTCAGCGCCGCGCGCGCGACATGTGCGCCCGGGCGCGGATCGGACCACGACAGCCCGGCGACGCCGTTTTCGATCGCCGTGCGCATGACCGCGTGGTAGTTCGGGTGGAATTCGACCCGGTCGATGCGCTGGCCGAAGCGGTCATGGGTGCGCAGGCGCGGCCGATCGCGATTGGCGTCGAAGCCGAGCGCGTGGACCTCATCGCCGGCACGGCGGCCGTAATCGGCCAGATGCGCGCAGAACGCCTCGCCGCCTTCGCGCGTCACCGACTCGCGCAACGCCCGGTCAGTTTCCCACAGGTCACGGGGCGCGAACTCGGGAGGCTGGTTGAGGGCTGCATCGGCCGCGTGCGACGAACTGGCTGCCATGATCGGGACTCCGGTGTGACTCTCGACGATTCTAGGGGGCCGGCGGCGAAGGTGTGGTCACGGCGTGTGGCGCGTCCGCGGCCGGCACCTGCGCCGTCATCTGCAGCAACCGCTCCCGGAACGGCGCCGACAGCGGCAGCCGGCCGAACCAGCCGCGGCGCGTGCCGGTCAGCACGCGCAGGCTCTGCGCGCGCAGCCCTGGAATCCGCGTCAACGGGTGAAAGCCCAGGTCGCGCATCGCGGCGAAGCGATCGTGATGCGACTGGAACAGCGGCGTGAGCCAGCGGCTCCAGAAATGATAGATGTCGACATGCGCACGCCGGCGCTGTTCGAACAACGGCAATGCGGAGGCGACATCGCGGCACTCGCGCAGCGCGTCGCGCAGGGCGCGTGCATCGAGCTCGGCCGTGCGCCGTTTCGCCATAGAGCCGCGCGATGCGCGCACCGTGCAACAGCGCGGGACCGAGCAGCCCGAGTTCCCACAGCACTTTCAGGCCGACCGGCTGCAGCAGGAATCCCGCACCGACCGGACCAGGCTCCGGCACTCGCTCGAATACCTCGACGCGGTGTCCGTCGCGGCTCGACATCAGCGCCGCAGCCTGTCCGGCGCTGCCGTAACCGACGATGCCGACATGCATGCGCAGCCCTCACGAAAAGGCCCCGCGCAATGCGCGGGGCCGGCAGAAATCTGCGAGGTTTCCGGTCAGGCGACCGGCGTGACGCCAGTGGCCTGCGCGCCCTTCGGGCCCTGCGTGACCTCGTAGCTGACGCGCTGACCTTCCTGCAGGCTCTTGAAGCCCTGCGAATCGATCGCGGAGTAATGGACGAAGACATCGGAGCCGCCGTCTTCTGGAGAGATGAAGCCGAAACCCTTGGCGTCGTTGAACCACTTCACTGTGCCGTATTGCATAAACCTTCCACCTTGTCTGGATGCCGATGCGCGTGCCGCCCCGAGTCCCCGAAGCGGGCACGCCGCCCGAGTATGCAAAGCAACGGCTGCAACATGCAATCACCGCGATGGCTGCAGCAGCATCCGCAGCAACGGCGGCAGCGCCGACGACGCGGCCTCGACGTTGTCCAGCACCTCTCGAAATGTGATCTCGGTTGCATCTCCGCACCCCGCCGCCCAGTTGGCGACGATGGCGATGCAGGCATAGTCCAGGCCCAGTTCGCGAGCCAGGCCGGCTTCGGGCATGCCGGTCATGCCGACCAGATCGCAGCCGTCGCGGCGCAGCCGCGCGATCTCGGCGCGGGTCTCCAGGCGCGGCCCCTGGGTGGCGCCATAGCAGCCGCCGTCGACCACCGCCACCCCGGCCGCACGTGCGGCCGACAGCACCTCGGCGCGCCATGCCGGCGTGTACGGATCGCCGAAATCCACGTGCAGCACCTCGCTGCCCGGCTCCTCGCACAAGGTCGAGATCCGGCCCCAGGTATAGTCGATCAGCTGGTCCGGACACGCCAGCACCCGCGGCCCGAAACGTTCGCCGATGCCGCCGACGGTATTGAGCGCCAGCACCCGCTGTGCGCCCAATGCCCGTAGCGCGGCGAGATTGGCGCGGTAGTTGATCCTGTGCGGCGGCACCGAATGTCCCTCGCCGTGGCGCGCCAGGAACGCGACCCGCCGACCGGCCAGGGTGCCGACGCGCACCGGCCCGGACAACGCGCCGTACTGCGTCGGCGGCTGGTGAGTCTCGACGTCTTCCAGCTCGGCGAGACGATAGAGGCCGGTGCCGCCGATGACGGCGAGCGCGATGTCGGGGGCTGCTTTCATTTCATGCGGCTGCTATTCCGCCAGCGCGTAGATCGCAGGCAGATTCCGGCCCTGCTCGTGATAGTCCATGCCGTAGCCGAAGACATAACGGTCCGGCACCTCCACCCCGACGTAGTCGGCCTCGATGTCCTCCAGCCCGCGGTCGTGCAGCTTCACCGCGAGCACGGCCGTGCGTACTTCCTCGGCATTCTGGTCCTCGCACCAGCGGGTGACCGCATGCAGGGTGTGGCCCTCGTCGAGGATGTCGTCGACCAGCAGCACACGGCGATCGCGCATCGGAGTGGCCGGGCGATGCAACCAGGCCAGGCCGGAGCCGGTGGTCTGGCCGCGGTAGCGGGTGGCGTGCAGGTAATCGAACTCGAGATCGAGGCCGAGCTCGCCGAGCGCGAAGGCGAGCTGCGCGGCGAACGGCAGCCCGCCGTGCATGACGGTGACGAACAGCGGCGGCAGGTCGTCGTCGCGATAGTCGGCATGGATCTCCGCGGCCATGCGCGCGATCGCGGCGTCCAGCGTCGCACCGTCGTGGATCAGTTCCGCGTCGCGCAGGGCGTCGGCCAGGCGCGGGGTCATGCGTGCCGCTCCCGGCGGCCGCCGAGGTCGGCGCGCGCGTCGCCATAACGGTCATCGGCAAGCAGGCCGTCCCAGCCGAGGGCGCCGCGTCCGATCAGGCCGATCAGCGCCATGGTGTTGAGGCTTTTCCCTTCCACCGCGGCCAGCGATTCTTCCACCAGTTCCGGATGGCAGACCAGCACCACGTCGCAGCCGGCGTCCAGGTGGGCGTCGACGCGCGCCTTGATGCCGCCCGCCGAGTGCGCGGCGGCCATGCCGATGTCGTCGGAGAACACGACGCCGCGGAAGCCCATCTCCTCGCGCAGGATCCCGTTGATCCAGCGCGGCGAATAGCCAGCGGGCTCCGGCGCCACCTGCGGATAGGTCACGTGCGCCAGCATCACCGCATCGGCGCCGGCGTCGATGCCGGCGACGAACGGCACCAGGTCCTCGCCACGTAGCACTTCCAGCGGACGCTGGTCGATCGCGGCGTCGAAGTGCGTGTCCTCGCGCACCGACCCGTGTCCGGGGAAGTGCTTGAGCGTGGCCGCCATGCCGGCCGAGTGCATGCCCTCGACATAGGCGCGGGTGAAATCGGCGACGACCTCCGGATCCGCGGCGAAGGCGCGATCGCCGATGGCCAGGTTGCCGCGCGCCAGATCGACGACCGGTGCGAAGCTGAGGTCGACGCCGCTGGCGCGCACCTCGCTGGCCATGAGCCAGGCGTGCTCGCGCGCGGCCGCCAGCGCGCCCTGCGGATCCTGCGCGTGATGGCGGCCGAAGACGTCGAGCGGCGGCAGCGCGCTGTAACCGTCGCGGAATCGCTGCACGCGGCCGCCCTCCTGGTCGACGCAGATCAGCTGCGGCCGCGGCGCGGCCTCGCGAATCGCCGCGGACAGCTCCGCGACCTGTTCGCGGGAAGCGAAGTTGCGGGTGAACAGGATCACGCCGGCGCAGGCATCGTGCTGCAGCCAGTCGCGTTCGCGGGCGCTGAGTTCGTGTCCGGCGACGCCGATGACGAGCATGGGGAATTCCTTCGCGGTCGGAGGGCGATTGTAATGGCGCGGCGCGGCGGCGCGTGAATGTTCCGGCTTTCCCGCCCCAGTGGGAATGGCGGTGGCATGCCACCGCCATTCCCACAAGGACGACGCGGGCCGCGCCCATCACTGTCATCGGCACGGTGGTGGGAGCGACGGGAGTCGCGACCCCGCGAACAGGGCCGAGCCCCTCAGGGCTCGAACATCGCGATCGATTCGACGTGCGCGGTCTGCGGAAACATGTCCATCACCCCGGCGCTGCGCAGCTTCCAGCCGCGTTCGTTGACCAGATAGCCGGCGTCGCGCGCCAGCGAGGCGGGATGGCAACTGACGTAGACGATGCGCTTCAGGCCCTTGAGCGGCAGTTGCCGCAGCACGCCGTCGGCGCCGGAACGCGGCGGATCCAGCAGCAGGCGGTCGAAGCCCTGCCGCATCCACGGGTGCCCGGACAGGTCCTGGGCGAGATCGGCGGCGAAGAAGCGTGCGTTCTCCAGGCCGTTGTGCGCGGCGTTCTCGCGCGCGCGCGCCACCAGCCCGGCGTCTCCCTCGACGCCCACCGCCTCGCCGGCCACGCGCGCCAGCGGCAGGGTGAAGTTGCCCAGGCCGCAGAACAGGTCCAGCACGCGCTCGCCGGGCTGCACGTCCAGCAGTTCCAGCGCGCGCGCGATCATCTTCTCGTTGAGACCGGCGTTGACCTGGATGAAATCGAGCGGCCGGAACAGCAGCTCCACGTCCCAGGGCGCCAGCCGGAACGACAGCGGCGGCGCCTCCGGCCACAGCGGATGCACCGAATCCACGCCACCCGGCTGCAGGAAGACCGCGAACCCGTGCGCCTGCGCGAATGCGGCCAGCGCGCCGCGATCGGCCTCCGACAGCGGCGCGAGATGGCGAAACACCAGCGCCACCGTGTCGTCGCCGGCGATGAACTCGATCTGCGGGATCTCGCGCCGCGCCTCGAGCCCGTCGACCAGCCGCGACAGCGCCTCGATGCGGTCGCCGATCCGCGGAATCACGGTGTGGCATTGCGACAGGTCGGCGACGAAGCGCGGATCCTGCTCGCGGTAGCCCACCAGGGTCTTGTCCTTCTTCTCGACCCGGCGCACGGAGAACCGGCCCTTGCGGCGATAGCCCCAGGCGGCGTCGGTGAGCGGCGGCAGCACCGCTTCCGGGGCGACGTGGCCGATGCGCTCGAAGTTCTCCAGCAACACCCGCTGCTTGGCCGCGATCTGCCTGTCCCCGGCCAGGTGTTGCAGCACGCAGCCGCCGCAGGTGCCGAAGTGCGGGCAGCGCGGCTCCACGCGATCGGCGGAAGGCTGCAGGACCTGCAGCGTCACCGCCTCGTCGAAGCTGCGCGAACGCCAGGTCTGCTTGACCATGACCCGTTCGCCCGGCAGCGCGCCGGACACGAACACGGTCTTGCCGCCGTCGCGGCGTGCGACGCCGCGGCCGTCATGGCTGAGGTCGAGGATCTCGAGTTCGAACGGGGTCTGGTCGATACGGGCCACGTGGCGTCAGGCTGCGGGCGGAAAGCCGGCCATTGTCGCAGATGAGACAGGCCGATGTACCCTCGTAGGAGCGCGCCATGCGCGCGATGCCCTCGATCCCGGCCGCTGCCGCGAGCCAGTCTCCCCGCGCATCCTTGCCGCGCCGGCATCGCGCGCATGGCGCGCTCCTACGGCGGGTCGACGCTCCGGTCGAGAGCGGCCGTCTACTTCTGCTTCCAGTTGCCGCTCGCGTCCCGCACCCACCAGCCGCTGCGCGCGCGCTCGGCCCACTGCCGCGCGAACACGTCGCGGATCTGCTCCTCCCATTCGGGATGCCCGTTGGCGACCGCGATTTCCCTGTACCCCGCGCGAGCGTCGCGGTTCTGGTCGGCCACGGCCTGGTTCACCTTGACCCGCTCGGACAGCGGGATCTTGCCGGCGTCGCGCACCGACACTGTGCCGTCGTTGCCGAAGCCCAGCGCGCCGGACTCGAAGTGCGGGCGCAGCGTGCTGCCGAAACGGTCGCGCATGCGGCCGCGGATCGCCTCGATCGCCGGCGTCCTGATGGTGATGTCCGGCTGGCCCTGCGCATGGGCCGGCGCGATCCCGACCAGCATCAGCGGATGGAACGCCGCCGGTGCGCGCGCCATGCCGCCCGGCTCGTCGGGGAACAGCTCGACATCTTCCTGCTCCTGCTTCGCGCCCTGCTCGCCGATCACGTTGTCGACGAACTCGCGCGCCGCCTCGCGCGCCTCGGCGGCGGGGAAGTACACGTTGATGGTCACGCAGGCGCTCAACACCAGCGCGACGGCGATCGGCATTCCCAACCAGTGCTTCATGTCGTGTC
The DNA here is from genome assembly GCF_041300785.1 of Luteimonas salinilitoris. Lineage (NCBI taxonomy): Bacteria > Pseudomonadati > Pseudomonadota > Gammaproteobacteria > Lysobacterales > Lysobacteraceae > Luteimonas > Luteimonas salinilitoris. The sequence continues at coordinate 235,030 of NZ_JBFWIB010000003.1, forward strand.
TCCTCGATGACTCTATCGGTGCGCGTGAACGGCGAACGGCGGGAAGCGTAACCGCTTTTGCCGCCATCCCAGCTTGCGCTGGGATGGCGGTGTCGAGATCGCTGTGCGCCATCCGCCACAGTCGCCGAATTTCGCCCCTTCACTCCACCACCGGCGCGACATCGCCGCCGGCGACGGCGGCCACGCGCTCGACCAGGAGCGGCCAGTCGACATCGCGGTTGTGGCCCACCACTTGCAGCCGCGGCAGCCCCGCGCCTTCGACGATAGTAAAGGCGTTGCCGGCTGAACGCAGGCCGCCCATGCGGCAGACCTCGTTGGCGAGCCGGCAGGTGATGCCGATGCGGGCATAGCCGAAGTCGTCGAACAGGCCGATCAACTGCCCCTGCAGGCTGCCGACGAACGACGCATCGCCGACGCTGGAGATGTTTTGCACCGCGCGCTGGCTGATGCGCTGGCGCACGCCGGGGCGGCGCCCCGTGTACAGGGCGGCATTGAACGAGGACAGCCGCCAATCGACCAGGCGCAGTCCGTCGATGCGGCCGGACAGGCGCCCGCTGATGCTGCCGAAGTCGAACACGCGGGTGATCGCGAGCAGGTCGAGATCGCGTGCGGCAAGGTCGGCCGAGAGTGTGGGCGCGACGCCGAACGGGCGCTCCATCGCCAGCGCCGAGACAGCGACCGTGCCATCGAACACGCGCACCGACAATCCGCCGTCGAAGTCGAGGCGCTCGTCGGCGTAGCGCACCTGCGGGATCTCGCCGCTGAGCGTGCCGCCGAATGCCGGCCAGTCCAGCGACTCGGCCAGCCGCGCGACCTCGAGCGCCTCCACCGCCAGCCCGAACCGCAGCCGCAGGCCTTCGCTGTCGTCCGGCGGACGCAGGGCGAAGCCGTCGAAGCGCAGCCGGCCGCCGAGCATCGCCACCTCGACCGCCTCGCGCATGCGCAGCTCGCCGCGGGCGCTGCGGAACGGCAGCCGTGCCGGGCCGAATCCGATCTCGCGCAGGGCGCCGCCGCGCCAGCGCAGCTCGCTGTCGACCTCGGCCTCGCCGGCGAAACGCAGGTCGCCGTCGAGGCCGTCGAAGCGGAAGCGGCCGCCGCCGTCGCGCAGGTCCAGCATCTGCAGCCGCGCATCCAGCGCCCGCAGGCGATCGTCGGAAACGCTCAGGTGCACGGCCAGCGCGCCGTCCAGCTGCAGACCGGCAAGGCCGCCCAGCGCCAGCCAGCCGGACAGGTAGCGCGCCGGCAGCAGCGATGCATCGTCGCTGCGCAACACAACGTCCAGTTCGCGCAGGCCGCCGTCCGCGGCGAGCGCGGCCGATCCGTGCGCGTGCAACGCGGCGCCGTCGCGCCACTCGAACGACGGTAGCCGCCAGCCGGCATCGGGACCTTCGCGGACCGCGTCGATGCGCAGCGGCAGCGGCGCGTCCGGCAGGTCCAGGTAGGCGTTGCCGAACAGCAGTTCGCCGCCGCGCAGTTCGGCATCGAGCGCGACCAGGTCCGTGTCGCCGAGCCGGCGGTAATCGATTCCGACGCGTGCTCCGACGTCCTCGCCGGCGATGCTGCCGTCGGCGGTGTCGAACGCGGCCGCGGTCAGCCGCAGCTCGCCATCGACCCGCAGCGCCCCCTGTCCGGGCGCCTGCACCGCGATCCCGCCGTCGAGGGTGCCGGCGTTCAAGCGGCCCGCTTCCCACCCCTGCGCCAGCAGTGCCTGCGCCCAGGCCAGCGGCACGCGGGTGAGATCGATCGCGGTCTCGTCGGGCGCGGCGGCGCTGCGCCGCAGGGCGATCCGCGCCGGCCCCTGCGCCAGGACCGCCTCGGTGGTCGCCGGGCCAAGGTCGACCGCCAGCCGCAGGGGCGCGGCGCGTCCGCTGCGCAGTTCGCCATCGCAGCGCCACCGGCCTTCGGCGCCGCGCGACAGCGGGCAGCGCCAGGCGAGATCGCGGAAGCGATAGCCCAGTGTCGGAGCCTCGACCCACGCCGCCTCGAGGCGCAGCTCGCCGTGTGCGGCATTCGCCGGCCAATCCAGGCGCACGCGCACCTGCCGCAGGGTCGCCACCGCGGTCTCCACCCGGTCGATCCGCGCCGTCATCGTGCGCGCCTGCGCCGCCGGGCTGCCGGCAGCCAGCCACACGGCGGCGAGGAGTACGATGCAACGCGTCATGCCGGAAGCATACCTACGCAGGGGAAGCGCGCGATGAAGCCGAAACTGCTGCTGCTCGAGGACGAACCCGCCAGCCGCCATTTCCTCTGCCTGGCGGCGGAGGCGCTGCCGGCCGAGGTCGAACCGGCCGCCACCGTCGCCGAGGCCCGCACGCTGGCGCTGTCCGGCGCGCATGCGCTGTGGCTGTTCGACGTCAACCTGCCCGACGGCAGCGGCGGCGGTCTGCTCGCCTGGCTGCGCGCGCAGGGACTGCAAACACCGGCGATCGCGCACACCGCCGCGCACGAGGCGGCCGAGCGCGCGCGCCTGCTGGCCGAGGGCTTCCAGGCGGTGGTGACGAAGCCGCTGACGGCGGCGGCCTGGCAGGCGGCGATCCGCGACGCGCTGAAGAGACGGGCCGCAAATGCGGCGCCCGGCGATCCGCGCCGGGATGCCGGCGATGCGGAAGCCGCGGACACCGCATCCGTGTGGGACGACACCGCCGCCGCGGCCGCGCTGGGCGGCAGCGCGACGAACGTCGCCGCCCTGCGCCAGTTGTTCCTGGCGGAACTGCCCGATGCGCGCGACGCCGTGGTCGCCGCGGCCGCCGGCGGCGACCGGGCGGCAATGGGCGCGGCCCTGCACAAGCTGCGCGCCAGTTGTGGATTCGTGGGCGCCGCACGGCTGCAGGCGATGGTGACAGCGCTGCAGGACGATCCCGCCGGCGACACGGCCTTGCAGCGTTTCCTGTCCGCGGTGGCGAAGACCCTGGAACCGGCACCCGCGGCGGATGGTACCGCGGGCAGCTGAGCCCTCGGCGGATCGTCAACCGTCGCCGTCGCTCCCGATCCGCCCCAGCTCCGCCATCAGTTCCCACGACTTCAGCCCGCGCGGCCCGAGATGGTGCGCCAGCACGGTGCGCAGGCTGCGGCGCAGTCCGGCCAGGTCGTCCGGCCCGGGCATCGTATCGGCGGCGAGCGCCAGCAGCGCGCGGCCGGTCGCGGTGCGGCCACGTTCGCCGCCATCGCGCTCGCCCAGCAACCGGCGCGGGCCATGCTCGGCATCGAGCAGGTAACGCGCGGCCGGATCGACCGGCACGCCGTCGCCGTCGACATCGAGGGCGAAGCCGACGCCCAGCGCCTCCAGCAGGTCGCGCTCGAACCGCCGCAGCGTCCACGCCAGGGGCGCCTGCTCCCGCAGCTGCGTGCGCACCTGGCCGTACAGCGCATACAGCTCCGGGCGCGGATCCTGCCGCGGCGCCAGCCGCATCAGCAGTTCGTTGATGTAGAAGCCCGCCATCCCGGCATCGCCGGCCAGCCGCGGCGCCTGGTCGATCGCCTCGGCCGCGGACAGCCAGGCCAGTTCGCCGCGCTGGGTCGCGTCCAGGCGGATGTGCTGCAGCGGCTGCAGGGCCGCGCGCAGCGCCTGCCGCTTCGGCCCCTGCACACCGCGCGCGACCAGCCCCAGCCGGCCATGCTCGCGGCTCAGCACCTCCACCAGCAGGCTGGTCTCGCGCCAGCGGCGCGCGTGCAGGACGTAGGCGGGTTCTTGGGTGTAGCGCATGGGGGCCGGGAATCGGGAGTGGGGAATCGGGAATCGGAAAAGCGGCTCGTCGCAAACGGTCACGATGCGGGCTGGCGTAGGACCTGCCGCCATTGTCGGGCGAAGACGGAGCGCATCGAACTACGGCGAAGTGCCAGCAACGGCCTGCTCTTCCGCTTTTTCGATTCCCTATTCCCTATTCCCGATTCCCGGCTCTCCATACCCAAACGCCCGTAGCGCAGCCTCGTCGTCCGACCAGCCCTCGCGCACGCGTACCCAGGTCTCGAGGAATACCTTGCGGTCGAACAGGCGCTCCATCTGCTGCCGCGCCTTGGTGCCGATCTCGCGCAGGCGGGTGCCGCCCTTGCCGATCACGATCGCTTTCTGGCCCTCGCGCTCGACCCAGATCACCGCGCCGATGCGGTACATCGCGCCGTCCTCCTCGAAGCGCTCGATCTCCACGGTGGTGGCGTACGGCAACTCGGCGCCAAGCAGGCGCATCAGCTGCTCGCGCAGCAGCTCGGCGGCCAGGAAGCGCTGGCTGCGGTCGGTGATCTCGTCCTCGCCGTACAGCGCGTCCTGCTGCGGCAGCACCGGCAGCACGGCATCGACCAGCGCCTCCAGGCCGATGCGCTTGAGCGCCGAGACCGGGTGCACGCTGGCGAACTCGCGATCGTGCACGACATCGGCCAGGTACGGCAGCAGCGCCGCCTTGTCGCGCAGGCGGTCGACCTGGTTGACCACCAGCACCACCGGCACCCCGGCCTCGCGCAGCACCGCGTAGGCGGCGCCGTCCTCCTCGTCCCAGCGCCCGGCCTGCACCACCAGCAGGGCCGCGTCCACGCCCTCGAGCGCGCCGCGGGCGGCGCGATTCATCCAGCGATGCATCGCCGACGCGCTGGCCTTGCCCTGGTCGCGGTGCAGGCCGGGCGTATCGACCAGCACCAGCTGCCCCTGCGCGAAGGTGGCGATGCCGAGCAGGCGGTGGCGCGTGGTCTGCGGGCGATTGGAGACGATGCTGACCTTGGCGCCGACCAGCGCATTGACCAGGGTCGACTTGCCGACGTTGGGACGGCCGATGACGGCAACGTGGCCGGCGCGGTAACTGGGAGTGTCGTTCATGCACGCATTGTAGGCCCGGGCCAGCCGAAATCCGCGGTGAACCCACGCGCCGTGCCTGCCTTGGATCCATCTCCCGCGCCGTGTCCCGCCGCCTCCCGTAGAGCGGAGCTTGCTCCGCTAACGCGGGCTCCGGAGCCGGAAGCAGCGGAGCGATCTCCGCTCTACGATGGGGGTGTGGCCACACGCGGCACGGGAGTGCGCCGGAATCAGTCCAGGCGGGCCAGTGCCGCCAGCACGGCTTCCGCGGCCAGTTGCTCGGCGGCGCGGCGCGAGCCGCCCTCGCCCTCGGCGGACACCTCCGGTTCGGACACGCTGCAGCGCACGTGGAAGGTCTTGGCGTGATCGTCGCCGGATTCGGCCAGCAGCTCGTAGGCCGGCAGCGGCCGCTGCTTCGCCTGCAGCGACTCCTGCAGGCGGGTCTTGGCATCCTTGCCGACCTTGGCGATCTCGAACCCATCCAGCTCGGCCGCGAACCAGGCCAGCACCGCGGCGCGGCAGGCGTCGTAGCCGGCGTCGAGATAGATCGCGGCGATCACCGCCTCCAGCGCGTCGGAGAGGATCGAGTCGCGGCGATGGCCGCCGGACTTCATCTCGCCCGGGCCGAGCATCAACCTGGGCCCCAGGTCGAGTTCGCGCGCCAGCCGCGCGAGCGTGGACTCGCGGACCAGCTCGGCGCGGGCGCGGGTCAGCGCGCCCTCGTCCGCGCGCGGCCAGCGCGCGTATAGCGCCTCGGCGACGATCAGGTCGAGCAGCGCGTCGCCGAGGAATTCCAGCCGCTCGTTGTGCGGCGCCCCGGCGCTGCGATGCGTCAGGGCCTGCGCGAGCAGGCCCTGGTCGGTGAAGCGATGGCCGAAGGGCTCAGTTGGCTTCGCCGGCGCCACGCGTGAGCATTTGCGTTGTCTGGAACTTGCCGACCACGTCGAGGTTGCCGACCATCGGCCTGCGCACCTCGTACTGCACGTCCATCTGCCAGCCGTTGTCGACGCGCTTGAGCTTGACGTGCTCTTTCTTCACGTTTTCCGAGTAGTTGATGTACAGGCGGCGGAAGAACAGGTCCTGGATCCGCGCCGGATCCTGGTTGGCGATGCCCGCCTCCTGCGACAACCCCTTCAGCGCAGCGCGCACGCTGTAGTACTCGGAATACATCGGGAACAGTTTCATTGCGATATAGGCGAAAAACCCGACCACCGCCAACACGATCACGAAGCCCAGCAGGGTCAACCCCTTCTGCTTGCGTTTCATTGCCCTTCTCCCCCGAGGAATGCGCGTTGGATACGGATACTACTGGATTCCGTTGCCGATCCGGTCGAAATCGACCCCGCCGGCGCTGCCGTCCCAATGCATCCAGACCAGGAAGGCCTTGCCACGCAGCTGGCTTTCCGGCAGCGAACCCCAGAACCGGCTGTCGTCGCTCCTGTCGCGATTGTCGCCCATCACGAAATACTCGCCTTCGGGCACCGTCCATTCGCCCTGGCCCGGATCGAACGGCAGGTTGGCGATCTCCAGCACCTGGTGCTCGCGGCCCGGCATGCGCTCGGCCAGCAGTTCGGCGCCGGTCATCTCGCGGCCGCGGCCTTCGCCGACGTAGCGTCCGTCGCCGATCGGGCGGTAGCCGAAGGCCTCGCCGTTCACGTAGACCGTGTTGTCGCGGTATTCGACCACGTCCCCGGGCAGGCCGACCACGCGCTTGATCCAGTCCTGGTCCGGCTGGTGCGGCGGCCGGAACACCACCACGTCGCCGCGCTCGGGCTCGCCGATGTCGACGAACTTGCGGTTGCTGATCGGCAGGCGCAGGCCGTAGGCGAACTTGTTGACCAGGATGAAATCGCCGATCAGCAGGGTCGGCATCATCGAGCTGGACGGGATCCGGAACGGCTCGGCCACGAAGCTGCGCAGGATCAGAACGACCGCCAGCACCGGGAAGAAGGCCTTGGCGTAGTCGACCACCACCGGCTCCTTCTCCTCCAGCAGCCCGGCGCGTTCGGCGCGGCGTTTGGCGAAGAACAGCCGGTCGAGCAGCCAGATGATGCCGGTGGCCAGGGTCAGCACCACCAAGGCGATTTCAAACCACTTCATGCTTGCTCCTTTGGAGCGGGAATAGGGAATCGGGAATCGGGAATGGCAAAAGCGGGAGGGATCCCGCTCTTACGATTCCCGATTCCCCATTCCCTATTCCCGGCTTGTACTCAACACCGCCAGGAAGGCTTCCTGCGGGATCTCGACCCGTCCGACCTGCTTCATCCGCTTCTTGCCTTCCTTCTGCTTTTCCAGCAGCTTCTTCTTGCGCGAGATGTCGCCACCATAGCATTTGGCCAGCACGTTCTTGCGCAGCGCCTTGACCGTGCTGCGGGCGATGATCTGCGAGCCGACCGCGGCCTGGATGGCGACGTCGAACTGCTGCCGCGGGATCAGTTCTTTCATCTTGTCGGTGAGTTCGCGGCCGCGGCGGTCGGCGTGGCTGCGGTGCACGATGATCGACAGCGCATCAACCTTGTCGCCGTTGATCAGCGTGTCCACGCGCACGAACGGGCCGGCCTCGAAGCGCAGGAAATGGTAGTCGAGCGAGGCATAGCCGCGCGAGACCGACTTCAGCTTGTCGAAGAAATCCAGCACCACTTCCGCCATCGGCAGTTCGTAGCTGATCTGCACCTGGCTGCCGAGATACTGGATGCCGATCTGGCGGCCGCGCTTCTCCTCGCACAGGGTGATCACGTTGCCGACGTAGTCGGGCGGGGTGAGGATGTTGGCGCGGATGATCGGCTCGCGCACTTCCTCCACCTGGTTGACCGGCGGCAGGCTGGCCGGGTTCTCCAGGGGAATCACGCTGCCGTCGATCTTCAGCACCTCGTAGACTACGGTCGGCGCGGTGCTGATCAGGTTGAGGTCGTACTCGCGCTCCAGCCGCTCCTGCACGATCTCCATGTGCAGCATGCCCAGGAACCCGCAGCGGAAACCGAAGCCCATCGCCTCGGAACTCTCCGGCTCGAAGCGCAGCGCGGCGTCGTTGAGGCGCAGCTTGTCGAGCGCCTCGCGCAGGTCCGGATAGTCGTCGGCGTCGACCGGAAACAGGCCGGCGAACACGCGCGGCTGCATTTCCTGGAAGCCGGGCAGCGGCTTGGAGGCCGGGTCGGAGGCCAGGGTGAGGGTGTCGCCGACCGGCGCGCCGTGCACGTCCTTGATGCTGGCGTTGATCCAGCCCACCTCGCCGGCGCGCAGCGCGTCGAGCGCCTTGCGCTTGGGCGTGAACACGCCGACGCCGTCGACCTGGTGCGAGCGCCCGGTCGACATCACCAGGATCTTGCTGCCGGGCCGGATCTCGCCCTGCATCACCCGCACCAGCGACACCACGCCCAGGTAGTTGTCGAACCAGGAATCGATGATCAGCGCCTGCAGCTTGTCGGTGTCGCGCGGCACCGGCGGCGGGATGCGGGTGACGATCGCCTCGAGCACGTCCAGGACGTTGAGCCCGGTCTTGGCGCTGACCGCGATCGCGTCGGTGGCGTCGATGCCGATCACCGCCTCGATCTCCTCCTTCACCTTGTCGACGTCGGCGGTCGGCAGGTCGATCTTGTTGAGCACCGGCACCACTTCCAGCCCCTGCTCGACCGCGGTGTAGCAGTTGGCGACCGACTGCGCCTCCACGCCCTGGGCGGCATCGACCACCAGCAGCGCGCCCTCGCAGGCGGCCAGCGAGCGGCTGACCTCGTAGCTGAAGTCGACGTGGCCGGGGGTGTCGATGAAGTTGAGCTGGTAGGTCTGCCCGTCCCTGGCGGTGTACGGAAGCGAGACCGATTGCGCCTTGATGGTGATGCCGCGCTCGCGCTCGATCGGATTGTTGTCGAGCACCTGCGCCGCCATCTCGCGTTCGGCCAGGCCGCCGCACAGCTGGATGATGCGGTCGGCGAGGGTCGACTTGCCGTGGTCGACGTGGGCGATGATGGAGAAGTTGCGGATGTTCCGCATCGGGTCGGCGCTCATGGGGTCAGGCTGGCCGTCCCTGCGGCCGTGCAGCGTGAAAAACGCGGCATTATCGCACAGCGCGCCAGGCAGTCCCGCGCCAGGCAGGCTCATCGACGGCGGCTGTGATGAACGCGCCGCCGCGCGTTGCGAAGGGAGGTAACGACCGCGGCGTCCGTCGCTGTTCGCTGCACGCACGGTCGCGGCCGACCCGCTCCTACGAAGATAGGCCGGTTCCGATACCCGGCGCCGGCTCGCCTACTCCCCGTCGTCCCCGAGCGGGGTGACCGCGATGAACTGGCTGCCGCCATTGCGGTTGACCAGCAGCATCACCGTCTGCCCGGGCTTCACCTTGCGCAGTTGGCGGTCCAGCGCCGATGCGCTGCCGACCGGCGTACGGCCGACCCGCAGCACCACGTCGCCGGGCTGGATCCCGGCCTGCCGTGCCGCCAGGCCTTCGACGCCGACGACGCGTACGCCCTCGCCTTCCTCCAGGCCGAGCTGGCGGCGCTGGGCGGCGGTCAGGTCCTGGGCGACCAGGCCGAGCGGGTTGTTCGACGTCGACTCCGACGGCCGCGGCGCACTACCGGGCGCTCCGCGCCGGGGACCGGCCGCCAGCAGGCTTTCGTCGAGTTCGGCGAGGGTGACGTCGAATCCGCGGTTCCGCCCTTCGCGGAACACCGTGATCTCCACGCGCGTGCCGGGCGCCTTGTTGCCGACGATCGGCGGCAGGTCGCTGGGCTGGGTGATGGTGATGCCGTCGACCTCGCGGATGACATCGCCGACCTCGATGCCGGCCTTCTCGGCCGGGCTGCCGGCGACGACCTCGTTCACCAGCGCGCCCAGGGTATCGGGCAGGCCGAGTCCGCGTGCCTGCTCGGTGCTGATGCTCGCGGCCTGGAACTGCACGCCGACCTGGCCACGCTGCACCCGGCCCGAGGTCTTGAGCTGCTCGGCCACGTTCATCGCCATGTCGATCGGAATGGCGAAGCTCACGCCCATGTAGCCGCCGGAGTTGCTGAAGATCTGCGAATTGATGCCGATCACCTCGCCGCGGGTGTTGAGCAGCGGACCGCCGGAATTGCCGCGGTTGATGGCGACGTCGGTCTGGATGAAGGGCACGTACTGCTGGTTGGCATAGGGATTGGAACGGCCGACGGCGCTGACGATGCCGGCGGTGACCGACTGGTCGAGCCCGAACGGCGAGCCGATCGCCACCGCCCACTGCCCCGGCTTGACCTGGCGCGAATCGCCGGTGCGCAGCGTCGGCAGGTCCTTGGCGTCGATCTTGAGCACGGCGACATCCGACTGCACGTCGCTGCCGACGACCTCGGCGGTGAACTCGCGCCGGTCGTGCAGGCGCACCTTCACCTCGTCGGCGTTGTCGATGACGTGGTGGTTGGTCAGCACGTAGCCGTCGCTGGAAATCAGGAACCCGGTGCCCATCGAGGCGCCGCGCGGGCCGCCCGGCCCTTGCGGCCCTTGCGGCCCCTGCGGACCGTCCGGGAACGGGAATCCGGGCCCGAAGAAGCGGCGGAAGATCTCCGGGATCATCTCGTCCTCGGGCGTCTGGCCGCCGCGAGGCTGGCTGCGCTGCGCGGTCGGCGCGCCGATGGTCGCCTCGACGTTGACCACGCCCGGACCGACCTGCTCGACCAGGCGGGTAAAGTCCGGAAGGCCGGTCACCAACGGTTGCGCAGACGCGCGCGCAGCCTGCGGCGCCGCCTCCTGGGCCGCCACCGCGGCCGCGGTGGCGGGCGCGGCAACCGGTTCGGTGGAGGGGAGCACCGCCGCCGCGGCGGCGGCGGCGGTGACCAGAACGAGGGCAACAGCAGGTAGCGGGGCTTTCATCGGGGAACCATCCTCGATAAATCGTTGAAAGGGAGTCGATCTGTCGTGCCGGCGGTTCGGGGCGCCTGCGGGCGCCCACTGAACGCGGCCGCGCTAGCGCGGGTCGGCGGGCCCGGCGTCCGTCTCGGCGGCTGGGGCCGGGGTCGCGGACGCGCCGATGGCAGTGGCCGGCGCAAACGGAATGCCGGACGCGCCTGATCCGACCTGGTCGGAGGCCATCCGCGGCTCGAAGGGATGGAACGAGGCAGCGGCGGCGGCGAGATCGCCATAGCCGACCGTGAAACCGCCGCTGCGGCCGCTCAGCTCGGGCGCGACCGCGCGCGGCCACGGGCGGCTCGGCGCGGCCGGCGCCACGGCAAATGGATCGACGGCGGTGGATTCGGAATCGACCGCGGCCACAACCGCGGATGTATCCGCCGCGGGAGGAGCCGGCAGCGCCCGCAGATCGGCGGCAGGCGATGGCTGCGGACTGCGCGCCGCCGCAGCGACGACCACCGGCGCCTGTGCGGCGCGGCGCTGATCGCGGGTGGTCGCGGCACGCTGGCTCTGGCCGCGCGAACGCCGCTCCTCGTTGCGGCGCGGGACCTCGGCGGCCGCCACCGCCGCGGCGCCGGCCAGGGCGAGACCGGATTCGAGCGTGCCGGCATCCCCGGTGTTCGTCTCATCGACGGCAGGCGCAGGCGCAGGAACCGCGGCGATCGTCGGCATGGGCGCCTCGGGCGATTCGCCCGGCACCTGCAGCGGCTCGCGCGCGACGAACAGCGCCGCCATCGCCACCGAGGCGGCCAGCGCCGCGCCGCCGCCCCAGCGCCACAGGCGCGTGCGCTCGACCGTCGCCGGCAGCGGCGCCGCGGTGCCACCGTCATCGGCGATGGCACGGGCGACGTGCTGCGCGAAATCGGCCGGCAGCAGCGCGTTGCGCTGTCCGCGCAGCACGTCGCCGCAGACCTGCCACCGCTCCCAGCAGCTGGCCAGCTCGGTATCGTGCTGCAGCCGCCGCAGCATGAAGCGGGCCTGGTCCGGCGACAGCTCGCCATCGAGCATCGCCGACAGCTGCTGGCGATGGTAGAGGTAGAGCTTGTCGGGATCGGGCCCGATCTGCAGGGCGTCGCTGTCGTCGGTCGGCATCATCGGGTGGCACGCTCGGCTGTTGTTTCGGTGTCCATCAGGGGTTTGAGTTCCAGGTCGATCGCTTCGCGGGCACGGAAGATGCGCGAGCGCACCGTTCCGATCGGGCAGTCCATGCGTTGGGCGATCTCCTCGTAGCTCAGTCCGTCGACTTCGCGCAACGTGATCGCCACGCGCAGTTCCTCGGGCAACCCTTCGACCGCGCGCATCACCGTTTGTTCCAACTGCTGGCGCATCAGTTCACGCTCGGGCGTGTCGGTGTCGCGCAGGCGCACGCCGGAATCGAACTGCTCGGCGTCGCCGACGTCGATGTCCTCGGTCGGCGGACGGCGGTTGCCGGAGACGAGATGGTTCTTGGCGGTATTGACCGCGATCCGGTGCAGCCAGGTATAGAACTGGGCATCGCCGCGGAAATTGCCGATCGCACGGTAGGCACGGATGAACGTCTCCTGGGCCACGTCCTGGCATTCGCTCCAGTCCTGCACGTAGCGGCCGATCAGCGCCGCGATCCGGTGCTGGTACTTGCGCACCAGCAGGTCGAAAGCCGCACTGTCTCCGCGCTGCACGCGCCTGACCAGCTCCTGGTCCAACTGATGGGTATCGTTTTCGGCCATCGGGCCGGCGCTCCTTCTCGCCCGGCCGTTCGGCTGGGCACTGTGACCTTCGGCAGGGGGCGAAGTTCCGCTTGCTACGGTGATGCGATCTGGGGTCGACGCGCCACTGCCACAAGCCATGGCATGGGATTGCACGAGCTCGGCGGCGGCGCCATGCGCCCGCGGGACGTTCCGACGGGCGGATTTGACGCCGGCCGAACGACCTCTGGATCATAAGGGGCTTCCCGTACCCTAACGGATGGTCCCGATGATTGCAGGCCTCGACGGACTGCGCTTCAGCCACTGGCAAGCCGAGCAGCGCGAGGACGGCGTGCTGGTGCTGTCCTTCGACCGCGCCGGCGAATCGGTCAACACCTTCGCCCAGGACGTGCTGCTCGAGCTCGACAGCCTGCTGGAGCGGCTGGCGCTGGATCCGCCGAAGGCGGTGGTGGTGCGCTCGGCCAAGGCCAAGGGCTTCATCGCCGGCGCCGACATCCGCGAGTTCCGCGAGTTCGATGCCAAGGGCACGATCGGCGATTCGATCCGCCGTGGGCAGCAGGTGTTCCAGCGTCTGGCCGAACTGCCCTGCCCCACCGTCGCCGCGATCCACGGCTTCTGCATGGGCGGCGGCACCGAGATCGCGCTGGCCTGCGACTATCGCGTGGCCAGCAACGACCCGTCGACGCGCATCGGCCTGCCCGAGGTGAAGCTCGGCATCTATCCCGGCTGGGGCGGCAGCGTGCGGCTGCCGCGGCTGGTAGGCGCGCCAGCGGCATTCGACATGATGCTGACCGGGCGCAGCCTGTCGGCTTCGGCGGCGCGCGCGACCGGGCTGGTCGACAAGGTGTCGGAACCGGCGCTGCTGGTCGATACCGCCGCGACGCTCGCGCTCAAGGGCAGGCAGCGGCCGTTCAAGCAGCGTTTCCTGGGCTGGCTCACCAACACCTGGCCGGCGCGGCAGATCCTGGCGCCGGTGCTGGTCAAGCAGGTCGCGCGCAAGGCGCGCAAGGCGCACTACCCGGCGCCCTACGCCATGGTCGAGACCTGGCGCCGCAGCGGCGGCGGCATCCAGGCGCTGCTGGCGGCCGAACGCAAATCCGTGGTCAAGCTGGCCGCTACGCCGACGGCGCGCAACCTGACCCGGGTGTTCTTCCTGCAGGAACGGCTGAAGGGCCTGGGCGGCAAGGACCATGGCGTGACCCGCCTGCACGTGATCGGCGCCGGGGTGATGGGCGGCGACATCGCCGCCTGGTCGGCCTACAAGGGCTTCCAGGTCACGCTGCAGGATCGCGAGCAGCCCTACATCGACAAGGCGCTTGCGCGCGCGCAGGAACTGTTCGCGAAGAAGGTGAAGGACGACGACAAGCGTCCGGAAGTCGCGGCGCGGCTGCAGTCCGATCTCGAAGGCGCGGGGGCGGCGCAGGCCGACCTCGTGATCGAGGCGATCATCGAGGACGCCGACGCCAAGCGCGGCCTGTACGCGCAGGTCGAGCCGAAGCTCAAGCCCGACGCGCTGCTCACCAGCAACACCTCGTCGATCCCGCTGACGGAGCTGCGCGAAGGCATCCGCCGCCCGGACCGGTTCGCCGGCCTGCACTACTTCAACCCGGTGGCGCAGATGCCGCTGGTGGAGATCGTGCGCCACGACGCCATGGCTCCGGAAACGGAGAAGCGCCTGGCCGCCTTCTGCCGCGGGCTGGACAAGCTGCCGGTGCCGGTCGCCGGCACCCCGGGCTTCCTGGTCAACCGATTGCTGTTTCCCTACATGCTGGAGGCGGCGACCGCGTATTCGGAAGGCGTGCCGGGTGCGGCGATCGACAGGGCGGCGGTGCGCTTCGGCATGCCGATGGGGCCGATCGAGCTGATCGACACCGTCGGCCTGGATGTCGCCTCCGGCGTCGGCCGGGAGCTGGCGCCGTTCCTCGGCCTGGAGATACCGCCGGCGCTGGCCACGCCGCCCGAACCCGGCAAGCGCGGCAAGAAGGACGGCCAGGGCCTGTATGCCTGGGAGAACGGCAAGCCGAAGAAGCCGGAGCTGCCGAAGGGCTACCGGGCGCCGGAGGACCTGGAGGACCGGTTGATCCTGGCGCTGCTCAACGAGGCGGTGGCGGCGCTGCACGAGGGCGTGGTCGAGGATGCCGACCTGCTCGACGCCGGTGTGATCTTCGGCACCGGCTTCGCGCCGTTCCGCGGCGGCCCGATCCAGTACATCCGCGAGACCGGCGCCGACGCGCTGCTGGAGAAGCTCCGGGCGTTGCAGGCAAAACACGGCGATCGCTTCGCGCCGCGACCGGGCTGGGGCGACACGGCGCTGAAGGCAAGGAACGAGAAGCTAGAAACGAGAAACGAGAAACGAGAAACGAGTCGAGGCGAAGCGTAGGTCTTCGGCAAACAGGCCCGATGGGACCATGGCCCCACTCGTTTCTCGTTCCTCGTTTCTCGTTCCTAAACCGATCAGAGCCGCGACGCCGTCAACTCGATGTCGGCGTGCTGCCAGGCCTCGGCCAGTTCGGCCTCCACCGACGCGGCGTCGTTCGTCTTGTCCTGCGCCCGCAGGCTCTGCGCCAGTCCATGCAGCGACCAGCCGTTGCCGGGGTTGCGCGCGAGCTCCTCGCGGTAGACCTGCTCGGCCTCGCCGGCGCGGCCGGCCTCCAGCAGCACCGCACCGAGTGATTGCCGCACGGGCGCATGCCAGCCGGGCGGCTCGTCGTAGGGAATGCCGTCCTCGACGGTCACCGCCTCGCGCAGCGCGGCGATCGCCGTGCCGTGGTCGCCGCGGGCCGACGCGAGTTCGGCAGCGACGCTGCGTTCGGCGATCCGCGCCGCGTACGCCAGCGGGTAGCGGTCCCACACCATCAGCGTGTCCATCTGCGGATCGGCCGCGAGCGGCCGCAGCGCGGCGAGGTGGCGCTCGGCATCGTCGAGGCGCTGCTGGCGCACCGCGGCCATGCCTTGCGCGTAGTGCCAGATCGCGGTGACGTACGGCAGGTCCTCGGCGGGATTCGGCGTGGCCGCGATCTCGTCCCAGCGGCCGAAGCGCACGCGTTCGAACCACGGCGTCAACCAGTAATGCTGCAGGCCGGCGAAGCCGGGCTCGCGCATCAACTCCGGCAGGTCCGTACGCTCGGCGGTCTGCTGCGCCGCCTCGCGCGCCACTGCGCTGTCACCCTCCATGCTGGCGGCGAACCAAAGGAAATGATGGTTGTGCGGCACGTAGCCGAGCGGATACACACCCTGGGCGTTGCCGCGACACAGCGCCAGGTAGGCGTCGTCGGCTTCGATCGCGCGCTGGTTGGCGATCACCGCGTCGTGCCAGCGCCCGACCCGGGCGTAGATGTGCGCGGGCATGTGCACCAGGTGGCCGGAGCCGGGGATCAGTTCGCGCAGCCGGTCGGCGGCGGCGACGCCGCGTTGCGGATCGGCCGAGGCCTCGACCGCATGCACGTACAGGTGCAGGGCGCCGGCATGGTCGGGCTCGCGGTCGATCACCGATTCCAGCACCGAGACGACTTCTTCGGTATGTCCCTTCGGCCGCAGCTGCTCGTCGTAGTAGTCCCAGGGCTGCAGGTCCATCAGCGCCTCGGCGTGGAACACGGCGGCGTCGGGATCGTCCGGCCGTTCCCGCATCAGCTTGCGCGTGGCGGCGGCGTAGGCCTCGTCGAGCGGGCGACGGTCCTCGGGCGGCTGCTCGGCATAGCGCGCCGACAGCGCCTCGATGAAGGCCTGCTCGCGCGGACTGGCGCCGGACGCCAGCGCCCGCGCCTTCTGCGACCGCTCCCAGGCGCGATCGTTGTTGGCCGGGTCCATGCCGGCGTTGACGTGCGGACCGAGCACCAGCGCCGCACCCCACCAGCACATGGCGCACTCCGGATCCAGTTCGGTGGCCTTGACGAAGGAGCGTTCGGCGGCGTCGTGGTTGAACCCGTAGGTCAGCATCAGCCCCTGGTCGAACCAGCGCTGGACCTCGGGATTCTCGCTGGTGACCGCAAAATGATGGTCGCCGAGACCTTCGAGCAGGTTGGCGCCGAGCGCCATCTCCGGCGGCGAAACGACCGGCCCGGGCTCGGCCGCCACCGGCGATTCCGTGGACGCGGTGCAGGCGACGCCGAGCGCCGCCGCCGTGCAGAGCAGCGCGATATGGAAAGAGCGTTTCATGGGGGACCTCATCGGACGTGTTCACTGCAGTCAGACGCAAGAACGGACGCAATCGCCGAAACCGGCCATGCGTCTTGCGGTGCGCAGATGAACGGGGCGAGTCCATTCATAGGAGCGCGCCATGCGCGCGATGCCACGCCAGGCAGTCGTTTCCGCTGCGGTGAGAGACGTGCCGTCGCCGCGCCAAGCAGCCCTCTCCGCTGCGGTGAGAAGTGGGCCGTCGCCGCGCCAAGCAACCCTCTCCGTCGCGGTGAGAAGTGGGCCGTCGCCACGGGTTTCGCCAATGAATAGCCGCGCCAAGCAGTCCTTTCCGTGCAGTGAGAGACGGGCCGTCGCCACGGGTGCCGCCAATGAATAGCCAGCGCTCCAAGCCTCGATGATGAGCCCACAGCGAGGGCTCGGCTGCCCATTCGCATCGCCCATTGCAACGATGCTTGCTCCACCGCAACGGGCAAGGTCCCCTGGCGCGGGTGCGGCCTGCCGGGCCGCGTAGAGCCGAGCTTGCTCGGCTGCGCGGGCTCCGGAACCGAGAGCAGCGGAGCAAGCTCCGCTCTACGGTGTCGGTCGGGGCCTACATCGTGTGCGTGGGCTTTTCCGCGTTGAGCGTGCCCGCCAGCAGGGTCTCGATCCTGCCCTTCACCGCCTCGCCCTCGTTGGTGTCGGCGAACTGCACGCCGATGCCGGCGGCGCGATTGCCCTGGGCGCCGGGGGGCGTCACCCAGACCACCTTGCCGGCGACCGGCAGGCGTTCGTTCGACTCGGGCAGCACCAGCAGCAGGAACACCTCGTCGCCGATGAAGTAGCGTTTGGGCGTGGGGACGAAGATGCCGCCGTGCTTGAGGTAGGGCATGTAAGCGTTGTACAGCGCCGCCTTGTCCTTCACCGCCAGCGACAGGATGCCCTGCCGCGCGCCCGCGCCGGTTGCCGCCATGGTCATCTCCTCCCTCGTCCGTCGCGCCGGCCGCCCGCGTCCGCGCGCCAGGCCAGCAACAGTTCGATCACCGCGAGGTCGGCGCGCACGGTGGTGCGCAACAGGTCGCGGGTGCGATTGGCCGCATCGAACCACGCCACCAGCCTGCGGCTTCGCATCGGGTCGGTCAAGCCGGAAGCCTGCGCCGCCGCCAGGTCCGCGGCATGGCGCAAGCGCTGCGCCGCAGCGTCGTCGCCGGTCCAGCGGCGGGCGGCTTCGGGCACCGCCAGCTCGCCGCGTGCGATCGCGCCGAGATCGGCGACGACGGCGCGTCGCAGCTCCATGCCGCCGTCGCGCAGCCAGGCGTCGGCGAGCCCGGGATGGCCGCGGGCGGCATCGAGTGCCTCGCCGGCGGCGTCCGCGGAATGCCCTTGCGCCTGCAGCCAGGCCAGCGCCTCGTCGTGCGGCGGCAGGCGGAATTCCAGCCGCTGGCAGCGGCTGCGGATCGTCGCCGGCAGCCGCATCGGATTGGCCGCGACCAGCCACAGGTAGCGGCCGGGATGCGGTTCCTCCAGGGTCTTGAGCAGCGCGTTGCAGGCGGCGTGGTTGATGGCGTCGGCCGGATCGATCAACGCGACCCGGGAGGCGCCGTACTGCGGCGTCAGGTTCAGCTTGGCGGACAGCTCACGGATCTGCTCGATCACGATCTCGCTGCGCAGGCGGCTGCCGTCCTTGGTCGGAATGAAACCGATCGCGCTGTAGTCGGGGTGGGTGCCGGCCGCGAACAGCCGTTGCGTGCGCGGATCCTGCCCGCAGCCCAGCACGTGCTGCGCCAGCCGCTCGGCGACCGCACGCTTGCCCAGCAGCGCCGGGCCGCACAGCAGCAGGGCGTGACCCATGCGCCCGCTGTCCAGGGCTTCGACGGCGCGGTCGTAGACGCGCTGCTGCCAGGGCGCGAAGTCCCCGGTCATGCCCGCGCCCGCCATGCCTGCAGCTGCCGTACCGCCTCGGCGGCGACCGCGTCGGCGGCCTGCGCGGCGTCGATCACGCGGAAGCGGTCCGGCTCGGCGGCGGCGCGCGCCCGGTAGCCGGCGCGCACGCGCTCGAAGAAGTCGTCACGCTCGCGTTCGATGCGGTCCACGTCGATGTCGAGCAGCAGGGTCAGCCCCGGTTGCAGACCGACCGCGTGCCGCTCGAGCGCGGCGATGAAGCCGGCGTCCAGCCCGCGGCCGCCGCCCTGGTAGGCGTAGCTGGAATCGGTGAAGCGGTCGCAGAGCACCCAGGCGCCGCGCTCGAGCGCCGGACGGATGGTCTCGCGCACGTGCTGCGCGCGCGCGGCGAACATCAACAGCAGCTCGGTCTCGGCGGCGGGCGGCTCGTGGTCGGGGTCGAGCAGCAGGTCGCGGATCATCTCCGCCAGCGGGGTGCCGCCCGGCTCGCGCGTGCACACCACGTCATCGCCGCTACTTCGCAACGCGTCGCGCAGTGCGTCGAGCACCGTGGTCTTGCCGGCGCCCTCGCCGCCTTCCAGCGATACGAAGCGGGAATGGGAAGGCAGCCGGGTCATTGCGAATCCGGCGCGAAGCGTTCGCGATAACGCTGCACGTACTGGCGCACGGCGGCGTTGTGTTCGGCGTAGGTGCGCGAGAACACGTGTCGGCCGCTGCCGTCGCCGACGGCGACGAAGTACAGGGTGTCGCCGGGCGCCGGATGGGTCGCCGCGTGGATCGCCTCGGCGCCGGCCATCGCGATCGGCGTCGGCGGCAGGCCGTCGCGGGTATAGGTGTTGTAGGGGGTGTCGGTCTGCAGGTCGCGACGGCGGATGTTGCCGTCGTAGCCGCTGCCGATGCCGTAGATCACCGTCGGGTCGGTCTGCAGGCGCATGCCGGCCTGCAGCCGGCGCGCGAACACACCGGCGATCTCGCCGCGCTCTTCGGCGATGCCGGTTTCCTTCTCGATGATCGAGGCCAGGACCAGCGCCTCCTCCCGGGACGCCAGCGGCAGGTCCTCGGCGCGCGATGCCCAGGCGGCGTCGAGCGCGGCCTCCAGCGCCGTGTTCGCGCGGCCGAGCAGGTCGAGGTCGCTGTCGCCGCGGGTGTACAGGTAGGTCTCGGGCAGGAAGCGGCCTTCCGGATGGGCGCCGGGGTGGCCCAGCTTGGCCATCAGCGCCGCGTCGTCGAGTTCGGCGGTCTCGTTCAGCAGCGGATCGGCGCGCTCCAGGGCGGCGCGCAGTTCGCGGATGTTCCAGCCCTCGACGAGGGTGAAACGGTGGCGGACGACCTTGCCGTCGCGCATCCGCAGCAGCACCTCGCGCGCGCTGATGCCGGGCTCGAGCGCGTACTCGCCCACCTGCAGGTGGCCGGCGGCGCCGAGCCGCCGCCCCAGCAGCCGCCACTCGAGCTCGTGCCCGTCGCGCACGCCGGCGTCGCGCAACTTCGCCAGCACGCGCTGGAAGGAGTCGCCGCGCTCGACCAGCACGGTATCGCCGGCGTCGATGCCGGACAGCGGGCCGTCGACGAACGCCTGGTAGCGCGCATACGCCCAGTACGCCAGCGCACCGGCGGCGAGCGCCGACAGCACGAAGAGGGCGCCGATCGCGCGCCTGCCCTTACCGGAGCCGCCCACCGGCACCTCCATGAAATTTCGGAACTGGATTCATGCCCTCAGGATACCGCGCCGCGCCAGACAGCCTTCTCCGCTGCAGCGAAAACGGGGCCGTCGCCGCGCCAGGCAGCCCCTTCCGCTGCGGTGAGGGACGGGCCGTCGCCACGGCTGCCGCCAATGAATAGCCCCGCCAAACAGCCCTTTCCGACGCGCGCGCAATCACAACCATGCCCGTGCATCACGAACCCAGCGCCCGCAGCATGCCGCGCGCCTTGGCGCGCGTCTCCTCGAGCTCCCGCAGCGGGTCGGAGTCGGCGACGATGCCGGCGCCGGTGCGGAAACGCAGCACGTCGCCTTCGACCTCGGCGCTGCGGATGAGGATGTTCAGGTCGAGGTCGCCGTCGCGGTTCAGCCAGCCCATCGCACCGGTGTAGGCGCCGCGGCCGCTCGCCTCGAGTTCGGCGATGATCTGCATGCAACGCACCTTGGGGCAGCCGGTGATGGTGCCGCCGGGAAACACCGCCGCGATCACCTCGCCCGGCGTGGCTCCGGCACGCAGACGCCCGCGCACGTTGCTGACGATGTGGTGCACCTGGGCGTAGCTCTCCACCGTCATCAGCTCGTCGACCTCGACGCTGCCCGGCACGCAGACGCGGCCGAGGTCGTTGCGCTCCAGGTCGACCAGCATCACGTGCTCGGCGCGCTCCTTCGGATGCCCGGCCAGTTCGCGCACCCGCGCCGCGTCGTCGTCGCCCTCCAGGCGCGGGCGGGTGCCGGCGATCGGGCGGGTCTCGACCAGGTCGCCGCGGACCGATACCAGCCGTTCCGGCGACGCGCTGACCACGGTGCACCTCGCGTCGGCGAACAGCCCCGAGAACGGCGCCGGGCTGACCGCGCGCAGGCGCGCGTACAGGGCGGCCGGATCCGGCGACGCGTCGAAGCGCGCATGCCAGGCGCGCGACAGGTTGACCTGGAACACGTCGCCGGCGGCGAGATAACCGAGGATCCGTGCGACGCCGGCGACGAAGGCATCGCCATCGTCCTCGTGCAGCGTCCGCGGCGCGCGCCATGCCGGCACGCGGAGCGAGTAACCGGCGACCGAGTCGGCGGCGATCCGCTCCAGCAGCGCCTCATGCCCGCGTTCGGCCAGGGCGACGCATTCGCCGGTGGCGTGGTCGCGCAGGACCGCCGCCGGGCAGCGCAGCGCGCATGCCACCGGCAACGCTCCGGCCGCGGCGGGCAGCCGCAGCACCGGCTCCACCTGCCCCGCCAGTTCGTATCCCAGGAACAGCGCCCAGCCGCCGCGGAACGGCCAGCGCGGTTCCTCGCGCGGCAACCGCAGCTCACGCCAGCGCGCGTCGAGCGCGTCCAGGAAGCCGCCGTCGACCACTTCCCCGTCGGCGTCGCGGGTGATGCCGTCGGGATCGAGCCGCAGCGACGGCCCGCTCGCCAGCAGCAGCAGGTCCCAGCGCGCCTGCGCCGTGCCGTGGGCGACCGACTGCAACAGCAGCGGGTAGCGCGCCGGGGCCAGGCGATGGACCGCGAGCAGGTCGGTGTCGGGCGGGAGCGGACGGGTGATCAGCAAGGCTTGGTCACGGCGGTCGTCGGCAGGAAATCGAAAGGCTTCATGCGTCCGCTTTCGCGGTCGCCGCACGGGGCCGCGATCAACCGGCCGGGATGTACTGCAGCGGCGACCCCGGCCCGATCGGCGCGCCGATCGCCATCCAGATCGAGAACAGGATCGTCCAGCCGATCAGGAAGGTGATCGAATACGGCAGCATCACCGCCACCACCGTGCCGATGCCCGCCTTCGGTTCGTAGCGCTGCAGGAAGGCGATGATCAATGCGAAGTAGCTCATCATCGGCGAGACGATGTTGGTCACCGAATCGCCGATGCGATAGCCGATCTGGGTGAGCTCGGGCGAGTAGCCGAGCAGCATGAACATCGGGATGAACACCGGCGCCATCAGCGCCCACTTGGCCGAGGCCGAGCCCATGAACAGGTTGGCGCAGGCGGTCAGCAGGATGAAGGCGGCGAACAGCACGATCCCCGGCAGCTGCAGCTGCGCCAGCACCCCGGCGCCGTTGACGGCGAAGATCAGCCCGAGCTGGGTCCAGTTGAAGAAGGCGACGAACTGCGCGGCGAAGAACACCAGCACCAGGTACACGCCGAGCGTGCTCATGCTCTGGCCCATGCCCTTGATGACGTCCTGGTCGCTGCGGATGGTCCCGGCGCCGATGCCGTAGGCGACCCCGGCGACCACGCCGTAGGCGAAGATCAGCGCGACGATGCCCTGCAGGAACGGCGAGTTGAGCAGGTCGCCGTCCTCGGGATTGCGCAGGAAGCCGTCGGCCGGCACCGTGCCCCACAGCACCAGCGCGGTCAGCACGGCGCTGGCGACGAGCGCGAACAGCAGGCCGCGCCGCTCCTCGCGCGTCATCGGCTCGATCCCGCCGTCGGCGTCCTCCTTCGGCGCGTCTGGGAAGCGTCGCGCGACCACCCGCTCGGTCACCCACCAGCCCAGGCCCGTGACCAGGAAGGTCGACACGATCATGAAGTACCAGTTCGCCGCCGGGCTGACGGTGTACGCCGGGTCGATGATCTGGGCCGCCTCCTGCGAAAGCCCCGCCAGCAGCGGATCGATCGTGCCCAGCAGCAGATTGGCCGAGTAGCCGCCCGACACGCCGGCGAACGCGGCGGCCATGCCCAGGATCGGATGACGGTTGGCGGCCAGGAACACCAGCCCGGCCAGCGGCACCAGCAGCACGTAGCCGATCTCGCTGGCCATGTTCGACATCACCCCGGCGAACACCATCACCGGCGTGAGCAGGAAACGCGGCGCCGCCAGGACCAGCTGCCGCAGCGCGGCACCGATCAGGCCCGAATGCTCGGCCACGCCGATGCCGATCAGCGACACCAGCACCGTGCCCAGCGGCGCGAAGCTGGTGAAGTTGGTGACCAGCCCGGTGAGGATGCGGTGCAGCCCCGCCACGCTCAGCAGGTTGACCGGGGTGATGGTTTCGCCGGTGGTCGGATGCTGCACCGACAGGCCGAGCTGCGAGGTGATCCACGACAGCACGATCACCACCAGGGCCAGGATCGCGAACAACGTCGCCGGGTGCGGCAGCGCATTGCCGCCCGATTCGACGATGTTGAGGAAGCGGTCGATCGCGGAGCGCTTGGGCGCGGCGGGCGTCTCGGTCATCGGATCACGCGGTCTTCGGTGGCCGGATGCCGGCCGGAAAGGCCATCAGGCTCGGCGCTCGCCGCCAGCCATCCGGAAACCGGCGCCGGTCGGACCTGGACACGACAACGGGATCCATGCATGGATCCCGTCGCGGGCGATCAGCGGCAAGCAAGGTCAACGCAGGCTGTAGCCGGAAACGCGCCAGACCTTGTCCTCGTCCAGGCGGAACGACACCAGCTCGCGCACCGGCTGTTCGCTGCTGGCGAACCTGGTCGGGAAGGCGACGTTGATGTAGATCCCCTCCGGGACTTCGCCGCCGGCCTGGAACTGCGACCGCGACACCACCGCGTCGCCACGGGCGCTCGGCGCGCCGAGCCGCTCGCGGTCGCCGGTGACCTGCTGCACGAAGCTGTCGCGCGGGATCATCCGCTTGACCGCCGCGGTGGACATGTCCCAGACCTCGCCGGCACGGTTGGCGTCGATCATCTGCACCACCTGCTGCGCGGCCCGGGTCATGTCCGCGTCCTGGCGCTGCAACTGTGCCTGCTGCTCCGGCGTCAGTTGCTGTTGCTGCGCTTGCGGCTGCGCCGCCTGCTGCGGCTGTGGTTGCGGCTGCTGCGCGGCGGCGACGCCGGCGCAGGCCGACAACGCAATCGCCAGGGCAATCGGTTGGAATTTCATGCAGTACCCTCCTGAATCCTTACCGGAAAGGCGCCTAGTGTATGTCAGCGCCGGCGACCGAAGGCCAAGCGGCCGCCATCGTGGCGACCGAACGGCACGGCGCGGCCGCTCTCCCCCATTCACGACGTGATTTTCGTCGCTGCGCCGGCGATCCGCTCCACGACGATTCCGGCGCTGCCAGTGACCAGTCAGGTCGGCATCCCGTCTCGACGTTCAAGTAGAACAGCCCCGGACCGTGCGGCGATCCGGGTTCCCGCAGCGCCCGCTCAGAACGGGATGTCGTCGTCCGAGAAATCATCCATCGGCGCCGGTTGCGAGGACGGCTGCTTGCGCGGCGCCGCCGACTCCTGTCGCTGCGGACGCGCAGGACGTTCGCCACCGCCACCACCGCCGCCTTCGCCGCGGCCGCCGAGCATCTGCATCTCGTTGGCCACGATCTCGGTGAAATACTTCTCCACGCCGTCCTGGCCGGTGTACTTGTCGTAGCGGATCTCGCCCTCGATGTAGACCTGCGAACCCTTGCGCAGGTATTCGGCGGCGATCTCGCCGAGCTTGCCGAAGAAGGTGACCCGGTGCCACTGGGTGTTCTCCTGGCTGTTGCCGTCGCGGTCCTTGCGCACGCTGGTGGTGGCCAGGCTGATCTTGGTGATGGCCATGCCGCCCTGGGTGTACTTGGTTTCGGGGTCGTTGCCGAGATTGCCGACCAGGATCGCCTTGTTGATGCCACGGGCCATGAAAGAGGTTCCTTTGATTGCTTGCCGGAAGCGGCGAGGACGATTGGATTATAGCGGTCGGCACCCGGCTATCCGAGCCGCTCCCGATCCGGCGTAGGGGAATGCCGTGCCGGCGCGTCGGAGCGCCCTGCGCCGGCCCGTATAATCCCGGCTCCCCCGGCACGGCGACCCCATGGACCAGGCCAATCTCGTGAAAACCCCCGGTCTGGCCGCGATCCAGGCCCTGGCCGCGCCGGACATGGCCGCTGTCGACGCCCTGATCCGCCGCCGCCTGGCTTCGGAGGTGGTATTGATCAACCAGGTCGCCGAGCACATCGTCTCCGCCGGCGGCAAGCGCCTGCGGCCGATGCTGGTCGCCCTGGCCGGGCGCGCCTGCGGCGGCGGCGGGCCGGAGCACCACCAGTTGGCGGCGATCGTCGAATTCATCCATACCTCCACCCTGCTGCACGACGACGTGGTCGACGAGTCCGACCTGCGCCGCGGCCGCCGCACCGCCAACGCCATCTGGGGCAACGCCGCCAGCGTGCTGGTGGGCGATTTCCTGTATTCGCGCAGCTTCCAGCTGATGGTCGAGCTGGACCGGATGGAAGTGATGCGGATCCTCGCCGACACCACCAACCGCATCGCCGAGGGCGAGGTGCTGCAGCTGCTGCACGTGCGCAACCCCGACACCGACGAAGCCGCCTACCTCGACGTGATCGAACGCAAGACCGCGGTGCTGTTTGCCGCCGGCACCCGGCTGGGCGCATTGGCCGCCGGCGCCGACGCCGCCGCCCAGCAGGCGCTGTACGACTATGGCCTGCAGCTGGGCTACGCGTTCCAGATCGCCGACGACGTGCTCGACTACACCGCCGACGCCGACGAGCTGGGCAAGAACCTGGGCGACGATCTTGCCGAGGGCAAGGCGACCCTGCCGCTGATCCACGCGATGGCGCGATCGGAGGCGCCGGTCCGCGAGCGCCTGCGCGGCATCGTCGAAAACGGCGACAGCGACGCGATGGCGGAGGTGCTGGCCGCGATCGAGGCCACCGACGGGCTCGGCTACAGCCGCGGCCGTGCGCGCGAATACGCCGAAGCCGCCGAACGTGCGCTCGGGCGGCTGCCGGACAACGCCGCGGTCGCCGCCCTGCGCGGGCTCGCCCGCTACGCGGTGGAGCGGCGCAGCTAGCCGCGCCGCAGCGACCGCCGGGCGCGAACGGTCGCTGCACCCGGCAGGGAGTTCGTGGCGTGCGGCCCGTCAGTTTTCCCCGGGCTCGAAGAGCTCCTCGAAAAAGGCGTCGATCATGACGAATGCACGCCGGGCGGCACGCTCGTCATATCGGCCACCAGCACCACGTAATCGTCGCCGGCCAGCGTGCGCGCACGCGCGACCGCGTGATCGCTCACCCCCATCCAGTTCGGCACCATCACCAGGCCCGGGCGCGGGCCGCTTACGGCATCGTCGTAGACCAGAACGCCGCTGAAGGTCTCCTCGCCGATGGTCCATTCGACCGGATCGACCCTGGACGCCGCCGATGCAGCGGCGGAAGCAGCGGCAAACAGCGGCCACAACAGCATCGCGAACGTAATCCGGGGCATGGTCGGTTCCTTTCCTGTGCTGAATCGCGAGCCTAACGCGATCACATGCGCATCGGGTGAGGCGCGCTGCCGTGGATTGCGGCGGCCTCCGCAGCGGGCGTACCCGGTTGCTGATTATCGGCGCCGACGCAAGGTGGCAGAGCAAGTTCCGTCCCACGAAGGCATGGTCGCAGCTCGATCCGGGACGCCCTCCGTAGAGCCGAGCTTGCTCGGCTGCTCCTGGTCGCCGGCGCCGGACACGGCGCAGCGGAGCAAGCTCCGCTCTACGGCGATGTCGTCGCGAATCGATTCGAGGCTCCTGCCACGTAGAGCCGAGCTTGCTCGGCTGCTCCTGGTCGCCGGCGCCGGACACGCGCCAGCGGAGCAAGCTCCGCTCTACGGGCTGCGCGGCGGGCGCGATCGTCAGGCGATACCGAGGCCCGGAATCGCCGTGATCGCGTCCGGATCGAAGCCGCCCAGCGCGGCGAAATGGCGGCCGCGTTCGGTGTAGTCGCGATACGGGCCGAAGCTGGGTGCGCCCGGCGAGAGCAGGATCACCCCACCCGCCTCGCCGAGCGCGGCGCGGGCGGCCTCGACTGCCGCGGCCAGGTCGTCCGCGGCGCGGAGCCGCCATCGTCCATCCGCCGCCGCGGCGAGCGTATCGTGAATCCTCGGTCCGTTCTGCCCCATCGTGACCACCGCATGCGGCGGCCGCTCGCGCAGGCGATCGGCGAACGCACCCCAGTCCACGCCGCGGTCGTGGCCGCCGAGCAGGATCGCCACGCGCGTATCGCGGTACACCTCCAGCGCCGCCAGGCTGGCGTGCGGCGTGGTGCTGATCGAATCGTTGACCCAGACGATGCCGTCGTGCTCGCCCAGCGCCTGCAGCCGGTGCGGCAGCGGCGCGAACGAGGCGGCGTGCGGCGCCAGCGCGGCGGCATCGAGGCCGAACGCGTCGATCGCCGCCAGCGCCGCGCACAGGTTGCCGCGGTTATGGCGGCCGGGCAGCGGCAGCCCGGCGGTGTCGAGCACGGCCACCTCGCCACGATGGAGCATGTCGCCGCGCAGGTGCCAGCCGTCGGCATGGTTGAACCACCGCACCACGCCGGCCGCACCGCCCCCACTGTGGGAGTGGCGGCGGCATGCCGCCGCCGGGAAGTCGCGACTTCCTTCCGCACCGGCCGTCACTCCCACACCCGATTCGATCCGTTTGCCCAGGGCATTCAGTCTCGGATCGTCGGCATTGAGCACCGCCACGCGCGGGCGCGCCTCGGCCACGAGCGCCAGCTTGTCCTCGACGTAGCGCTGCTCGCCGCCGTGCCAGTCCAGGTGCTCCGGAAAGACGTTGGTGACCACCGCGATCTCCGGCCGCACGCCGGAGGCCGCGACGTCGCGGGTCTGGTAGCTGGACAGTTCGATCACCCAGGCGTCGGCCTCGTCGCCGATCAGTTCCAGCAACGGCAGGCCGATGTTGCCCGCCAATGCGGTGCGTTGCCCGCCGGCGCGCAGCAGGTGCGCCAGCAGCGCGCTGGTGGTGCTCTTGCCCTTGGTGCCGGTGACGCACAGCGTGCGCGCGTCGGCGCGCTCGGCGAACCACAGCGCGGTGCCGCCGACGAAGCGCGTGCCCCGCTCCGCCGCGGCCAGCGCTTCGGGGCGGTAGGCGCTGATGCCGGGCGACTTGATCACCACGTCGAACGCCGCCAGCCGTTCGGCGCTGGCCTCGGTCTCGACGGTCAGCGCGTCGTCGCCGAGCGCGCGCGCTTCCATCACTTCGTCGGGATTGCAGAACAGCGTCAGCGATGCCGGCGGCTTGTTCTTTCCCGATTCCCGATTCCCGATTCCCGATTCCCTATCGCGCAACGCGCGATAGGCCGCCCGTCCCTCGCGGCCCCATCCCCACAGCGCGACGCGGCGCCCCTCAAGCTGCGAAATGCGCATGCAACCGCTCCCACAGCGGCACCGGGATCCGGTGCTCGTCGTCGATCTGCAGCAATGGCGCGATCGCCAGCGCATCGGCGTCGAGCTGCGGCGCGATCTCGCGCGCGAAACGCCGCACCACCGCATCCTCGCGCCACTCCGGCCGCTGCGCCAGCGCCGCGAGCGCGGCCCGCGACTCGCGGCCCTCGCCGACGCATTCGAACGGCTTGTGATCGCGGTATTCCAGCAACGCGTCGTAGCCGGGGATCTGCTCCGCGTCGTCGAGCAGGTTGCGGCCGAAGATCGCCACCAGCCGCGGCTTGGGCATGAATGGCGCCAGCGCCAGGAACACGAAGTGGCATTTCGGGCAGATCCCACACCAGCGGTTGACCGGACGCTCGCCGAGCAGATGGAAGTTGCGGTTGCAGCTGGAGAAATGCGCGTCGTAGCGGTCGCTCCTGGCGAACTGCCGCGCCACCGCCAGTTCCGAGAACGGGCGCAGCAGCGAGTAGTAGCGCAGGTCGGCGGCGACCTGCCGCTGCAGGTATGCGCCGAAGTCGCGTTCGAACGCCCAGCCCTTCGACCACTGGTGGTTCACCTCGCCGGTGCCTTCGATCAGGCTGCCGTAGCTGGCCGAGCGCTCGTTGGAGAACACCACCTGGTCGACGCCGTGCAGGATCGCGGCGAAAGCGAGGATCGCCGAGTTGATCGCGGTCACCGGTATATGGCCGTTCCAGGCCCCCTGGCGGTTGTAGTCGAACAGCTCCGGCGCCAGTTGTCGGCCGATGTTGAGCGTCGGCAGGCCGGTGCGTTCGGCGCACGCGCGGATCAGCTGCGAGCCACCGATCCAGGTGACCGTCTGCGCCACGCCGGCCGCGCGCAGCGCCTCGATCGACACCAGCGAATCCTTGCCGCCGCCGATCGCGACCAGCGCGTGCGGGCGCAGGCCGATGGCGGGAGATGCCTCCCCTGCAGGAGGGGCTTCAGCCCCGACCCCGTGCAAGCCGACGGCGGATGTCTGCCGTTGTTTCCCTTCACGATGCGCGGCGGCGCGTTCATCAAGGCCGCCACCGATGGGGCTGTCTGGCGCTGTCGGGGCTGAAGCCCCTCCTACAGAGGCTGCCGGGAAGCTGATCCGCCCATGCAGGTCCAGTCCGTTGCGATAGGCGAACTCGCCCAGGCCGTGCACGTAGATCTCTTCCAGCAACGCCGCGGTATCCGCATCGATTGCGTCATCGTCGACACGGATCTCCTCCGGCACCGCGGCCTTGTAGTAGCTCACCCCGGCGACCAGGTGCAGCAGACGCAGCGCGCGTCCGGCGGCCGCGGCGCGCGCCGCGTCCAGCGAGAACGGCGCCCCCGGCACGGTCACCGTCTCCACCAGCTCCGGGCCGTCGTCGAAGGCGTAGACCAGTTGCGCCACGCCGCTTTGCGGGTCGAAGCCGCAGCGCACGAAACGGAACGCGCGGATCGCGTCGCGGGCGAACGTCCAGCCGCTCATGCCAGCACCTCCTCTGCCGGCAGCGCCCGCAGGTTGTAGGTGTTGGCCATGGCGAAGCCGTAGGCGCCGGTGTCGGCGACCAGCAGCACGTCGCCCTCGGCCGTGGCCGCCGGCAGCCGGCGCTGCTTGCCGAAGACGTCGCCGGATTCGCAGATCGGTCCGACCACGTCGAAGGCGGCGTCGGCCGCTTCCTCCAGCCGCGTCAGGTTGTGGACGCCGTGATAGGCGTCGTACAGCGCCGGACGCAGCAGCGCGTTCATGCCGGCATCGGCGCCGACACGGCGGATCCCGCCCTTCTCCACCACCTGCGTCGCGGTCATCAGCAGCACGCCGGACTCGGCCACCAGGTAGCGACCGGGCTCGATCGCCAGGCGGTAGTTCGGATAGGCGGACCTCACCTCGGCCAGGCCGGCGCTCCAGGCGTCGAGGTCGAACGGCTCGTCGTCGTCCTGGTAAGGAATCGGCAGGCCGCCGCCGATGTCGATGGTTTCGATGCTGCCGATGCGCTCGGCGATCCCGCCGAGTTCGTCGCAGACCGAGCGCCAGTGCTGCGCCGTCTCCACGCCGCTGCCCAGGTGCGCATGCAGGCCGGTGACGCGTGCGTCGAGCGCACGCGCGGCCGTGAGGAATTCCTCGATCCGCGCGACCGGCAGGCCGAACTTGGACGCCAGCCCGCCGGTGCGCACCTTCTCGTGGTGGCCCTCGCCGCGGCCGAGGTCGACGCGCAGCCACAGCGCGCGGCCGCGGAAGGTCTCCGGCCAGCGCTGCAGTGCCTCGACGTTGTCCAGCGTCACCGTCGCGTCGAGTGCGAATGCCGCATCGTATTCGGCGCGCGGCGCGAAGCTGGGCGTGAACAGGACGCGGTCGGGCGCCAGCCCCGGCACCGCATCGAACACATGCCGCAGTTCCGCCAGCGACACGCATTCCAGCCCGAAGTCCTCCTCCACCAGTGCGGCGAGGATCGCCGGGTGCGGATTGGCCTTGATCGCGTAGTAGCGGCGATCGACCGCTTCGATCGCCGCCAGCGCGCGGGCGCGGGCGCGCACCGTGGGCAGATGGTAGACGTAGCGCGGCGCGCCGGGCGTCGCCAGCGCCAGCAGGCGTTCGCGTTCGGCGCGCCACCACGGCGTTTCGCGCGGGCGCAGGGCACCGGCGATCTCGCGCCAGCGCGGGCCGAACACCTCGACGTTGCGCACCGGCATCGCGCCGCTGCCGATCAGCTGCGCGTGCAACTGCGGCAGCAGGCCCTCGGCGTCGGCCTCGTCGATGACGAAGGTCAGGTTGAGGTCGTTCGACGACTGCGAGATCAGGTGCACGCGCTCGCGCCCGAACGCCGCCCACACGTCCGACAGCTTGTGCAGCAGCGAGCGCATGCCGCGCCCGACCAGGGTGATCGCCGCGCACGGCGCGATCACCTTGACCCGGCAGAACCGCGCCAGATCCTCCGAGAGGCGCGCGAGCACGTCGGTGCTGACCAGGTTGTCGTTGGGATCGAGCGAGACGGTGACGTTGGTTTCCGACGATCCGATCAGGTCGATCGAGAGGCCGTGCACGCGGAAGCGCTCGAACACTTCGGCCAGGAAGCCGACCTGCTGCCACATGCCCACCGTCTCCATCGACACCAGCACGATGCCGTTGCGGCGGCTGATCGCCTTGACCCCCGGCACGGTGGCGGCGGCAGTGGAGTCAATCGCCGTGCCCGGCAGGTCCGGACGCGCGGTATCGAGGATCGCCAGCGGCACCCCGGCATCGCGGCAGGGGCCGAGCGCGCGCGGATGCAGCACCTTGGCGCCGGTGGTCGCGATTTCCTGCGCCTCGGCGTAGTCCAGGCGCGTCAGCAGGCGGGCGTCCGGCACCTCGCGCGGATTGGCGCTGAACATGCCGGGCACGTCGGTCCAGATCTCGACCCGCCGCGCGCGCAGCAGCGCGCCGAACAGCGCCGCCGAGGTGTCGGAGCCGCCGCGGCCGAGCACCGCGGTACCGCCGTCGCCGTGGCGGGCGATGAAACCCTGGGTGAGCAGCAGCGGCGCCGGCTGCGCGGCGAAGCGCGCGCGCCAGGCGTCGTCGGCTTCGCGCCGGCACGCCACCGACAGCCGCCGCGACCACTCGCTCTGGTTCGGCAGCGCCAGCGCGTCGAGCCAGTCGCGGGCGTCGCACCAGCCAAACTCCAGCCCTTGCGTGCGCAGGTACGCGGCGCCGAGCGTCGAGGACAGCAGCTCGCCCTGCGCCAGCAGCTCGGCCTGCCAGTCGAGCGGGCGCGTGGCGGCGCGTACGTCCGCGGCCAGTGCGTGCAGCACGGCCAGCCGCTCCTGCAGCACCGCATCGGCGTCGAGCCCGAGTTCGGCGGCGAAATCGCGATGCCGCTGCGCCAGCGCCGCGACATGCGCCGACGGATCCTCGACGCCATCGGCGATGGCCTGCAGCGCGTTGGTCGTACCGGCCAGCGCCGAGACGACCACCAGCACGCGCGCGTCGTGCTGCCGGCCCCGCGCCTGCGCCAGATGGCCGATGGTGTCCCAGCGCGCGCGTTGCGACACGCTGGTGCCACCGAACTTGAGAACGATCCAGCGGGTCTGCGAAGGGTCTGGAAAAGGCATCGGCGGCGGCACGGCGAAAGCATCCGGAATGGACGCACGAAGCTGCGCATTGTAGAGCGGAGCTTGCTCCGCTGCTGCCGGTTCCGGCGTCCGGCACCGCCGGGCAAACCCCGGCTCCATGGCGGCGCCTGGAACCCACGGGCATCGCCACGGCCGCCCCGATTGGTAAGCTGCGCGATCTCCCCCTCCCACAACCTGCCTCCCCCATGACTTCACGCCGCTTCGTGCAGCTGGACGTGTTCGCCGATCGTCCGGGCGCCGGCAATCCGCTCGCCGTGGTCTTCGATGCCGAGGGCATGGACGACGACACCATGCAGGCGATCGCACGCTGGACCCGCCTGCCGGAAACCACCTTCGTGTTCCCGCCGACCAGCGCGGAAGCCGATTACCGCATCCGCATGTTCAGCCCGCGCCGCGAGGTGCCGTTCGCCGGCCACCCCAGCGTCGGCACCGCGCACGCGCTGCTCGAGGCCGGCCGCATCGCGCCGCGCGACGGCCTGCTGGTGCAGGAGGGCATCGCCGGCCTGCTGCCGTTGCGGGTGCTGGGCGACGGCGCCGCACGCACGATCGCGGTGCGCACGCCGCGCGCCAGCGTGCTGGAGACCACCGAACGCGGCGATCCGCGCCTGCGCCACGCCCTCGACGGCCTGCTGCCGGGGCGGCTGCCGCCGGCGCTGATGGACGGCGGCCGCCGCTGGTGGCTGGCCGAACTCGCCGACGAGGGCACCCTGCGCGGCGCGACCCCGGACTGGGATGCGATCGGCCTGCTGGCCGAGTCGACCGAGAGCATGGGCCTGTGCGTGTTCGCGCGCGCCGACGCCGGCAGCGGCTACGACTTGGCCGTGCGTGCCTGGGTCGGCGCACCCGCGCGGTTCGAGGATGCCGCCTCGGGCGCAGCCAATGCCACCCTGGCGGCATGGCTGGCCACGCGCGATGCGCTGCCGGGCGCGGACGGCCGCTATCGCGCCAGCCAGGGCCGCGAGGTTGGCTACGACGCGACGCTGGAACTGCAGGTCGACGCCGACGGCGAGATCTGGTCCGGCGGCCACGCGGTCAGCGTGGTGCATGGCGAGATCGGCTGGTAGAGCGGAGCTTGCTCCGCTGCTTCAGGCGCCGAAGCCGGGCAACCTTCCGCTTCGGCGTCATTCCGCCTCGTATACCGGTACCCCGTCCACCCAGGTCGACAGGATCGTCAGCTCGTCGAGACGCTCGACCGGCACCGTCAGCGGATCCTCCGCCAGCACCACGAAGTCGGCGCGCAGGCCCGGCGACAGGCGCCCGACCTCGTCCTCGGCGCGGCCGGCGTAGGCGGCGTCGGCGGTGAACCCCCGCAACGCCTCGGCGGCCGTGAGCTTCTGCTCGGCAAGCCAGCCGCCCGGCGGCCGTCCGTCGCGATCCTGCCGCGTCGCGGCGGCGTACAGGCCCAGGCGCGGATCGACCGACTCCACCGGAAAATCGGAGCCCAGCACCAGCCGCGTGCCGGCGTCGAGGAAACGCCGCCAGGCGTAGGCGCCCGCAAGCCGCTCCTCGCCGAGGCGATCGCCGGCCCAGGGCATGTCGGAGGTGGCGTGCGTGGGCTGCATGGACGCGATGACGCGCAGCTGCGCGAAGCGCGGGATATCCTCCAACGCCACGATCTGCGCGTGCTCGACGCGCCAGCGATGATCGCCTTCGGCGCGCGCGCCGAGCGCTTCGGCGTAGGTATCGAGCACGAGGCGGTTGCCGCGGTCGCCGATCGCGTGCGTGGCGACCTGCACGCCGCAGCCGCGGGCCTTGCGCACCGCGGCGGCGAACGCCTTCGGCTCGGTCAGCAGCAAGCCGTCGTTGCCGGGCTCGTCACTGTAGTCGGCAAGCAGCGCGGCGCCGCGACTGCCGAGCGCGCCGTCCATGTACAGCTTGACGCCCTGCATGCGCAGGCGACCGTCCGCGTGCCGGTACAGACCGTCGCGGCACAGGTCGTCGAGCGCATCGCCATCGCCGTCGGCGTAGGCCGACACCCGCAGCGGCAGGCGTCCCGCGCCGGCGAAGCGGCGGTACAGCGCCAGGTCGGCGCGCGAAACGCCCATGTCGTGCACGCCGGTCAGGCCGTTGCGCACCGCCGCGGCCAGCGCGCGCTCCAGTGCCTGTTCGCGCAGCGCCGCGTCCGCCGCCGGGATCGCATCCTCCACCAGCGCCATCGCCGCATCGACGAACACGCCGCTGGGTGCGCCGTCCTCGCGCACGATGCGGCCGCCGTCCGGCTGCCAGTCGCCGTCGAGCGCGGGGGTGCCGTCCCGTTGCGCGGCGGCGCGCAACGCGGCCGAGTTGGCCCAGCCGGCATGGCCGTCGACGCGCTCCAGCCACACCGGGATGTCGGGGAACGCCGCGTCGAGATCGGCCGCGGTCGGGAACGCCTTTTCCGGCCACAGGTTCTGGTCCCAGCCGCGCCCGCGCAGCCAGGCGCCATCGGGCAACGCGTCGGCGTAGGTGCGCAGGCGCTCGATCACCTCGTCCTTGCTGCGCGCGCCGGCCAGATCCGCACTCATCAGCGCGTAGCCGAGATTCATCAGGTGCGCGTGCGCGTCGATCAGGCCGGGGATCACCACCGCATCGCCGAGGTCCATTGTCTCGGCCTGTGGATGACGTCCGCGCAGGTCTTCGGCGCTGCCGACCGCGAGGATGCGGCCGGAGGCGTCCCAGACCAGCGCCTCGGCCGTCGACGACGCCGGATCGGAGGTGTGGATGCGCGCCGCGGTCAGCAGGCGCAGTTCCGCGGCTTGCGCGGCACCGGCCGCGAACGCAATGGCGGCGAGGAAACACAGGGTGCGGCGCATCGCGTTGCTCCGTGTCCGAAAACGGCCACTATAAGGGCCGGGATTGGGGAATGGGGATTCGCAAGAGCAGTGGATCGCCGCTGCCTGTATCCCGGCTCGTGTCCGGGCTGGCGTTGGTCTGCTTTACCGATCCCGGCACCATGCCAATGCCTGTTGCGCTGCAGCGGCTGCGCCGCGCCCGAGCAATGGGCCGACGTGACTGGCCGCGGGCAACCGCAGGAGGTCGGCGCCCCATGCCGCCGCCAGCGCCGCAGTGACCGCAGGCGGGACGTCGTCGTCGACGGTCGAGGCCATGCACAGCAGCGGGCACGATGGACGTTCGAGCGCCACTCCCGCATGCGCGGTGCCCAGCACAAGGCCACTCTCGTCGCGCCAGCGGTCGAAGGCGTACAGGGCGGTGGCCTCGTCGGCATCGGGCAGCGCGTGCCGGGTCGAGGCAAGCCGCGCCTCGTGCCGCCATGGCACGATCGCCGGCCAATCGCGCGACGGCAGCTCGGCGTGCCACGGCGCGGGCGGCAGCGGATTGACCAGCACCAGTGCGTCGGCCTCGTCCGCGCACATCGCCGCCAGCAACCCGCCGAGGCTGGCGCCGACCAGCACGCGCGGTCGCGGCAGCACGCGCAATGCGGTGCCTGCCTGCCCGGCGTAATCGTCCAGCGTCGTCCGCGCCAGGCCCGATGCGGCCGGCTGCAGGTCCGGTGCGGCGGTCGCCAGCCCCGCCGCCTCGAACACGGCGCGCCAGACGTTCCATTCCCAGCCGCCGGCCCCGGCGCCGTGCAGGAACAGCACCGCCGGCGTCATCGCCGCAGCGCCGCGGTCGTGGTCAGCAGGCGCGCGGCGAGTTGCGCCACCGGCGCGCGTGCTTCGCCCGGCGCACAGACCAGGTAATGGCCGGCCGTATTGCGTATCTCCGCGCGCGCGACCCGCACCAGGCTGCCATCCGCGAGCGCGTCGTCGACCAACGGCACGCGCAGCAATGCGACTCCCAATCCCACGCGGGCCGCTGCCAGCACCAGGTCGTAGTCCTCGAACCGGCGGTCGGCCGCCTTGGTCCGAAACGGCACGCCGGAGGCCCGCATCCACGCGCGCCACTGGCCGGTATCCGAATCGTGCAGCAGCGGCAGCTCCGCGATGCGCGCCGCTCCGGCGGCGGGCCCGAGTTCGGCGGCGAGCGTCGGCGCCGCCACCGGATACAGCCGCTCGGAGAACAGCAGGCGGCTTTCCACACCGCGCCAGCGCCCGCGCCCGTAACGGACCGCCAGGTCGCTCTGCTCCGCGGTCAGGTCGGCGACGCGGTGTTCGATCTGCAGCTCGATCCGGCAGACCGGCGGCACGCCCTGCAGCTCCGGCAACCTCGGCATCAGCCACAGGCGCGCGAACGACGGCACCACGCTCAGCCGTACCACCGGCAGATCGCGACGCGGCCGCCAGCGGTCCGCCGACTCGCCGATGCTCGCCAGGGCCTGTTCCACCTGGGCGACGAAGCGCTGGCCGGCCGGCGTGATCCGCACGCCGCGGCCGTGGCGTTCGAACAGCGGCGTGCCCAGCCAATGCTCGACGGCCTGCACCCGGCGGCTGACCGCACCATGGGTGAGGTCGAGGGATTCGGCGGCGGCGGTGAACGAGCCGGAGCGCTGGGCCGCGATCACCGCCGCCAGCGCCTCGAGCGGCGGCAGCGATTGCAAGCTGTGCATACGACGCACACCTCATCATCGATCGGTGCGCTATGTCAACGGCCCGCGGCGCCCCACGATCGTCGTCATTGCCCATCCGCACGATTCCATGACGCATCGAACCGACCGCGCCTCCCGCCCCGCTTCACCCGCACTGGCACTCGCCGTCGCCCTCGCCGCCCTGCCGGCTCCCGCGCTTGCGCAGGCCGCAGCGGACTGGCGGTCAACCCGGGGCTGCGCCGCGTGCGCCTGGACGAATCCTCCTGGTCCGCCGACGGCGCGGCCGCCACCCGCACCTCGGCGCAATGGCGGCTGCGGGTGTACAACGCCACCGACCGTCACGCGTGGTCCGCGGGCAGCAGTGGCCTGCAGTCCTGGGAGCCGGCCCGCCGCGTGATGCTCAGCCTGACGCTGGGCGAATGAACGACCTCGCGCAGTGACCGGGCGCCGGCACCCGTAGAGCGGAGCTTGCTCCGCTGCTCCCCGGCTCCGGAGCCGGGCGTCGGGGACCGGGCCAGGCGCCAACGGCGCGGAAGCAGCCGAGCAAGCTCGGCTCTACGGGCATGCGGCCTCGAAAACGGGTGAAGCGGTCCGGAATCAGCCGAGCAGTTCCGCCTCCAGCGAGATCGGCACCGCCGACAGCGCCTTCGACACCGGGCAGTTCTGCTTGGCGTCGTCGGCGATGGCGCGGAACTTCTGGTCGTCGATGCCCGGCACCTTGGCCCTCGTCTTCAGGCGGATCGCGCTCAGGGTCGGGCCGCCCTCCATCGACAGGTCGACTTCCGCCCGGGTGTCCACCGATTCCGGCGGATGCCCGGCCTCGGTCAGCTTGGCCGCCAACGCCATGGTGAAGCAGCCGGCATGCGCCGCGGCGATCAGTTCTTCCGGATTGGTGCCCTTTTCGTCGCCGAAGCGCGTGTTGAAGCCGTAGCGGGCGCCGTCCAGCAACCCGCTCTGCGGCGTGCTGAGGCTGCCTTTGCCGGACTTGAGGTCGCCTTCCCAGCGTGCGGTGGCGTTGCGCGAAATGCCCATGGATCGATCTCCTTGAAGGATGAGGAATGAATGGCGGTGCGCCAACACGTACAGAGTAGCCTCGCCCGTGTTACGCCCGTGTCGGGTTTGCTGCGCTGCAACGGGACGCTGCGTTTGCGCAGGCGTTACTGTGCCCTCCCGCCATGACCGCCCGCCGAGCGCCCGCTCCGGCGGCAGCGCTTCTCCCCGCGGACAGCCATGACGGCCTCGTCTATCCCCTCACCCAGGGAGGAGCGGCCACATGCCCTATTCGACACCGGACATCCGCAACATCGCCCTCGCAGGCCACCCGGGCGCCGGCAAAACAACCCTGTTCGAAGCCCTGCTGTATGCCGGCGGCGCCATTTCCACGGCAGGCACCGTCGAACGCGGCAATACCGTGTCCGACCACGATCCACTGGAGAAGGAGCGCGGTCACTCCATCGACGCCGCAATCGCCAGCACCGACCACCGCGGCATCCACGTCAACCTGATCGATACCCCCGGCTATCCCGATTTCCGCGGCCCCACCCTGTCGGCGCTGGCGGCGGTGGAGACCGTCGCGATCGTCGTCGACGCCGTCACCGGGGTCGAGTACGGCACCCGCCGGATGATGGAACGCGCCGGCGAACGCAACCTGTGCCGCGTGGTCGTCGTCAACCGCATCGATGCCGAAGGGGCCGACGGCGCGCGGGTGCTGGACGAGCTGCGCGGCGAGTTCGGCCCCGAGCTGCTGCCGCTCAACCTGCCGGCCGGCGGCGGCGCGAGAGTGGTCGACTGCTTCGGCCAAACCGATGGCGACAGCGATCTCGGCGCGATCGCCGACTGGCACCGGAAGACCCTCGACCAGGTGGTCGAGATCAACGAGACGGTGATGGACCGCTACCTCGACCTCGGCGAGGAGGGCCTGTCCGGCCAGGAGCTGCACGACGCCTTCGAGCAGTGCCTGCGCGAGGGGCATCTGGTGCCGGTGTGCTTCGTCTCGGCACGCACCGGCGCCGGCGTGAAGGAACTGCTCGACGTCGCCGAACGACTGTTCCCGCATCCCGGCGAGGGCAATCCGCCGCAGTTCCTCAAGGGCACCGGCACCGATGCCGCGCCGGTGACGCTCTCGCCCGACCCCGACGCGCACGTGATCGCCGACGTGTTCCGCATCGTCAACGATCCCTTCGTCGGCAAGCTCGGCATCTTCCGCGTCTACCAGGGCACGCTGAAGAAGGAC
Source organism: Luteimonas salinilitoris (assembly GCF_041300785.1). Taxonomy (NCBI): domain Bacteria; kingdom Pseudomonadati; phylum Pseudomonadota; class Gammaproteobacteria; order Lysobacterales; family Lysobacteraceae; genus Luteimonas; species Luteimonas salinilitoris. The sequence goes on from NZ_JBFWIB010000003.1 coordinate 273,926, forward strand.
ACCCAGCTGTTCGTCGACGACGGTCGCAAGCCGTTCAAGGTCGGGCACCTGTTCAAGCTGATGGGCAAGGACCACGTGGAGATCGAACGCGCCGTGCCCGGCGACATCGCGGCCGTGGCCAAGGTCGACGAGCTGCACTTCGACGCGGTGCTGCACGACAGCCACGACGAGGACCACATCCGCCTGGCGCCGCTGCAGTTCCCGCGGCCGATGTTCGGGCTGGCGATCGAGGCGGCCAGCAAGGGCCAAGAGCAGAAGCTCGCCAACGCGCTGCACAAGCTGGCCGAGGAGGATCCCTGCTTCCAGGTCGAGCACGAGGAAGAGACCAACGAGACCGTGGTCCACGGGCTGTCCGACCTGCACCTGCGCATCAACCTCGACCGGCTGCGCGAGCGCCACGGCGTGCTGGTGCGCACGCGGCCGCCGCGCATCGCCTACCGCGAAACCATCGGCGCGAAGGCCGAGGGCCACCATCGCCACAAGAAGCAGACCGGCGGCGCCGGGCAGTTCGGCGAGGTGTTCCTGCGCGTCGAGCCGCTGCCGCGCGGCGACGGCTTCGAGTTCGTCGACGCGGTCAAGGGCGGGGTGATCCCCGGGCAGCTGATCCCGGCCGTGGAAAAGGGCGTGCGCGAGGTGCTGCGCAGCGGCGCGGTCGCCGGCTATCCGATGCAGGACCTGCGGGTGACGGTATACGACGGCAAGCACCACCCGGTCGACAGCAAGGAGGTCGCGTTCGTGGCGGCCGGGCGCAAGGCCTTCCTCGCTGCCGTCGGCAAGGCCCGGCCGCAGGTGCTCGAGCCGATCGTCGACCTCGAGGTGCACGCGCCCGAGGCGCACATGGGCGACATCAGCGGCGGCCTGGCCGGCAAGCGCGCGCGCATCAACGGCACCGATGCCGCCAAGGGCGGCGAGATCGTGGTCAAGGCGCAGGTGCCGCTGTCGGAACTCGACGGCTACGCCGCCGAGCTGAAATCGATCACCGCCGGCCGCGGGCGCTACGCGGTGGACTTCAGCCACTACGAGCCGGTGCCGGCGCAGGTGCAGCAGAAGCTCTCGGAAGCCTACCGGCCGCGGCACGAGGAGGACTGAGCGGCGCACTAGGGCCCTACAATCCGCCGCATGCAGGCACTCTCTCCCGCCGCCGCAGGATCGCTCGCCGACGCCATCCTGGCGCTGCATGTGGGCACCGTCGCCTTCGTGGTGTTCGGCACGCTGGCGATCCTGGTCGGCGGGCCGCGCGGCTGGCGCTGGGTGCGTCATCGCTCCTTCCGCATCGCGCACCTGGCGTTGATGGCGTTCATCGCGCTGCAGGCGTGGTTCGGCCAGCTGTGCCCGCTGACCGTCTGGGAGCAGGCGTTGCGGACGCGCGCCGGACAGGACGCTTACGGCGGATCCTTCGTCCAGCACTGGCTGTCGCGGTTGATCTTTTTCGAGGCGCCATGGTGGATCTTCGTGGCGGCCTACACCGCATTCGCCGTGCTCGTGGCGATCTGCTGGTGGCGCTGGCCGCCGCGTCGGAAGCATTGAAACCGGACGGCTTCTGCCGCCGTCCGGCAAAAAAACCCTTCTTTTTTGCGTTTTGCTATTGGCGCGGACGCGCGCATGCCCTACATTCCGAGTGCCGGCACTGTTCGGCCTCACAATTCCAATCATCCATCACGGAACAGGAAACATGGCGAAGAAAGCGAAAAAGGCGACCAAGAAGGCCGCTGCTCCGAAGAAGGCCGCTGCCAAGCCGGCCGCCCCGAAGCCGATCAAGGAGACCCTCAGCAAGTCGGGCCTGGTGTCCCATATCGCCGAAACCACCGGTGTCGCCGCGAAGGACGTGCGCTCGGTCATGGCCGCGCTGGAAGGCACGATCGCCGGTTCGGTCAGCAAGAAGGGCGCCGGTTCCTTCACCTTGCCGGGCGTGCTGAAGATCACTTCCGTCAAGGTGCCCGCCAAGCCGCGTCGCAAGGGCATCAACCCGTTCACCAAGGAAGAGCAGTGGTTCGCCGCCAAGCCCGCCTCGGTGAAGGTCAAGGTGCGTCCGCTGAAGAAGCTCAAGGACGCCGCCGCCTGAGTCGCGCGCGATGCTCGGGGCGGCACCACCGCCCCGATGCGATGAACGAGGCCGGCCCGCTCCGCATGAGCGCCCGGCCTTTTTCATGTCGGCGCTCCCGCACTTCGCCGGCGGATCCGCACCAACGATTTTTCGATCGAGCCTGTCCATATGACCTTGTTCGACGGCCCCACCCTGCTCGCCTACCTCGCCGCAGCCGTTGCACTGGTCCTGATTCCCGGTCCCGGGACGGCCTGGATCATCGCGCAGACCGCTGTCGGCGGCGCGCGCCGCGGCATGCTTGCGGCGCTCGGCCTGGAGGCGGCGACATCGATCCACGCGCTCGCCGCCGGACTGGGCCTCTCGGCCCTGCTGGCGGCCTCCGCGCTGGCCTTCGAGCTTCTCAAGTATGCCGGCGCGGCCTACCTGGTCTGGCTGGGCATCCAGGCCTGGCGCTCGGGAGAGCGCCCGGCGATGGATGAGGATGCGCCGCACGCACGTACACCCCGGCAACGGCGGGTATTCCTGCGCTCGGTGGCGATCGGCGTACTGAACCCGAAGGTGGCCGTCTTCTTCCTGGCTTTCCTGCCGCAGTTCGTGCATCCGGAACGCGGCATGGTCTGGCTGCAGTTCATCGTGCTTGGCCTGCTGCTGTCGTCGGTCGGACTGCTCTACGGCCTGTCGTTGGCATTGTTGGCGGGCCGCATCGGCCGCTCGGCGGCCGGCAGCGGGTTCTCGCGCTGGCGCGCGCGCGCGCTCGGCAGCGTGTTCGTCGCCCTAGGGATCAGGCTGGCGCTGCAGCAGCGCAGCTGAGGACGCCGCCGGCCCGGCGGCCCCTGGCGTCCGGGGGCTCCGTGGACGCCGGCGCGTCTACAATCACCGTCCCCATCTCACCCGGATCGCAGACATGCAGCTTCAGGGATTGCTGGACCACCTTCTCAAGTCCGCCGGCGCCGGCCAAGGCAACGCCGCGGCGGCCGGGCGGACAACCGACGGCGGGCTCGGCGGCATGCTCAACGCCGACTTCGGCAAGGGCGCGATCGCCGGCGGCGCACTCGGCCTGCTGCTGGGCGGCAACCGCAAGACCCGCAAGCTGGCGACCTACGGCGGCCTCGCCGCGATCGGCATGATGGCCTACCGGGCCTACGGCGACTACAAGCAGCAGCAGGGCGCGCCGGCCGAGCCGGAGACCGTCGACCGCCTGCCGCCGCCACAGGCCGAACTGCACAGCGAGGCGATCCTCAAGGCGCTGGTCGCCGCCGCCAAGGCGGACGGGCACATCGATGCGCGCGAGCGCGAAGCGATCGAGGGCGAGTTCTCGCGCCTCGACAGCGGCGCCGACGTGCAGCGTTGGCTGCATGCCGAACTGGAGAAGCCGCTCGATCCCGCCGAAGTGGCGCGCGCAGCCGCCACGCCGGAGATCGCCTCGGAGATGTACCTCGCCAGCCTGATGGCCGTCGACGAGCAGAATTACATGGAGCGCGCCTACCTGGACGAGCTGGCGCGGCAGCTCGGGCTCGACGACGCGCTGAAGGTGAAGCTCGAGGCGCAGCTGCGCGCCGTCTGAGCCGCATCGGGCGACGGCCGCTTCATCGCCCGCCCGCTAGGCTGCGGCGCATGGACGAGGCCACGCCCCCCGCAGGCTCCGGCAAGGACTACCGCCCAGCGGCGCGCCGCATCACGGTCTGGGCGATGGTGCTGATCGCCGCCGCCTACGCCGCCGCCTGGGCCTGGCAACAGCCGTTCATGGCGAAGCCGCGCATGGCCTGGACGCTGGCGCGGATGCCGCCGCCGGCGACATTGACGATGCCCGTCCGCGAAGTCGAAGCGGCCCGCATCGCCGACACCTTCGGCGATCCGCGCGGTGCCGATCGCAGCCACGAGGGCGTCGATATCTTCGCGCCGCGCGGCGCCGACGTGGTGAGCGCCACGCCCGGCATCGTGACCGCGGTGCGCGAAGGCGGACTCGGCGGGCGCCAGGTCTGGGTCATGGGGCCGGCACGCGAACGGCACTACTACGCGCACCTGGACGACTGGGCGCCGGGCCTGGCGGCCGGCGACGTAGTCTGGCCGGGCACCCTGCTCGGCAGCGTCGGCGACAGCGGCAACGCCCGCGGCACCTCGCCGCATCTGCATTACGGCATCTATGCGGCCGACGGCGCTTACGATCCGCTGCCGCTGTTGCTCGCCGCCGCGGTCGCGGAAACGGACTGAAGCGGCAAGGACGGCCGATACCGGGGCAGCGACATCGACGCGCGACATGTCCGGGCGTTAGCATCGCAGCGATGCCGCGGCGAGCGGCGCATCCCGTTGGGGCAGTCATGGACAAGCGGTTCTGGGTCTGCGGCGTGGTGGTGGCGATGGCCGCGCTGCTGCTCGGTTTCCTGGTCCACGGCGTGCTGCTGCGCGCGGACTATCTCGCCCATGCCTCGCTCTATCGCAGCCAGGCGGAGGCCAACGCGCGCTTCGGCTGGATCGTGATCGCGTATCTGCTGATCGGCTTCTCGATGACCTGGCTGTATCGGCGCCTGCACGATGCGGATGACGTGCAGTTGGGGACCGGGCTGCGCTTCGGCATCGCGATCGGGCTGGTGTCGTTCGTGCCCTGGCATCTGCTGGCCTATGTCGGCCAGCCACTGCCGTTGTCGCTGATGCTCCGGCAGATCGCGTTCGACCTGGTGGCGATGGCTCTGCTCGGCCTGCTGCTGGCCTGGCTGCGGCCGCGGCGGGTCGCACTGACCGAACCCGACGAAACGCGCTGATCTCCGGTTCATTGCCGTCGCGTAGGCTTCCTTCGCATGCCCTCTCCCGACGCACGCACCGGAACCGCCATGCGTATGCTCTACCGCCTGCTCACCGCCTTCGCCCTTGCCGCCACGTTGGCGCTGGCCGCCTGCCGCGATGCGCAACAGGACGCCGCCGGCGCGCGCGGCGCGGGGGAACCCGAGACCTTGCCGGCACCGGCGCAGCCGGCCGGCGGCATCACCGGGATGCCCGACGCACCGGGGCCGGGCCAGGTGCCGCTCGGCGGCGAACCGCCGCCGCCGGAGCCCTGGCTCACGCCGGACGGGAACTTCGGCCTGCCGCCGCTGGAGGACAATCCCGAGACCGGCCTGTCCGCCGAGGAAGCGGACGCGGCGCCGGATGACGATGCCCAGGCCGGCGGCGGCGAGCCGACCGTGGGGGATGCGGCGGCCGTCATCCGCGACTACTACACCGCGATCGACCAAGGCGACTGCGCCCGCGCCTACCGCCTGTGGTCGAACGATGGCGAAGCCAGCGGGCAGACCGAGGAACGGTTCGCCGCCGGTTTCGCGCGGACCGCGGAAGTCGCGGTGCAGGTCGGCACGCCGGGCGCCGTGGAAGGCGCGGCCGGCTCCCGTTACCTGCAGATCCCGGTGGCGGTGACGGCCCGGCACGACGACGGCAGCGTGCACCGCTACGCCGGCCACTACGTGCTGCGGCGCGCGGTGGTGGACGGCGCCAGCGCCGAGCAACGGGCGTGGCGGATCGCATCGGCGGAACTGCGCGAGGAACGCCTGTAAACGGCAGGACGGCCCCGTCGCCGCAAGGCGACGCAACGGCGAATCGACGCCCGGAGCGGAATCAGCGCTTGGGCTGCAGCATCGTGCCCGTGCAGTTCTTCGTGCCGCAGCGGCAGCCCCATAGTTTCTTGAGCTTGGGCGTATGCCGCTCTTCCAGGGTGATGCCGTAGTTGTAGGTCAGCTCCTCACCGGCGGCGATGTCGCTGATCGCCTCGATGAAGACCTTGTCCTTGTGCGGGCGCTTCTTCTCGTCCTCTTCGATCACCGCCTCGCAGTTGGGGTCGCAGCTGTGATTGATCCAGCGCGCGATGTTGGCCCCGGCGTTGGCGTCGATGACATAGTCGTCGTTGAGGGTGAAGAGAAAGGTGTGGCCGTTCTCGTCGACGTCGCCGTATTCCTGGTCGACCTCCTCGTGGGCCCGCAATTTCCCCTTGTAGCGGATGATCCGCTCGCCCTTCTTGATGGCCTCCGTGGCGAAGATGCCGTTGCCGTGGATCGACGACAGGCGGGCTTCGATCTTCTTCTTTCCTTTCTTCTTCGACATCGAGTCGCTACGTTGCGGGACGGAAACGGCATTGTGGTGCAAGCGGTCGCGATTCGCCAATGGCATCTGTCGGATGGCCCGTACTCGGAAGAGCGTCTTCGATCTGCAGTACGGCGCGTGAGCCGCGCTTGTGCCCGGTGGCTTCTGTGGGAAAAGCATCCGAGCTAGGGCCGCCGGTTCCAGAGCCCACGAATCCATCTGCCCTTCATCAAGAGCGCCTTCGATTTGCCGCGCGGGGCGGGAGACGCGCCGCGGGGATTGCTCCGCCCTTCGGTCCGGCCATCCATGGCCGGACTCAGGGCCGCTGCACATCCCTGTGCAGCTCTCCGCAATCCCCGCGGCACGTCTCCCGCTCCAACCCTCATCGGCTTCGATGGGCGAGCCTCCAAGCATCCGAAAGCGAATGACCGGTGCGGCGTCCGGGCCGGGGTATGCGGATAGCAGGCCATGGATGGCCTGCGGCGGCGAGTCCGCCATGGATGGCGGACCGAGCCGGGGAGCATGGCCCGGCCCGGGCGCCGCCCGTTCCGAAGCCGACGACCTCCCCCGGAACCATCATGACAACGGGGCTGTCTGGCTGCGACGGCTATCTGGAGCGGCTATTCACTGGATGCCGCCCGTGGCGACGGGGCTTGCTTCGTCGCCACGGCAAGGACTGCTTGGCGCGGATGGCGGACCGAGCCGGGGAGCATGCCCCGGCCCGGGCGCCGCTCGATCCGAAGCCGAAGATCTCCCCCGGAACAATCATGACAACGGGGCTTGTCTGCTTGCGACGGCTGCCTGGCGCGGCTATTCATTTGATGCCGCCCGTGGCGACGGGGCTACTCCGTCACCACGGAAGGGACTGCCTGGCGCGGCGAGGGGCTATTTCGTTGCCACGGTAGGAGCTGCCTGGCGCGGGTTGGTCTCGGCCGCCCGAAAGCGTACAATTTCGGTACGTTTTACGGAGCCCGCCGCCATGCTGCGCGTCACCCGCCTCACCGACTACGCCACCGTCGTCCTCACCGTGCTTGCCGCGCGCCCGGATGCGGTGCTGTGCGCGGCCGACCTGGCCGAGCGCGCCGGCCTGGAGGCGCCGACGGTCAGCAAGGTGCTCAAGCCGCTGGCGCAGGCCGGCCTGGTCGAAGGCTTCCGCGGCGCGCACGGCGGCTACCGGCTGGCGCGCCCGGCCGCGGCGATCAGCCTGATCGAGATCGTCGAGGCGATGGAAGGCCCGCTGGCGATGACCGAGTGCAGCCTCGACGACGGCCTGTGCGGCATCTCGCACCAGTGCGGCGTGCGCGCCAACTGGCGCCGGATCAACGACGTGGTCGCCGACGCGCTGCGCGGCGTCAGCCTGGCGCAGATGCTCGACGACGCGCCACTCCCACCCTCCTCCCCCGGGGCGAAACGGATCGCCGCCCGCCTCGCCACCGTCTAGACAGTAGGCAGCCCATGGCCACCGAAATCATCGAACCCATCCGCAACCTGGAGATCCACGAGCAGCTCGGCCGGCGCTACGCCGCCGGCTTCGTGACCGACATCGAGTCCGACTCGCTGCCGCCGGGCCTGGACGAGGACGTCGTCCGCGCGCTCTCGGCGAAGAAGAACGAGCCCGAATGGATGACCGAATGGCGCCTGGCCGCCTACCGGCACTGGCTGACCATGCCGGTGCCGCGCTGGGCCAAGCTGAAGATCGCGCCGATCGACTTCCAGTCGATCAGCTACTACGCCGCGCCCAAGGGACCGAAGTACAACTCGCTCGACGAGGTGCCGCAGGAGCTGCTCGACACCTACGACAAGCTCGGCGTGCCGCTGCACGAGCGCGCGCGCCTGGCGGGCGTGGCCGTGGATGCGGTGTTCGATTCGGTCTCGGTCGGCACCACCTTCAAGAAAGAGCTGGCCGAGAAGGGCGTCATCTTCTGCTCGATGTCCGAGGCGATCCAGGATCACCCGGAGCTGGTGAAGCGGTACCTGGGCAGCGTGGTGCCGACCGGCGACAACTACTTCGCCGCGCTCAACTCGGCGGTGTTCTCCGACGGCAGCTTCGTCTACATCCCCAAGGGCGTGCGCTGCCCGATGGAACTGTCCACCTACTTCCGCATCAACGCCGGGCACACCGGCCAGTTCGAGCGCACCCTGATCATCTGCGAGGACAAGGGCTACGTCTCCTACCTGGAGGGCTGCACCGCGCCGATGCGCGACGAGAACCAGCTGCATGCCGCGGTGGTGGAGCTGGTCGCGCTGGAGGATGCCGAGATCAAGTACTCGACGGTGCAGAACTGGTACCCGGGCGACGAGGAAGGCCGCGGCGGCATCTACAACTTCGTCACCAAGCGCGCCGAGTGCCGCGGCGACCGCAGCAAGGTCACCTGGACCCAGGTGGAGACCGGCTCGGCGATCACCTGGAAGTATCCGAGCTGCGTGCTGCTGGGCGACGATTCGTCCGGCGAGTTCCACTCGGTCGCGCTGACCCACCACCGCCAGCAGGCCGACACCGGCACCAAGATGATCCATGTCGGCAAGCGCACCAAGAGCAAGATCGTCAGCAAGGGCATCAGCGCCGGCCGTGGCCAGAACACCTACCGCGGCCTGGTCAAGGTGGACCGCAACGCCGACGGCGCGCGCAACCACACCCAGTGCGACAGCCTGCTGATCGGCAAGCGCTGCGGCGCCCATACCTTTCCCTACATCGAGGTGAAGAATCCGGGCGCGACGGTCGAGCACGAGGCGACCACCTCCAAGATCTCCGACGACCAGATGTTCTATTGCCGCTCGCGCGGCATCTCCGAGGAGGACGCGGTGAGCCTGATCGTCGACGGCTTCTGCAAGCAGGTGTTCCGCGAGCTGCCGATGGAGTTCGCGGTCGAGGCGAAGAAGCTGCTGGAAGTGTCGCTCGAAGGCTCGGTCGGATGATGGCAGGAGCGATTGAGGCAGAAGTGAGTGAAGAGGAGTGAGGAGTGAGAGAAAGCAGAAGCCGAAGTGCGACTCGCCGTTGCTCCTGCTTTTACTCACTCCTCACTCCTCTTCACTCACTCCTCGCTCCTCACCAGCCGCCACCAAAGCCCCCTTACACGCCCGAACACCAACCCTGAATCCCGAATCCCCATGCTCAAAATCGAAAACCTCCACGTCCGCGTCGGCGACAACGACATCCTCAAGGGCCTCTCGCTGGAAGTGCAGCCGGGCCAGGTGCACGCCATCATGGGGCCGAACGGCGCCGGCAAGTCCACGCTCGGCAACGTGCTGGCCGGGCGCGGCGGCTACGACATCGTCGAAGGCTCGGTGACCTACGACGGCCGGGACCTGCTGGCGCTGGAGCCGGAGGAACGCGCCGCCGCCGGCGTGTTCCTCGCCTTCCAGTACCCGGTGGAGATTCCGGGCGTGAACAACACCTATTTCCTGCGCAGCGCGCTCAACGCGCAGCGCAAGGTGCGCGGCGAGGACGAGCTGGACTCGATGCAGTTCCTCAAGCTGGTGCGCGAGAAGCTCGGCACCCTGCACCTCGACGACAGCCTGCTGCACCGCGGCGTCAACGAGGGTTTCTCGGGCGGCGAGAAGAAGCGCAACGAGATCTTCCAGCTTGCGGTGCTGGAGCCGAAGCTGGCGATCCTGGACGAAACCGACTCCGGACTCGACATCGACGCCCTGAAGAACGTCGCCGAGGGCGTCAACGCGCTGCGCTCCCCCGAGCGTGCGTTCCTGCTGATCACGCACTACCAGCGCCTGCTCGACTACATCCGGCCCGACATGGTGCACGTGCTCGCCGACGGCCGCATCGTCGAGAGCGGCGGGCCGGAGCTGGCACTGCAGCTGGAGGAGCACGGCTACGCCTGGGTCAAGGACCGCATCGCGCCGGGTGAGAAAGCGCGTTTGCAGACCACTGGTCTGCCCGCTGACGAACGCCCGACGGCTATGCCGGCGGGCCGGGGTGCGGCATGAACCTGCAGTCGCTCCCGTTTCACCCCGTGCTCCACCCCATCCCCGCGGGCGTTCCGTACCGGCATCCCGGAGTCGCGGCATGAGCACGCTGCTCGACTCGCTCGCCGCCGGGTTCGACGGCGACGCACGTCGTCGCGCAGCGCTCGACGCCGCGCTGCGCGACGGGCTGCCCGGCCCGCGCAGCGAAGCCTGGAAGTACACGCCGCTGCGGGCGCTCGAGCGGCGCGCGTTCGTCGCCGCCGAGGCCGTGCCGGACATCGATCCGGCGCTGCTGGCCGGAATTCCGTCGCCGCGGCTGGTGTTCGTCAACGGTCGTCACGCCGAAACGCTCTCCGATCTGGACGCACTGCCGGACGGACTGACACTGCGCCCCCGAGCCGGCGGGGCCGAGCCCGGCTCCAGCTTCGGCGATGCGTCCCGCTACGACCGCAGCGACGCCGTGTTCGCGCGGCTCGCCGTGGCCCTCGCCGATGACGGCGTCGCGCTGCGGGCCGCGGCCGGCGCGCGGATCGACGCGCCGATACACCTGGTCTTCATCGGCGCGCCGCAGGCGGATCGGGAGCTGGCCTGGCACCTGCGGCACGCGATCACGATCGGCGACGGCGCCTCGCTGCAGCTGGTCGAGCACCACCTCGCCGCCGGTGCGCACCGCCACCTCGACAATGCGCTGGTGGAAATCGACATCGGCGACGGCGGCCACCTGCTGCATGCACGCGTGCAGTCCGGGGCCGACGGCGCCACCGCGTTCCTGCGCACCGAGGCCACGCTGGCGGCATCGGCACGCTACGAGCGCGTCGACCTGGAACTGGGCGGCGCGCTGTCGCGGCACGAACTCAACGTGCGCCTGCAGGGCGCCGGCGCGCAGCTGACCGCCAACGGCGTGCTGCTGGCCACCGGCCGCCGCCACCTCGACACCCGGCTCGGCATCGAGCATCTGGCCCGCGACACCACCTGCGGACTGCTGTGGCGCGGCATCGGCGCCGGTCGCGGGCGCGCCGTGTTCCACGGCGGCATCACCATCCACGAGGGTGCAGACGGCAGCGACGCGCAGCTGTCCAACAAGAACCTGCTGCTCTCCGAAGGCGCGGAGATCGACACCCAGCCGGTGCTGGTGATCCACGCCGACGAAGTACAGGCCGCGCACGGCGCCACCGTCGGCCGGCTGGATGCCGAGGCGCTGTTCTACCTGCGTACGCGCGGCCTGCCGGAAGGCGATGCGCGCAGACTGCTGACCGCCGCGTTCGCGCGCGAACCGTTGTCCGCGGTCGCGGCATCCGCCGCCCGCGAGACGCTCGACAGCCATCTCGACCGCGCCCTGCTGGCGCTGGCGCCGGCATGAGCATGCCGCATGCCACCGATGCCGCCGCCCCGGGCCCGGGCGCGCAGGCCGGCGTCGACTGGGGCCGGGTACGCGCCGATTTCCCGTTGCTGTACCGCTCGGTGCACGACCACCCGCTGGTCTATTTCGACAACGCCAACACCTCGCAGAAGCCCTCGGCGGTGATCGAGGCGATGGACGGCTACTACCGCCGCTTCAACGCCAACGTCAGCCGCGCCGTGCACCAGCTCGGCAGCGAGGCCACCGAGGCGTACGAGGCCTCGCGCAAGAAGCTGGCGGGCCTGCTCAACGTGCGCGCCGACGAACTGGTGCTGTGCAGCGGCACCACCTTCGCCATCAACCTGGTCGCGTACTCCTGGGCGCTGCCGCGGCTCAAGCCCGGCGACGTCATCCTGGTCTCGCGCATGGAGCACCACGCCAACATCGTGCCCTGGCAGCTGGTCGCCGAACGCACCGGCGCCACGATCCGCGTCGCCGAGATCAACGACGACGGCACGCTCGACCTCGACGCGCTGTATGCAGCGATGACGCCGGAGGTGAAGCTGCTGGCGGTGGCGCACGTGTCCAACCTGCTCGGCACCGTCAACCCGGTGCGCGCGATCTGCCGCGAGGCCAGGAAGCGTGGCGTGGTCACCGTGGTCGACGGCTCGCAGGCGGTGCCGCACCGCCGGATCGACCTCGCCGCGATCGGCTGCGACTTCTACGCCTTCACCGGGCACAAGATGTGCGGCCCCACCGGCACCGGCGCGCTGTGGGCGCGACGCGAACACCTGCAGGCGATGCCGCCGTTCATCGGCGGCGGCGAGATGATCCGCGAGGTCAGCTTCGAGGGCACCGTGTTCAACGACCCGCCGCACAAGTTCGAGGCCGGCACGCCCAATATCGCCGGATTCGTCGGTCTCGGCGCCGCGGTCGATTACCTGCAGGCACTGGGCCTGGAACGGATCGAGGCGCGCGAGGCCGAACTGCTGGCGCATCTGAACGAGGAACTGGCCAGGGTCGACGGCCTGCGCATCTTCGGCCATGCGCCAGACAAGGCCGCGGTGGTGTCGTTCCTGGTCGAGGGCGCGCACGCGCACGACCTGGCCACTCTGCTCGATCTGGAAGGCGTGGCGATCCGCTCCGGTCAGCACTGTGCCCATCCGCTGCTGCAGTTCTACGGCGTCGCCGCCACCTGCCGCGCCTCGCTCGCGTTCTACAACACGCACGAGGAGATCGACGCCTTCGTCGCCGCGCTGCGCAAGGTGCGCGGGCTGCTGGGGTGACGGAGGACTTTCGGGACTCGGGACCCGATTTCGGCCGCTTTCGCTCGTCATCCCAGCGCAAGCTGGGATCCATTTGCGGCGGCCCGGCTGCTTAAGATCAAAAGAGATCCCAACTTGCGCTGGGATGACGATGTCTTACGCTTTCCCGATTCCCACAGCCTGACTTTCGCCCATGCCAACGACCTTCCGCGACGCCACGCCCGACGACGTCGACACCATCGTCACCCTGGTGACCTCCGCCTACCGCGGCGACACCAGCCGCACTGGCTGGACCACGGAGGCCGACCTGCTCGACGGCAACCGCATCGACCCGGGCCTGCTGCGCGCCGACATCGCACGTCCGCGCAGCCGGATCTTGCTGGCCGAGGCCATGCCCGACGGCGCTGCGGAACCGGCGCTGCTCGCCTGCGCGCATATCGCCGAGGACGACGGCGCCGGCTACTTCGGCATGTTCGCGGTGCGGCCCGACCTGCAGGGCGCCGGGCTCGGCCACACGCTGTTGACCGAAGCCGAGCGTATTGCGCGCGAGGACTGGCACCTGCCGGCGATGCGCATGACCGTGATCGACCTGCGCGATGCGCTGATCGCCTGGTACGAACGTCGCGGCTACCGCCGCACCGGCATCTACAAGCCGTTCCCCTACGGCGATGCCCGCTTCGGCGTTCCGAAGCGCGACGACCTGCGCTTCGAAGTGCTAGAGAAGGTGCTGTAGCAGCGGCTTCAGCCGCGATCCGGAAGAAGCGGCTCGGACGCGTATGAACGCGGATCAGAAAGCTGTCGCAGCCGCCGCTACAATTGCGCCAGGGTTCGAAACGTCGGCGGGAGGCCTCATGGACACCGATCTGGAAAGCATGTCCCGCGAACGGCTCGTCGCCGAGGTCAAGCGGCTGCGACAGGGCATCCGCGAGCATCGCGACAGCACGGGGCACGCGTTGTGCTGGCATCACCCGGCGCTGTGGGGATTGCTGCCCGAGAAGCTGGACCCGCAACTTGCCGTACCGGACTGGCCACAGTTCCTGCGCGGCTGCATCCACTACCGGCAGTCGCTCGACGAACAGCTGCCCGATGCCCCGAGAAGCGATGCACCCTACCGGGAATGATCCGCATGACCGTCCGTCCGTTCCAATCGAATCCCGCCGCGGGCGGGCTTGACGCTGCCGATGCATAGCCAGGATTGGGTCCGCGTCTGCGCGGCCTCGGAACTGTTGCCCGGCGAGATGCGGGTGGCCTGGGACGGCGACACGCCGATCCTGGTCTTCAACCACGACGGCACCTTCTACGCGCTGGAGGACCGCTGCAGCCACGAGGACTTCGAACTCTCGGCGGGCGCCTTCGACGCCAACGAGGCGACCATCGAATGTGCCCTGCACGGGGCGAAGTTCGATGTCCGCGACGGCAGTGTCCTGTGCGCGCCCGCCTATGCGCCGGTACCGAAGTTCCCGGTCCGGGTCGAAGACGGCGCCGTCTGGACCCGCGACGACCGCGGCTGAGGCCGGCTTTTCCGCATCTTTCCGGAATCGTTTCGGGGCACCGGACACCCAGAAGCATTCGCGCACGGCCACAGCATGCTTGCGGATGGCGGGCCGCAGGCGTCGTTCCGCAGCAGCCGTCTCGTCGGTTGCCAATTCATGGAATCTCCGCGGTAAGTGCCGGCGCCCGGAACTACTACATCCACGTCTTCCAGGCGGAAGTCCTGGCCGGTGCCGCAACGCACGTCGAAGGACCTCGAGTCAAATGGCGGAACCCAGCATCCGGTTTGCATAGCGCCGACATCCCGCCTGGCGTCTATAGCAATTGGATGCGGCCGTCGGCGCGATGTCTACCGAATCGCCACGGCCGTACGACGGCGCTCAGTCGCGTGCGCGCAGGCGCATCGCCAGCAGTTCGCCGCCGCCGTCGAGCAGGAAGCGCCGCCGTTCGGGCGCGGCCAGCAGCGCGGTGTCGCCCTGCGCCATCACCGGCAGCCCGGCATCGGAGTCGAAGCACGCCTGGCCGGCCAGCAGGTGCAGCGCCCAGCATTCGCGCCGGTCGGCGAAGAACAGCATCGGCCCGACCAGGGGACGGCGCCACAGCTGCGCCTGCACCGCATCGCGCCGCCACAGCAGGTTGAACACCTCCACGCGGCCGTCGAGCGGCTCGCCGGTCAGCGCGCGCTCTCCGGGATAACGCGCGCTGCCGCAGGGCGGCGACAGCAGCCGCTCTTCGCCGTCGTCGAAACGCAGCCGCAGGCCCGCGCCTGCCAGCAGCACCTGTTCGCGATCGACGTCGGGAAACGCCGAGAACGGCGCCGGCCGCTCGATCTCGGCGATCGACAGGCGCCACAGCCAGGCGTCGCCGTCCGGCCAGGCGACGATCCGCCGGGTCCAGCCCAGTCCGTTGCGCCAGCGCTCCCGCCGGTACTCGTTGGCGGGAATCACCTGCGCGCGCAGCCGCTCGAAAGTCATGCCGGCAGTGTAACGACCGGCGCCCGGTCGTCGGCGAACGGCTTGGCGGGCCGGATGGCGTGCGGCACGCGCCGAACCATCGTGTAGCAGCAATTCCCAAAAAAGCCGCCGCCCACCCGCGCATCATGCACGGGTGGACGGCGATTACGTCCCTGTAACGGCATCCTGCCGGATCCCCCGGAGCGTCCCTGCTCCTCCGCTGGCGACCGCGCGTCCCCTGCGCGCCCCCCAGTGGTGCTTCAGCGCTGCTGCGCGCCGCCCTTGGCCGGCGAGCTGGCGGCCGGCGCCGCCGTGGTCCGGCGCTGCGGCGCACTGCCCAGCTCGATGCGGTCGCGGTTGCGCTCCACGGTCTTCAGCCCGACGCCCTTGACCGTCGCCAGCTCCTCGACGCTCTTGAACACGCCATGCTCCTTGCGATGGGCGACGATCGCCTCGGCCTTGGACGGGCCGATGTTGACCAGCGCGCTCTCCAGCGTGGCGGCATCGGCGGTGTTGATGTTGACCCTGTCGCTGGCCAGCGCACCGCCCAGCATCAGCAGCGACAGCAGCAGGGAGGCGAAACCGGTCTTGAGTGCGTTCATGCTCGTAACTCCTTCGAATGGATGGGTGACTTCCTTGCCTCGCCGGGCGGCGCCGTGGCGCTCCGCCGGCGTGAACAGTCTCGACCACCGCCCGGGGCAGGCGTATCGCCGTTTCGGCCAATGCCAAGCCGGCTGATGCCGCGTCGCCGGGTAGGAAAAGTCCTACCGCGGCCGGAGCGCTAAAATGGATGCTTTCCCGTCACGGAGTGTGCGATGGACGCCAGCAGGGTCGACCGGTACGTCTCGGAGAAGTGGGACGACGACATCGTGCCGCAGCTCGTCGAATACATCCGCATCCCGAACAAGTCACCGATGTTCGATGCGGACTGGGTCGCGCACGGCTACATGGAAGACGCCGTCGAACTCATGCATGGCTGGGCGACGGCGCAACCGATCCCCGGCATGCAGGTGGAGGTGGTGCGCCTGGAAGGCCGTACCCCGCTGATCTTCATCGAGATCCCGGCTGCGCACGGCGGCAGCGACGACGACTGCGTGCTGCTCTACGGGCACCTGGACAAGCAGCCGGAGATGACCGGCTGGGACGACGACCTCGGCCCCTGGAAGCCGGTGCTCCGCGACCAGAAACTCTACGGCCGCGGCGGCGCCGACGACGGCTACGCGATCTACGGCTCGCTGGCCGCGATCCTCGCCCTGCACGAGCAGCAACTGCCGCATGCGCGCTGCGTGGTGCTGATCGAGGCCTGCGAGGAGTCGGGCAGCTACGACCTGCCGGCCTACGTCGACCACCTCGCCGAACGCATCGGCAAGCCGTCGCTGGTGGTGTGCCTGGATTCGGGCTGCGGCAACTACGACCAGTTGTGGTGCACCACCTCGCTGCGCGGCCTGGCCGGCGGCAACCTGACGGTCAAGGTGCTGGAGGAAGGCGTGCATTCCGGCGACGCCTCCGGCGTGGTGCCGTCCAGCTTCCGCCTGCTGCGGCAGCTGCTGTCGCGGATCGAGGACGGGACCACCGGCCGCATCCTGCTCGAGGGCCTGCACGCGGAGATCCCCCCCGAGCGGCAGCAGCAGGCGCGTCGCGCCGCCGAGGTGCTCGGCAACGCCGTCTACGACAAGTTCCCGCTGCTACCCGGCATGCGGCCGATGCACGACGACCTGGCGGAACTGGTGCTCAACCGCACCTGGCGCCCGGCACTGTCGGTGACCGGCGTCGGTGGCATCCCGGCGCTGGACTCGGCCGGCAACGTGCTGCGCCCGCACACCGCGGTGAAGCTGTCGCTGCGGCTGCCGCCGACGGTCGACGGCCGGCGCGCCGGCGCGCTGCTGCAGGAAGCATTGCTGCAAGACCCACCCAACGGCGCGAAGGTCACGTTGGACCTGGAGAAGGCCGCCACCGGCTGGAACGCGCCGGCGCTGTCGCCGTGGCTGGACCGCGCCATCGACGACGCCAGCCGTGCGTTCTACGGACAGCCGGCGATGTACATGGGCGAAGGCGGCTCGATTCCGTTCATGGGCATGCTGGGCGAGAAGTTTCCCGGTGCGCAGTTCATGATCACCGGCGTGCTCGGCCCGCATTCCAATGCGCACGGGCCCAACGAGTTCCTGCACATCCCGATGGGCAAGCGGGTGACGGCCTGCGTGGCGCGCGTGCTGCTCGATCACCACCGGGCCGGCGAGCGCGGCGAAACCGCCGGCGCGGCGGTCGCGGCCGACAGCGGCACCCGCCACGGCGATCACGGCTGCTGCTGAGCAGGCAGGGGGGATAGGCCGACGTGAGCATCGAACGCAAGCGCGAGGCGGCCCTGCGCCGCCTCGCCGAAACCGGAATCTGGCGCAGCAACTACAACCCGCCGGCGCTGCGGCTGCTGTGGTCGCTCGGCATCGATGTCCCGCCGCCGCATTTCGCAAGGTTCGGCGCAACCGCGCTGCTCGCCGGCGCATGGTTCGCCATTGCCTGGGGGCTGCTGATGTGGCTGCTGGTATGGACGCCACAGCGCATGCCGTGGGTCGTCGCGGCGATCACGGCGCTCGTCGCCGGCGCCCTGTTCGGCGTGGCGATGGCGGGCTACTACGCCTGGGGCCGACGCAAGCACGGATTGCCGCTCTGGAAGGATTTCGATCCGGACCCATGACGGCCGCCGCTCGCGAGCGGCCCCCCGTCATGCGCTAGGCTACCGCCGATCCATCGACAGAAAGGGGCGCCATGGAACCGTTCGGCAGCAGCAACTGGCTCTACATCATCCTGCTTGGCCTGGTCGTCGGGATCCTGGCGCGGCTGGTGACACCGGGCCGCCGGCGCCTGGGCATCATCCTGACCGCCCTGCTGGGGATCGGCGGCGCAGTCGTCGCCAGCTGGCTGGGCCAGCAACTGGGCTGGTACGCCGCCGGACAGCCCGCGGGCTTCATCGGCGCCCTGCTCGGCTCGATCCTGATCCTCGGGATCGTGCAACTGTTCCGCGGTGGTCGCTGACCGACTGTCCCCCGATCGCAATCCAGTACTACCCGGAGGCAACGGCCCGACTTGTAGGCAGACGACAAACTCTACGATGAGGCCATCGCCGTGCTTTCCAGTCGCGCCCGCCACGACGGCCGTAAATGACGGCCGGGCATGTGCGCATAACCGGACATCCTTTTCCATCGCCGATGCAGGCGCCTAGCCTCGTGGTCGTTCCCGCCTCCCCGGTCCGCGACGATGTCGTCTCCGCAAGCCCTGCCCGCGCCGCCGCTGTCGGCCGAACACGCCGATGCACTGCGCCGGCTCACCGACGGCCTGGACGGCGCCGGGCTGTGGTGGCTGTCCGGCTACGCGGCGGGCCTGGCGTCGCGCCCGGCGCCGCCGGCGGCGCAGGCGCCGGCCGCGCACGGCGAGACCGCGACCGGTCACCGCCTCACCATCGTCTACGGCAGCCAGACCGGCAACGCCCGACGCGTGGCCGAGCGGCTGGCGACCGATGCCGAGCGCAGCGGACTGGCGGTGCGGCTGCTGGGCGCCGATGCCTATCCGGCGCGCGAACTGAAGCACGAGCGCCACCTCTACCTCGTCATCAGCACCCAGGGCGACGGCGACCCGCCCGACGATGCCCGCGACCTGTACGCCTTCCTCACCGGCAAGCGTGCGCCGAAGCTGCCCCAGCTGCACTACGCGGTGCTCGGCCTGGGCGATTCCAGCTATCCGCAGTTCTGCGCCATCGGCCAGGCGCTGGACGCGCGCCTGGCCGAGCTGGGCGCGACCCGGATGCTCGAGCGCGGTGATGCCGACCTCGACATCGACACCGTCGCCGAGCCTTGGCGCCAGCAGGCGCTCGCCGCCGCCCGGGAGGCACTGAAGCCGAGCGCGACCGTCACCCCGCTACGACCGCCGTCCACGGCCGCACCCACCTGGGACCGCGACCGCCCGTACGCCGCCGAACTGCTGGTCGACCAGCGCATCACCGCCGCCGGCAGCGATCGCGATATCCACCATTTCGAGCTCTCGCTGGAGGACGCGGGCCTGCACTACGAGCCCGGCGATGCGCTCGGCGTGTGGCCGCGCAATGCGCCGGAACTGGTGGACGAGGTGTTGTCCACACTCGCCCTCGACGGCGATAAGGTCGTCGCCCATGGCGGCGACGAGCTGCCGCTGCGCGAATGGCTGGGCGCACGCCGCGAGCTGACCCGGCTGGCGCGACCGCTGCTCGCCGCGCACGCTGAGCGCGCCGGCGATGCCGCGCTCACCGCGCTGCTGGCGCCGGACCGGAACGCGGAACTGGCGCGCTGGACCGGGGACCGGCAGGTGATCGACCTGCTGCGCGAGGCACCCGCGGCCTGGCCTGCCGACACGCTGGTCGCCGCGCTGCGCCCGCTGACGCCGCGGCTGTATTCGATCGCCTCCAGCCGCAAGGCGGTCGGCGACGAGGCGCATCTCACCATCGCGCACGTCGACTATCTGCATCGCGGGGCGCGGCGTTTCGGCGTCGCCTCGCACTTTCTGGCCGCCGCCGGCGAAGGCGCATCGGTGCCGGTCTACCTGGAACGCAACGAACGCTTCCGCCTGCCGGCCGACCCGGCGCGCGACGTGATCATGATCGGCCCCGGCACCGGCGTCGCTCCGTTCCGCGGCTTCCTGCAGGAACGCGTGGCGATCGGCGCCAGTGGCCGCAACTGGCTGTTGTTCGGCAATCCGCACTTCCGCAGCGACTTCCTCTACCAGCTGGAATGGCAGCGGGCGCTGAAGTCCGGGCAGCTGCATCGCATCGACCTGGCGTTCTCGCGCGACCGCGTGGGCGCACGGATCGCGACACCGGAATCTGTGGCCGCGCCGCGCAAGACGTACGTGCAAGACCGCATCCGCGAACGCGGCCGCGAACTGTATGCCTGGCTGGAAGACGGCGCGCACCTCTACGTCTGCGGCGCGATCGCCATGGGCAAGGACGTGCACGCGACGCTGCTGGAAGTGATCGCCACCCATGGCGGCCGCGATCCCGAGGCCGCGAACGATTACCTCAACGGCCTGCAGCAGGAGGGCCGCTATGCACGCGATGTCTATTAGGGCCGGGAGTGGGGATTCTGGATTCGGGATTCGTGAAGCACTCGAACCCGTAGAGCCGAGCTTGCTCGGCTGCGCGCCCCCCGGAACCGAAGAAGCAGCGGAGCAAGCTCCGCTCTACGAAGCGGATTGCGATACCACGCCATGAGCGCACACTCCGTCGAAGACATCAAGGCCGAGAGCGCCCGCCTGCGCGGCTCCCTGCTGGACAGCCTGGCCGATCCGGTCACCGGTGCGCTGCGCGAGGCCGACCAGACACTGATCAAGTACCACGGCAGCTATCAGCAGGACGATCGCGACGTCCGCGAGCAGCGCCGCCAGGCGATGCTCGAGCCCGCCTACGCCTTCATGATCCGCACCCGCACTCCCGGCGGGGTGGTCACGCCGGCGCAGTGGCTGCAACTCGACGCCATTGCCAGCACCTATGCCGAGCGCGGCCTGCGCATCACCACCCGGCAGGCGTTCCAGCTGCACGGCGTGATCAAGACCGAGCTCAAGGCGACGATGCAGGCGATCAACGCCGCGCTGATCGACACCCTGGCCGCCTGCGGCGACGTCAACCGCAACGTCGCGGTGGCCGCCAACCCGCACCTGTCGCCGGCGCACGCGGCGGTGCAGGCGCAGGCCGCAGCGTTGTCGGAACACCTGCTGCCCAACACCCGCGCCTACTACGAGATCTGGCTCGACGAGGAGCGCGTCGCCTCCAGCGGCGGCGAGGAGGAGCCGATCTACGGCGATCGCTACCTGCCGCGCAAGTTCAAGATCGGCTTCGCAATTCCGCCGGTCAACGACGTCGACGTATTCGCCCAGGACCTCGGCTTCATTGCCATCCTCGACGAGGCCGGCGCGCTGCTCGGCTACGACGTGAGCGTCGGTGGCGGCATGGGCGCCAGCCACGGCGATCCGGAGACCTATCCGCGCCTGGGCAGCGTGATCGGTTTCATCGGACCGGACCAGGTGACCGCAGTCGCCGAAGCCGTGGTCACCGCGCAGCGCGACCACGGCAACCGCGAGGTGCGCAAGCGTGCGCGGCTCAAGTACACCATCGACGATCGCGGTCTCGACTGGTTCAAGTCCGAGGTCGAACGGCGCGCCGGCATCACCTTCCCGCCGGCGCGACCGTTCGCTTTTTCGCACAACGGCGACCGCTTCGGCTGGAGCGAGGGCGAGGACGGGCGCCTGCACCTGGGCCTGCGTATCCCGGCGGGACGGATCTACGACGGCCGCCTCGACGGCCGCGGCGACGCGGTCCGCCACCTCAGCGGTCTGCGGGCGCTCGCGCGGCAGCTGCAGGACGAAGGCGACGGCGCCGAGTTCCGGATGACGCCGAACCAGAACCTGGTGCTGGCGCGGATCCCGCCGGCGCTGCGCGCGCGCGTGGATGCGCTGTGCGCGGAGTTCGGCCTCGACGGCTGGCGCCATGCCAGTCCGCTGCGGCGCAACGCGCTCGCCTGCGTGGCCTTCCCGACCTGCGGCCTGGCGATGGCCGAGGCCGAGCGCTACCTGCCGGAGCTGCTGGACAAGGTGCAGGCGCTGCTCGAACGGCATGGTATCGGCGATGCGCCGATCCACCTGCGCATCAGCGGCTGCCCCAACGGCTGCTCGCGGCCATACCTGGGCGAGATCGCCCTGGTAGGCCGCGCCCCCGGCCGCTACAACCTGATGCTGGGCGCCGACCACCGCGGCCAGCGGCTCAACACGCTGTACCGCGACAACATCGACGAGCCGGCGATCCTCGAAGCGCTCGATCCGCTGTTCGCCGCCTATGCGCGCGAACGCGGCGAGGGCGAGGGCTTCGGCGACTTCCTGGTCCGCAGCGGCGCGGTCGCCATTCCCGAGCGCGACGTCCGCCGCGCCATTCCCGTCACGTCCACCTCGCTGGAGGCGTCCGCATGAGCCCGCCCGATCCGATCACCGCCGCCGAGTCCACCCAGGCCCTGGCCGAACTCAACCGCTGGCTGTCGCGGCGCAGTGCGCCCGAACGCATCTCCTGGGCGCTGGAGAACACCGCCGGCACGCACGCGCTGTCGTCGAGCTTCGGTGCGCAGTCGGCGGTGTCGCTGCACATGGCCACCCGGCAGCAGCCCGGCATGCCGGTGATCCTGGTCGATACCGGCTACCTGTTCCCGGAGACCTATCGATTCGTCGATGAGTTGACCGGGCGCCTCGGCCTCAACCTGAAGGTGTATCGCCCGCACCTCGGCGCCGCCTGGGCGGAGGCACGCATAGGACGGCTCTGGGAACAGGGCGTGGATGGCATCGACCGCTACAACCGCCTGCACAAGGTCGAGCCGATGCAGCATGCGTTGCGCGAGCTCGGCGTGCGCACCTGGATCGCGGGGCTGCGGCGGCAGCAGGCGAGCACCCGCGCCGGCGTCGATTTCCTGGAGCTGCGCGACGGCCGCTGGAAACTGCACCCGATCGCCGACTGGAGCGACCGCGACGTCTGGATCTACCTGCAGAAAAACGACCTGCCCTATCACCCGCTCTGGCACGAGGGCTATGTCTCGATCGGCGACGTCCACACCACCCGCAAGCTGGAGCCGGGCATGCGCATCGAGGACACGCGCTTCTTCGGCTTGAAGCGCGAATGCGGCCTGCACTTCGATGAACCCGGCATGGCAGCCTGAGCGGCAGCCGAATCGCGAGGCTCCCGTAGGAGCGCGCCATGCGCGCGATGCCGCGGGCGTCTCCGGTCTCGGTCGTCGGCGGTTCCACCGCGAGCCGGAAGGCGCGCGGGTGGACGGAATCGCGTGGCGGCGCAATGCCCGCGGCATCGCGCGCATGGCGCGCTCCTACGAAGCGAAGCCGAGCGCATCGACGGGCACCTGCGTGTCCTCACACAGAGATCGGCTGGCTCAGCTCGGTCCAGGTGGGCGGCACCGGCCAATGCGGTTCCTGGTTGCCCTCGAGCACCCGGCGCAGGTCGCGGCGGTCGATCTGCGGCGCCAGCGCATGCAGCAGCGCCAGCGCGTACTCGCGCAGCACGCGGCCACGCGGGATCACCGCCCAGGTGATGCATTCGGGCAACGCTTCCGGCGCCGGCAGCAGGCGCAGGTCCTCGTCCTCGCGCACGCCGATCGCCATTTCCGCCAGCAGCCCGGCACCGAGCCCCGCGCGCACGTAGGTCTTGATCAGGTTGGCATCGCGCGCGGTCATCGCCACCTGCGGCTCGACGCCCTCGGAGGCGAAGGTGCGCTGCAGCGAGGAGTCGGCCCGGGTCGAGGACTCGTAGCTGATCAGCGGATGGCGGGCCAGCTCGGCCAGGGTCGGCGCGCGGTCCAGTCCGGCCAGCGGGTGCGTGCGCGGCACCAGCAGCACGCGCCGCCAGCGGTATAGCGGTATGGCCACGCCGCCGTCGTGCGGCGCCGGCCCTGCGGTGCTGATCAGGGCCAGGTCGGCCCCATCCTGGGCGAGCTTCTGCAGCACCTCGGCATCGCCGGCTGCCTGCAGGTCGACGTTGACCTGCGGAAACCTGCGCTTGATCTCCGCGATCACCGGCGGCAGCACGTAGCGCGCCTGGGTATGGGTGGTCGCCAGCAGCAGGCGGCCGCTGTGTTCGCCGCGCTCGTTGGCGGCGTAGCTGCGGATGTTGCCTGCCTCCTCGAGGATGCGACGCGCATGCTGCAGCACCTGCTCGCCGGCCGGGGCGATGCCTTCCAGGCTGCGTGCCTTGCGCACGAACAGCTGGAAGCCGAGCTCGTCCTCCAGCTGCTTGAGCTGCTTGGACAGGCCCGGCTGGGTGGCGTGCACGCGCTCGGCGGCGAGCGTGATGTTGAGCCCGGCGTCGGCGATGGCGACCAGATAACGTAGCTGGGTAAGGGTCATGGCGGGTTCCCGGACGGACGCAACGCCCGCAGGCACTAGAGCGTGTCATGCACTTTGATAGCGCCTTCCCGCTCTAAATATCTTTCAATCATGATGAAAGGATTTTCGAGCATATCCGCTGCCCGCTTGGATTGTCCACGAACGGGCCGCCGCCGCTT
Source organism: Luteimonas salinilitoris (assembly GCF_041300785.1). Lineage (NCBI taxonomy): Bacteria > Pseudomonadati > Pseudomonadota > Gammaproteobacteria > Lysobacterales > Lysobacteraceae > Luteimonas > Luteimonas salinilitoris. The sequence goes on from NZ_JBFWIB010000003.1 coordinate 298,075, forward strand.
ATGCCGAAATCGCATGTCGCCAGACCGGCAGGCCATTTCCGTCCGCGATGCACGCTCGCTAGCTTCCATGAGACCTGTCGCGAAGCCGAGCCATGTTCACCGAAACCGTTCCGCCACTGTACCCGCTGTTCGCCGATCTGCGCGGGCGCAGCGTGCTGGTGGTCGGCGGCGGCGCCGTTGCCCGGCGCAAGGCCGAGGCGCTGCTGCAGGCCGGCGCGCGGGTCATCGTGAATGCGCCGGCGCTGGAACCGGACCTCGCCGCCTGGGCCGGCAACGGCAGGATCACGCATCGCGCCGGCCGCTTCCGTCGCGAATGGCTGCGCGGCGCCTGGCTCGCGATCGCCGCCACCGACGATCCCGCGGTCAACCGCGAGGTCGCGGAAGCCGCCGAGGCGCAGCGCGTGTGGGTCAACGTGGTCGACGACGTGGAACTGTCACGTTTCCAGGTGCCGGCCCGGGTCGAGCGCGGTCCGCTGCAGATCGCCGTCTCCAGCGGCGGCGGCGCGCCGATGCTGGCACGCCTGGTGCGTGAACGGCTGGAGGCGCAGTTCGACGAATCCTTCGGCGCACTGGCGACGCTGCTGGCGCGCCGGCGCGCGCGCATCCGTGCGCGCTGGCCGGACATCGGCGCGCGGCGCCGTGCGTTCGCGCGGCTGCTGGCGGGGCCGCTGCAAGGCCTGCTGCGTCGGCGGCGCCATCTCGAAGCCGAGCGCCTGCTCGAGGCCGAACTGCGGACGGGCGACGACGGCGGATCGGCAGCCACCGGTTCGGTCGCGCTGGTCGGCGCCGGCCCCGGCGATCCCGGCCTGCTCACCCTGCGTGCCTTGCGCGTGCTCAACGAGGCCGACGTGATCCTGCACGATCGCCTGGTGAGCGCCGAAGTGCTGGCACTGGCGCGCCGCGACGCGGAGCGCATCACGGTCGGCAAGCAGGCCGGCGGCGATCGCCATACCACCCAGGCGCGGATCCACGCGCTGATGGTCGAACACGCACGGGCCGGCAAGCGCGTGGTGCGGCTGAAGGGCGGCGATCCGTTCGTGTTCGGACGCGGCGGCGAGGAACTCGAGAGCCTGCGCGCACACGGCATCGACTACGAGGTCGTTCCCGGCATCACCGCCGCGCTGGCCTGCGCCGCCTACGCCGGCGTCCCGCTCACCCATCGCGATCACGCGCAGTCGGCGCGCCTGGTCACCGCGCATTGCAAGGCCTCGCTCGACACCCTGGACTGGGCGGCGCTGGCGCAGGAGCGCCAGACGCTGGCGGTGTACATGGGCGTGGCGATGCTCGACACGCTGCGCGCACGGCTGCTCGCGCACGGCCGCGATCCGCGGACCCCGTTCGCGCTGGTCGAGAACGGTTCGCGGCCGGAACAGCGCGTGATCACGGGCACGCTGCGCGAACTGCCGGCACTCGCCGAACGCCATGCGGTCCGTGCGCCCGCCCTGTTGATCCTCGGCGAGGTGGCGGCGTTCGCGCAGTCCCTGCACTGGTTCGGCGCGGCGCCGCTGGGAACAGCGGTGGCTGGCGGATCCCCCGGTGTACTGGACGAAGCGGCGTGACTGCGGACCGCCTTCGTCGTCCTAGATGCCTTGCCCCCCTTTGAAAAAAGGGCTGGGGGATTTGCTCTTCGCAGTGCGCAGCAAAAAGCAAATCGCTGCGCGATTCCCGGCCCCCGCGCAACGCGCGGGGGCGCTCAAGCCCCCTTTTTCGAAGGGGGAGAACAACGGGCGGCAGAGTCTCCTGTGCCGTCCTCGAAGATTCCTTTAAGCAGGCCACCATCATGACCATCTACGACAGCATCCTCGATACCATCGGCCACACCCCCGTCGTCAAGCTGCACCGGCTGCCGCCCGCGCACGTCTCGCTCTACGCCAAGGTCGAATCGTTCAACCCCGGCGGTTCGGTCAAGGACCGGCTGGCGCTGGCGATCGTGCTCGACGCCGAGCGCAGCGGCGCGCTCAAGCCCGGGCAGACCATCGTCGAGGCGACCTCCGGCAACACCGGCGTGGCCCTGGCGATGGTCGCCGCCGCGCGCGGCTATCCGTTCGTCGCGGTGATGACGGAGACCTTCTCGGTCGAGCGCCGCAAGCTGATGCGCGCTTACGGCGCGAAGGTCATCCTGACCCCCGCCGCCGAGCGCGGCAGCGGCATGGTGCGCAAGGCCGCCGAACTGGCGGAGACGTACGGCTGGTTCCTGGCGCGACAGTTCGAGAACCCGGCCAATCCGGCCTACCACCGCCAGACCACCGCCGCGGAAATCCTGCGCGACTTCGCCGGCCGCCGGCTGGACTACTTCGTCAGCGGCTGGGGCACCGGCGGCACCCTGACCGGCGTCGGCCAGGTGCTGAAGGTCGCGCGGCCGGAGGCGCGCATCGTCACCTCGGAGCCTGCCGGCGCCTCGCTGCTGGGCGGCAAGGACTGGCAGCCGCACAAGATCCAGGGCTGGACGCCGGACTTCGTCCCGGCGGTGCTTGATCGCGGCATCGCCGACGAAATCCGACCGGTCGACGACGTCGTCGCCCGCGACACCGCGCGCCGGCTCGCCGCCGAGGAGGGCCTGTTCGTCGGCATCTCGGCCGGCGCCACCGTCGCCGCGGCGCTGCAGGTGGCCGAAACCGCCCCGGAGGGTTCGGTGATCCTGGCCACCCTGCCCGACACCGGCGAGCGCTACCTGTCGACCTTCCTGTTCGAGGGCGTCAACGAAGGCTCCGACGACGACTGGCTCGCCTCCCTGCAGGCAGAAACCAAGGCCGTGGCGGCGTAGACCCTGCGGGACGACCGGTTTTCCCAGGGTCGATGGCTGCGACGGCTCCGGATGAGCCGGCGATGCACACGAGAAGCGCCCCGGCAGCATCCGGGGCCGGCGCAGCGTCCCGGTGCGGGACCGTCGACGCCATGGATGGCGTCAACGAGCCTCCATGGACGGATTCACGGCGTGTCCCGCACCGGGGCGCCGTGCCGGCCCGCCCGCGATGCATCCGCCGCTCTTCACCCGTCGCGCACCGTCCTTCCGCGATTCCGGCGACCGCGCCACCTCACTCGCCGAAGAAGCAACGGCGCCGCCCCTAAGAGCGCCCGTACACGTCCTCATAGCGGACGATGTCGTCCTCGCCCAGGTAGCCGCCGGACTGCACCTCGATCAGCTCGAGCGTCTCCGCGCCAGGATTCTCCAGCCGGTGCTTCGCGCCGAGCGGGATGTAGGTGGACTGGTTGGCGTGCAGCTCGAATACATCGTTGTCGCGGGTGACGCGCGCGGTGCCGCGCACCACGATCCAGTGCTCGGCGCGATGCCTGTGCGACTGCAGCGACAGCCGACCGCCCGGCTTGACCTTGATCCGCTTGACCTGGAAGCCGTCGTCGGCATCGATCGAATCGTAGCTGCCCCAAGGCCGGTGCACCTCGCGATGCAGCACCGCATGGCTGCGCTGGTCGGACTTCAGCCGCGCCACCACGTCCTTGACCTGCTGCACCTTGTCCTTGCGCGCCACCAGCACCGCGTCGTCGGTCTCCACCACCACCAGGTCGTCGACGCCGACCAGCGCGACCAGCCGCCGCGCATAGGCGTAGCTGTTGCGGCTGTCGACCGCGATCACGTCGCCGTGGTGGGCGTTGCCGTCGGCGTCCTGTTCGCTGACCTCCCACAGCGCCGACCAGGAGCCGACGTCGTTCCAGCCGATGTCGACCGGCAGCACCTTGGCATGACCGGTCTTCTCCATCACCGCGTAGTCGATCGAATCCGACGGGGAGCCGGCGAACGCTTCGCGATCGAGCCGCACGAAGTCGCCGTCGCGCGTTGCCGCATCGAAGGCCGCGCGCACCGCCGCCAGGATGTCCGGCCGGAACCGCTCCAGTTCCCGCAGGTAGCCCGATGCCCGGAACAGGAACATGCCGCTGTTCCAGTAATAATCGCCACTGTCGAGATAGCCGCGTGCGGTCTCGGCGTCGGGCTTCTCGACGAAGCGCAGCACGTCGCGCACCCCCTTGCCGGGCGCGGCCTGGATGTAGCCGAACCCGGTTTCCGGCGTGTCGGCGACGATGCCGAACGTCACCAGCGCCCCCGATTCGGCGGCCGGCATCGCCTGCTGCACCGCCGCGCGGAAAGCACCGGGATCGCGCACGACGTGATCCGATGGCAGCACCAGCAGCACCGGATCGTCGCCACCGGCCATCGCCTGGAGCGCCGCGGCGGCGATCGCCGGCGCGGTATTGCGCCCCGTCGGCTCGAGCACGATGGCGGGGGTCGGCGCGCCGGCCTGCCGCAACTGCTCGGCGGCGAGGAAGCGGTGCTCCTCGTTGGCGACCACGATCGGCGCGGCGCCGCCCAGCGGCGCCACCCGCGCCCAGGTCTCCTGCAGCATCGTGTCCTCGCCTGCCAGCGGCAGGAACTGCTTGGGATAGGCCTCGCGCGAGAGCGGCCACAATCGCGTGCCGGAGCCACCGGACAACAGCACCACCTGCAGGGTCATCGCGACGCCTCGCTGAAACAGGCCCGGGAGTTTACCCTGTGGCGCACGAGCGGCCGCCGCCGCGTGGAGAATGCATGCAGATCATCGATGCGATCCGGGCCGCGGCCGATTCCCATGTAGAGCGGAGCTTGCTCCGCTGCGCCGCTCTCCGGACCCGGACTCCGCCCGCCTGGCCGGCATCCGCCGCCGCCGCAGGCCGTCGCGCATGAAGGCGCTGATCCTGGCCGCCGGCCTCGGCGAACGCATGCGGCCGCTGACCGACACCACGCCGAAGCCGTTGCTCGCGGCCGGCGGCAAGCCGCTGATCGCCTGGCACCTGGAACGCCTCGCCGCCGCCGGCGTACGCGAGGTGGTGATCAACACGTCGTGGCTGGCGAAACGGTTCCCGAAGGCGCTCGGCGACGGCTCGCGATGGCACCTGCGGATCCGCTACTCGCACGAGGGCGATACCCCGCTGGAAACCGGCGGCGGCATGTGGCACGCGCTGCCGCTGCTCGGCAATACGCCGTTCATCGCGGTCAACGGCGACATCTGGACCGACTTCGACTTCACGCGGCTGCCACAGCGGCCGGCCGGCGACGCGCACCTGGTGCTGGTCGACAATCCGCCGCACCACGCGCGCGGCGATTTCGCCCTCGCCGACGACGGCGACGTGCTCGACAGCGGCGAGGGCCGGCTCACCTTCGCCGGGATCGGCGTCTACCGCGCCTCGCTGTTCGACGACTGGCGTCGCACCATCGGCGATGCACCGGGCGCCGACGCCGATCCGCCGCGCTTCAAGCTGGCACCGCTGCTGCGCGCGGCGATGGCCGAGGGCCAGGTCACCGGCGAGCACCATCGCGGGCATTGGACGGACGTCGGTACGCCGCAGCGGCTGGCCGAATTGGACGCGGCGCTCGGCGGATCCGACCGCGAATCCGCGGTCGCCTTCCCCACCGACCCGGCGCCGTAGAGCCGAGCTTGCTCGGCTTTATGGCGGGGTCGGGAGGGCATCGTAGAGCGGAGCTTGCTCCGCTGCACTCGTGTCCGGAGCCGCCGCCTCCCGGCCGGAGAGCAGCCGAGCAAGCTCGGCTCTACGTGCGCAGATACCTCGCGAGCTCGTTCTAGAACTCTCGCTTCCCGTCTCCCGCTTCGCCCCGTTCGCCTCCCAGCACCTGCCGCAGGAACGGCACCGTCAACCGTCGCTGCGCGGCGAGCGAGGCACGGTCGAGCCGGTCGAGCAGTGCGGTCAGGCTCGCCAGGTCGCGATCGACGCGCTTGAGCAGCCAATCGATCGCGGCATCGTCGAACATCAATCCGCGCCGCTGCGCGCGCACGCGCAGCACCTCGCGGCGCCCGGCGTCGTCGAGCGGCGCCAGCACGATGCGCACGCATTGCGACAGGCGCGAGCGCAGGTCCGGCAACGTCAGGGGCAATTCCGCGGGCAGCGTGCGGGCCGCGTACAGCACGGCCTTGCCGGCATCGTGCGCGCGGTTGTGGAAATCGAACAGCGCGAGCTCGTCGTCACGGCGGCCGGCCACCGCATCGAGCCCGTCCAGCGCGATCAGGTCATAGTCGTGTAGCGACTGCAGCGCCTCCTGCAGGCGACCGGAGGCGCTGGCCAGCGGCAGGTAGGCCGCGCGCCGGCCGTGCGCCTCGGCTGCGGCGCAGGTCGCCAGCGCCAGGTGGGTCTTGCCGGTGCCCGCCGCGCCCGACAGGTAGCACCAGTCGGCACCGGCAGCCGCGGCCAGTGCGCGCAACAGCGGCAGTACCGCTTCGGAAGCGGAAGCCGGGACGAACGCTTCGAAGCGCTGGTCGGGCGGACAGCGCAGCGCCAGCGGCAATTGCCCGCCGTCGCGGCCGGGACCGTCGCGCCGCGGGCTCACGCCTGCGGCGGCTCGCTGCGCCCGTCCTCGCCTTCCCCGCCCCCGACGACCGGCTCGCCGATCACCAGCCCGGTGGCCGAGCCGGCGTACAGCCGGCTCTCGCGGTAGCGCTCCTGCGCGAAGGTGATCAGCACGTTGGCGACGGCCGCGACCGGCAGCGCCAGCAGCATGCCCACGAACCCGAACAGCTGCCCGCCCGCCATCACCGCGAAGATCACCGCCACCGGGTGCAGGCCGATGCGGTCGCCGACCAGGCGCGGGGTCAGCACATAGCTTTCGAGCAGCTGCCCGGCGGTGAACACCACCGAACCGAGGATCAGCAGCTGCCAGTCGATGCCCTGCTCCTGGACCAGCGCCGCCAGGATCATCAGCACCGCGCCGGTCGCGGCGCCCAGGTACGGCACGAAGCTGATCAGCCCGGCGATCAGGCCCACCAGGATCCCGAGCCGGAGCCCGATCGCCTGCAGCCCCACGGCGTAGAACGCGCCTTGCGCCAGCATCACCAGGAACTGTCCGCGCAGGAAGCCCCCGAGCACGTCGTTGGACTCGCGCGCCAGCCGCGCCACCGTGGCCAGGTGATTGCGCGGCACCAGCGCGGCGACGCGCTCGACCAGGCGATCCCAGTCGCGCAGGAAGTAGAACGTGAGGATCGGCAGCAGCACCAGGTTGACGATCCAGGTGAGGAAGGCGAAACCGGAGCGCTGCACGTAGCTGAAGAAGGTGGCGGCGAAACCGCCGGCCTGCTGCCAGTGCTCGCGCGCCAGCTCGATCAGGCGCTGCGGGTCCAGCCACGACGAAATCTCCACCCCGGTGCGCTGTTCCACCCACGGGATCGCGGTCAGCATGAACCAGTCGCGATAGCTCGGCAGGGTATCGATCAGGGTGACGACCTGCTCCTCGATCATCGGCACCAGGATCAGCAGCGCCAGCGCCAGCAGCAGCACCATCAACGCGAACACCAGCGTCACCGCCACCGCGCGCGAACGGCCGCTGCGCTCGATCCGGTCGACCAGCGGATCGCCCAGCCAGCCGAGCAGCGCCGCCAGCACGAACGGGGTCAGGATCGGCCCGAGCGCCAGCAGCAGCCAGAAGATCACGGCCAGCACCAGGCCCCACTGCAACCGCTTGAGGAACAGGGCGATCGCCGCGCCGGCAGGTTCGCTCATGGCGCCGTCACCGCACCAGCCGGAAGACCGGGGTGCCGGTGTCCAGCGGCGCCTCGACCTCCATCAGCACCTGGTCGTCGGCGAGCCGGCGGAACCCCGGCAGTCCGGTCAGCAGCTCGAGTTCGAACTCGATGCCGTCGGCGGTCGCGCGCACCGGCGTGATCCGGCGCACCACCGACAGGCCCTGCAGATGGCCCGACAGGCGGATGAAGTCGTCGCTGCTGCCGATGCCGACGAAGACGACGCGATAGCTGCCGCTCGGCCCGGCTTCGCTGGCGCGTGCGTAGCGCTTGACCAGCGCATCGGCGGCACCGTCGGCGCCGGCTGCCATGGCGATGCGCGCACTGGCGTCCTCGCTCGACCATTGCGACAGCACCCGGCCGTTGTCGACGAAGGTCCAGTCGGCCTTCCAGCCGCCCTCATCCCGATAAAGCTTGCCGATCAGCTGCATCGGCGGGCTGTAGCGCGCCGACAACCGCGCCACGGCGCCGCTGTCGCCGCGCCAGATGGCGCCGACCGCGGCCTGCTCGGCGGCGCTGCCGCGCGGCAGCCCGAGGCGGTAGCCGCGCTGCTGCGCGCGGCTCAGGATCGGCCGCACCACGTTGTTCTGCTTGAGATTGACCAGGCGCGCGCCCTTGCCGTCGTCGATCGCCAGCCACAGCACCGGCTTGGGCCGCGGTTCCGGCCAGATCGACAGCCCCAGTGCGGCGGCCACGGCGTCCACCGAATCCTTGTCGAAGCGCACCACCAGGGTGGTCTGGAAGGTCGGCGCGCCGCTGGCGGAGACGCCCTCGTCCTGGCGGTAGTCGTAGCCCTCCACGTAGTCCTCGGCGCGACGCAGCTCCTGCGCCACGCCGGGGCGGCTGGCCGCGGTGCGATCGCCGGACAGCTTGGCCAGCACCTGCGCCAGCGCACGGCCGAAGCCGGTCTTGCGCTCCGCCTCGCGCTGGCCGTTGACCTGGACCTCGGCCTCGTACATGCCCTGCGCCTGGGCGGTGTCGCCCTCCACGCGCTGGGCCGCCGCCTGACCGGCGGCGAGCAGCCCGCCCGCCAGGAGCCAGCCCATGCACCACGCGACCCATTTGGTTGGCTTGCTGGCTTGCGGCATTCCTCGTCCTTCGCGCTGCGACAACGGCGGAATGGTGCCACAAAGAGCGAGAAACGAGTGGAGAGGAACGAGAAACGAGAGCGGCGGTTCCGGGCTGTCGCGTGCTTCTTTCCTTATCTCTCCACTCGTTCCCCTGCTCCTCCGCAGGCTAGAATCGTGTTTTTGCCCCTGCAGGCCCGCGTCCGTGACCGCCCCCACTCCGCTCACCTACCGCGACGCCGGCGTCGACATCGATGCCGGCAACGCGCTCGTCGACAGGATCAAGCCGCTGGTCAAGCGCACCTTCCGCCCCGAGGTGATGGGCGGGCTCGGCGGCTTCGGCGCCCTGTTCGACCTCTCCGGCCGCTACCGCGAGCCGGTGCTGGTGTCCGGCACCGACGGCGTCGGCACCAAGCTCAAGCTGGCGCAGCAGCTCGGCCGCCACGACACCATCGGCATCGACCTGGTGGCGATGTGCGTCAACGACATCCTGGTGCAGGGTGCCGAGCCGCTGTTCTTCCTCGACTATTTCGCCACCGGCAAGCTCGACATCGACACCGCCGCCGCCGTGGTCGGCGGCATCGCGCGCGGCTGCGAGCTCGCCGGCTGCGCCCTGATCGGCGGCGAGACCGCCGAGATGCCCGACATGTACGCACCGGGCGAATACGATCTGGCCGGCTTCGGCGTCGGCGCAGTGGAGAAATCGGCGCTGCTCGACGGCGCCGCGGTGCGCGCCGGAGACCTGCTGGTCGGCATCGGCTCCAGCGGCCCGCATTCCAACGGCTACTCGCTGATCCGGCGCATCTTCGACCGCGCCGGACGACCGGCCGATCTCGATCTCGACGGCACCCGCCTGATCGACGCGCTGATGGCGCCGACCACCCTGTACGTCAAGCCGGTGCTGGCGCTGCTGCGCGAACACGGCGCGGCCGTCCACGCCATGGCCCACATCACCGGCGGCGGCCTGACCGAGAACATCGTCCGCGTGATCCCCGACGGCCTCGGCCTGGACATCAACGCCTCCGCCTGGCCGCTGCCGCCGGTATTCGACTGGCTGCAGCGCGAGGGCGCGGTGGCGCGCGAGGAGATGTGGCGCACCTTCAACTGCGGCATCGGTTTCGTGCTGGTCGTGCCGCCGGAGCGGGCGGCGGCGATCGGGGCGGCGCTCGACAGCCGGTCGCTGCCGCACTGGCGCATCGGCGAGGTGATCGCGGCTTCCGGCGACGACCGCGTCCGCATCGGCTGATACCGCGCTTGTCCGGACTTTCCGCTCCCGAAACCGGACGCCGGCGCATCGCCGTCCTCGCCTCCGGCCGTGGCAGCAACCTGCAGGCGCTGATCGACGCGATCTCCGCAGGAACGCTGCAGGCCGAGCTGGTCGGGGTGTTCTCCGACCGCGCCGAGGCCGGCGCGCTGCAGCGCGCGCGCGCTGCAGGCATCGACCCTGTCGCACTCGATCCGAAGGCCTTCGCCTCGCGCAGCGCCTTCGACGCCGAACTGTTCGCGCGCATCGATGCCGCCCGTCCCGACCTGATCGTGTGCGCCGGCTACATGCGGCTGCTCGACGCGCGGATGGTCGATGCCCGTCCCGGCCGCATGATCAATATCCATCCGTCGCTGCTTCCCGCGTTCAAGGGCCTGCGCACGCATCGGCGCGCGCTCGCGGCCGGCGCGCGCGAGCACGGCGCCAGCGTGCACTTCGTCACCGCGGACCTGGACGGCGGACCGGTGGTCGCGCAGGCGCGCGTGCCGGTGCAGGCGGGCGACGACGAGACCGCGCTGGCGGCGCGGGTGCTGGCGCGCGAGCATCCGCTGCTGCTCGAGACCGTGCGCTGGCTGGTCGCGGGCCGGATCGCCCTGCATGAACACCATGTTCATCTCGACGGCCGCGCACTCGCCGCACCGCTTCAGCTGGCAGCCAACAACCGCTTTGCATGATGGCGCCCCTATGAATGCCGTTTCCCTCATCGCCGCGCTGCTGCTGTCCGTGGGATTGCCTCCCCTGCCTTCCCTGCCTCCCCTGCCCTCCGCGCAGGCCGAGACGCTGGAGCCGTTCGTCGCCACCTACGACGCCTGGTACGAGGGCAAGCCCGCCGGCGACGCGACCATGCGTCTGGCCCGCCTCGACGGTCCGCAGTGGCAGCTGGACCTCGACATCCACGGCCGCCGCGGCCTGGTCGGCTTCGCCCGCCTCAACATCGGACAGAGCACCGTGTTCAACACCGAAGCCGCCGGCGACCGCTACCGCCCGCTCAGCCAGAGCACGGTGCGCAAGGCGCTGTTCTTCGGCCGCAAGATCACCGGCACCTACGACTGGGTAGCGGGCGCGGCGCAATGGACCGGCGACGTCAGCAAGCGCCGCCGCGATCCGGTGCCGCTGCGCGAGGGCGACATGAGCGCGCTGCTGATCAACCTGGCCATCATCCGCGATGCCGTACCCGGCAAGACCCTGCAATACCGCTTCGTCGACAACGGCCGCGCCCGCGATCACGTCTACCGGGTCTCTGAGGAACCGGAGATCATCGAGGTCGGCGAGCTGAGCTACAGCGCCTTGCGCGTTTCACGGGTCGAGGACGACGACGACGAGACCATCGTCTGGGTCGCCGACGGCGTGCCGACGCCGGTACGCATCCTGCAGCGCGACGAGGACGGGGACGGCGTCGACCTGCGCCTGATCGAATACCAAGGAGCCGAGTGAGCATGAGCATTCAATCCCGCACCCAGACCCTTTCGATGACGCACCGGCTGCTGGCGATGGCGGCGCTCGGCCTCGCCAGCACCGCCTGCTGGGCGCTGGAGCCGTTCTCCGCCGACTACCGGGCCAACTACATGGGCATGCAGGGCGACGGCAGGATGACCCTGGCGGCCGTCGGCGAAGGCCGCTGGAAATACAGCCTCGACGTCACCGGCATGGGCGCGCGGCTGTCGCAGAGCACCACGTTCGAGGAAAACGGCGGTCAATGGCGGCCGCTGAGCAGCACCGATTCCCAGGGCGGCGAGACCGGCCTGGCGGCGATGCTGGTGAAGAAGCGCAACATCGAGGCCAGCTACGACTGGAGCAAGGGCGAGGCGCGCTGGAGCGGCGACGTCGACGCCGACGAAACCGGCCCGGTGAAGCTGCGCCCCGGCGACATGGACGGCATGCTGATGAACCTGGCGCTCGTGCGCGACGTGGCCGCCGGCAAGCCGCTGGAGTACCGCCTGGTCGAGGACGGGCGCGCCAAGCCGCAGAAGTTCAGGATCGACGGCAAGGAAACCATCGACGTCGCCGGCCGGTCGCAGGAAGCCACCCGCGTGATCCGCGAGGACGGCAGCCGCAAGATCACCGCCTGGATCGTCGAGGGCATGCCGGTGCCGGCGCGGATCCTGCAACAGCGCAACGGCAGCGACCATATCGACCTGCAGTTGCAGGCGATCCGGTAGAGCGGGGAACGAGTGGAGAGGAACGAGGAACGAGTAAAAGCCGGCGCCGCACTCGTTTCTCGTTACTCGTTCCTCGTTACTCGCTTTATGTCCGCGCCCAGCGCCGAGAGCTTGCGCTCCAGGCGCTCGTAGCCGCGATCCAGGTGGTAGATCCGGTCGATGACGGTCTCGCCCTCGGCCACCAGGCCGGCCAGCACCAGCGAGGCGGAGGCCCGCAGGTCGGTCGCCATCACCGGCGCGCCGCTCAGCCGCTCCACGCCGGTCACCGTGGCGCGATGGCCGTCGATGTCGATGTCGGCGCCGAGCCGCAGCAGCTCGTTGACGTGCATGAAGCGGTTCTCGAAGATCGTCTCGTCGATCGTGCCGGTACCTTCGGCGATGCAGTTCATCGCCATCAGCTGCGCCTGCATGTCGGTCGGGAATCCCGGATGCGGCGCGGTGACCAGGTCGACCGCCCGCGGCCGCCGGCCGCGCATGTCGGCGCGGATGCGGTCGCCGTCCACGTCGATCGACACGCCGGCTTCGCGCAGCTTGTCCAGCACGGCGGCCACGGTATCGGCGCGCGTGCGGGTCGCGGTGACGCAGCCGCCGGTCATCGCCGCGGCGACCAGGAAGGTGCCGGTCTCGATGCGGTCCGGCAGCACCTCGTGGATACCGCCACGCAGCCGTTCCACGCCGCGCACCACGATCCGCGACGTGCCCGCGCCCTCGATGTCGGCGCCGAGCGCCACCAGGCAGTCGGCCAGGTCGACGATCTCCGGCTCGCACGCGGCGTTGTCGATGACCGTGGTGCCGTCGGCAAGCGTGGCCGCCGCCAGCGCGTTCTCGGTGGCGCCGACGCTGACCAGCGGGAAATCGATGCGGCCGCCGCGCAGGCGACCCGCGCGCGCCTTGATGTAGCCGTGCTCCACCTCGATCTCGGCGCCCAGCGCCTGCATCGCGCCGATGTGCAGGTCGACCGGGCGCGAGCCGATCGCGCAACCGCCCGGCAGCGAGACCTCGGCGGCGCCGTGCCTGGCCAGCAGCGGCCCGAGCACCAGCACCGAGGCGCGCATCGTCCGCACCAGCTCGTACGGCGCGACGTGGTTGCGCACGCTGCGCGGATCGATCGCGAAGCGGCCGCGTTCGACATCATGGCGCACGCCCGCGCCCAGCTCTGCCAGCAGCTTGGCGGTGGTGAGCACGTCGTGCAGGTTGGGGACGTTGCCGATCTCGACCGGGCCGTCCGCCAGCAGGCTGGCGAACAGGATCGGGAGCACGGCGTTCTTGGCGCCGGAGATGGCGACTTCGCCATCGAGCGGGCGTCCGCCGGTGACTACGATCTTCTGCATGGCATGGAGCCGATGGCCGGGGCCCGGGGCGAAGAGCGAACCTCGTTCTTCCTGCCCCGGTCCGCGGCCTCAGCCGTGCTCCTCCGGTGTCAGCGTGCGCAGCGCCAGGGCATGGATCTCGCCGCCCATCAGCTCGCCCAGGGTGGCGTAGACCATGCGGTGCCGCGCCAGCGGCAGCTTGCCGGCAAAGGCGTCGGAGACCACCAGCGCCTCGAAATGCACGCCGTCCTCGCCCTGCACCTCCACCCGTGCCCCGGGCAGGCCCTGTTCGACCAGATTGCGGATCGTCTGTGCGTCCAACCGGAAAAACTCCTGCTTAAGCGCGCCTGAGCCCCGAATCCGTGCCAATGGTCGGTCGCGGGCCCTCGGCGCGGGAAAGGCATAAAATGTGCGGATTAGCCTAACGGAAAGGCCTGCGCTTAGAAATGGCCGCAAACGGAACACAGACCGACCACGCCCCGGAGTTCGCCGCCAGCGGCCGTCGCGTGATCGAAATCGAGACCCGCGGCCTGGAAGCCGTCGCCGCACGCATCGACGGCGCCTTCAGCGCTGCCTGCCGGCTGGTGCTCGATTGCACCGGTCGCGTGGTCTGCACCGGCATGGGCAAGTCCGGGCACATCGCGCGCAAGATCGCCGCGACCCTCGCTTCCACCGGCACCCCTGCGTTCTACGTGCACCCGGGCGAGGCCGGCCACGGCGACCTGGGCATGGTCACCGACGCCGACGTGGTGCTGGCGCTGTCCTACTCCGGCGAGTCCGACGAGATCCTGATGCTGCTGCCGGTGTTCCGGCGCCAAGGCAATCCGCTGATCGCCATGACCGGACGCCCGCAATCGACCATGGCGCGCGAGGCCGACGTGCATCTCGACATCAGCGTGCCGGAGGAAGCCTGCCCACTCGACCTGGCGCCCACCACCAGCACCACCGCCACCCTGGCGATGGGCGATGCGCTGGCGGTCGCGCTGCTGGAGGCGCGCGGCTTCACCGCCGACGATTTCGCCCGCTCGCACCCGGCCGGCGCGCTCGGCCGGCGCCTGTTGCTGCACATCGCCGACGTCATGCACACCGGCGACGACATCCCCCGCGTGGACAAGGACGCCAGCCTCGGCGACGTGCTGCTGGAGATGAGCCGCAAGCGCCTGGGCATGACCGCGGTGGTCGATGTCGACGATCGCCTGCTCGGACTGTTCACCGACGGCGACCTGCGCCGGACGCTGGCCGACGAGGGCGTCGACGTGCGCGCGACCCGGATCGTCGACGTCATGACCCGCACCCCGATCACCATCGACAGCGATGCGCTGGCGGTCGAGGCCGCGCGGCTGATGGAGACGCACAAGATCAACGCCCTGCTGGTCGTCGACGGCGCACGCCGCGTGGTCGGCGCACTCAACATTCATGACCTGTTGCGCGCCCGCGTCGTCTGATCCGGGTTCCCCTACGCACGCCACCACTCGCCGACCCAGCCGATGCCCGATCTCCCCGACTATCCAGACGCCCTGCTCGCACGCGCCGCCAGGATCCGCCTGGCGTGCTTCGACGTCGACGGCACGCTGACCGACGGCCGGCTGCTGTTCGACGCCGAAGGCGGCGAGATGAAGGCCTTCCACGTCCACGACGGCCAGGGCCTGGCGCTGCTGCGCAAGGCCGGCATCACGGTCGCGCTGGTCACCGCCCGCGCCAGCGCCGCGGTCGAGCGCCGCGCCGCCGAACTCGGGGTGCAGGCGCATTGCGCGGTCGGCGACAAGCGGGCGAAGGTGGAGGAGATCCGTGTACTTCTGGGCATCGGCCGCGACGAGGTCGCCTTCATGGGCGACGACCTGCCGGATCTCGCGCCAATGCGCGTCGCCGGCCTGGCCGCCGCGCCGGCCAATGCACATCCTTGGACCGCCGCGCATGCGCACTGGCTGACCAATGCGCGCGGTGGCGAGGGCGCGGCGCGCGAGCTCTGCGATCTGCTGCTGACCGCGCAGGGCCGGGTCGAAGCGCTGATCGCCGCGATGGCGCCGGCATGAACTGGCGTCTCGCCCTCACCATGGTGCTGCTGGTCGCCGCCGTCGTCTCCGGCTGGTCGGCCTGGCGGCAACGCGCCGGCGACACCGCGGCCGCGGCCGCCCAGGCGCGCTCCGATTACGTGCTGCACGACTTCGAATTGACCGCGCTCAGCACCGAAGGCATCGAATCCTTCACCCTGCGCGCACCACTGCTCGAGCAGCATCCGGAAGATCGCACCATCGCACTGGAAACGCCGCTGTTCCTGCTCCCCGACCGCGACGGGCGGTACTGGGAGGCGCGCTCGAAGACCGGCCTGGTCAGCGCCGAACACGACGAGGTGCAGCTGCGCGGCGATGTTCGGGTGACCAGCCCCGAGAGCGACCCCCGTCCGGTGACGATGAACACCGAGCAACTGAACCTATACCCCGAGACCGATATCGCCCGCAGCGACGTTCTGGTGACCGTGGAGCAGCCCGGCTCTACAATCCAGGGCCGCGGTCTGGAAGTCGATCTCGCCAGCAAGCGGTACACGTTCAAATCCCAGGTGAAACAACGCTATGTCCCCACGCGCCGCTAGTGCCCCGCTGGTCCTTGCCCTCGCCTTCGCGCTGGCGCCATCGGCGGCGGACGCGCGCAAATCCGACCGCAACAAGCCGATGGACATCGATGCCGGCCACCAGGTGGGCATGCTGGACGACAGCGCACCGACGGTACTGTCGCGGGGCGTGGCCATCACCCAGGGCACGCTCGACATCCGCGCCGACCGCGCCGACATCCACTCGCGCAATGGCGACATCTCCCGTGCGGTCCTGACCGGGGCACCGGCAGTGCTGAAGCAGCAGATGGACGACGGCTCGCCGATGACCGCGCGTGCCAGGAAGATCGATTACGACATGGCGACCGAGATCGTGACCCTGACCGGCGACGCCTTCGTCGACCAGCCGCGCGGTTCCATGAAGAGCCAGCGCATCGTCTACAACATGCAGAGCGGGCGCGTGGAGAGTGGCGGCAATGACGCCGGCCGCGTGCAGATGCGCATCCAGCCCCGCAACCAGACCCCGCAGGACGGCGGCTGATGCTGGTCGCCGAAGGATTGCGCAAGCGCTACCGCGCACGCGAGGTCGTGCGCGATTTCGGGCTCACCCTGGACGCCGGCGAGGTGGTGGGCCTGCTCGGCCCCAACGGCGCCGGCAAGACCACCTGCTTCTACATGATCGTCGGCCTGGTGCCGGCCGATGCCGGCCGCATCGAGCTGGACGGCCGCGACATCACCGGCGATCCGATGTATCGGCGCGCCCGCCTCGGCGTCGGCTACCTGCCGCAGGAACCCTCGGTGTTCCGCAAGCTCAGCGTGGCCGACAACATCCGCCTGGTGCTGGAACTGCGCGGGGACCTGGGCCGCCAGGGCCGCGAAACCGAACTCGAGAGCCTGCTCGACGAGCTGCAGGTGTCCCACGTCGTCGACCAGCTCGGCGCCAGCCTGTCCGGCGGCGAGCGCCGCCGGGTCGAGATCGCCCGCGCGCTGGCGGCACGGCCGCGGCTGATGCTGCTCGACGAGCCCTTCGCCGGCGTCGACCCGATCTCGGTCGGCGAGATCCAGCGCATCATCCGCCACCTCAAGGATCGCGGGATCGGGGTGCTGATCACGGACCACAACGTGCGCGAGACCTTGGGCATTTGCGACCGCGCGTATATCCTCAACGAAGGCGGCGTGCTCGCGCAGGGGGCTCCGGACGCGCTGCTGGCCAATCCCGACGTGCGTCGGGTCTACCTGGGCGAGTCCTTCCGCCTGTAGCCCCGCCGTGCGTCGCTCGTCACGGATGCGTCGGGCCGGTCCGCCGCGGACCTGTCCGGGCCCGGCTCCGCCGGCCGTTTTCTCGTTGGGAAGATGAAGCCACGCCTGCAGACATCGCTGGGACAGCACCTGGTCCTGACTCCGCAACTGCGGCAGGCGCTGCATCTATTGCAGCTCTCGGCGCTGGAACTGGAGGCCGAGATCGTCAGCGCCGTGGAGAGCAATCCGCTGCTCGACTGGCGCGAGAACGCACCGATCCAGACGCCCGCCGCCGATGCCGCGGGCACCGGGAACGACGCGACCGCGAACGACGCCGGGGAATCCACGCGCTGGGACGTCGAGGAGTCGTGGTACGGCGGCAGCGGAGCGGCGCCGGCAGGCGACGACGACAGCGATCCCACCGAGCGCCTGGTGCACACCGAGAGCCTGCGCGAGCACCTGTCGTGGCAGCTGCACCTGAGCCATCTGTCGCGACGCGACCGCGGCATCGGCGAGGCGCTGATCGACGCCATCGACGACGACGGCTACCTGCGGGCCCCGTTCGACGAGATCGCGCTGACCCTGCAGCCGGAACTGCAGTGCAGCGGCGACGAGATCCTCGCGGTGCTGCGCCAGATCCAGCGCATGGACCCGGCCGGCGTCGGCGCCCGCGACCTGCGCGAATGCCTGCTGCTGCAGCTCGACGTCCTGCCCGCCGACGCGCCGGGCCGCGCCCTCGCCGGCCGCATCGTCTCCGAGCTGATCGAGGACCTGCCGCGGATCGGCGTCGACGGACTGGCCGAGGCCCTGTCCTGCGACGCCTGCGAGGCCAGCACCGCCCTGCAGCTGCTGCGCTCGCTCGATCCGCACCCCGGTGCCCAGATCGGCGGCGTGGCCAGCGACACCTATGTCGCGCCGGACTGCGCGATCGAGCGCCACCAGGGCGTCTGGAAGGTGACCCTGGTGGGTGGGCCGCACTCGCGGCTGACCATCCATCGCGGCTACGAACGCATGATCCAGCACGCCAGCGAGGCCGATGCCGGCTACCTGCGCGGGCGCCTGCAGGAAGCCCGCTGGCTGCTCAAGAACGTGCAGGCCCGCGGCGAGACCCTGCTCAAGGTGGCGCGCTGCCTGGCGCGGCAACAGTCGGGATTCCTGGAATTCGGGCCGCAGGCCCTGCGCCCGCTGACCCTGCGCGAGGTCGCGGCCGAGATCGGCATGCACGAATCGACGGTTTCGCGCGCGATCGCCCGCAAATACGTCCATACCCCGCGCGGCACCCTGCCGCTGCGCCAGTTCTTCGCCTCCGGCGTGGGCACCGACGGCGGCGGCCAGGCCTCGAGTACCGCGATCCAGCAGATGATCCGCAGCCTGGTGGACGCCGAGAACCCGCACAAGCCGCTGTCCGACGCGCGCCTGGCCGAGGCCCTGAAGGCGGCCGGCGTCGCCGTGGCCCGGCGCACCGTGACCAAGTACCGGGAAGCGCTGAACATCCCCTCCTCGCACGATCGCGTGCGCCTGGGCTGAACTGCGGGCCGCCGCCGCGGTCGAACCCTGCGGACATCGCGCCTGCCGCCCGGCTTGGGGTAACCTGTCCCCGACGCAGCGGCCGGCACCCGCGCGATGCAGTCCTCATCCCAAGACGCCCAAGGAGGTCCGCCGATGCGCATCGAAACCCACGGCCACCAGATCGAGGTCACGCCCGCCCTGCGCGATTACGTCGACACCAAGCTGCAGCGGCTGTCGCGTCACTTCGAACGCCCTTTCGACGTGCGCACCCAGCTCAGCCTCGACAAGCCCCACCACAAGGCGGAAGCCACCGTGGCGCTGCCCGGCCGGACCCTGCACGCCGATGCCAGCGCGATCGACATGTACGCCGCGATCGACCTGCTGGCCGACAAGCTCGACCGCCTGCTGGTCAAGCACAAGGACCGCATGGTCGACCACCATCGCGGCGAGCACCCCGTGCGCGCAGGCAGCTTCGGCTGAGATATCGGCGCGATCGCCCGAGACGCTTCACTGCAATGCCCTGCACCGACCTCCTCGCCGTTGACCGGATCGTGATCCTGTCCGAGCCGGTATCGCGCGACGCGTTGCTCGATGTCGTCGCCGGCCTGCTGGGCGCAGGCCCGGCGGATGCGGCCTTGGTCGCCGCCTGCCTGCACGAGCGCGAGCGCCTGTGCAGCACCGGGATCGGGCACGGCGTGGCGGTCCCGCACGCCCGCGGCGGGCGGGTGCCGCTGGGCGCCTTCGTGCGGCTGGCGCATCCGGTCGCGTTCGATGCCTGCGACGGCGATCCGGTCGACCTGGTGTTCGCGATGCGCGTGCCCGAAGACCATGCCGAGCCGCACCTGCAGATCCTCGCCGATCTCGCCGGCTGTTTCGCTGA
This sequence comes from Luteimonas salinilitoris, assembly GCF_041300785.1. Classification (NCBI taxonomy): domain Bacteria; kingdom Pseudomonadati; phylum Pseudomonadota; class Gammaproteobacteria; order Lysobacterales; family Lysobacteraceae; genus Luteimonas; species Luteimonas salinilitoris. The sequence continues at coordinate 317,568 of NZ_JBFWIB010000003.1, forward strand.
CGCCGCCTTCCGCGAGCGGCTGCGCGCCGCCGCGGACGTGACCGCCGTGCGTGCGCTGCTGCTCGGCGACGCGCGACGGCGGCGCGCGGCATGAGCGCGGCCGGACGCGGGGGACCGGAAGCGTGAACGCCAGCATCAGCGCGCAGGACCTGTTCGACCACCAGCAGGAGCGGCTGGACCTGCGCTGGCTGGCCGGGCAGCAGGGCCAGACGCGGGTGCTGGAGGCGGTGGAAACGGTGGCGCGGCGGCCGTCGCTGGCCGGTTACCTCAACATCATCTATCCCAACAAGGTGCAGATCCTGGGCAGCGAGGAGCTGGCCTGGCTGGATGCGCTCGACGCGCGCCAGCGCTGGGAGACGATCGAGAAGATCATGCAGTTCCGTCCGCTGGCGCTGGTGGTCAGCAAGAACCAGAACTGCCCCGAGGACCTGCGCCAGATGGCCGAGGAGTCCGGCATCCCGCTGTGGACCTCGCCGCGGCGCGGGCACGAGCTGCTCAACCACCTGCAGTACCACCTGGCGCGCGCGCTGGCGCCGCGGGTCACCCTGCACGGCGTGTTCATGGAGATCTACTCGATCGGCGTGCTGATCACCGGGGAGTCCGGCTCGGGCAAGAGCGAGCTGGCGCTGGAGCTGATCACCCGCGGCCATCGCCTGGTCGCCGACGACGCGCCGGAGTTCACCCAGATCGCTCCCGACGTGCTCGACGGCACCTGCCCGGAGCTGCTGCAGGACCTGCTGGAGCTGCGCGGCCTGGGCGTGCTCAACATCCGCGAGATGTTCGGCGACACAGCGGTCAAGCGCAACAAGTACCTGCGCCTGATCGTGCACCTGGCCAAGCCGAACTACGACGCGCCGCGCACCGACAACGGCGGCATGGAACGGCTGACCGGCGACCTCGGCTCGCGCCCGGTGCTCGACCTGGAAGTGCCGATGATCACCCTGCCGGTGATGCCCGGCCGCAACCTGGCGGTGCTGACCGAGGCCGCCACCCGCACCCACGTGCTGCGCGCCAAGGGCCTGGACCCGGCGGCCGCCTTCCTCGCCCGGCACTCGTACTTCCTCGAGCGGGGCGCGCCATGACCACGGTCGCTCCACCAACGCTGCTGATCGTCACCGGCATGTCCGGCAGCGGCAAGTCCGTGGCGCTGAACACGTTCGAGGACCTCGGCTTCTACTGCACCGACAACCTGCCCGCCGACCTCTTGCCGCATTTCGTGCGCAGCCTCGGCAGCGGCGACGGCTCGCCGCAGAAGCTCGCGGTCGGCATCGACGTGCGCAACCGCCATCGCGACCTGGCCAACATTCCCTCCTGGCTGTCAGCGGTGGCGGAACTCGGCTTCGACCCCAAACTGGTGTTCTTCGACACTGCCGACACGGTGCTGCTCAAGCGCTACGCCGACACCCGTCGTCGCCATCCGCTCAGCCACGTCGGCCTGGCGCTGGCCGACGCGATCGCGCTCGAACGGCAGGTACTCAAGCCGCTGCGCTCGCTCGCCGACCACGTGATCGACACCAGCGAACTCAATGTCCACCAGCTGCGCAGGCGGGTGATCACCGAACTCGGGCTCGGCCTCGACAGCTCGCCGTCGCTGCTGTTCGAGTCGTTCGCCTATCGCCGCGGCGTACCGCCCGACGCCGACTTCGTGTTCGACACCCGCGGCCTGCCCAACCCGCACTGGGATCCGCGCCTGCGCCCGCTGTCGGGGCGCGATGCCGCAGTGCGCGAAAACCTGGACGAGCAGCCCGACGTCGCCGAGTACTTCGCGCAGGTCGCCGGCTTTCTCGACCACTGGCTGCCGCGCATGCGTTCGGACACGCGCAGTTACGTCACCGTCGCCTTCGGCTGCAGCGGCGGTCGCCACCGCTCGGTCTACCTGGCCGAGAAGATGGCCGGGCACGCGCGCGAGCACGGCTGGGAGGACGTGGCGACGTTCCACCGCGAACTGGACTAGGGCCGTAGGAGCGCGCGCATGGCGCGCTCCTACGGAGTTGTCGCAAGCGCATCGGTGATGCGGCTCCCGCCGCCGGTCGCGACGGTCCGTTCCGCGCGGCCGCTTCCTGCCCGTCACCCGGCTCTGCTAAGTTGTCGGCATGGCCGTCGGACTCCTGCTCGTGACCCATGAAGGCATCGGCACCGCCCTGATCGCGGTGGCGCGGGGCATGCTGCGCAACCTGCCGCTGAAGGCGGAGGCGTTCGAGGTGCCGTTCGAGGCCGATCCGGACGCGATCCTGCCGCAGGCCAGCGCCGCGATGCGCCGGGTCGACGACGGCCAGGGGGTGCTGATCCTGACCGATCTCTACGGCGCCACGCCGAGCAACCTGGCGGCGAGGCTGGCACGGCTGGGCACGCCGGCGCGCCGGGTGTCGGCGCTCAACCTGCCGATGCTGCTGCGGGTGATGAACTACGCCGAGCTGGACCTGGACGAGCTGCCGGCAGTCGCCGCAGCGGGCGCGCGCAACGGGGTGATCCATGACGACGCCTGAATCCCGCGCGACCATGACCGACGCCGCGCGCGCATCGGGAACGGATGCCCGGCGACGGACCGGAAGCGACGGAGACCGGACATGATCGAACGCGAACTGGTGGTCTCCAACCGCCTCGGCCTGCACGCACGCGCCACCGCCAAGCTGGTGCAGGTGCTGTCGGCATTTCGCTGCAGCGCCACCCTCAACGCCAAGGGCCGCGAGGTCAACGCCAAGAGCATCATGGGCGTGATGCTGCTGGCCGCCGGTCCCGGCACGCCGGTGGTGCTGCGGGTCGAGGGCGAGGACGAGGCCGCCGCGGTCGAGGCGGTGACGGCGCTGTTCGAACGACGGTTCGACGAGGACAGTTAGGGCCTGTTAATGCTTATGGAGCATGCCGCATTGCTTCTCAATGGCCGCCAGGTGGTGTTGCGCCGCGCAGCGCCTTGCTGCCTGCAAGGTCAAGCGGCGCGGCGCCGCCTGGCGGCCATTGGGAAGCAACCCGAAGAGCCTGCCCCGGACTTGATCCGGGGGCCGGGCCTGCGGACGCGCAGGGCGGCGGCGTCACTCGGTTGCGTATCGACATACGCGCCCTCGTTCTTCCTTGCCCCGCACGCCCGTAGGCCCGGCGCGGCATGCGCCATAAGCGTTAACAGGCCCTGATGCGCCGGACGTTCTCCGGTCACGGCGCGTCCCGGGGCAATGCCCTCGGCCGTGCCCGGATCCGCCTGCCGCACGCCCTGGAAGTCTCCGAAGAACATATCCGCGCCGATGCCGTCGAGGCGGAACTCGCACGCCTGCACGAGGCGATCGCACAGGTCCGCGGCGAACTGCGCGGCCTGCGCGAACGGCTGCACGGTGCGCTCGCGCACGAAGTCGGCGAGTTCCTCGACCTGCACGCGCTGCTGCTCGACGACCCGGAACTGCTGCAGGGGCTCGACGAGCTGATCCGCCAGGGCCGCTACAGCGCCGATTACGCGCTGCGCCTGCACCGCGACCGCCTGGCCGCCGTGTTCCAGGGCATGGACGACGCCTATTTCCGCAGCCGCATCGAGGACCTCGATCATGTCGTCGGGCGCCTGCATGCGGCGCTGCACAGCCACGAGGCCGAGCTGCAGGGCGTCGCCGGCGAGATCCTGGTCACCGACAACGTCGCGCCCTCGGAACTGGCGCAACTGCAGTCGCAGGGCGTGCTGGCGGTGATCACCGCCGGCGGCAGCATGCTCTCGCACAGCGCCATCCTCGCCCGCAGCCTGCACCTGCCGCTGGTGGTCGGCGCGCCCGAGGCGCTGCAACAGATCAACGACGGCGACGTGGTCGCCGTGGACGGCGCCGGCGGCCACGTGGTGGTGGAGCCGAACGCGGCCGACCTGCGCGCCTATCGTGGCCGCGTGCGCGAGGAGCGGCGCGAACGCAAGCAGCTCCACCGCCTGCGCCGCGAACCGACGCGCACCGTGGACGGCGTCGACATCAGGCTCTACGCCAATGCCGAGTCGCGCGAGGACGTGGCCGAATCGCATGCGCTCGGCGCTGCCGGCATCGGCCTGTACCGCACCGAATTCCTGTTCCTGCAGCGCGAGGGCCTGCCCGACGAGGAAGAGCAGTTCCACGCCTACCGCGATGCCGTGCTCGGCATGACCGGGCGCATGGTGACGATCCGCACGCTCGACCTCGGCGCCGACAAGAGCGACCGCAGCGGCCTGACGCTGCCGCGGGAACCGAACCCGGCAATGGGCTGCCGCGGCGTGCGCCTGTCGCTGGCCAACGAGGATGTGTTCGTCAGCCAGCTGCGCGCGATCCTGCGCGCGTCCGGCTACGGCCCGCTGCGGATCCTGGTGCCGATGGTCACCGAGCGTGCCGAAATCCTGGCCGTCGCCGGCCTGATCACGCGTGTCGCGCGCGACCTGCGCAGCGAGGGCCACGAGATCGCGGAGCACATCCCGCTGGGGGCGATGATCGAGGTGCCGGCCGCGGCGATCGCGCTGCCGACCTTCATCGGCGCGGTGGACTTCATCTCGGTGGGCACCAACGACCTGACCCAATACCTGCTGGCGGCCGACCGCAACAACGAGGCGCTGGGCGAGCTCTACCATCCGCTGCACCCGGCGATGATGCGCCTGCTGCGCAACGTGATCCGCACCGCCAAGGCGCGCCGCAAGCCGGTGGCGGTCTGCGGCGAGATGGCCGGGGATCCCGCCTTCACCGCACTGCTGCTGGCGCTGGGCCTGGAGGAACTGAGCCTGCACCCGGGCACGCTGCTGGAAGTACGGCGCGCGATCCGCGCGCTCGACCTCGGCCACCTGCGCGCGCAGGCGCCTGCCCTGCTGCGCGCGCGCGACCGCGCCGGGATCGAGAAGTGGCTGGCCGCGGCACAACCGTAGCCGCCAGACTCACGGCATCCGCCCGCTCCTCCGTAGAGCGGAGCTTGCTCCGCTACGGCGGCTCCGGAGCCATCGCCCTCGTAGAGCCGAGCTTGCGCGGCTACGCGGGCTCCGGAGCCATCGCCCTCGCAGAGCCGAGCTTGCTCGGCTACGTGGGCTCCGGAGCCATCGCCCTCGTAGAGCCGAGCTTGCTCGGCTACGTGGGCTCCGGAGCCATCGCCCTCGTAGAGCCGAGCTTGCTCGGCTACGCGGGCTCCGGAGCCATCGCCCTCGTAGAGCCGAGCTTGCTCGGCTACGCGGGCTCCGGAGCCGAGAGCAGCGGAGCAAGCTCCGCTCTACGGGGGGGCGGTGACGCGCAATCCGAGGTGTGGGCATATTCGGGCGCAGCAGCGATAATGCGCGCATGAACACCTGACCCTGTCGCGCCTCTGGGGGCACGACGCGCCAACGGAAGACCCGCATGGCCGAAGCCGCCCGCCACGACAAGACCGCGCGCCAGTTGCGTCTGCTCTCCGACGCGCTCGACAGCGGCCGTCTCGGCCCGGTGCGGCGCCTGGTCAACACGCTGTCGCCCGCCGAGATCGGCAACCTGCTCGAATCGCTGCCGCACGCCAAGCGCATGGTGCTGTGGGGCCTGGTCGATCCCGAGGACGACGGCGAGGTGCTGCTCCACGTCGGCGACGAGGTGCGCGAGAGCCTGATTGCGGACATGGATCCGGACGAGCTCGTCGCCGCCGTCGAGGACCTCGACATCGACGACCTCGCCGACCTGGTCGAGGACCTGCCGGACACGGTCATCGACGAGGTGCTCAAGTCGATGGCGCGCGAGAACCGCGAACGCCTCGAACAGGTGCTCTCCTACGAGGAGGACACCGCCGGCCGCCTGATGAACCCGGACGTGGTGACGGTGCGCGCCGACACCTCGGTCGACGTGGTGCTGCGCTACCTGCGCCTGCGCGGCGAGCTGCCCGAGCACACCGATCACCTGTACGTGGTCAACCGCCGCCACCAGCTGCTGGGCTGGGTGGCGCTGCAGGACCTGGTGACCTGCGAGCCGAACACGCCCCTCAACCACCTGATCGACGACGGCCTGACCGCGCTCCACGTCAACCAGTCCGCGCAGGAGGTGGCGCGCCAGTTCTCCGACCACGACTGGGTCTCGGCGCCGGTGGTCGACGACGGCAACTTCCTGCTCGGCCGCATCACCATCGACGACGTGGTCGACATCATCCGCGAACAGGCCGAACACCAGGCGCTGAGCGCCGCCGGCCTGGACGAGGAGGAGGACCTGTTCTCGCCGATCCGGCGCGCCGTGCGCGGACGCGTGGTGTGGCTGGGCATCAACCTGCTGACGGCGTTCATGGCCGCGTTCGTGATCGGCCGCTTCGAGGCGACGATCGAGCAGGTCGTCGCGCTGGCGGTGCTGATGCCGATCGTCGCCGGCATCGGCGGCAACGCCGGCGTGCAGGTGCTGACCTTGATGGTGCGCGGCCTGGCGCTGGGCCAGGTGGGTGCCAGCAACGCCGGCATCCTGCTGTGGAAGGAGTCGCGCGTGGCACTGATCAATGGGCTGTTGATCGGCGCGCTGGTGGGGACGGTCGCCTACTTCTGGTTCCACGACTGGCTGCTGTCGCTGGTCATCGCCGCGGCGCTGGTGATCAACGTCGGGTCCGCCGCGCTCGCCGGCGTGCTGCTGCCGTTGTTGCTGCGGCGGATGCGGATCGATCCGGCGGTCGCCGGCACGGTGGTGGTCACCGCGGTCACCGACATCATGGGCTTCTTCAGCTTCCTGGGCCTGGCGACGGTCATCCTGCTGCGCTGACGCGGCGCCACAGGCGGTCCCGGCGGCGTTATCGTGTCATTGCGACCGACGGCCGGCGTCGCAACCGGTAAACGCCCCCCGCCCGGCCGGGCCCGAACGAACATGGTGACTCCAATGACCCTGGATTCCCCCGGCGACCGCGCCGGCGCCGCCCTCGCCGCCCTGTTGGCGGCATCCGCGCTGATCGCCCCACTCGCGGCCTACGCCGACGACCCGGCGCCCGACCGCGGGCGCTTTCTCGAGCGCGCGGTGAAGGTCGGCGGACAGCGCCACGCCTACCGGGTCTTCGTGCCCGCGCGCAGCGCCGGCGGCGAGCGGCCGCCGGTGATCCTGTTCCTGCACGGCTCCGGCGAGCGCGGCAGCGACGGCGACAAGCCGACCCAGGTCGGGCTCGGGCCGCACGTCCGGCGCCATGCCGAGGACTTCCCCGCGATCGTGGTGTTCCCGCAGGCGCCCGCGGACACGGAATGGAGCGACAGCGCCGCGATCGCCTGGGCGGCGCTGGATGCGGCGACCGCCGAATTCGGCGGCGACCGCGACCGCACCTACCTGACCGGGATCTCGATGGGCGGCTACGGCACCTGGGAGCTGGCGTTGGCCCAGCCGCGGCGCTTCGCCGCGATCGCGCCGGTGTGCGGCGGCCTGGTCGCGCCGCCACAGCGTCCGTCCCTGCAGGTCGAGGCCGTGACCGGCGAAGCCGATCCGTACACCGCCGCGGCGCAGCGCCTGCGCGATATCCCCGTCTGGATCTTCCATGGCGCGCTGGACGACGTGGTGCTGCCGGAGCAGTCGCGGCGCATGGCCGCGGCACTGAAAGCCGCCGGTGCGACGGATGCGCGCTACACAGAATTCCCGGACGCCTACCACAACAGCTGGGATCCGGCCTATGCGACGCCGGAGCTCTGGCAATGGATGTTCGCCCAGCGGCGGCATTGAACGCGGTCGGACGACCTCCGCCGTAGGAGCGCCCCATGGGCGCGATACCGCGGGCATCTCGCCGCCACTGGATCCGACCACCGGTGCGCCTTCCGGCTCGCGACGGGAGCGCCGATGATGGCCGAGACCGGAAACGCCGCCGGCATCGCGCGCATGGCGCGCTCCTACGAGATGCCGCGGGCATTTCGCCGCCACGCGATTTCGTCCACCGGCATGCCTTCCGGCTCGCGACGGGAGCGCCGATGATGGCGAGCCCGGAAACGCCGCCGGCATCGCGCGCATGGCGCGCTCCTACGAGGGGCGGTGGCAATGGTCGCGCGGCGCAGCGGTCATGCGCGCGATGCCGGCATGTTCCGAGGCGCCGAACGTGGCCGGGGCCCACGCGTCACGCGACATCGCGCGCACGGCGCGTTCCACCGGGCCAGCCATCGTCGGCCCGGCGCATTCCATTCAACGCCCGGCGAGCAGCGTCTCCAGCACGGCCATGCGCACCGCCACGCCGTTGGCCACCTGCCGCAGGATCAGCGATTGCGGCCCGTCGGCGACCTCGTCGTCGATCTCGACGCCGCGATTCATCGGCCCGGGATGCAGCACCGCGGCCTCGGGCGCAGCGCGGCGCAGGCGTGCCGCGGTCAGGCCGTAGGCGTCGTGGTAGGCCCGCAGCGACGGCACCAGCCCCTCGTCCATGCGCTCACGCTGCAGGCGCAGCATCATCACCGCGTCGACGCCCGCGAGCGCGGCGTCGAAATCGTGGCCGACGGTGCACCCGGCCAGGGTGTCGTCGTCGGGCAGCAGCGCGGCCGGTCCGCAGACGCGGATCTCCGACGAGCCGCTGCTGCCGACCCCCAGCGCACGCAGCGCGTGCAGGTCCGAACGGGCGACGCGCGAATGCTTCACGTCGCCGACGATCAGGATCTTCAGCTGCGCAAAGTCCGCGCCCCGGGCCTGGCGCAGGGTCAGCATGTCGAGCAGGCCCTGGGTGGGATGCGCCTGGCGGCCGTCGCCGGCATTGACCAGGACGGTGCCGAGCCCGGCCGCGGCGGCGAGCGCCGCCACCGCGCCGTTCTCGTGGTGGCGGACCACGAACGCGTCGACGCCCATCGCCTCGATGGTCTTCAGCGTGTCGCGGCCGCTCTCGCCCTTGGTGGTGGACGAGGTGGACGCGTCGAAGTTGAGCACGTCGGCGCCGAGCCGTTGCGCCGCGCGCTGGAAGCTCATGCGCGTGCGGGTCGACGGCTCGAAGAACAGCGTGCAGACCGCCCGTCCCGCCAGCGCCCTACTCCCGATGTCGCCGTCGACGATCGCCTGGGCGCGATCGAGCAGCCGCAGCAACATCTCGCGCGGCAGGTGCTCGAGGGTCAGCAGGTGGCGCAGGCGGCCTTCCGGGTCGGTTTGCGAAATCATGCGCTGGATGGACGCCCTTTGATCGTGAACTGCTTCTTTAACCGGCTCCGTAGAGCGGAGCTTGCTCCGCTACGCGGGCTCCGGAGCCGGGACCAGCGGAGCAAGCTCCGCTCTACGGGAGGGGTATGCGGGTGGATTCTAGGATACCGGCGTGGCGTCCCCCGGCGCCGCCAGCCAACGTTCGACGATGATCGCCGCCGCCACCGCATCGAGCGCCGCGGCGTCGCGGCGTCGGCGGCGGCCCTCGGCGCGATCCACGGCGAACCGCTGGGCGGCCTCGACCGAGCTTGCGCGCTCGTCCATCAGCACCACCGGCACGCGGTAGCGGGCATGCAGCTCGTGGGCGAAGTGCCTGGCACGCCGGCGAATCGGCTGGTCGCCGCCGTCGAGCGTCATCGGATCACCCACCACCATGACGTCCGGCCGCCACTCGTCGCGCAAGCGGTCGATGCTGCGCCAGTCCGGCATGTCGTCGTGCACGTCGATCACCGCCAGCGCGCGCGCGCCGTGGCCGAAACCGCTGCCCACCGCCACCCCGATGCGGCGCGCGCCGACATCGAAGCCGAGCACGGTGCCGTCGGCGCGAATGGCGCTCATGCGTGGCCCGCATAGTCGGCCAACCGCTGCATGTCGACGCCGATGCGGCCGGCGGCGGCCTGACAGCGCGCCTCCAGCGGCAGCGCGAACAGCAGTTCGGCATCGGCCGGCGCGGTCAGCCAGCTGTTCTCGGTCAGCTCCTGCTCGAGCTGTCCCGCGCCCCAGCCGGCGCAGCCCAGCGCCACCGCGACCCGCGCCGGGCCCTCGCCACGGGCGATAACTTCCAGCACGTCGCGCGAGGTGGTCACGTACAGGTCGTCGGCGATCGCCAGGCTGGAATCCCAGCCATGGCTGCCGTCGTGGATCACGAAACCGCGCTCCGGATGCACAGGACCGCCGGCCAGGACCGGCTGCGCCCGCAGCAGCGCGTCGTCGCTGTCGATCCCCATCTGCTCGAAGACCTCGCCCAGCGTGTATTCCGACGCCCGGTTGACCACCACGCCCATGGCGCCTTCCGCGTCGTGCTGGCAGATCAGCGCGAGCGAACCGGCGAAGTTCGGATCGGTCAGCGCCGGCAGCGCGATCAGCAGCTGGCTGGCGAGCGGGGTCGGATCGACGGGCATGGCGGCATTCTAGCGGGAAGCCGCGCCAGGCCGCCCTTTCCGTTGCGATGAAATCAGGCCCGTCGCCACGGGCGGTGTAAATGAACAGCCGGCGCATGGGCTCTCGGTCCGTCCTGATGGGCTCGGCTATTCCTTGGCACCGCCCGTGGCGACGGGCCATTCCCCACCGCAGCGGAACGAACTGCCTGGCGCGGCATCGCGCGCATGGCGCGCTCCTACGGGTGCCGCGATGCGCGGGCGGCGAAAGCCTCCAGTTGCGCCCTTGCCGCGTCATCCGGCAGGCGCGTGCCGCACCAGCGGTCCATGAAGTTGAACAGGAAACCGTAGTTGCCGTGATAGCAGGCGTGATGCAGGTGGTGGCGGCGGCTGGCGGCCAGCCAGTGGTCCGGCCCCACGCCGGGCGCGTAGTCGTAGTTGCTGTGCCCCAGGTTGTTCAGCAGCAGGCTCAGCACCGGCAGCGACAGCAGCGCCGCGAAGCTGAAGTCGTGCAGCAGCATCGGCAGCAGGATCACGTTGCCCAGCAGCGCCGCCTCCAGCGGATGGAAGCTGTAGGTCGCGAACGGCGTGGTCACCAGCGAGCGATGGTGCTGTTGGTGGTAGCGGCGCAGCGGTCGCGTATGCAGCAGGCGGTGATTGACGTAGAAGTGGATGTCGTTCCAGACCAGCAGCACCGCGGCCTCGGCGAGGACCCGCAGCGGTCCCGGATCCTGCGCCAGCCGCGCCCAGCCCTGCTGCAGGAACCACCACGGCAGCAGGCTGCCGAGGCCGAAGATCGCGACCGACACCAGCGACGAGGCGATCTCGCCGCGCATCTGGCCGGGCCTGAGCGGGCGCGGATCGATGCGGCGGCCGAGCCCCACCGCCGGCAGCAGGTATCGCGTCGACAGCCAGTTGCCGCCGCAGAACAAACCATAGATCGCGGCGAAGAACGCCAGTCCGGCGACGATCGCGCCGCCTGAGGAGAGTGCGCCGAAGGCATTGCCCAGGGCGACGGTGCCCTCCATCGCCCGTTCGCCGCTCAGCGGAGGCCGAACTGCAGTTCGTCGGGAGTCGCCAGGCGCACGTCGACCACTTCCACCTCGGCCACGAACGGCCGCCCGGCCAGCGGGTTGTTGCCGTCGACGGTGATGGTGTCGCCCTCGACCGCGGTCACCATCACCTGCAGCGGACCGCGCGCGGTCTGCGCTTCCAGCTTGCGGCCGGCCACCGGCTCGCTCTCGCCGGTGAACGTGCTGCGCGGGAGGGTCTGCACCAGTTCCGGGTGGCGTGGCCCGAAGCCGTGCTCCGGCGGGATGGTGACCTCGAACCTGTCGCCGGCGCTCCTGCCCTCCAGCGCCTGCTCCAGGCCGCCTACGATCGCATTGGTGCCGTGGATGTAGGCCAGCGGGTCGTGCCCGTGCGTCGTGGTGATCTGCTGCCCGTGCTCGTCCTTGAGGGTGAAATGGATCGTGCCGACCCGTCGGTTCGCGATTTCCATGGCTTCGTCAGGTAATGGGACCGTGGCCATCTTCGCGCGGCTGTGAATCGCGGCGCAAGTTCGGGGGGCCGGAATTGGTTGGGCTGGGGGCCGGAATCGAGACTCGGAGTTCGGATCCGGGCATTCCGGGCTTCGGCTCCGCAAATGCTTCCCCGGCACGGCAGCCATGTCCGCAACCGCATCATGTTCCTGTGGGAGTGGGGGGGGGGGGGGGGAGGGCCCCCCCCCCCAAAAAAAGGGGGGAAGAGAGAAAGGGGA
>NZ_JBFWIB010000030.1:0-14830 GCF_041300785.1 Luteimonas salinilitoris
AACCTGACCCCGTTTCGTCCCGGAACCTGACCCCGTTTGCCGGATAGTCGCGTTGTGGTTCCCGCTGTGGTTCCAATGGCAGCATGCCACGATGGCATGCTGCCACAGACTTCAAACGCTAGCAGCAGTCAGGTGGCTCCTGAGGGTGCACGGAATCATGATGACTCGTGACTCAGTACACCTGAATAAAGCTCAGGCTTCCCGTCACGGCGTACTCATTAACCCCCCCGAGCGTACACTGAATCAGTTCCGCGCCTACAGGAGGAGTCAAAACCAACGCAACCGTGGTCCCGGCGAGCTCGCCGCTTTCCACGCGCCCAACGTAGGCGCCGACACCGCTGAGAGCGGGTGAAAAACTCACTTCACTCGTGTTGTTGTTGTTCCAGAGAATCGTCAAATCGCCACGGAAGCTTTGCGTAAGGCAGCTGGCAGAACCATAGCCCGAGATAATAAATTCACCGGAAATCCCAGTGCCTAGGGTCTGGTCGGTGCACACCGACGCATTGCCTGCAGCAAACACGCCTGCGGTCGTTGGCGTTAGCTCCAGCGGGAAAAAAACACTCCCGTTCAAGACGCAAGTTCGTAAGGCTACTTGCTGGGCATGTGCGGGAAGTGCCGCAAGAGATAAGGACATCGCTATAACGGCAAGGATCAAGCCGAGCGATACAGATTGATAAAAACCACGGCGTTCCAGATTCATGGTCAGGCTCCATTTCTTGTGAAACGTGGTTGGGATTGGGCGCAATGCAAGAAACTTGAAACTTTACAAAGCGCCGCGTTGAGGGTAAGCGAGAATATTGAGGGGGAAGGACCGTTTGTCGGCAAATTGCATCTAACCGGCAAAACTGGGGTCAGGGTCACTTATTGGATGACTTACGTAGAAGGAAAGTGAACCTGAACTCTTTAGTTGACCTCGTTAGTTCAAGAGGCCGCCTCATACGCGTCGGCCCAGAGGGCGAAGCTCGGATTGAGGTACTGGCCGCCCTGGTATTTCAGGGCGCGATGGTAGGCGGGCATGCACGCACGGCCGTGGGGAGGTAGGGCCGCGGTATTGCTGGCCGCGCGCGCGCTGTTGGCGCCGTCATGGTGGTGGACCGCCTCCCGCCCGGCGGCGGGGTTCGTCCAGAATTTCGTCGACCTCGATCACGGTACGGACGACAGCGCACGCGCGGTGGCGTACGACCCGAAGAACGGGGTCATGTTGAGCCACCCCTGATTTCTCCAAAACGGTGTCAGGGACAATTTCACTAGCGCTCTGACCTGGTCAGAAGCCGCTGGGTCACCACATCTTGACGTTACCGCCTGATCCATTGCAGACTTGGATCGCGGAGCGTCGAAACTCCTCACACAGCGGTCCCCACCTCCGTCAAACCGGTGGGTTTTTTGTGTCCGTGCTGCTGCGGGGCATGACCGACGAGATGCCTGCGTCGGGAGGGCGGCTAATACAACACCCTTCGGGGAAATACGCCCGCCGGCTGTGTGCGGTTTCGAACCTCCCGACTTCCCGTCCGCCCTGTCGCGGTGGGCGGCCACTTCAAGGAGTGAGGAGGCGACGATGTCGAAGCATGAATCGGATGATCTGGGCGTGCCGGGCTACTTCCTGCCGGAGGACAGCCAGTTCCGGCTGGCGAAGCTGAGCGATTACATCAAGTTCCTCTCCCGGCTGGCGCGACCGCGCATGGCGGACGAGGCGCGGGAATGGGCGCCGCCGCTCGGCGTGGGCGAGCTGGCGATCTGCCTGGAGTTGTTGGCGGAGCAGACGGACCTGGTGCTGGAGGCGGTGTCGTGGCCCGCGCAGCGGGAGGTGGCGGCGGAGGCGCCCGAGCGCGATGCCGTGCCCACGGCGACGCCGGAGGCGCCCGACACGGCCGCCGAACGCTTTGCGTTCGGCGTCACCCTGGATCAGATCGACACGCTCGACCGCTTGATCCAGACGATCTCGGCCCATGGCGATGTCGTGGCGGCCAGCCACGCTGCCGAGCTGGCTCACCACACCCTGCCTCTGCTGGGGCACGCGATCCATGACGGGGCGGCCGCCGTGCGTGCGCTGCTGGATGAGGTGGAAGCGCAGCGGCTCGGGCAGGGGCCTCGTCCGCGATCCGGCGTGGGCGAAGAACGGGGTGTGTACGGTGCCGGGCTCGCCTGTGCGACCGTGGACGGCCCGCCCGGTCCAGTGGTGCCACTGCCCGCAGTTCCGTCGCTCGAATACGCCAGGCCGCCGCGCAGCTTGCGCCTGCACTGATCCAGCCGATCCAGTCGCGCGCAGGGTGGCGGGGCGGAGACGCCCAGAACAGAAAAGGTGTCAGGGACAGTTTTCCGACCTCGTGCTGAGGATCCATCCGCCGGCCGGAAGGCAAATTGTCCCTGGCACCTTTCTTGGCCGCGGCCGCGCTGCAGGGCGACCGGTCCGCAAGCAGGCCGAATCGATGCGAATCATCCAGGCGACGACGAAGAACCGCGCGTCTGGAGCGGTGCAGGCGGCAAAGCAGTTCAACTGGGTTCGAACGGGAAGCACGTTGAGGCTCGCAGACCCCGATGCCGTGAACGCTTGGGCTGCGAACGAAGGCGGCTCAGCAAATGATTTGTCCTATAGGCTGGCAAGGTTTGACAGTGCGGCGCCTCCTGGCGATCATGTCGTTTCGAGCAAGTCGAAGTACCTTGGACAAGTGAAGGCGGCCTCGACATCCAGTTTTTCCGTGTGCACGCCGTACCCGTCGCCTCATCAATGTATGCAATGAGGCTTCCGTCACGCGCAGCGGGAGCATTCCCGCTGCGCGTGATGCTCGCTCTGCTCGCCATCGTCGGAGCGCTCTCGATCACGGGTTGTGTGTCCGTTCCAAAGAGTCTCCACGAACTTGTTTCCGCTGAGGGGGCGCTCATGACGTCGGTGTTGCGTCTAGGCCCCGTCATGCTGATCAGAACCGCGAGCGTCATCCCGGGCCACCAAAACTATGAGCGGGACAACGCGCAGGTAACACAGTGCAGGGGGCAACAACTCCGCCTGACTGTGGAGACCCCCTCTGCAAGCGTCGTGAGCCCGGATGCTTCGTGTCGGTACCTTCTAGCGAGCGTAATGTACGCGGCGCGAAACCTGGGCATCGCGAAAGTCGATCTTGAGATCCGGATAAACTTGGTGCCGCAAGGATATTTCATTCATCGTCGCGACCGCTTCTGGGTTTTTGGCGGAACGCCGCGTACCGCGTACTGGATTCCCTTGCTCGATTCGGAAGGCGAGTCGCTCGCGAACATGGTTTCGTCGATAGCCCATGAGACGACGCATCTCCTGGCCTTCACAACGGGGATGCCCGCGACCATCGCGACAAACGAACGGGCCGGTCACTTGGCCGGGGCGTGCGCAGAACTGGAGATACTGGGGGAGATCAAGCGCGATCGACTGAGCTTGGGCTATTTCAACGAGAAACTCGAGTTGTCGTCGGAGATCACGGATTCGAGTCGCTCGGGAGCTATCGTGTCTCGCGACCTGCTGCCGTTCTTCGATCAGGCATCGGTGGTGGCGCTGGGTACTCCGGCAGGCCAGCGCATGCGCGCCTATTGCCATTCCGAGTTGTCAAAGATCATTCAGCGCTGACCCAAGGGTGACGAAGAAGCCGCAAGAACAGGGTCAAGAACAGGGTCAGGTTCACTTTCTTGCTGAGGTGTCCTGGCCTTGGGGCATCCGGCGCGGCCGGTGTGCCGGGCAGGCGGCGGCGAAGCGTCGCGTCCTAGCTTCCACCATGGCCTTAAAGTCGCCCCCGCCAGCGCCCGTTGCTGCTGCAGGTAGGCGCGGAACTCGGCCAGTGGCTTCGTAGGGAAAGTGAACCTGACCCCGTTTCGTCCTTGCGACCCCTTGGCGCCTTGGCATACACCACCAGACGGCAGGTGATCGGGCTGCTTCGATTGGCCTGCATCAACGGCAGTTCCCGCGGGGTTTGGCTGGCCAACCAGTTGCCGGCAATCGACCCACTGGTCGGGGTGGTCGTCCACTTCCAGAGGCTTGACCCGGGTCCAGCCGCGCAGGCGCCCCAACCAATGCCAGCCCAGCGCCGAGACCGCCTGGAACCACGGCGTGCGGAAGCCGGCATCGGTGACCAGGATCGGGCGAACGCCTTCGGAGACCAGTGCCTGCAGCCGTTGCAGGAACCGCTTCTCCGCAGCAGGTGCGCCTTGCTCCTTGCCAGGGAACACCATGTCCAGCAGCGTCAGCGTTCGCCCGCCCACCGGAACCGCTGCACGCAACAGGCACCACGACTTGTCGGCCTTCAGATCCGTCCAGTCGATCACGATCACCGGCTGCGGGCCACGTAGCAGCCAACGCGCCATGTCGGCATGGATCGTCTCGCGTTCGGCGTGCAGGTGCCGGTTGCCCAACAGCCGGTCGAACGCCTTGAGCGGCGGCCGGATGCGCTCGGCATCGGGCCAGGAACGAGCCACGTCGATCAGCGTCAATCTGCGTCCATGAAGCACGGCTTCCACGGCGTGTAGCAAGGCGCGTTCACGCAGCGCGTGCATCCCTTCCAGTAATTCTGGCAGGCACT
Organism: Luteimonas salinilitoris; assembly: GCF_041300785.1. NCBI lineage: Bacteria > Pseudomonadati > Pseudomonadota > Gammaproteobacteria > Lysobacterales > Lysobacteraceae > Luteimonas > Luteimonas salinilitoris. The sequence goes on from NZ_JBFWIB010000030.1 coordinate 4,536, forward strand.
TTTGCAATACTCGGCTGGCGCGCATGGTCGTCAGTCCTTCTTCGGTTTAGTCACCTCGAAGACTGCGCCATGCGCGCACTTGTTTCCAGCCGGATCGCCGCTAACCGGCTGATCTCACGAAGGAAAACGTGTGGAAACCGCAGAACCTGATCCCGTTAGCTAGGAATAGGGCGCCAGCCCGAAGGAGCAGACCAATGATCATCATAGCCGGCTATACCCGCACCGACGCTGAGAAGCGGGACGGCGCCGTGGAAGCCTTCAGGGGCATGGTCGAACGCGCGAGGGCGTACGACGGCTGTCTCGACTTCTCCATAAGCGCGGACGCGGTCGATCCCGAGCGCGTCAATCTCTTCGAATGTTGGCGCGACCAAACCACGCTGGACTCCTGGCGCAAGGTCGCGAAGGGGCCGCGCGGGAAACCTCGAGAGGCTGCCATAAGCCTCTATCGCACCGACAAGGCCGAAAAGCCTTTCTGAGGACGAGACGCCGTGGACTTGCCACCCGGTCTGGCGACCGGGCGCAGCACCTTCGCGAAGGCGTCTCGCAAGGAGCAGAAACCATGACGATTATCCTCTACGAATTGCAGCCGACCCGCTCGGCGCGCGTGCGCTGGACACTGCTGGAACTCGGCATTCCGTTCGAGAGCATCGAGGGGCGTGGGCGTGAGATATTCGCAATGCCCGAGCTCGCGCAAATCCATCCCATGTCGAAGCTGCCCGCCCTGCGTGACAGCGGCCGTCCACTCTTCGAATCTGCCGCCATCTGTACCTGGCTCGCCGATAGCCACCCCCAGGCGGGCCTCATCGCACCCTCAGGCACTTGGGCGCGGGCCTTGCACGACCAGTGGACAGCCTTCACGCTGGCCGAAGTGGAGGCCAATCTCCAGCATACCGCCCGCAATCTCTTCATCTACTCGGAGGAAGAGCGCGTCCCAGCAGTCTACGAACAGAACGCCAGGGAGGCAAAGCGTGGCCTAGCCGTCTTCGACGGCGCTTTGAAGGGCAAAACCTGGTTGGTCGAGGACCGCTTCTCAGTCACCGACATCTTCGTCGGCTACGCAGTGGTTTGGGCGCGCGTCCAAGGGATGACGGCCGATCTGCCGAATGTAACGGCCTATGCTGAGCGGATCCTGGCGCGGCCGCTATGTCCGTATGGGGCGATGGGGTGAGGTGTACTCGAGCGACACTACCCGGCCTTTGTCGCGCACTTGGCGGACAGCGGCAGACAGCTGCCGGCGCACGTCCAGCGGGCGTTCGAGGATTACCTGCAATGCGGCCGCCTGGAACATGGCTTCCTGCGCCTGCGTTGCGAGGGTTGCCATGCTGAACATCTGGTCGCGCTCAGTTGCAAGCGCCGCGGCTTCTGCCCGAGTTGCGGCGCCCGGCGCATGGCCGAATGCGCAGCCCTGCTGGTGGACGCGGTGTTGCCCCGCAGGCCGATCCGGCAATGGGTGCTCAGCTTCCCCGTACCCGCTGCGCTTCCTGTTCGCCACACGCCCGGCGATCCTGGGCCAGGTGCTGGGCATCGTTTACCGCATGATCGCCACGCATCTGAAAAATGTTCCAGGTTCATTTTCACGCCCCTATGAGACAAGCGGACATTCCCGACCTGCGTGGTCGTAGGTTTCCGATAACGGACGCCTCGAGTTGCCGGCACGTTGGAGGCATTCTCCAGCCTGGCTCGTCCCATGCCGCGTTTGCCTCGATTCGACCTGCCCGGTGTGCCGCAACATGTCGTGCAGCGCGGACACGATCGGTTGCCGTGTTTTGCCGGCGAAGTCGACTACGTGCGCTATCGGCAGGAGCTTCAGGAGGCGGCCCTGCGCCACGGGTGCGCGATCCATGCCCTACGCGCTGATGACCAACCATGTCCACCTGCTGGTGTCGCCCGCCAGCGAAGGTGCGGTCAGCAGGATGATGCAAATGCTGGGTCGCCGATACGTGGCCGATCGACTCGTGACGCCGCACGCGGCATGGCTGGCACTCGATGTGGACCCGGCATCACGCGGCGCGCGGTACGCAGCCTGGGTGTCGGAGGGCGTCGACGCGGTCGAGACGGAGGAGATCCGCGCGCACCTGGTGCAGGGCAAGGTTTACGGCAGTCAGCGCTTTCGGCGCCACATCGAATCGCTGGCTGGGCGCTGCGCCGAGCTTGGTCCGCGTGGGCGACCGCGTCTCATCCAGCGTGCAAATGAACCTGGAACATTTTGGGCCGCTGTGCAGCGCCACTTAACAAAAACGATATAGCTCGCGCTGAACAATTCATTGGATATGACACGACGCGCATGCCTATGCTTCGCCTCGAAGCTGATCCATGACAGTTCGTGACACAACGGCAGCAGCCGGCAACGCGAAGCCTCTGGAACGCCAGCTGGTGGCGTAGCGGAACCGCAAAAAAGGTGTCGGGGAGAACTTCCCGAGGCTGCGCCGGCCAGGGCGGTCGCCGGACGAGACTAATTGTCCCTGACACCCTTCTCTTTGCCGATTCCCTGTAAACATCAATGGTTGAAGTGATGCACAACTACAAATCCTCCCTTGCCGGGTTCAATGCACTCTGGTTTGCGTCATGCCTGGCATTGAGCACGCTCGCTCATGCGACGGAACCCGCGACTCGCGCCAAACCTTTTGAATGGAAATCCAGCGAGCCCCTGATCAAGCCTCCAGCCGATGCCAAGGATATCCATGGCGTCAAAGACCCGACCATCGTCTACCACGACAACCGATACCATGTTTTCATGACCACGGCCGCGGCGACGGGCTGGGGCATGGCCTATACGAGCTTCGCGGATTGGGACGAAGCGCCGAAGGCGCCCATATTCATGCTCGACCAGTCCCCCATCGGGCCGGGTTACCGCGCAGCGCCGCAGGTTTTCTATTTCGCGCCGCAAAAGCTCTGGTATCTGATCTACCAAGGCGGCGACCCGTTGTATTCCACGACCAGGAACCTGGCCGACCCCCGGTCATGGACGCCGCCGCAGCCCTTCTACCCCACCATCCCGGAAAGCGTCAAAGACGCCAAGGGCAATGCGGCCTGGCTGGACTTCTGGAACATCTGCGACGACAAGAAGTGCCATCTCTTCTTTACCGACGACAACGGCAGCTTCTTCCGCGGTGAAACAACGGTGGAGCGTTTCCCTCATGGCTTCTCCGAGCCAGTCGTCGTCATGAAGGAAAAACGCGAGGACATGTTCGAGGCGAGCAACACCTACAGGATTACCGGCACCAACCAGTATTTGACGCTGATCGAGGCGATCGGGGCCAACGGCAGGTATTTCCGGGCCTGGACAGCCGATCGCCTGGACGGCAAGTGGCAACCCACTTCCGACGCCAGGATGAACATGTTCGCTGGCGCAGAAAACGTCAAGTTCAACGGCCGGATCTGGTCCGAAGGCGTCTCCCATGGCGAACTGATCCGCGACGGCGTCGACCAGACGCTGAGCATCGACCCCTGCCAGCCGCTGAGATTCCTCTACCAGGGCCTGGATATGGAAAAAAACAAGAAGTACGACTACATCGAGCTGCCCTATCGGCTGGGCGTGATCACCGCCACCGCCACCGCCCCCAACGCCATCAGCGAGTTGTGCAAGAAATGAATCCGAAAAAGGTTGAAAAGACAGAAGGGGACGGAGGCAAATAATCCAGCGATTGCCTGAATTTATTGCCTCCGTTCTCTGGGCATTCGGCGGACGCATATCTCTCGCCGCATCCGCCTGAGCCGGAGTGCGCTCATGCCCGGGACCACATAGTGCGACAAAAAAGGAAGAAACATGAGTGTAGTGAAGAGCGGCGTACTGGCGCTTGCAATGCTGGCGACCGCGCCAGTGTTCGCCGCCGTGACCATCGACATCGATCCGGCCAAGCCCGGTGCCGTCATCAACAAGAACGTCTATGGCCAGTTCGCCGAACACCTGGGCACCGGCGTCTACGAAGGCATGTGGGTCGGCCCGAAGTCGGACATCCCCAACACCAGGGGCTGGCGCAATGACGTCGTCGGCGCGCTCAAGGAGTTGCATGTGCCGCTGGTGCGCTGGCCGGGCGGCTGCTTCGCCGACGTCTACCACTGGCGCGACGGCATTGGCCCGCAGGACAAGCGCCCGAGCAACGTCCACACCAACGCGGGCGGCGTTGTAGAGATCGACGAGATCAACGCCGTCGGCACCCACGAATTCTTCGACCTGATCGACATGCTGGGCGCCGACGCCTACGTCAACGGCAACGTCGGTACCGGCAGCGTGCAGGAGATGTCCGATTGGGTCGAGTACATGACTTCGGACGGCGGCTCGCCCCTGGCCAGGCTGCGCGCTCAGAACGGGCGCGAAAAGCCGTTCAAAGTCGCCTTCTTCGGTATCGGCAATGAGTTGTGGGGCTGCGGCGGCAACATGAAGCCCGAGTATTACGCGAGCCTGTACAGCAATTACGAGAACTTCCTGAGGGCGCCCGAGCAGTCCAGGCCGAAAATGATCGCCAGCGGCGGCAGTGGCTTCGACACCTCGTGGACCGACGTCCTGAGCAAGGAACTGAAGGGCCGCACGATCGGCATCAGCGTCCACCAGTACACCGTCCCGACCGGCAATTGGGACGTCAAGGGCAAGGCCCTCGGCTTCGAGGAAGGCGAGTGGATCTCGACCCTTGCCAATACCTTGAGAATGGATCAGCTCGTCAAAGATCACGTGGCCGTACTGGACAAGAACGATCCCGAGAAGAAGATCGGGCTGCTGGTCGACGAGTGGGGCACCTGGTATGACGAAGAGGAGAGTGCCAAAAGCGCCCTGTTCCAGCAGAACTCCCTGCGCGACGCGCTCGTGGCGGCGCTCAACTTCCACATCTTCCATGAGCACGCGGAGCGGGTCCCCATGACCACCATCGCCCAGATGGTCAACGTCCTGCAAGCGATGATCCTGACCGACAAGGAGAAGATGGTCCTGACCCCGACCTACTACGCGTTCCAGATGTATGTGCCGTTCCAGGATGCCAAGTCGCTGCCGCTGGCAATCAAGGACAACACCAGCTACACCCTGGGCGCATTGACCATTCCGGGCGTGAGCGCTTCGGCGGCACGCGCCAAGGACGGCAAGGTGTACCTGGCGCTGGTCAACACCGATCCGCACAAGGCGGTCGATGTCGCCGTCAACGTCGCCGGCACGAAGCTGAAAGGTGCGGCCGGCAAGGTGCTGACCTCGGCCACGATGGATGCGCACAACACGTTCCAGGATCCGCAGGCCATCAAGCCGGCGGCGTTCAGCACGCGTGCCGCAGGCGGCAAGCTGTCGATCAATGTGCCTGGCAAGGCCGTGATGGTGGTGGCTTTGGAGGAGTAAACGCCTCGCGCGCAAGCGCTTCGCGATCACCTTCAGCATGCACGCCACGAACGCAAACGCAAATCGTATATCCGCTTTTCGACCCTCATTTTCCGACCCTCATGAAGAAAACAAGCCGCTCCGCTGTCCTTCTCTTGTTCGTGTTGGCTTCGCTGCCCGCGGCGTCATTCGCGCTCAACCCGGTTATTCAAACGATGTATACCGCCGATCCGGCCCCTATGGTCCATGACGGCACGCTCTACCTGTTTTCCAGCCACGACGAAGAAGTCGGGGAGGCCAACAACTTCAACATGAAGAGCTGGGTGCTCGCCACGACGACGGACATGGTGAACTGGACCCAGCACGGCGAGATCGCCTCCCTCCGGGATTTCCCCTGGGCCGCCAAGGAAATCTCCGGCTGGGACGGTTTTGACAACGGCGCCTGGGCTCCCCATGTGATCGAGCGGGATGGCAAGTGGTATCTCTATGGCCCGGTGCAGGGCCGGGGCATTGGCGTGCTGGTGGCCGACAATCCCCTCGGCCCCTACATCGATCCCCTCAAAAAACCGCTGATCGGCGGCCACTCCAGCGGCCTGTACGACAGCATCGATCCGACCGTTTACATCGACGACAAGGGCCAGGCCCATCTCGCCTGGGGCAATCCCAATCTGTGGTCGGTGAAGCTGAACAAGGACATGATTTCCTACGACACCAGCGTCGGGGAGAACGGCATCATTCGCCATCCGATGACCGTCAAGGCCTTGGGCGAGCGCACCCCTCCGGACAAAGTGGGCGTTACGCTTCCGGTGCCTGCTTTGCGCGGCACATCCTACGAAGAGGGTCCCTGGCTCTACAAGCGCAAGAATCTCAATTACCTGTTTTTTGCCGGTGGTCCCATCCCCGAGCATCTCGCGTACTCTACCGGGCCCACGCCCGAAGGTCCGTGGACCTACGGCGGCGGCGTCATGGCCCCGCAAAGCGCCTTCACCAACCACGTGGGCGTGGTGGATTACAAAGGCAAGACCTATCTCTTCTACCACAACGCCGCGCTTCCGGGCGGCGACGGCTTCAAACGTTCCGTGGCCGTCGATGAGTTGAAGTTCAACCCGGATGGCTCGATCCCGATGGTGCAGCCGACCAAGGAAGGGCCGGCACCGGTCGCCACCCTCGATCCCTACAAGCGAGTGGAAGCCGAGACCATCGCCTGGTCTTCCGGTGTCAAAATCGAGCCCAGCAGCGCCGGCGGCCAGAATGTGCGAGACATCCACGACGGGGACCACATCCGGGTGCGAAATGTCGATTTCGGCGCGACCGGCGCGCGCACCTTCATGGCCAGCCTCTCCAGCACGGCCAAGGCGAAGGAGGCCACCGGGGCGAAGATCGAGATTCGTCTTGGCAAGCTCGACGGCCAGTTGATCGGCACGGTGCCGGTCTCGGGAACCGGCGGCGAATGGAAGCCGCAGTTAGCGCGGATCTCCGGAGCCTCCGGCATCAACGATCTCTTCTTCGTGTTCCGCGGCGCGGCCGGCGAAGAACTGTTCAAGTTCGATTATTGGCAATTTTCCCAGCGCGACCTGGCCGCGGACAGTGCCTCCGTCGCGTCTCAACCCCTTCCGGCAACACAGGCGGATCCTGCCCACAATCCCCTTATCTGGGCCGACGTCCCGGACATCGCAATCATCCGCGTAGGAAAAACCTACTACATGAGCAGCACGACGATGCACATGAGCCCGGGCCTCCCGATCATGAAGTCGACGGACCTGGTCAACTGGAGCATGGCCTCCTACGCCTATGAAACCCTTGCCGACAACGAAGCCCTCCGCCTCGAAAACGGCAAAAACGCCTACGGTGCCGGCTCCTGGGCCAGCAGCCTGCGTTATCACGACGGCGTGTTCCATGCCTCGACTTTCTCCGCCACCAGCGGACGCACCCACATCTACACCACGCGCGATCCGGATCGCGGCCCGTGGAAAGAAACGAGCTTCGAGCCCGTGCTGCATGACCACAGCCTGCTTTTCGACGACGACGGTCGCGTTTACATGGTTTACGGGGGCGGTCGCATCACGCTCATCGAGCTGAAGCCCGACCTCTCCGGAATCAAGCCCGGCGGCGTGAACAAGGTCCTCATCGAAAACGTCAACGCCCTCTTCGGCGCCGACCAGGGCGGGCTCAATGGCGAGGGCTCGCAGCTTATCAAGATCAACGGCCGCTACTACCTCTTCAACATCGCCTCGCCCGGGAGCCGCTGGGCGCGCACCGTCATCGTCCACCGCGCCGACGCCATCACCGGTCCCTACGAGGGTCGCATCGCGCTCGATGATCGCGGTATCGCCCAGGGCGGCCTCATCGACACCCCGGAAGGCAAATGGTATGCCTATCTTTTCAAGGACAACGGCGCCGTCGGTCGCATCCCCTACCTCGTGCCCGTGACCTGGAAGGACGGCTGGCCCGTTCTCGGCGAAGACGGCAAGGTGCTCATGACGCTCGACATCCCCGCCGGCGAACAGGGCGTCTCCGGCGCCTCCGGCATCGTCGCCTCCGACGAATTCGACCGCCGGCCCGGCGCCCCGGACCTGCCCCTCGCCTGGCAATGGAATCACAATCCCGAGCCTCGTGACTGGTCGGTCTCCAAGCGCCCGGGCTACCTGAGCTTGGTCACCAGCCGGATCGTTTCCGCTCTGCCAGAGGCCCCGAATACCCTCACCCAGCGCACCTTTGGCCCCAACAGTTCCGCCACCACCAGCATCGACGTGAGCGGCATGAAAGACGGCGACTGGGCCGGCCTGGCCGCTTTTCAGAAAAACTATGGTTTTGTTGGCGTAAAGATGAGCGACGGCGCCAGATCTGTCGTCATGGTGAGCGCCGACTCCGACCAACCCGAGGAGATCGCCTCCGTTCCCCTCTCTGGCAAAACCGTTCACCTCAAGGTCGAAAGCGAATTTGAGCCCGCGCCTGAGCTCGCCCGCTTCTCCTACAGCCTCGACGGCAGATCCTGGACCCCCATCGGTCGTCCCTCGCGCCTTACCTACTCCTTCCCGCACTTCATGGGTTATCGCTTCGCCCTCTTCTTTTATTCGACCAAGACCGCCGGCGGCCGTGTGGACTTTGACTACTACCGGATCGGGCAAAGCGGCGGCTCCCGCTGACCTTCGCCGGCGAAGAAAACGGGGTCAGGTTCACTTATCGACCAAAAAAAAGGGGGGCGGGGGCAATTAATCTGGCGATTGGCCGAACTAATTGCTCCCGTCCCTTTTGTCAGTGCGGCCAGGCTGGGCCTCGATCGCCTGCCTGAATCGCCTCCAAGCCGTAGGGGCGCTGCCGGTGCAGGTGCCGGCGGATGACGTGACGTTCTCCGCTTTAACTCCCTCCGTCCCTATTTTCCGACCGTGATCGTGCCCTTCATCAGCGCGGCGTGGCCGGGGAAGCTGCAGAAGAACTCGTACCCATCGCCCTGGATCTTGCTCACCGGAAAGCTCACGAAGGTGGCCTGGCCGCCACCGATCAGCTCGGTATGGGCCACGATGCGCGCGTCGCCCGGCTTCACGTAACCGGCGTCGGGGCCGGCGGCGAGGCCATCGGTATTCACGGCCTGCACGTCGGACGCCTCGGCGATCACGACGTTGTGGCCCATCACCGCCGCCGCCAGCTTGCCGACGTGCTTCAAGGTGATCTTGAACTCGGTGCACGACGCAGGGACGGCGATCGACCCGACGTTGAACTGCATCAGGTCGTTGCCCTCGATCTCGGTCGCGCAGTCGGTGACCACCGCGGCAGGTTTGTCGCTTCCCGGTGTAGCTGCAGCCGACGCAGAGGTGTCGGTGGCTTGCGGCGCCGGGGCAGGCGCAGTTTCGGTAGCAGGCGCAGCATCTGCGGCAGCGGCGGGTTCGGTGGCGACGGACGCGGTATCCGGCGACTTATCGCCGCACGCCGCCAATACCAGCGCGCAGGCAGCAATGAGGAAGCTGGTTCGGGTGTTCATTGGTGCGAACTCCTTGTGTAAGGTCGCCCGCCATTATTCGTCATCGGGCAGGGCAGGACACGGTGCAGGGTCTCGAAAAAATCTTCAGGAACCGATTTTTTCCAATCAAGCTAGTGGAACAGAAAGCGCAATCCGCGATTGTAGAACTCAGGCTTCACGCCGGCATGGCCCTCTCCCTCGATGACGCGAGCGTCCCAATGCAAGCCGTTGTAGTTGCGTGCTGAGAAGGTCCGAACAAATCCGACGCCGGGCGTAACCAGTTCCTCGGCGCCACCGACTCCCACGAAGAGTCTCACCGGCAGGTTCTTGTGTTTCGTGGCGAAGTCCGCTTCCTGCTTCACCAGGAAGTCGTTGTCCCACGTAATGTCGGGACTGCCCGCGAGGTATCCCCAGAACAACGAGGGTTCCGTGAACATCGCGTAGAGCGTGAAGAGCCCGCCGAAAGAATGCCCGCCGAGAATGCGACGGGCCGGGTCACCGCGGTAATTCCCTTCCACGAACGGAATCAGCTCGGTCTTGATGAAGCTCAGGAACTTCGGGCCGTCCCCCGACCCCTCGAGAGCGCCCGGCGTCGGGGTGTAGTCCCTCGCGCGGAGCGCATCGTAGTCTGCGTCGTCGCCGGAATAGGTGATGCCGACAACCACGATGTCCGGCATCTGCTTGTCGTGGACGAGACCGCCGACGACCGAGTCCAGGAGCTTGAAATCCCATTGGCCATCGAGCAGGTAGAGCACGGGGTATTTCTTGTCTTTGTTCTTGTCGAAGTCAGCCGGCTTGCGGATGTACAAGTCGTAGCTGCGCCCCGTGGAGGCGGACTTCATCGTTTGCACTTCGGAGCCGCGCACCGTAACGGACGGATACCCGGCCGATGGAGCCGAAGCAACCGGCGCAGCGATGCCAAGCGACAGGACCAGAAGACAGAGAGCTGCCGTGTGCGAGTTCATTGCGACTGCCTTCCTTAGAAAACGTTGTAAGGATGATATCGCTACCAGCATAGCGTGCCCCGCGCGAGCAGATCAA
>NZ_JBFWIB010000031.1:0-14273 GCF_041300785.1 Luteimonas salinilitoris
GGGCGGCACGGTCATCTACGAAATCGTCGTGACCAACAATGGCCCGTCGGATGTGCTGGGTGCCCAGGTCAGCGATCCGCTACCGGACGGCATCGCCGATGCAAGCTGGACCTGCGAGGACGACGGCGGCGGCAGCGCCTGCGGAGCGGCGAGCGGCACGGGCGCGATCGCCACCACGGCGGACCTGTCGACGGGCGCCTCGGTCACCTACACGCTGACCATGACGGTCCCGATCGGCTTCGGCGGGGACCTCGTCAACACGGCCACGGTGGACGTGCCGGCCGGCATGACCGATGCCGACCCCTCCAACAACACGGCCACCGACACCAACACCGAGTTTACGACTCCGCCCGGCCCCAACCCGAGCGTGTGCAACATCGCCGACAACGGCTCGTTCGAGTCGCCGAACATCCAGACCGATCCGGAAGGTCCAGGCGACAACACGGCCCTTGTAAACGGCTTTGCGGTCTGGCGGACAACAACTAACCCGATAAGCGGCTGGGAAACGGCCGCCGGGACCATCGACATCCTGCGCCATTACAACAATGCCAGCAATGGACTGCAAAGCATCGACCTCTATGGCACGGCGGCGGCAACGTTACGGCAAACATTCACTGGCCTCGTCCCGGGAGCGCAGTACACCTTTTCGGTGGACTATTCCGGTCTCTCGGCAGCGAACTCGATTGCCGTCATTCAATTGGGAAATGGTGTCGGGGCGGCACCTGTCACCCTCGCGACGCTCCAGCCGGCTGCCGATGCCGTCAGCAACGGGACCGGCGGCATACCGGCGACGCCAGCCTATTCGGTCACCTGGAGTACCTTTAGGCATACGTTCACAGCGACAGGTACCGAAGCGACGGTTCAGTTCGTCAACAACGCCACTCCAGCAATCAGCGGTACCGGGCTTTTCGTAGATAACTTTTCCTTCGCCGGCGATCCATGTGCCGACCTGGGCGTCGTGAAGACCGTTACGCCGGAGGAGGTGAGATCGGGCGAAGCGGTGGTCTATACGGTGCAACTCATCAACAACGGCCCGGACCCCGCGAACGGCGCGATCGTGACCGACCCCGGCGTGCCGGACAGCCTGGAATGCACCGCGCTGACGTGCGCGGCCGACGCCGGCGCGGCCTGCCCCGCCGGCATCACGCCGGCGCAGCTGGCGGCGGGGCTGGCGATCCCGACCTTCCCCAACGGCGGCAGCGTCACCCTGGAGCTGACCTGCACGGTGACCGCGACGGGATTGTGAGCCGGCGCCGGTGGATTCGCTTTCGATTCGAGAAGCGGTGAAGCCGCGCAGCCTGGTTTCGTAGGAGCGCGCCATGCGCGCGATGCCCCCGAACCTCGCCGCGCCGCGCATCTTGCAATCCCGCGTCGCCGCTTCTTCCACCGCGGGGACTGCATTCCCCGGCGTTCCGGCTGCGCCGGTGCGTCGTACCGCGCCGGTTTCGCGCGCATGGCGCGCTCCTACGGGTGAGGGCGGTCGCGCAACAGGAATCCTTCCATCCATTGCCCGCCGCCTGACTTGCCCCGCGTGCGCTTTCTGCTCGAGGGCAATATGCCGCGCTCGGCCATCGCGTTGCTGGCCGGGTTGGAATACGAAGTCGATTTCGCCCGTGATCGCCTGAATTAAGCCGAGCCGCGAAGCGGCTTCGACTTGAATGAATTGTTATCCCGCATTCCGTTGACAGGCCCGGAGAGTGGAACCATAATGGTTCCATTACGGTTGGAGGCTGCCATGCCCACTACGTTGACATTGAAGAACATTCCCGACGAAGTGTACGAGCGCTTGAAATTGGCTGCCCAGACGCATCGCCGAAGCCTGAACAGCGAGGCGATCGTCTGCCTTGAGGCAGTGCTGGTGCCCACGAAAGTGGCGCCGAGCGAACGGCTTGCGCGTGCACGAGAACTCCGTGCCGGATTGGCCGCGAGCAAGTTCCGGGCGAAGGACATTGATGCGGCCAAGCGACAAGGCCGCCCATGATTGTTGTGGACTCAAACGTTCTGGCATATCTGTATTTGCCAGGAGAGTTCACGGTGGCGGCCGAAAATCTGCTTGAGCGCGATCCGGAGTGGGCCGCGCCGCTTTTGTGGCGCAGCGAGTTTCGGAACATTCTGGCCGGGTACCTGCGCCGCGGCAGTCTCAGCTTTGAACAGGCGAGTGCCCTGCAGAGCGAAGCCGAGCGGTTGCTCGCAGGACTGGAGTATGAAGTGGACTCTCGCAGCGTATTGGAACTGGTAAGAGGCAGCGATTGCTCAGCTTATGACTGCGAATTTGTCGCGCTTGCAGAACGGTTGGGGACGAAGCTTGTCACGATGGACGGAAAGATTCTCCGTGCTTTCCCCAAGATCGCGGTGGTCTTGGCTGCAGGCTAACCAGGTTGGCAGCCGTACCGGACGCGCAGATTGCGGCCCAAGCCCAAGCAACATCGGCCGTGCTGATCACGCGGGACCTGGATTTCGCCGACCTCCGGAAATAACCAGCGGAAGACTATTCCGGCATCGTAGTGATCCGGTTGCCGGACGATGCCATCGCCCAGGACGTCGTACGGGTGCTGGGAAGCTTCATGAGGCAGTCCCGATTCATCGGGCAGCTCGAAGGGCATCTGGTTATCGTCGAGCCGGACCGCGTCCGGTTCCGCCCGGCACTGGCCTGAAATCACCGGCACCGCATCTCGCGCCGACCTGCACGGTGACCGTTGAAGGAGTTGGGCGATGAGCAACAAGCACTTTGCCAGTGTGTGGGACGCGATCGAAGATGCGCCCGCACAGGCTGAAAACATGAAGCTGCGATCGGAGCTGATGATCGCGTTGAAGGACTACGTTGTGCGCGAGGGCCTGAGCCAGGCGCGAGCGGCCAAGGTGTTCGGCGTGACGCAGTCGCGCGTGTCCGACCTGGTACGCGGCAAGATCGACCTGTTCGGACTGGATAGCCTCATCAACATGGCCGCAGCCGCGGGCCTGCTAGGAGTGCTCGATTCCGGCGCGTGAGTTTTCCAGCCTTCGCAGCGTCAGTATCGCTAGGTGATGAGCGCGCCCAACGCGCCGGATGCGTCGTTGCAGGAATGGAACCACTGCCAGGGTTGTCAAAAGCAGAACGCCGAGATAAAAGCGAAGGTCGCAAGGCGACCATAGACCTGCAGAGACGAGCCTTTCGGAAGCTGCGTTGACGACATCGAAAGGCGTGCCAATCCCGCAGGATGCCTCTGGTCGAGGTGAGACATACAGGGCGAGGCCGAGCCCTGCCATTGCCGCAACGAATCCGAACCACTGGCGCAGCTCATTTCGCGCAAGATCCAACGCGTCGCGCGCCTGCTGCCATGCGAACACGTCGTCCGGTTTGTCGGCTAGAACGGCAGCCTGCTGCCAGGCCGTTTTTTGGAGTTTCAGGTGATAGCCGTTGAACTGAGCTGATGAGGTCAACAGCGCGTTCACGCCCATCGCAGCGACGACTATTCCAAATAGGATGGTCATTGCCATGACGGGAATGCCGAATAGCAGTAATCCAGCCGCGCCACGCAAGCCTAGTACCGCAAACAGCAACATGCTGATTACGATCGCAGCCATCAGGATGATCAAGCGGTGGCTGAGTTCTTCAAGCCGCGCGTCCGAGGGGACCTGAAATCTGACCTTGCCGAGATCCTCGTCTGCAGACCGCATCGCTGCCGTGATGGCCTGGTGGGTCGGGTCTTCGGGTGCATCTTGCTTCGACATGAGAATTTCCTTTCTCTGTTTGCGCGCGAGCGGTACGAATAGAAGGGGACGGAGTGGAATTAACCCATCTTTGCGCATTGTCCGCCTTTCGCCGCTGCTCACGAGCTTATTCAATCGAGCGAAAACATACTCGCTGCGCTCGTGGTTGATTGGAATGGCCAAGAGGCTATACGGGCCATGACGACGTGGAGACGATTCGCGAGGCGTCGGCGGATGCACGCGAATCCGTTGCTTGGTTTCCCAACATAAGGACTGGATTTCTCCTGCAGGCGCAGGAGGATTTCGGGTGCTTGACTCATCCTTCCAGTCGCGGCAGACTCGGCCTACGGAGTGTCAAAGCTCTTCACGTAGCGGTTCCCACCTCCGACAGTCCGGTGGGTTTTTTGTGCCTGCAATCTTGGGTACAGCCGATGCAGTCCCTGCGTCGGGAGGGCGGCTAATACAAGACCCGAAAGGGGAATACGCCCACCGTCTACGTGCGGCTTTGAACCTCCCGACACCTTGCGGCGTACCCGCCGCAATTCGGCACGGCTGCCCAGGGAGCACCACATGCGCAAGCACACAGGAAGTGAACCGTCCCGTCCCACGTCCATCGGCTACCTGCTGCCCGAGGACGCCCACCTGGCCCTGACCCAGACCCGCGACCAGCTGCGGTTGCTGGCACTCCTGGCCGACCCCCGCGGCTCCGACGAGCCCGATCTGATGCTGCGGCCCGGCGCCCTGGCCGAATGCTTCTGGCGCCTGGCCGGCGACCTGGACGAGGTGGCCGAGGCCGCGGCGTGGACGGGAAAAGGGGGCGGAGGGAATTAATCCCCGCGACCGGATTGTGAGCCAGCGTAGGGCGGAACCGCCGCAGGCGGTTCCGCTGGTGGATTCGCTTTCGATTCGAGAAGAGGTGAAGCCGCGCAGCCTGCTTTCGTAGGAGCGCGCCATGCGCGCGATGCCGGCGCGGTACGACGCACCGGCGCAGCCGGAACGCCGGGGAACGCAGTCCCGCGATGGAAGAAGCGGCGATGCGGGATTGCAGGATGCGCGGCGCGGCGAGGTTCGGGGGCATCGCGCGCATGGCGCGCTCCTACGGATGAGGGCGATTGACCGGCATGCCCGGAACCGAGTCCCGCTTTGGCCCGAGTCCCGCGAAGACGCGCAGCCATGCCCGGCGTTCACCACGACCGTCACCCGCGGGGGGGGGGGGGGCGCAATGTCGCGATCCGCGCCGCCGATACAGTTCGGTACGGACAGCTGGACAGACGAGGATTACAGTAGCGAAAGGTATTACCAGGTCGCTGAAGGAGCTACTCATGGCGTTGGCAACCTCGATCAAGCTCGATGATGAACTGAAGGGCCGGGTTCAGCATCTCGCCGAATCTCGCCGCCGGTCGGCGCACTGGATCATGCGCGAGGCCATCGCGCAGTACGTCGAGCGCGAGGAAAAGCGCGAGGCGTTCAAGCAAGATGCATTGCGTGCATGGAAGGAATATCAACGCACCGGCCTGCATCTGACGCTGGAAGAAGCCGATGCGTGGTTGGCGAAGCTGGAAGCAGGTGAAGATTCGGAACCGCCTTCGTGCCACACCTGATCTGGACGCCGCCAGCGCTGGCAGACGTTCAACGGCTCTACCGCTTCCCCGCCCTGAAGGATGCCGACGCGGCCCGCCGTGCGGTGAAGGAGATCCGCACAGGGGCCAAGATCTGGCGCACCGGCCGCGGATCGGGAGGCCGGTTGAAGACATGGCCACCGAGTTTCGGGAATGGCTGATCGGCTTCGGAAACAGCGGCTATGTCGCCCTGTACCGGTTCGATGGCGATAGCGTCAGCATCCTGGCTGTCCGGCACCAGAAAGAAACGGGGTATTGAAGGGGCCTGCCGGACCTTGCGCCCAGCCGGAACGCCGGGGAGTGCAGTCCCTGCGATGGAAGAAGCGGCGACGCGGGATCGCCGGATGCGCGGTGCGGCGAGGTTCGGGGGCATCGCGCGCATGGCGCGCTCCTACGGATGAGGGCGGCCGACGGCATGCCCGGTGCCGAGTCCCGCTTTTGGCCGGAGTCCCGCCCGGCCTCGCATCTCCCGTTGACCGCATGGTGACCGCTTGTCTTCCCCCTTTGAAAAAGGGGGATTGAGGGGGGATTTGCTTTGGTTTTGGCGTTGGCGGGGTGCCGCGAGGCGGCGCCGGCTTGAATGTTGTCAGGCCACGGCCAGTTTGAGCTTGCCGACACGCTGCAGGTCGACGCGTTGCCGTGCCAGCCAGAGATCATGGGCATCCTGCATGACAAGCCAGCTTTCGGGGGAGCGGCCGATCGCCTTGGAGAGGCGGAGCGCCATCTCCGGAGTGACCCGGCTGGTGCCCTTGAGGATACGGCTGAGCGTGGACGCAGCCACGTCCAGCTTCTCCGCAAGCTCGCGGCCGCTGATTCCGTTGGGCTCGAGGTAGATGTCGGTGATGAACTCACCAGGATGGGGAGGGTTGTACATGGCCATCAGTGATAGTCCTCATAGTCCAGGACGTAGGCGTTCCCATCCTGGAACTCGAACGTCAGCCGCCAATTGCCATTGACCGTTATGGACCAGCGTCCACGCATCTGACCTTTAAGCGGATGCAGCCGGAAACCGGGGATGTCCATGTCCTCGACAGCCTGTGCAGTGTCCAAGGCGGCTAGTTGCATCCGGAGCCGTTTGGCGTGGTTGGATTGGACGCCGGAGGTGCTGCCGGTCTCAAAGAGCTTGCGCAGGCCTTTGTGCCGGAACGATTTGATCATGGTGCGACTGTATCATGTTGCGCATCACGCAACAATCGACCTAGCCCGGTCCATCCCGACGCCTGATGGCGGGATGCCACAGCCCTGCGCCACTGTTTCGTAGGAGCGCGCCATGCGCGCGATGCCGCGGGCGTCTCCGGTCCCGGTCATCGGCGGTCCCGCCGCGAACCGGTAGGCGCGCCGGTGGACGGAATCGCATGGCGGCGCAACGCCCGCGGTATCGCGCGCATGGCGCGCTCCTACGGATCTCCGGCCGCGCCCGGCCGATGCCTTGCGTGTCCACGCAAACAGGTGAAGCACCTGAAGCCAGCGCCCATTCTTCCAGCCTTCTTTTTCAAAGGGGGAAGAGCGCAGGCCCACCCGTCCCCGCTTCGTCTCACTACGCATGAGACCGCTGTGTACGGCCGTTCGATGAATAGATGTAAAAATTTCGGTGATTTTTCGTGATTCAAACTGTGACGTAAATCACGCAGGATACCGGCCACTCAGCACATCGAACTTCTGACCGGCAGCACTTTCTGCCGGTTGGCCGGGGGCGTTTCAACCATGAGCAATCAACCCAAGATCCCGGGCGCGGGAGATTTCCGCGCCCGTGCCCTGCACGCGCTGCATCGCCGCCTGTCCGGCGGAAAGGCGTTGTTCGCCCTGTTGGCGGCGCTGATGCTGGGCATGTCGCTGCCGGCCGCGGCCAACGAGTGCCGCCTGGCCGATGCGAACTCCAACGGCGAGCACGTCGGCGAGATCTGCTGGTTCCAGTTCGGCGTGGTGGACGAGGAGCTGCCGAGCGGAACGACCAATGCGCCGTACGAGTTCGACCTGCCGGACGGGTCGCGGGTCGAGCTCAACGTCACCATCAGCGGCGGCAGCGCGGCCAACCCGCACCTGACCGTGCGCGAGGCGCCGACCTGGACCGGTTCCAACTTCAGCGGCAATTCCGGCTACTACACCATCCTCACGCCGAACGCGGCGGCGCTGCATTCGCCGAGCGGGGGGGGTGACCAGGTCGAACTGGTGTTTTCGGACATCCGCCTGTACGCGCCCGACGGCACCGAGGTCACCGACCTGCCGTTCGAGATCGTGGTCGCCGACGCCGAACGGCTGAACTCGAATCCACAGGAATACCTCGACTTCGGCGTGGTCTCGGGCGGCTCGCCCTGGACGTTGCTGGAGTGGCTGGGCGCCGCGCCCACCGGGGCGGTGCAGCAGGGCACGCCGGCGACGCTGGATCCGGGCCTGGCTTCGGCCTGCCAGGCCAGCTACGTCGACTGCCTGCGGTTCAAGGGCCTGACGGCCAGCAGTAACGCCAACGCGGTGGTGCTGTCCAGCCGCAAGATCGTCGGCAGCGCGGAGCCGTTCACGGTGATGGGCCAGATCCGGTCCACGGCGGGCCAGGGCTTCGCGGTCGGCATGCGCTGCTGCGAGCTGCGCCTGCGCAAGTCGCTGCCGGAAGGCCGCGCCGATCCCGCCGACCAGTTCACCTACAGCATCGTCAACGCCAACGGCGATACGGTCAGCACCGCGACCACCAGCGGGTCCGCGACCGGCGCCTATCCGTTCATCAGCACGATGGCGATGTCCGGCAATGCGCTCACCCTGGTCGAGGAGATGGCGCCGGGCAGCGTGTCCACGCTTGCGGCCTACGAGCGGCGCGTGGTCTGCGTCAACGCCAATACCAGCGAGGTCTTGCTGGATGCCGAGTACGATCCGGCCTCGCCGCCGGTACTGAATAGCCTGGAGATGGGCGACCTGGTCGAGTGCGACATCAGCAACACGCCGCTGCCGGCGCCCGTGCTGTCGGTGGAGAAGACCGCCGACCCGCCCGACGGCACCGAGGTGCAGCCGGGCCAGACGATCACCTACACCCTGACGACGGTGGCGAGCTCGACCACGACCGCGCCGTTCCGGCTGGTCGACACCCTGGGTGCGGGCCTGACCTTCGGTGAGGTCACCGAGCCCGGCAACTTCACCTGCAGCGGCGCACTGGATTGCGTGCTGCCGGCGGGCACCGCGGCGGGCACCTATGCGGTGACCTACACCGCGACGGTCGACGCCGATGCCACCGGCACGGTCGGCAACAGCGTGACGATCACCGAGAACGGCGGCGATCCGGATCCCGAGTGCACGACCTGCGGCACCGAGCACCCGATCACGACGGCCGTCGCCTACGATTTCTGCCCGGCCGGCGCGAGCCCGGTCTTCAGCATCGTCAGCGGCGTCGGCATCTGGCGCTACGAGCCGGGCGCTACCGCGGATGCCGCCGTCCCCGAACTGGACGAGACGATCTCCGGCGAGCTCAACGGCCTGATGGTCGATCCGGTCCGCAACCGCCTGCTCTTCATCTCCCGCAGCGGCGGCAACATCACCCTCTGGGCCTATGACGCCGGCAACGGTGGCTGGTACCAGGCGGCGCCGACGTTCGCGGCGCCCGATTTCCCGCGCGCTGGCATGACCCCCGATGGCGTCGGCTACCTGGTCGCCGGCAACAGCGCGACGCCGCAGGTCTGGCGGGTCACTGCCGATCCAACGCCCGGAAGCTTCGGCTATTCGGTCGGCAGCATCGGCAACCTGAGCTACGACGAGGCGCCGACGTCCAACAGTTCCGGCGACATCGCCTTCGATGGCAACGGCGTCGGCTGGCTGGTGGCGGGGCTGGATCTCTACAGTATCGACCTGGCCGGCGGCAGCCTGGCCGCCGTCCGGCAGACACGGCCGCTGATGGCGGACGGATCGCCCAGCAGCACGTCCTGGGCGGGCGTGGCGTTCGCCGACGACGGCACGCTGTACGTCGCCGACAACACCGCCAGCAGCGCCTACTACGCCTACGATCCCGCCACCGGGACGCTGACGCAGGCCGCGCCCACCGGCGCGGGGGCATCGCGCGATCTCACCTCGTGCGCCTTCCCGGTGCTGGCCGAGCCCGAACTGTCGGTCGCCAAGACGCTGGCCGAGGTCGACGGCGTCGCGTACGTGCCGGGCGCCGCGGTCGAGGCCGGCGACGTGCTGACCTACGCCATCACCATCGCCAACGCCGGCGGCACCGTCGGCACCCTGTTCGAGGGCGACGTGGTGGAGACGCTGCCGGCCGGCAGCGCATTCGTGGCCGCGGGCAACGACTTCACCTGCACCGGCAGCGACTGCCCGAACGACGCGACGTTCAACATTCCCGCCAACGACGCCGTGACCCTGGCTTTCGTGGTGGAGGTCGACGATCCGACGCCGTCCGGCGTCGACAGCATCGACAACGCCGTGACCGTCAGCGGCGTGGATTGCACGGCGCCCGGCAACGACTGCGACGAGACCACGCCGCTCGCGCCGGCGATCGCGGTGGTGAAGACCGCCGATCCCGGCGACGGCACCGAAGTGCAGCCGGGCGAGACGATCACCTACACCCTGACCACCACGGTGGGCGGCGGCGCCACCACCGCTGTCTTCGCCGTGACCGACACGCTGGGCGCGGGCCTGAGCTTCGGCCAGGTGACGAACCAGGGTGATTACACCTGCTCGGGGGAACTCGAGTGCTCGCTGCCGACCGGCACCGCCCAGGGCACCTATGCGCTGACCTACACCGCGACGGTCGACGACGACGCCACCGGCACGGTCGGCAACAGCGTGGTCATCACCGGTGACGGCGGCGATCCGGAACCCGAGTGCACGACCTGCGGCACCGAGCACACGATCGCGCCACCGGCGATCAGCACCGTCAAGTCGGCGAACCCCGCCGACGGCACCGAAGTGCAGCCGGGCGACACGATCACCTACACCCTGACCACCACGATCGCCACCTCGGCGACCACCGCGGACTTCGTGCTCACCGATACCCTGGGCACGGGCCTGAGCTTCGGCGCCGTCGTCGACGGCGGCGGCTTCACCTGCAGCGGCGAACTGGCGTGCACGCTGGCGGCCGGCGCGCAGCCCGACGTCTACGTGATCACCTACACCGCGACGGTCGACGACGATGCCACCGGCACGGTCGGCAACAGCGTGGTGGGCACGGGCGGCGGCGATCCGGATCCGGAGTGCACGACCTGCGCCACCGAGCACACGATCGCGCCACCGGCGATCAGCACCGTGAAGTCGGCGAACCCGGCCGACGGCACCGAAGTGCAGCCGGGCGACACGATCACCTACACCCTGACCACCACGATCGCCACCTCGGCGACCACCGCGGATTTCGTGCTCACCGACACCCTGGGCGCGGGCCTGACCTTCGGCCAGGTGACGAACCAGGCCGGCTTCACCTGCAGCGGCGAACTGGTGTGCACCCTGCCGGCCGGCACGGCGACCGGCAGCTATGCGGTCACCTACACCGTGACGGTCGACGACGATGCCGCCGGCACGGTCGGCAACAGCGTAGTGGGCACGGGCGGCGGCGATCCGGATCCGGAGTGCACGACCTGCGCCACCGAACACACGATTGCGCCGCCGGCGATCAGCACCGTGAAGTCGGCGGACCCGGCCGACGGCAGCCAGGTGCAGCCGGGCGACACGATCACCTATACCCTGACCACGAACATCGCCATCTCGGCGACGACCGCGCCGTTCCGGCTGGTCGATACGCTGGGCGCGGGGCTGAGCTTCGGCGCCGTCACCGATGCCGGCGACTTCAGCTGCGGCGGTGCGCTCGATTGCGTGCTGCCGGCGGGGACCTCGCCGGGCACGTATGTCGTGACCTACACCGCGACGGTCGACGCCGATGCCACCGGCACGGTCGGCAACAGCGTCGTCGTCACCGAGGACGGCGGCGACCCGGATCCGGAGTGCACGACCTGCGGCACCGAACACACGATCGCGCCGCCGGCGATCAGCACCGTGAAGTCGGCGAACCCGGCCGACGGCAGCCAGGTGCAGCCGGGCGACACGATCACCTACACCCTGACCACCACGATCGCCACCTCGGCGACCACCGCGGCGTTCGAGCTCACCGACACCCTGGGTGCGGGCCTGAGCTTCGGTGCCGTCGTCAACAGCGGCGACTTCACCTGCAGCGGCGAACTGGTGTGCACGCTGCCGGCCGGCACGTCGACCGGTAGCTACGCGGTGACCTACACCGCGACGGTCGACGCCGACGCCACCGGTTCGGTGGGCAACAGCGTGGTCGTCACCGGCGACGGCGGCGATCCGGACCCGGAATGCACGACCTGCGCCACCGAGCACACGATCGTGCTGCCGACGATCGGCACCACCAAGTCCGCGGACCCGGCCAACGGCAGCCAGGTGCAGCCGGGCGACACGATCACCTATACCCTGACCACGACCATCGCCACCTCGGCGACCACCGCGCCGTTCCGGCTGGTCGACACCCTGGGCGCGGGCCTGACCTTCGGCGTGGTCACCGATGCCGGTGACTTCAGCTGCAGCGGTGCGCTCGACTGCGCACTGCCGACGGGCACGCTGCCGGGCACGTATGTCGTGACCTACACCGCGACGGTCGACGCCGATGCCACCGGCACGGTCGGCAACAGCGTGACGATCGCCGAGGACGGCGGCGATCCGGATTCGGCGTGCACGGTCTGCGAGACCGAGCACCCGATCGCGCCGCCGGCGATCAGCACCGTGAAGTCGGCGAGCCCGGCCGATGGCACCGAGGTGCAGCCGGGCGACACGATCACCTATACCCTGACCACGACCATCGCCACCTCGGCGACGACTGCGCCGTTCCGGCTGGTCGACACGCTCGGCGCGGGCCTGACCTTCGGCGCGGTGACCGACGCCGGCGGCTACGCCTGCAGCGGCGAGCTGGACTGCACGCTGCCCGCCGGTACCCTGCCGGGCGCGTACGCGGTGACCTACACGGCGACGGTCGATGCCGACGCCACCGGCACGGTCGGCAACAGCGTGGTGATCGCCGAGGACGGCGGCGATCCGGATTCGGCGTGCACGGTCTGCGAGACCGAGCACCCGATCGCGCCGCCGGCGATCAGCACCGTGAAGTCGGCCGATCCGGCCGACGGCAGCGAAGTGCAGCCGGGCGACACGCTCACCTATACCCTGACCGCGACCATCGCCACCTCGGCGACGACCGCGCCGTTCCGGCTGGTCGACACCCTGGGTGCGGGGCTGACCTTCGGTGCGGTGACCGACGCCGGCGACTTTGCCTGCGGCGGCACGCTGGAGTGCACGCTGCCGGCCGGTACCCTGCCGGGCACCTACGCGGTGACCTACACCGCCACGGTCGACGCCGACGCCACCGGTACGGTCGGCAACAGCGTGGTGATCGCCGACGACGGCGGCGATCCGGATCCGGAGTGCACGACGTGCGCCACCGAGCACACGATCGAGCTGCCGACGATCGCGACGGTCAAGACCGCCGATCCGGCCGACGGCAGCGAGGTGCGGCCGGGCGACACCATCACCTACACCCTGACCACCACGATCGCCACTTCGGCGACCACCGGCACCTACCGGCTGGTCGACACGCTCGGCGCCGGGCTGGCCTTCGGCGCGGTGACCGACGCCGGCGATTTCGCCTGCGGCGGCACGCTGGAGTGCACGCTGCCGGCCGGCACCCTGCCGGGCACCTACGCGGTGACCTACACCGCGACGGTCGACGCCGACGCCACCGGTTCGGTGGGCAACAGCGTGGTGGTCGCCGACGACGGCGGCGATCCGGATCCGGAGTGCACGACGTGCGCGACCGAGCACACGATCGAACTGCCGACGATCGCGACGGTCAAGACCGCCGATCCGGCCGCCGGCGGCGACGTGCGGCCGGGCGACACGATCACCTACACCCTGACCACCACGATCGCCACCTCGGCGACGACCGAAGTGTTCAGGCTCACCGACACCCTCGGCCCAGGTTTGACGTTCGGCGAAGTCACCGATGCCGGCGACTTCGCCTGCGCCGATGCGCTGGTCTGCACGCTGCCGGCCGGCACCCTGCCGGGCACCTATGCGGTGACCTACACCGCGATGGTGGATGCCGATGCCGCCGGCACGGTGAACAACAGCGTGGTGGGCGAGGGCGGCGGCGATCCCGATCCCGAGTGCGCCGCCTGCAGCATCGAGCACGAGGTCGAGCTGCCGGCGATCAGCACCGTGAAGACCGCCGACCCGGCGGACGGCAGCGAGGTCAACGCCGGCGACGTCATCACCTACACCCTGACCACCACCGTCGCGACCTCCGCCACGACCGCACCGTTCGTGTTGACCGACACGCTGGGCGCCGGACAGACGCTGCTGGCCGATTCGATCGTGGCACCGGCCGGCGCCAGTTGCGAAGCGGCGCCGGAAGGCCCGGTCTGCACCCTGGCCGAAGGCGCGCTGCCGGGCAGCTACGTGTTCACCTACCAGACCCAGGTGGATCCGGATGCGCTCGGCGCGGTGGGCAACAGCGTGGTCGGCGAGGGCGGCGGCGACCCCGATCCGGAGTGCGCGACCTGCAGCACCGAGCATCCGCTGGCCGAGCCGGTGATCACCATCGCCAAGACCTCCGACCCCGGCGACGGCGAAGAGGTGAGCATCGGCGAGACCATCCTCTATACGCTGTCGGTGACGATCGAGAACGCCGCGATCGCCACGCCCGTGCAGTTGACCGACACGCCGGGCGCGGGCCTGACCGTGGGCACCCTGCCCGCCGGCTGTACCGGTGGCAGTGGCGGAATCGTGTGCACGGTGGCGATGGGCACGGTGCCCGGGGTCTACACCTTCAGCTACCCGGCGACGGTGGATGCCAGTGCCGTGGGCGAGGTGACCAACGCGGTGGTCAGCGAGTACAACGGCGGCCTCGAAGCGGTATGCCAGCCGTGCGGCACGTCGCACCAGCTGGCCGATGAGCCGGAACTGCGGGTGATCAAGACCGCGGGG
>NZ_JBFWIB010000032.1:0-13027 GCF_041300785.1 Luteimonas salinilitoris
AATCGTTCAAGCCGACGCCACTTCGTGGTGCGGCTTAACTCTAGCGTTCCGAGGACCGCTTCTGGCCGTTCTCGGCCATTGGATGCAGATCAACATTGATTATACCGACTGGTAGATGTGTCATTGATGATTGGTCATCTGACGCACCATTTTGGGCTACGGCGGGCTTCTACCCGTCAGGCTGACCGGATCGCCGTAAGCGATCCGAGCGGAACGCTTGTACGGGTCGGACGCATCGCTGGGCCGCCGTAAGTACTTCACCGGCGTCGACTCACAACGCTTCGCCCATGGAGCAATTCCGCCCGAAGCCTGGAGCAAGACGACGTCCGGTTCGTTCGACTATCTGCGCAGTGCATACGTACGGGATGCGCAGGACGTCTATCGCACAGCCACCGCCGAGGAGATTCTGACGCTGGCGCGGCGGGTGCTGGTCCGTCGGGTGCGGCGCGGGGTCACGTTCTCCGATCCTTCGGTAGCGAAGGACTTCCTGCGGCTGAAGCCTCCTGGCGCTGTAGACGTCCGAGCGCTGTCGAATCCTCAGCACTAGCGGAAAATCGACAATTCCAAGCGAAAAGTGCTGGAGCGCCCGCCCCGCGCATGCCATCTTTCCGTCATGGAAGCAGTGGGCACTCTCATCCTCAAGTTGCGCAAGCTGCTCCATAGCCGCGGTCGGACACGGGACGAAACCGACGAGGCGATTCAGGAGGCCTTCCTGCGATTGCAGCGCTACCGGCAGGCCCGGCACGTGCAGGAGCCGGAGGCGTTTCTGGTGCGCACCGTGCTCAACGCGATCGTGGACGAAGGGCGTCGGCGGTCCCGGTGGCGTTCGGTGCCGTTATCGGACGTGGAGACGTTGCCGCTTGTCGAAGCCGGCCTCACGCCCGAGGACGTGCTGACCGGCCAGCAGCGGCTGCGCACATTGCGCACCGGCCTTGAACAATTGAACGCGCGCACGCGCGAGGTATTTCTGCTGCACCGTATCGAAGGATACAGCCATGCCCAGATCGCCGCGCGCATGGGCATCACCGTCAGCGCAGTGGAGAAGCATGTCGCCAAGGCAGCTTTGTTCCTGACCGAATGGATGGATCGCGCATGAACACGCAGGGCCACATCCGCCGACCGCCACGTGCCGCGTATGCGGAGGCGGCAGCATGGCTGGCGCAACTGCACGGATCCAATCGCAGCGATGACCTCGAAGCCGACTTCCGCGCCTGGTTGAAGGCGGATCCCGAGCATGCACGTGCCTTCGAGCGCGTCACCGATGTCTGGGACGCCGCCGGCGACGTCAACATCCACGGCTTGCCCCGGATCACGCCGCATGACGCATTCGCCACGCGACGACCGCGTTGGCGACCGGTGCTCGCCGCACTGGTGCTGGGCGCGGTGGGGCTGGGCGCATTCCTGCTGTTGCCGCGCGCGCCGGACTACGCCACGGGCATCGGCGAGCAGCGCATTGTGCGTCTGTCCGACGGCACCCGGCTCTCGATGAACGCCGACAGCGCAGTCGAGGTGAACTACGGGCGACGCGAGCGCACCGTCCGGCTGGCCCACGGCGAGGCGCTGTTCGAAGTAGTTCGCGATCCGCAACGGCCGTTCGTGGTGGTCGCGGGTGAGCGCAAAGTGATCGCATTGGGCACGTCGTTCGTCGTTCGCAGCGAGCCGGGGCGGTTGGACGTGACGTTGCTGGAGGGCAAAGTGCGTGTCGCGTCCGCCCAAGCGCCAGGCGTGGCGCGTGAGCCGCAGGGCGGGGCGATCACGCTGCTGCCCGGCCAGCGCTTGCGCGTGCGCGCCGATCGCAGCGAGACCCTGGATACCCAACGGGCGGAGACCGCCACTGCCTGGCGCCGGGGCGAGGTGATCCTCGACGACACTCCGCTCGACGAGGCCATGGCGGAAATGAATCGCTACGACCAGCGTCCTTTGGCTCTGGACGATCCGACGCTCGGTCGGCTGCCGGTCAGCGGCATCTATCGCATCGGCAACAACCGCGATTTCGCGCAGGCTGTCGCGGCCGTGTACGGACTCCAGGTGCGGGAAGAGGCCGACCGCATCCGCCTGACCAGGGACTGATCGGTCCTTCGCCATCGGCACGCACGCCCTGCGCTCCGCTCGCGCGAAGGCCACGCGCAGCACGCGCCTGCGATCGGCTGCTATTGGCTGTGATCCGCTGGACGCCTGAAGGCGGCAGTGGCGCACTGACCGATGATCAGCACGGTGCATCCTTCAATCCGATAACAGAAATGTTTCCGTTCCGCTGAGGTTTCCGCCACGCCAGTCGTCTACGTCATATCAACCAGCAACTGTCGAAGGGGAAAGACATGTGGCGCAACCTCGGTCGCAAGCCTGTACGCATCGCCACCAGCGCGCTGCTGCTGGCCATCTCGCAAGCGCTGTATGCCCAGAACGCGGCCACGACCGAGCCGCCGGCACAATCCCTTGGCGCCTACGATTTCGATCTGCCGGCCCAACCGCTCGTCACGATGCTGCGCGAAGTCGGCCAGCGGACTGGCACCAACATCCTGTTCCAATCCGGGATCGTCAAGGATCGGCATTCGCCCGCACTGCGCGGGCGGCTCACCGTCGACCAGGCGGTGCGGCAACTGCTCGACGGCACGTCGCTACGGGCGCAGCGCACCTCGGCCACCACCATCGTCGTGCGCGCGGTCGGGCCTGACCCGACTGAGCCGCGGGAAGGGCGCGGCTCGAACGACACGGGCGCAGCGCCAGCATCCTCAACCACACCGGGAAACGAAGCGCGGCAGCGTGAGGGTGGCGATGCGCCGACGGAAGATCGTAGACAAGCCGGAACGAGTTCTGCAGCCACGTCCGAGGGGGTCGTCGAACTGGAGAAGATGGTGGTGACCGGCACGCACATCCGTGGCAGCGCGCCGATCGGCGCGCCGCTGCAGCTCTACGATCGGGAGACCATCGAGCGCAGCGGCTACGGCAACACCGAGGATTTCATGAGGTCGCTGCCGGCCAATCTCGGCAGCGTGGGCGCGAGCACCAGCTTCGTGCCGGAAGCGATCGATGCAGCGAACACCGGTTTTGGCAGTGCGGTCAACCTGCGCGGCCTGGGAAGCGATGCCACATTGGTGCTCATGGACGGGACCCGGATCGCGCCGGGCGGGTTCAAAGGCGCAATCGTCGACATCTCGTTCATTCCCTTGAGCCTCATCGAGCGCATCGAAGTCCTCGGCGATGGCGCTTCGGCGATTTATGGCTCGGATGCCGTGGCCGGCGTGGTGAACTACGTGTTGCGCGAGGACTTCCATGGCGCGGAGACCAGTGCGCGCCTGGCCGCGGCGACGCAGGGAGGCTACGAGCAGGCCAGCCTGAGTCAGGCGTACGGCAAGCAGTGGTACTCCGGCGGACTCGTCCTGGCCTACAGCTACGCCGGGAACTCGAACCTTCCCGGCGACAAACGCGATTTTTCACAGGCCGTCGGCGACAATGACCTGATCCCGGAGGTCGCGGCGCACAACGCCTTCGTCAACATCACGCAGCGCCTGTCCGACACCGTCGACATCAGCGGCAGGGCGATCTATTCGGAGCGGGATGTCGACCGGTACTCGATCTCGCCATTGACGCCGGCCATGTCGACCGACGCTCACACCAAGCAATTCGTGACCGGCCTGTCCGCGAACATCGCGCTGGCCAACGACTGGCAGGGCCGCGCCACCGGTTCCCACTCCTGGAACAGGACCAAGCTGGAGAACGTCTTCGGAATCCAGGATGGCGAGTCGTCGTCCTCCACGCTCGGATTCAAGACCGACGGCCCGCTGGCCTCGCTTGCCGGCGGCATGCTGCAGGCAGCGTTCGGAGCGGAATACCGCCGCGAGGACTTTGCACGGTTTGCGACGGAACAGTTCGTTTATCTTCCCGTGGATCGCGGACGCAACATCAAGTCGGCGTATGCCGAACTCAACGTTCCGCTCGTCGGCGATGCGAACGCGCGACCGGGCCTGCAGCGTCTGGCGTTCTCCGTCGCAGCGCGTTACGAGGACTACAGCGACTTCGGCGACACGTTGAATCCGAAACTGGGCGTCGAGTGGTCGCCATTATCGGGACTGACCCTGCGCGGGACTGCCGGAACCTCCTTCAAGGCGCCGCTGCTCGCCGACCTGTACAGCGGCGGCTCCGTGATCCTCGTCAACGTGCCTGATCCCGAATCGCTCACCGGCACCTCGACGGCGTTGCTGGCGAACGGGTCGAATGCCGACCTGGATTCGGAATCCTCCCGTGCCTGGACGGCAGGCTTCGACTGGCGGCCGACGGGCGTACCGGGGCTCAGGTTCGGGTTGACCTACTTCGACATCTCCTACGAGGATCGCATCGAGCAACCATTACGCGCCAACCCGTTCGGCTTCATTTCCCGTCCCGATCTCTATGGGCCGTTCATCCTTCGCGATCCATCGATGCAGACGATCGACGAGTTCCTGGTCGATCGGACGTTCGGTGATACGACGGTCCTTCCCGGTTTCGGGCCGCCGCGAACCCTGGCCGACGTGACCGTCATCGGGGACATGCGCCTGGCCAACCTCGCCGCGACGGACGTGCGCGGCGTCGACTTCGACCTCGGATATGCGTTGAGCAAGGGCGTCTACGACTGGACCTTCAACCTGGCCGGCACCTATCTGTTCGAGAAGCAGACGCTGCTGGTCGACGGGCTGCCGCCGGTCATCGAACTCGATACGCTGTTCAACCCGGTCGACCTGCGCGTGGTGACTTCGGCCAACGTGCGTCGCGACAAGGTGTCCGCGAATCTGGCGTTGAACTACATAGACGCCTACCGGAACATCCTGGACAGTCCTCCCCAGGCGATCGATTCCTGGCTCACCGTGGATTTGCAGTTCCGTTACGACTACCGCAGCGGACACGTCTCGCTCGGGATCAACAATCTGCTCGACGAGGCGCCTCCGTTCGTCCGCAACAACGGCCAGCCCGGCTCGGCCGGTCAGCAGTACGGATATGACCCGGCAAACGCGAGTCCGCTCGGTCGCTTCGTCAGCCTGCAGCTGACGCACCGGTGGTGAAAGGCTCGCCGACGTCGCAATCGCGCACGCGATGCGACCGCAAGCCACGCGACCAAGCCGCAATCGATCCACGGGAGACCGTCAGATGAGAGTCATTGCCACGCTGCTGGCCCTGCTGGCCGTGTCGTCGACGGCCGGCGCGGCGTCGCTCAGCGCGCATGATCGCGAACAATTCGTCCTTGCCCATCTGGCGACGGAGGCATCCGAGCCGGTGGATGTGGAGTTCCTGGCGCTGGCGGGTCGATTCGATGAGCTCGAAGCGGGGCTGGTCGCGATCGGGGCGCAGATTGAGTTCGCCGATCGCAAGGTCGGGTATGTACGCGCCGGGGTGCCGCGTCAGCAACTCTTGATGGCGCTGTCGTTGCGCGTATTGCAATCCGCGGCACTGCCTGCGTCCTATCCCAAGGAGCGGGTTGCACCGGAGGCGCGTCGTCTGACCGACGTGCCGGACATCCGGTTGCCGATACCGAAGGTATCGACCACGCCGTTGACGCCCGACGGACCGTACTACCCGCTGGCGGAAACCGGAATGCTGGATTTCTGGCGTGCGCTTCCCGCCGCCGACGGCCGCGGGGTCGTCATCGGCTTCGTGGACGATGGTTTCGACCTGCTGCACCCGGCGATCCAGCGCGTCCATGTTCCCGGCGGCGGACTTGCACCGAAAGTCATCGACATGGTGCCGTTGTCCGCGCCGGACCGGGACGACAGCTGGGTTTCGTTCGGTGAGCCGCAGGTCGCGGCGACAGGCGAGCTGTCGTTCGCCGGCGCGCAGTGGCGGGTGCCGGGAACCGGGCCGTACCGAGGCGGCATCTTCGCCGTGAGGCTGGCGCTCGGCTCGCCGATCGACCCGGAGACGCAGGAGAATGCGTTCATCCTCAGCGTCGGAGCGCTATGGGATCCGGCGACGGGCCGGATCTGGATCGATACCGACGGAGATCGGGATTTCAGCAACAACCGCGCACTGCGCGACTATGCGGTCGCGCAGGAGATCGATTGGTTCGGGCGCGCGGACGGGGAGGAGGATCACCGCATTCCGTTCGGCGTGAAAATCGATACCGTACGCGGCGCGGCGTGGCTGAGCCTGGACGGCAGCATGCACGGCACCTGGACCGGCAGCGCCGCCAGCGGCAACCGGCTCACCCTCGGGTTGTACGATGCGCCCGCCCCGAATGCGCGTCTCATCGATCTGCGTTCGCGCGCGCAGCCGGAGACGCTCGTCCTGCCGGCCATTCTCAGCGCCGCGGCACGTCCCGACATCGACATCGTCAACTATTCCGGCGGGCTGGGCAGACCGCTGCCGTCCGGTCAGGAGGATTTCGCCCGCCTCGTGGTGTCGCGAGCCGTCACCGTCTATGGCAAACCTATCCTGGCGGCCAGTTCCGGGCTGCCGGGAACCATTTCCGTCTGGGATTACTGGAACGCGGAGATGATCCGCCGCAACGCGCAGTTGCCTCCACCGCATCGTGAGGCGATGACCAGCCGGGTCCTGTTTGCGGAAGACGGCACGGTGAACGATCTGCTTGCGCCGTCGGTCACGATGCCGGCCGTGTCTCGCTACATCCAGCTGTTCTCGGTCGGCGCCGATGGCCGGCGTTACGTCCTGCCGGGCAGGTGGAGTTCACCTGCGCCGGACGGCTACGCGATCGGCGCCAATCCGTCCTGCACCATCGGTTATGCCAGTGGCGTGCTTGCCAGTCTGCTGAGCGCCGCCAGGCAGCAAGGCGTGCGTTACGACCTTGCACGACTGACCAATGCGCTGTTCACCGGTGCGAAGCCCGTGCCCGGCTTCCCGGCGCAGACGCAGGGCCATGGTCTGATCCGGATCGACCGGGCGTGGCAGCAACTGGTGGCGATGGCCGAAGCCGATGATCCCGACCATCCGGTGCTCACGCACTTCGAGTTGCTGGATGCGCAGGGATCCAAGGTGCAAGGTTATGCGGAGAAATTTGCGGTGGCCGGAGCTCCTGCCGAGCGTTCGTTGCAGGTCATCCGGCGCGGTGGTCGCGCGGGTGACAGAGCCTACCGTCTGGAACTCGCGACGGACGACGACAAGGCGTTCGAGCTTGCGCAAGCCAGGGTCGTGTTGCCGCGAGATCGCGCCGTGCGCATCGACTTCACGGTCCGTCCGTCGGCCAACCACTACGTCGCCTTCGTGCAAGTGATCGACGACAGCACTGGCGCCGTCATGCAGAAGATTCCCCTGCACACTCAGGCGCCGGACCGGATGGAGACGCTCGCGCCTGGCGTGAAACGGTATCGGTCGAGCATTCCGTCGCATCGCACGCAGCGCCATGTCCTTGAGCTTGACGCCGGTGTCCAGGCCGTCCGTGCCGCCATCGAGATGCCGAAATTCGTCGGCGGCGAGGAGATGTACGCCCTCGCCAGCAGCGATCGCAGCTGGGAGGTCAGCCGATACGCCCGGCCGGGGAACGGCACGCCACCGCCAGACGGTATGGATCTGTTTACTCGCGCGACTGTTCCGGGAACGGTCGATCTGCTCTGGGAGAACCGCGGCCGACGCGAGTACGAATCCGCCTACGATCCCCCGGCGCCCGACGGGCCGATCGACGCGGCGCTGACGCTCACGCATTACGCGGTGTCGTTCGAGAGAGAGTCCGAGACCACTCTCAAGCTGCACAACCATCTGGCCGATGTGACCGGGCGTGTCGAATGGCTGACGGGCATCCCGTCCTCGCACGTGTTGCAACCCGACGGAAAAGCGTCGCCACGGTTTGTCGCGATGACGCTCGCCGTACCGGACAAGACAGCGCTGCTCCGTGTTCGGGTGACCGGCAAAGATGACGACCGCGCGCCCGTCCATGTCTATGTCATGGATGCCACGGGCAAGGCCTCCCGCATCGTCAAGCAAGTGGCGCTAAAGGATGGCCGCGCCGAGCTCACCCTGGCGAGCCCGACCGCCGGCACGTGGCGCCTCGCTGTCTGGGCGCACGATGGGGATGGCGGCAGTTACGACGTGGAAACAGTCGCCCTTTCGACACAAGACACGGATGGCGGCTTCGTTCGTTACCTGCACGGATCCAGAACCCCCATGCCAGTCGCCTACGCGCCGGCGGGCCAGGCGATGTATGCCGCGCTGTGGGTCGAGCCGGCAGGAGACGACGAGGCGGGTGTCGTGATCGGTCTGACTCCGTTGAGTGCAGCCGCCTTCTAAAGATTGCGCCCGGATCGCCGATCCCGTACGAAACGGCAATGGCCGAGGTTTCGAGTCCCCGATTGGAGATCCGCAACCGTCACCCCGCTGTACGACGGCGAGGTGATCGCCGTGCAGGTCTACCCGCATCGCGATGAAGCGACCGGCGAAGCAATCATGGAAGCCGTGTTGCTGGAGAACGGCGCTTGGTACCGAGCCGGGATCGACGGCAAGCGCGAAATGCTTGGAACCCTCATGCACTGAAACGAGAACCGGCGCGGAGACTACGTGACGGGGTTTCTCGATTTATCGACGAGGTGGAGGTCTGTCACGCTGACAGCCCCCGCGACCAAGCTGCCGGAAAGACTGCCACCAAATCCAGCACAATTCAGTAAAACACCGAAGTGGATTCAACTGATCGATGCAACACACTGAAAGCTGCCTAGGCAGCAGGAGTGTTGCAGATGAGGTACAGGACAAGGACCCACTACACGGAGAGCCAGAAGTCCCAGATGTGGGATCGCTGGCAGCAGGGGGAGTCCCTGCATCAGATCGCACGGCTGTTTGACCGGCACCAAAGCCGGACAATCAGCGCTATTCGGGTCAGAGACCCCTATGGGAAGTTGGCTTCATCCTGTCGCTTGACGACGCCGGAACGAGGCTCGACGGCCGATCTCAGGCGGCCTTTTCGGAAGGAAGTGAGCGCAAGAATACAAGCCCAGCGTCCACCCAGCCCTGGACTTGCAACTTCGAACGCAAAACACTCGGATCAACCCAGATCATGCCAATCAGTGGCTTTCCAGTGACATCAAAAGGCCGAACGCCAGAACGATGGAGGAAAGCTTCAAATGCGTTTGGTCCAACACGCACCATCATTCGGTCATTCTCGACGCCGCAGCACATATGGCTGTCGACCATGAATATGAGAGCGCCGAACATGCCGTGTTCGACAACGTTTTCGCGCGCGAGCGCCCCGCGGACCAATTCAACGAGCTCTGAACTCCATGCCATTGGCTCAACCTCTCGGGTTCGCCAGCAACCACCCGGCCGGAATAAGGAATGATCCGTACGTCATCACCATCGCGACCACTCTCGGAGCCGGCGACTTCGCAAACAGCATGCCCAGCGCATGAATGATCCTTCCCACCAAGAGAAGGCCGCCAGCCATCCAGAGCCACAAGAAAGACGCCCCCTGCGCTTCCATCAGCGAGAGCAGAACCAGGCAGAGCGGCACGTATTCGACGAAGTTGCCGAAAGCGCGCACACGGCGGCGAAGCGCAGCATCGTCTGCATCGCCGAACACGACGTCGCCGAGTGCGGCACGGCGTATCGATATCTGGAGCGTCATGGGAAACATGACGATGGCAAGTATGGATGCGACAGTTGATGTCACCGGCAGCGCGATCATGGTCGTTCCTCCCCAGCTTGTGTGTTGCGGCTTCCCGGACATTTCGGCAGCCGATCCAGTGCGCCCTGCCAGCCCTCGGCGTGGCGCTTTGCAGCGCCGGGCAGCGTCAAATTCTTGTGGCGAATGCGAAGCTCAGCGCCGTCGCCGCCTGGCGTGATCGTGACCGTCACCTCGGATTGAAGCCCTGCGTGCTCGTCGGGCGGCTCGAGGTTCCGCGCCGAAGTCACGCGCTGCGGACCTGCGGTCCGCGCCCATCGCGCCTGGCAAGCGTCTGTTCAAGCATCTTGCCCATCATCACGCGCATCACCGAAGTCGGGATGATGGTACTCAT
Organism: Luteimonas salinilitoris; assembly: GCF_041300785.1. Classification (NCBI taxonomy): domain Bacteria; kingdom Pseudomonadati; phylum Pseudomonadota; class Gammaproteobacteria; order Lysobacterales; family Lysobacteraceae; genus Luteimonas; species Luteimonas salinilitoris. The sequence goes on from NZ_JBFWIB010000032.1 coordinate 9,927, forward strand.
GATCCGATTGGCTGCGCCGGGCAGGCATAGAGAGCGGCCCTTGCGAAAGGCCTTCAGCGCTTCCGACACGCACTGAGTGGTGCTCATGGGCTTCATCGGCATCGTTTTCGGGTCGAGTCCGAATTTCTCGATGATGGCGGTGTGGGTGGGCGGAACGACTAGCGTCATCACCTGGATACGCTTACGCCTGAGTTCCACGTGCAGAGACTCTCCCAGGCTCTGCACGAGCGCCTTGGCGCCGGCTTCGTTCGCAGAGAACGGGATCCCAATGGCCGCGCCCATCGCGCCACCGAGCAGTAGCCCTCCGCCACCGCGCTCGGCGAGGCGCCGGCCAAACAGATGGGCGATATTGAGATGTGCCAGCGCATTCAGCCGGAACAGGCGCAGCTGCTCGCGGTGATCATTGTCGAGATAGCTGCCGGGATTTCCGGTGCCGGCATTCGAGACGATCAAACCGATATCCAGATCGGCAACCGCAGCGCCCAGCCGGTCGACCGAGTCCTCTTCCGACAGATCGACGACTACCGATCGTGTCTGAACGCCGAAGCGCCCGGATATCTCAGCGCCGAGATCGTCAAGCAGTGCCTTGCGCCGCGCGGCCAGCACTACGCTCAGGCCTTCAGCGGCAAGCTGCCGCACGAACTCCGCACCGATGCCCGAGGACGCGCCGGTAACGAGCGCCCAGGGACCATATTTCCTGACAAATTCCGAGACTGTCTTCATCTTCTGACTCCTGTAGGGCAATCCGTATTTCTTCAGGTGCGTCTGTGCCAGACAGCGTCGCCAAACTCGGGATTGGGAGGCGTGCGGGCAAGCGCGTTGGTGTAGTTCGTCATCGTCTTGAGCGCGAGACCGAGGACCACTTCCAGCGCCTGTCGTGTTCCGTAGCCGGCGTCGAAAAAGGCATCCTTGTCGGGATCGGACACCGCGCCGCGTTTCTCGACCATTGCGGTGACGAAGCGGCGCAGAGCCTCGAGCTTCGGATCCGACAGCGGCTGCCCGGCGCGAAGCGGAGCGAGGACGCCCTCGTCGACGCCGTGGCGGCGCGCGCCCCAGCTGTGCGCGGTCATGCAGAAGTCGCAGTTGTGCATGTAGCTCGCGGTCAGAACGACGACCAGCCGCTCGGCAGAGCTTAGCGAAGATTTTTCAAAGAAAGCTGCGGCTGCCTGGTAGGCCATCAATAGCGACGGTGCCTCGGCGAATTTCGCGAGCATGCTGGGAAGGAACCCCATGCTCTTCTGCATCGTGTCCATGGCCCCGCGCACTTCTTCGGGCGCAGTCTCAAGGGTGTGTGCAGGAAACTGGATTGTCATGGACATCACCTCATGCTGCGAAGACGTGGGTATCTGTGAGCTTTCGGCCCGCCGATCGCAGCTGCCAGGGTGGCCATCTGCGCTACAGTTAGTTGACTAACTTACATGAATCGCACGATCCGTCAAGTGCGTCTCGCGCAGGGTGGCGTTGACAAGGCGGGGACCGGGCTGCACGATTCAGCCAGATAGTTGACTGACTGACATGGCCGGTATCAAAAGCGACAAGCGGCGCCGCCTGGTGAAGGCGGCGGCAGACCTCAGCCACAAGCACGGTCTGGGTAAGGTTGCGCTCGCCGATATCGCAAAGAGCGCGGATGTGCCCCTCGGCAACGTCTACTACTACTTCAAGACCAAAGCGGCGATCGGAGAGGCGGTGATCGCGCAGCGCTGCAACGAGTTTCGACAGCTTCGCGGGATGTGGGAGAAAAATCCGTTGCCAAAGGAACGGCTCAAAGCCTTCATCCAGATGACAGTCGACAACCGAAAATCCCTGGCCCGCTCAGGATGTCCGGTCGGCAGCTTGTGCGCAGAGATGGGCAAGGAGCGGGGCGCACTGGCTGATGAGGCCGCGCTCCCGTTCCGTGAGCTATTGACGTGGACTGAGGCGCAGTTCGCCGCGCTCGGGCGGGAGAACGACAAGAAGGCGCTCGCCATCCACCTGTTGGCCGCGCTTCAGGGCGTCTCCCTGCTCGCCAATTGTTTCCGCGACCCCGGGTTGGTGCTGCACGAGGCGGAACAACTGAACACCTGGATCGACGGCTTTTGAAGCCGCCCGCCACCGCGTCTGCGCTCAGGCCGGCAGCTAGCATGAACACGCGTCGCCAATGCGGCCTGCACGGATGATGAGTTCGATTCGAATGAGCGGATCCTTGGGCCTGAGCCGGGCTCAGTCGTCGCGGCGATTGTCGCGGCTGCCTGACCTCTCGATCGAGTTGGTGCAGAAGGTCCATTCGGAGAACGTCTTGCATGTTCAGGCGCTATCAATCACATCAACGACAAAGCGACCGACTTCGGTCGTGAAATCCGGATTGGACCGCATCAGGGCCGCCGCCGCTCGTCCGCGCTCCAACTTCGCCACATTTGCCCGAACTTCCGCGATGCTCGGCGCTGGCGTTTCAGCCGGCGGCGTGCGCGGATGTCCTCTTTCCACGCGACCCAATCGCAGCGCCTGCGTGACCCGTCGATCGCACCTACACCTGGCGGCGGGGGAAACGATGCCACATCTGGCTTCAACGAAACCGGTCACGAGCGATCGCGCTCTGCGCAGACGCTGCCGGAACGCGGCCGCATCGATCTCCAAGGCGGAAGCTGCCTCCGTATCCGTCAATTCGAAAATCTCGCCCAAAATATAGGCCGCGCGCAACGAGCGAGATAGGCATGTGAGCAGCGCCAGCGTGCATCCGATCTTGATCTCCTCGATCATGATCTGGGTCTCCGCGTCCTGGATGGAGCTGTCAGGCAAATCCTCCAGCCCTTCGTAGAGATCAGCGGCGAACCCTTTGAAGTCGAGTCGCAGCGCCTCCAATGTTCCTTGTTTGCGCGCATGAACGAGGTGGCGACAGGTAATTCGAAACGCCCATGCGCCGGCGGCCTCGGTCTCTTTCACATCGCCGAGATGGGTGATGATTTTGATCAAGATCTCCTGCGTCGCATCCTCGGCGTCGGGCCCGTGAGCGAGCATCCGAATCGCGAGGTTGAACACTGGCCGCTGCATTGAACGGACCAGCGTTTCGAGAGCGGCGGGGGGGGGGGGGGGGGGGGGGGGGGGGGGGGGGGGGGGGGGAGGGG
>NZ_JBFWIB010000033.1:0-12720 GCF_041300785.1 Luteimonas salinilitoris
ACGCAACGCGACCTGCTCGGGAAGCGTTAACAGGCCCTAGTAGCGGCCCTTCTCGCGCACCGTTTTGTCCATCTCGCGCCAGACATGCTCGACCGCGGGCCGCGCCTGGTCCCAGCTCAGCCGCGAATCGCCCCGCACCTTGAGCCAGCGCGCGCCGAGCGCGGGCTCGATGTCTGCGAACCGCTGGCCGCCTTGGCTGCGGAAACTGTCGAGCCCGAGCCGGTACGCCGGCGCGTAGTCGCGCCACTTGAAGTCCTCGACGTAGTAGCGGGTGTGGGTATGGATCTGTTCGAAATGGCCGAGATCGCCCCGCGAATCGACCGATTCGGCGGTGCGGTGGCCGAACAGTGCACCGGCGACGGTGCCGATCACGACGCCGACCACGAGCCCCGGCGGGCCGCCGGCGAGGAACCCGATGCCGCCGGCGGCCGCACCGCCCAGCAGCGCGCCGCCGCCGGCGCCGAGGATGTGCTCCTTCTGCAACAGGCTCATCGCTACCTCCTGGTCACGCGCGGCTGCGCCGTCGTAGCGGATGCATGCGCATCCGCCGCCCGAAGCCGCACGCCGGCCGACGGACGATCCCGCGCGGTCAGCCGGCACTCGCGGCGCCTGCCGCCAGCACGTCGGCATCAAGCCACGCCGCTATCACCGCCGGGCGCGCCTCGATCCAGTTCAGGCGCGACGCGCCGCGTGTCGCGATCCAGTCGCGCTCGAGCGCGGGCGCGGCCTGCTCGAAGGCGATCCCGGCGCGCGCGGCCCATTGCCGATGTCCGTAGCGATAAGCCGGTGCATAGTCGGACCACGTGCGGCCGGCCGAATAATAGGAAGTATCGCGATAGTCGCGCCGGTAACGCGCCATCTCCGGAAAGCCGTCGTCGTGCTCGCCGGCACCCGGCGCGGATCGGGTGCCGGGGCCGGCGGCGCCGGTGAGTGGGTGGCTGAATCTGTCCATCCTGATTCCATCGCGTCATCTGCGTGGCGCGGTTTGCCTTGAAGATGCGCCGACGCTACCCCGCGACAGGTCGCCGAATGGTGAAGGATGGCCGGGCGCGGCAATGGCCGCGCACGTGGTTCAGACGCCGTTGCCGGCGGCGTGTGCGCCCGAAGCCACCGCACGCCGCCTTTTTTTCGGATGCAATGCGCCTGAACGCGACGTGCGCGTTCAGGGGCCGGCAGGCGTTGCGGCCAGCTGCCAGCTGCCGGCGCGGGTTTCGGTCAGTTCTTTCGATTCGCGTCGGCGAGCGCACGGCAGAAGGCGGCCGTTGCCTCGTCGTCCGGAAAACAGCATTCGATGCACAGTTCGTCGAGCGTGACGTCGTGCGGCGTGGCGAATGTCGTCATGGTGGAAAAGAAGCGCAGTTCCGTGTCATCGCGCCGGAACACGCTCGTCAGCAGCAGCGACGGCGCGTTGTCCACCTCGCGCCGCCGCCAGCGCACGGGCACGCCGGGATGACCCAGCACCTCGTCGAGCAGGGCGCGCGCGACCACGTCCGAGGGCGTTGCCGCAATGCGGCCGTGCAGATGCCGCAGCAGATCACCCGCGATCTCCTCCCAGTTGACCACGCGGGAACGCAGGTCCGCAGGATCGAAAAACTGCCGCAGCATGTTGTCGTACGCGCTGTCGCGCCCGAGCAGGAAGCGGTTGACGTTCATCGCGGCGCGGTTCGCCATCAGCACGTCCCAGTGCCGGTTGATCACGTACGCCGGATACGGCTCCTGTTGCTCGAGAATGAGATCGATCGCGCGCCGCACCGGTTCGAGCGCGGGCGTGCCGAGGCCCGACTCGGGGTGCATGGGCGCGTAGCCGGCGGCGACCAGCAGCGCATTGCGTTCACGCAACGGCATGTCGAGCGCGTCCGCGAGCCGCGTGACGGCCTCGCGGCTGGCGCGCGACTTGCCGTTTTCTATGCAGCTCAAGTGCCGTGCGGACATGCCGGCTTCCAGCGCGAGATCGAGCTGGCTCAGGCGTCGCGCCGCGCGCCATTCGCGCAACAGGATGCCGACGGGCGCGACGGAGGCGGTGACGGTGTTCATGGGCACCGAGTCTAGCCGCGCGTGGTGACCGAAACCATGACCTTGAAGGTCATGTTTCCATGACCTCGTACGTCATTGCCTTGCGGCGGCAGGGCGCCGAAGATCGCCATCGAACAACCACTGCAAAGAGACCACGCCATGACACAGCAAGACCTTGCCCGCACCTTCCACGCGCTGCACGTCGCCGGCCGCCCGCTGGTGCTTTTCAATGCATGGGATGCCGGCTCCGCCCGCGCCATTGCCGCCGGCGGCGCAAAGGCCATCGCCACCGGGAGCTGGTCGGTCGCCGCCGCCAATGGCTTCGACGACGGCGAGCGGCTGCCGCTCGATCTCGCGCTCGGCAATCTCGCGCGCATCGTCGACGCCGTCGAGCTGCCCGTCAGCATCGATCTCGAAAGCGGCTATGGCACGAGCCCGGACGAGGTCGGCAGGACGGTTGCGCGCGCCATCGACGCCGGCGCCATCGGCTGCAATCTCGAGGACAGCTTTCCGCACGACGGCGGCCTGCGCGCGATCGAGGAGAGTGCGCAGCGCATCGCGGCCGCGCGCCAGGCGGCGGAAGAAAAAGGCGTGGCGTTCTTCATCAACGCGCGAACCGACGTCTATTTCCAGAAGGATGCAGCTAAGAACGAAGCCGCCAACATCGAGATGACGATCGAACGCGCGCAGGCCTACGCGAAAGCCGGCGCGAGCGGGCTGTTCGTGCCCGGTCTCGCCGCGCCCGATTCCATCCGCCGCGTGGTCGAGGTATCACCGCTGCCCGTCAACATCATGGTGATGGACGACACGCCATCGCTCGCAGAGCTCGCCGCGCTCGGCGTGGCGCGCGTCAGTCACGGGCCGGGGCCGTACTCCCGCGCGATGGCGCAGCTCACGGAAGCCGCGCGCGCGGCGCTGGAAATGGACCAGGCGTGAGATCGAGGATGACGCAACGCGGATAAAGCCCGCTGTTCATGGGTTGGTCCCTATTGATCCGCGTCGATCCGTGCCCAAAGCAGCTTTTCCGGACGCGGGCGTTCAGCCGCGGCCGGCGACCTGCGCCTCCAGCGCCGGCACCCGCGCCAGCGCGCGATCGGCAGCACGGTCGCACTCGGCGTGGTGTTCAATTTCGTACTGGCGCTGCTGGTGTCGCGCCAGCCGGCGGCGGCCCGCTTTTCGTAGGAGCGGCTTTAGCCGCGAGCTTTTTCCTTCACGGACCTTCAGTTGGGAGAAGCTCGCGGCTAAAGCCGCTCCTACGAAGAGCAAGCACATGAATTTCAGGACGAGACGATGGTCGGACGCGACGAAATCCAGGCGCTGATCCCGCACCAGGGCGCGATGTGCCTGTGGGACGAAGTGATCGAATGGGATCCGTCCCGCATCGTGCTGCGCGCGGACAACCACCGCGGCAGCGATCATCCGTTGCGCAGCGGCGGCCGCTTGCGCGCGATACATCTGTGCGAATACAGCGCGCAGGCGATGGCGGTGCACGGCGGCTTGCTGGCGTCGGCTGACGGCGGCAGCGCCCGGCCGGGCAGGCTGGTGGCGCTGCGTCAGGTTGCGTTGCATGCGGCGCGCATCGACGGTCTGCCCGGTTCGCTGCAATGCGAAGCGCACGTGCTGGCGCAGACGCAGGACAGCCAGCAGTACGGTTTCCGCATCTGGCATCAGGACACGCTGCTGGCCGAGGGCCGCGCTGCGGCGATGCTGCGATAGCGCGATGCGCCGCGCATGCGACGTTATGTGATAGCGATAACATTTCTGCTGAGAAATGCGACTAGACTCCGGGCGTTCCCGCATCCGGCCGGCCGCGCGCGGGATTTGGCGACAAGGAGGCCAAGATGGAAGCCACTCCATTAGCCACGCGACAGCCGCGACTCAGCCGGCATACCTACGGGGAGCAAGCACCATGACCAGCCGCCTGCTGCGGCGCGTTCCGCGCGCCGCCCGTTCCGTTTGTGCCCGTCCGCTCGCCGGCGCGATCGCGCTGGCACTGCGCGCGCCGGTCGCACCGCGCGCGCGAAAGCGTCACGCCCCGGCCGCGCTGCTGCTGGCGACCACCGTGCTGTTCACCGGTGCCGTGCCCGTGCCGGCGCAAGCCCAAGCCTGGCTGGGGACCGTGTCCGACGACTGGTTCGACCCCGCCAACTGGACGGGCGGCTCGGTGCCGAATGAGAACGGCGTCGTGCGCATCGAAACCCTCACGCCGAATCCCACGGTGATCAACGGCGACGCTGCGATCGCCAGTGACCTTCAGGTCGCGCAGTCCGGCACGGGCGACCTCACCATCATCAACGGCGGCACGCTGACCATCACCCTGGTCGCCGGGATCGGCACCGACCTGGGCGCCCAGGGTGCCGTGACGGTCAGCGGTGCCGGCTCGAGTTGGACTGTGCGCCGACCCGGCGCCCGCTCCGCGCTCACCGTCGGAAACCGCGGCACCGGCAGCCTGGCCATCACCGACGGCGGCGCGGTGAACAGCTCGGGCGCCACCATCGTCGGGTTCGCGGCGAGCGCCCAGGGCAGCGTACTGGTGACCGGCGCGGACTCGATCTGGAGCCATGCCGACCACCTCATATTCGGCGATTTCGGCAGCGGCACGCTCACCATCGAGAACGGCGGGGCAGTGAGCAACGCGAACGGCATTGTCGGCCAACAGGCAGGCTCCCAGGGCACGGTGACGGTGACCGGTACCAACTCCACCTGGGCCAACAGCGGCTACCTGGAGGTCGGCGGGTTCGGCACCGGCACGCTGACCATCGAAGATGGCGGGACGGTGAGCAGCACGCGGGGCCAAGTCGGCGGCGGCGGCTCCCAAGGCACGGTGACGGTGAGCGGTGCCAACTCCACCTGGACCAACAGCGGCCTCCTCGTCGTCGGCAATGGCGGCACGGGCACGCTGACCATCGAAAACGGCGGGGCGGTGAGCAACACCACCGGCCTTGTCGGTGTCGGCACCGCCGGTGGCTCCCAAGGCACGGTGACGGTGACCGGTGCCGGCTCCACTTGGGCCAACAGCGACGTCCTCGCCGTCGGCAATCTCGGCATCGGCACGCTCACCATCGAAAACGGCGGGGCAGTGAGCAGCGCGAGCGGCCTTGTCGGCAACGCCGACGGCGGGCAGGGCACGGTGACGGTGACCGGTGCCGGCTCGACCTGGACCAATGCAGGGGACCTCGCCGTCGGCGTTTTAGGTACAGGCACGCTCACCATCGCGGATGGCGGCACGGTGAGCAACGCGTTCAACGGTTTTGTCGGCCGCGAAGCCGGCTCCACGGGCACGGTGACGGTCAGCGGGGCCGGCTCCAGCTGGGCCACCGGCAGCACCCTCGAAGTTGGCCGCACTGGCACGGGCACGCTGACGATCCAGAACGGCGGCGCGGTGAGCAACATCTTCGGCGTCGTCGGAAACTTGGCCGGCGCGACCGGCAACGTGACGGTGACCGGCGCCGACGCGAGCTGGGCCAACAGCGGCTTCCTCGACGTCGGCGAGTTCGGCACCGGCACGCTGACCATCGAAGATGGCGGGGCAGTGAGCAACGCGGTCGGCACTGTCGGCAACCAAGCCGGCTCGCAGGGCACGGTGACGGTGACCGGCCAAGGCTCCAGCTGGGTCAATAGTAGCGACCTCTTCGTCGGCAATCTTGGCACCGGCACGCTGACCATCGAGAACGGCGGGGTGGTGAGCGACGCGTTCGGCACTGTCGGCAATTTCACCGACTCCCAGGGCACGGTGACGGTGAGCGGCCAAAACTCCAGCTGGGACAATAGTGGCGACCTCGTCGTCGGCAGTCTCGGCACCGGCACGCTGACCATCGAAGATGGCGCGACGGTGAGCAACACGCACGGCTTTGTCGGCAGCAACGGCACCGGCTCCCAAGGGACAGTGACGGTGAGCGGTGCCGGCTCCACTTGGGCCAACAGCGACGTCCTCACCGTCGGCAATCTTGGCACCGGCACGCTGACGATCGAAGCAGGCGGCTTGGTCTCGAACATTACAGGCGTCGTCGGTAATTCGGCCGACGGTACGGGCGCGGCGATCGTGAGCGGCGCCGGCTCGCAGTGGAACAACAGCGACACCCTGCTGGTCGGTTTTTTTGGCAGCGGTGAGCTCACTGTCGAGGCCGAAGGCAGCGTCACCAGCGTCAACGGCGAGCTCGGCGTCGAAGCTGGCGGCCAGGGCACGGCGACAGTGACCGGCCAAGACTCCAGCTGGATCAACAATGGCGCCCTCTCTGTCGGCAATGCCGGCATCGGCACGCTCACCGTCGAGAACGGCGGGGCAGTGAGCAACACGGACGGCGTTGTCGGCAATTTAACCGGCGCGCAGGGCACGGTGACGGTGCGCGGTGCCAACGCCACCTGGGCCAACAGCGGCTTCCTGGACGTCGGCGAGTTCGGCACCGGCACGCTGACCATCGAAGCTGGCGGGACGGTGAGCAACACGCAGGGCTTTGTCGGCAACGGCACCGGCTCCCAAGGCACGGTGACGGTGACCGGTGCCGGCTCCACTTGGACCCATAGCGACTTCCTCGCCGTCGGCATTGCCGGCACCGGCATGCTGACCATCGAAAACGGCGGGGCAGTGAGCAACACGCTCGGCGTTGTCGGCGACGGCACCGACTCGCAGGGCACGGTGACGGTGAGCGGCCAAAACTCCAGCTGGGATAATAGTGGCAACCTCGTCGTCGGCAGGCTCGGCACCGGCGCGCTGACCATCGAAGATGGCGGGGCAGTGAGCAACACCGTCGGCCTTATCGGCGACGGCACCGGCTCCCAGGGCACGGTGACGGTGAGCGGCCAAAACTCCAGCTGGGACAATAGTGAAGACCTCTTCGTCGGCAGGCTCGGCACCGGCATGCTGACCATCGAAGCTGGCGGGGCGGTGAGCAACACGATCGGCCGTGTCGGCGACGGCGACGGCTCGCAGGGCACGGTGACGGTGAGCGGCCAAGACTCCACCTGGACCAATAACGGCGGCCTCTTCGTCGGCAATGCCGGCATCGGCACGCTGACCATCGAAGATGGCGGGACGGTGAGCAACGCGATCGGCTTTGTCGGCAACGGCACCGGCTCCCAAGGCACGGTGACGGTGAGCGGTGCCAACTCCACCTGGGCCAACAGCGGCTTCCTGGACGTCGGCGAGTTCGGCACCGGCATGCTGACCATCGAAGATGGCGGGACGGTGAGCAACGCGCAGGGCTTTGTCGGCAACGGCACCGGCTCCCAAGGCACGGTGACGGTGAGCGGCCAAAACTCCACCTGGCTCAACAGCGACGGCCTAGTCGTCGGCGGTTCCGGCACCGGCACGCTGACCATCGAAGATGGCGGCGCGGTCAGCAACGTGTTCGGCGTTGTCGGCAGCCGGACGGGCTCCGAGGGCACGGTGACGGTGACCGGTGCCGGCTCCACTTGGGCCAACAGCGACGTCCTGGATGTCGGCAGTCTCGGCATCGGCACGCTGATCATCGAAGATGGCGGGGCAGTGAGCAACACGAACGGCGTTGTCGGCAACGGCACCGGCTCGCAGGGCACGGTGACGGTGACCGGTGCCGGCTCCACTTGGGCCAACAGCAGCTTCCTGGAAGTCGGCGATCTGGGCACCGGCACGCTGACCATCGAAGATGGCGGCGCGGTGAGCAACACGCAGGGTTCCGTCGGCATCCAGGCAGGGTCCGAAGGGACGGTGACGGTGACCGGCCAAGACTCCACCTGGGTCAACAGTGGGGAGCTCGATGTCGGCTTCCTCGGCACGGGCACGCTCACCGTCGAGAACGGCGGGACGGTGAGCAATACGGGCGGCGTTGTCGGCTTAAACGCCGGCTCCCAAGGCACGGTGACGGTGACCGGCCAAGACTCCACTTGGGTCAACAGCGAATTCCTCGTCGTCGGCGATGCCGGCACCGGCATGCTGACCATCGAAGATGGCGGGACGGTGAGCAACACGAGCGGCGTTGTCGGCAGCCAGACGGGCTCCGAGGGCACGGTGACGGTGAGCGGCGCCGGCTCCGCATGGGGCAACAGCGTCAATCTCTTCATCGGCGGCGAAGGCACCGGCACGCTCTCCATCGCGGACGGCGGGACAGTGAGCAACGCGTTCGGCACTGTTGGGGCCTTCGCCGGTTCCCAAGGCACGGTCACGGTGAGCGGCCCGGGCTCCGGGTGGACCAACAGTGTGGAGCTCGTCGTCGGCGAGCTCGGCACCGGCACGCTGACCATCGAAGAGGGCGGGGCAGTGAGCAACGCGAACGGTGTTGTCGGCGACAGCGACGGCTCGCAGGGCACGGTGACAGTGACCGGCGCCGGCTCCAGCTGGACCAGCATCGGCATCCTCTTCGTCGGCGACGACGGTACCGGCACGCTCGCCATCGAAGATGGCGGGACGGTGAGCAATGTGAACTTGGGCTATGTTGGCGCCGGCCCCTTCGCCGACGGCGCGGTGACGGTGACTGGCCAAGGCTCCACCTGGACCAGCAGTGACCTCCTCGTCGTCGGCGTCGAAGGCTCGGGAACGCTGACCGTCGCGGACGGCGGGGTGGTGAGCGCAGCAGGTGCGTTTGTCCTGGCGGGTCAGGGCGACTCGCAGGGTACGCTCAACTTCGGCGCGGTCGCGGGCGAGATGGCGCTGGCACCAGGCACGCTCGATGCGGCCACGGTTTTGTTCGGCGCGGGCACCGGCACGATCAACTTCAACCACACCAGCACCGACTACGCGTTCGCGTCGGCGATCAGCGGCGACGGTACGATCAATCAACTCGCCGGCACCACCATCCTCACTGGTACGAGCAGCAACACCGGCGTCACCAATGTCGACGGCGGCACGCTGCTGGTCAATGGATCCCTGGGCAACACCGAGACGACGGTGCAGGGCGGCGGCACGCTCGGCGGCTCGGGCGCCATCGCCGGCGACGTTACCGTCTTCGACGGCGGCATCCTGGCGCCGGGCACCAGCGCCGGCACGCTGACGCTCGGCTCGCTGAGCTTGAACGGCGGCTCGCTGCTCGACTACGAACTTGGCCAGGCCGGCGTGGTCGGCGGCGGCGTCAACGACCTGATCGAGGTGACCGGTGACCTCACCCTCGACGGCACGCTCGACGTCACCGACATCGGCGGCTTCGGCGCCGGCGTGTACCGGCTGATGAACTACGGCGGCGCGCTGACCGACAACGTGCTGGAGCTCGGCACGCTGCCGACCGGCATCGGCGGCGGAGACCTGTTCGTGCAGACCGCGATCGGCGGCCAGGTCAACCTGGTCAGCAGCGCCGGGCTGACGCTGACGTTCTGGGACGGCGCGGTCGCCGGCGAGCACGACAACAGCACCGTCGACGGGGGGGGGTGGTGTTTGGGATGCATCCAACCGCAACTGGACCCAGGCCGACGGCACGCTCAACGGCCATTGGGACAACGGCGAATTCGCGGTGTTCGGCGGCACCGGCGGCAGTGTCAGCGTGGTCGGCGATCAGGCGGTCGCCGGTCTGCAGTTCATGTCCGACTACCGCTTGACCCCGGGTGCGGGCGGCGCACTGCGCGCCGATGGCGCCGAGACCATCATCCGCGTCGATCCCGACGTGCAGGCGGAAATCGGCGTCGGCATCAGCGGCGACGGCGGCCTGGTCAAGACCGACACCGGCACGCTGACGTTGTCGGGCAACAATACCTATCTCGGCGGCACCACGATCCGCACCGGCACGTTGTCGGTCGCGGTCGATGCCAATCTGGGCGCGGCGAGTGGTGGGCTGGCGTTCGACGGCGGCACGCTGCAGAACACGGCAGATTTCACGTCCGCGCGCATCGTCGACCTCGGCGCCGATGGCGGCACGTTCCAGGCCGATGCCGATCTGACCCTGGACGGCGTCGTGTCCGGTGCCGGCAGGCTGACCAAGACCGGGACTGGCACACTGACGCTGTCGGGCAACAACAGCTATGCCGGCGGCACGCAGGTACGCGCCGGTACGCTGGTCGGCGATAGCACCGCGATCCGCGGCGACCTCGCCAACAACGGCCACGTGGTGTTCGACCAGGCCGGTGATGGCAGCTTCACCGGCACGCTCAGCGGCAGCGGCACGATGAGCAAGCGCGGCGCCGGTGCATTGACGCTGACCGGCAGCAGCGCACTCGACTGGAGCATCGACGCCGGTGCGCTGGTCAGCCGCAGCGATCTGTTCGGCGGCGACGCCGATATCGGCGCTGGCGGCCGGCTGCGCTTCCAGCAAGAGGGCGGCGGCAATTACGCCGGCACGCTTGGCGGCAATGGTCGCTTCGAGATCGCCTCCGGCGCGCTGTTCGCGCTCACCGGCGACAGTGCGGCCTTCGGCGGCACGACGGTCGTCGAGAACGGGACATTGCGCATCGACGGCACGCTCGGCGGTGGCGCCATCATCGCCAGCGGTGCGACGTTGACGGGTGCCGGCACGCTCGGCAGCGTCGACAACGCCGGCACTGTGGCTGCAGGCAATTCTATCGGCACGCTGACACTCACTGGCGACTACCTGCATCGTGACGGCGCGACGCTGCTGGCCGAGATCGAACCGGGTGGCAACGGCGATCTTCTCGATGTCGCCGGCACGGCGACGATCACGGGCGGCGACGTGCAGATCGTCAAGCTGCCCGGCCAGTACGCCGACGGCACCCGCTACACCCTGATCGATGCCGCGGGTGGCATCAGCGGCAGCTTCTCCGCGTTGGGTCAGGACCTGCCGTTCCTCAATTTGTCCCTGGCCTACGACGCCAATCACGCCTATCTGGACATCGCCCGCAGCGATATCGAGTTTGGCGAAATCTGCGTGACCGTCAACCAGTGCCAGGTGGCGGTGACCATCGACGATATCAGCGGCGGTGGCGCGCTGCCGCCGGACCTGGCCACCGTGGTCAACGAACTGACCACCGTGGGTATCGATAGCGCGTTGAGCGGCTTCAACTCGCTGTCCGGCGAAGCCCACGCCAGCTTCGCCGGGATGATGCTGGAAGGCCACGCGCTGTACGGCCAGACCGTAAGCCGGCGCCTGGCCGAACGCCGCGAGGCGGTCGGCGCGCAGCAGCTGCAGGGCGGCGTGTGGGCGCGCGCCTACGGCATGGCTTCGGAACTCGACGGCGACGGCAATGCCCACGGCGCCGATGTCGACCTGCACGGCGCCGCGTTCGGCATCGACGCCTGGGGCACGGAGCACTGGCTGATCGGTGCCAGCTTCAACGCGATGCGGGTGGATGCCGACTTCCGCCCCGGCGACGGCGGCGAGGCGGATGCGAAGAACATCGCGCTGTACACCAGCGTGCAAGGCGAACGCGCGTATCTGGACGGCGTCATCAGCTTTGCCTGGTGGGACAGCGAAGTGCAGCGCCGCATCGAGGTCGGCTCGATCCATCGCCAGGCGCGTTCGGAATACGACAGCAACCGCCTCGCGCTATACCTGGAAGGCGGTTGGAACATCGATCTGGGCGGTTCGCGCCTGCAGCCGCTGGTCAGCGTCGAGCATAGCCAGCTCGACACCCAGAACTTCCACGAATCCGGGGCGCAGGATCTGGACCTGATCGGCCGCTCGCAGAGTGCCACGCGTACCACGGCCAGTGCAGGCCTGCGTTGGACGGGTTGGTTCGCACGCGGTGGCTGGACGCTGGAGCCGAGCGCGCAATTGCGCTGGCTGCACAGCACCGGAGATCTGAACGCCGAGTTCGAGATCGCCTTCGCCGGTGCCCCGGATACGGGCTATCGGGTGCGCGGCGGCAGCTGGCCGGAGGACCGCGGCCTGGTCGGTGTCGGCTTCAACGCGCGCCGTGGCGACAAGCTCGACCTGTTCGTCGACTACGACTACCAGCGCGGCGGCGGGCTGGAAGCGCACAACCTCAGCGCGGGCCTGCGCTATCGCTGGTGAGCGCCGGCCCTACGGGGAATAATGTCCGCGGGGTTTAGGGGGCGGAGGTGATTAAACGAGAATGTCGCTTAACCCCTCCGTCCCTCCGCCCCCATAAGCGAAGGCGAATGCAGGGAGACGAAGAGGCCATGACTCGGGATTTCCGCAAAAATGGCGTTTGTTTTTCCTATACTTCAACACAGCCAGCGTCGCGAGCGCTATCGGGATCTTCGGCGACGAGTCCACCAAGAGCATCGCCAACAGCACCATCGCCTTCAATCACCAGGTCGACCCGATCGGGGCCACCTGTTCCGGGGTCGTACAGGCCGATGGCGTGCTGCACCTGGAAAGCACGATCGTCGCCAGCAGCACCTGCAAGAACGACCCTCCCTACGACGACACGCCATACGACATCGGCGGCAGCCCCGACGTCGATAGTGTCATGGGCGCCAACAATCTGGTCATGACGTCCTGGCTGCCCTTGCCTGCCGACACGATCACCACCGATCCCCGACGAGGGCGGCTTGCGGCCAACGGTGGGCGCACGAGGACCCATGCGCTGCGCGACAGCAGCCCCGCGATCGACACCGGCAACAACGCCGCCGGCCTGCAGTACGACCAGCGCGGGGCCGGCTACCCGCGGGTCAAAGGCGTGCAGGCTGATATCGGCGCGTACGAACGCTGAACTTTCGCCGCTTCACTCCGGCCTCTTTAGATCAGGGTGCGGCGAAGGAATAACGGTCTCTGACCCTGTTTTTTTCTAAGGCACACTTTGAGGATATGAAGCTAAGGCGTGCTGCAAACCAGCTGCCATCCATTAGCAACAGGTGAGTCCAATAGGTAAGAACGGTCTCTGACC
>NZ_JBFWIB010000034.1:0-8883 GCF_041300785.1 Luteimonas salinilitoris
ATCTGTCTTCCATGCCTTCTTGGGAATGGGCGCTGCGATTGCCGACGCCGATTCGTCGTTCCTCCCCGACGCCGACTCGCTATGATCATTGCGCCGGGTGCCCGTTGATGTCCTACCTGCCGATCATCCATCACGCCGTCGCCACCGAACTAGGCCAGTATTCGCTTGAAGAAGTGCATCTGGAGTTCTCCAACGGAGAGCGGCGTCTGTACGAGCGGCTTCACAGCCGTTCGCCCGGTGCCGTCATCATCGCGGCCATGCACGATCCGGATACGGTGCTGCTGATCCGGGAGTATGCGGTAGGCACCCATCGCTACGAACTCGGCCTGCCGAAGGGGCGGATGGATGCGGGCGAATCGATCCTGGAAGCTGCCAACCGCGAACTGAAGGAAGAAGTCGGCATGGGCGCCAGGACGCTGACGTACCTGCGCCCCCTGACGCTAGCGCCTACCTACATGAGCAATGCCATTCACCTGGTGCTTGCGGAGCATCTTTATCCCGAACGATTGCCGGGAGACGAGCCCGAGGAGTTGGAGGTCCTCCCCTGGAAACTGGACAGGCTCCACGAATTGGTCTTGCGCGAAGACTGTTCGGAAGCGCGTTCGCTCGCAGCACTGTTCATCGTGCGCGAGATCCTGAGCCGGAGGGAACCTCCTTCCGTGCTATTGGCGAAAGTCGCCAATACCGTGGAGTCGCAAGACGCTGCGCTGACTTGAACCAGCTGCCTGCCACCCCGCTCAGCCGTTGCAGTACGCGAAGCTTCTGGGCGGACGATAACGACAAGAACGCATCTTGACGCCGCTTCGAATCCATCACCGACGTGCCGCCGCCTTTGGTTTTTCGGCTGCACTGGTCTCCAGTATCGGGCAAACATTCTTTATCGGTTTGTTCGGACTATCGGTCCGCAATGACCTGGCGCTCGATGATTCCCATTGGGGAGCGCTGTATGCCTTGGCCACGCTGGGCAGCGGCTTGCTGATGTTCTCGCTCGGAGAACTGGCTGATCGCCTGCCGATGAAGCAAGCCATCACGGTGGCGCTATCCGTGTTGGGGCTCGGGGCAATCCTGATGGCCGTGGCGAACGGTCCGGTGCTGTTGCTGATCGGCCTGTTCTGTCTGCGGTTGGGCGGGCAGGGACTGACCGGCCATATGGCCATCGTCACCGCGGCCCGGCATGCCCGCCGCCGCGGACGCAGCCTGGCTACCGCCGCCTTCGGCTTCATCGCGGGTGAAGCTTTGCTGCCCGTGGCGGTGATTGCGATGCTCGGCTGGCTGGATTGGCGTTGGGTGTGGGTATGTGCCGCGATGTTGGTGCTGGGTGTGGCTCTGCCCGCGCTGCGGGCCGCTGCCGCGCCGCTGCCACGAGCAGTGGCAATGGTCGGTCTGCAGGACGGCGCGCCGCCTCCCCGCCTTCGACGGCGGCACCTGGTCCGCAAGCCGGCCTTTCTTGCCGCCCTGACCGTGGTCCTCGTATCTCCTTTTGTGGTGACTGCGGTGTTCCTCCACCAGGGCACCTTGTCCACGCTGCACGGCTGGACGCCGGCCCAGGTGGCCTGGGGGTTCATCGGCTTCGCGGCAGCCCAGACCGCATCCACATGGTTGTCCGGCCATTGGGTGGACCGGCACGGCGTGACGCGGGTATTCCGCGTCTACCTGTTGCCCGTGGCGGCAGCCACCCTGGCGCTGGGGTTCGGCCCGCCGTCGCTGGCGCTGTGGGGATTGTTCGTAGGACTGGGTGCTACAGCGGGCGCCAACAGCGTCGTGTCGGGCGCGTTGTGGGCCGAGGTGTTCGGTGTCGACAGCCTGGGGATGGTTCGTGGGATGTATACCGGCTTCATGGTGATCGCCACAGCCCTGTCTCCGCTGGTGTTCGGTCTTGCCCTGGAGACGGCCGCTCCCATCGCCCATGTTGCAGCAGGCGTGGCTGCATACGTGATTGTGGTGCCGTGGTTGGCGGCGCGATGGTTGGGCGCGAACGCAGGGCATAGGCCGCCGGCTAGTGGCCCGCCGGACTCATGATCCTGTGCCCGCTCTGTTTAAGTGATGTGATTCGGTCCTTGGCAGCTATCACCGGTCGCCGCTACTTCAAGTGCAATACGTGCGCTCTGGCATTCATGGATCGCGACGACCTTCCGTCCCTGGACGAGGAACGGCGGATCTATTCCCATCACGAGAACGATCCGTCGGACCGGCGCTATCGCGCGTTTCTCGATCGGCTGGCGGCGCCGCTATGCGCACGCCTCTCACCGGGAATGTCGGGCTTGGACTACGGCGCAGATCCCGGACCCACGTTGGCATTGATGTTGGGCGAGCGCGGATTCCTCACGACTTCATGGGATCCATTGTTCGAACCGCAGGACGACCTTCTCGATCGCCGCTACGATTTCGTGATCTGCACCGAGGTCGTTGAGCACTTCCATCGACCCAGGGTCGAGTTCGACCGGCTGGCATCGCTGCTGCGGCCTGGCGGGTGGCTTGCGATCATGACCCAGTGGCAACCACCGGACCTGTCCTTCCAGCAATGGCATTACGTGCGCGATCCGACACACGTGAGCTTTTATGCCGAACGTACGTTCGACTGGATCGCTGAGAAGTATGGCTTCTGGCTGGAGAGTCAGCGAGGAATGTCGCCCTGATGCGATCGGCGTCCTAGACTGCCATCCACGAGAAGTGGACGTATCGGGTGGGCGTGCCGCGCATTGAATCGCACGGACGGTCTCCTCCGCCAAGATAGTTGTACCAGGGAGTTCGGCATTGAAGATCCTGATCCTGACCCTCGGCTCACACGGCGATGTGCAGCCCTACGTGGCGCTCGGCCGGGGGCTGCAGGCCGCCGGGCATGCCGTGAGTGTGTGCACCAGCGAGCACTTCGCCGGCTTCGTGACCGATCATGGGCTGGACTACCGCTACATGAACAACGGCTTCATCGACCTGCTCGCCTCGATGGAAGGGCGCGCGGCGCTCGAGGGCATGCAGAGCCTGTTCGGCACCTTCAAGGTGATGGCCACGCTGGTGCCGAAGGTCGGACCGCTGCAGGCGCAGGTCCAGCAGGACGCATGGCAGGCGGCGCAGGCCGTGCGGCCTGACCTGATCGTGTTCCATCCCAAGCTGGCCGGTGCCGTGGATATCGCCGATGCGCTGGACGTGCCGGCGATCATGGCGCCGCTGTTTCCGCAGTACGTGCCGACCACGGAATTTCCCGCCGTGGGCTTGCCCGATTGGCCGCTGGGCGACGGCTACCGCCGCTTCACCTACCGCTTCGTGCATTTCCTCGGCAAGCGCATCGGCGGCGGCCCGCTTCGCACCTGGCGTCGCCAGAACAGGCTGGGGCGCAGGCCCGCCGAACTCGGCCTGTTCACCGATGGAAACGGGCAGGCGATCCCGGTGCTGCATGGTTACAGCCCGCAGATCAGCCCGACGCCGAAGGACTGGCCAGCGACCGCGATGACCATGGGCGCCTGGACGTTGCCGCACGCCCCGGACTGGACGCCTCCGCCGGCGCTGGTCGAGTTCCTCGCCGCCGGCCCGCCGCTCGTGTATGTCGGGTTCGGCAGCATGGCCGGCCGCAAACCGGCACGGGTCACCGCGATCGTGCTCGAGGCACTCCGACAGTCCGGACGCCGCGGCCTGTTCGCCAGCGGTTGGGGTGGCCTGGCGGCGCAGGCGTTGCCGCCGGAGGTGCTTGCCATCAAGCAGGCCCCGCACGATTGGCTCTTTCCACAGGTCGCCGCGGTGGTCCATCACGGCGGAGCCGGCACCACCGCGGCCGGTCTGCGCGCAGGCCGGCCGACCATCATCTGCCCGTTCTTTGGCGACCAGCCGTTCTGGGGCCGGCGCGTGCATGCGATCGGCGCCGGCCCGCCGCCCATCCCGCAGAAGCAACTGAGTGCCGAGCGTCTCGCCGCCGCCATCGTGGCCGCCACCACCGATCCCGATATCGCCGCGGCCGCCGAAGCGGTGGGCCTGCGCCTGCGCGCCGAGCGCGGCGTGGAGTCCACGGTCGACTGGATCGAGCGCTGGATGTCGTTACGAACAACCGGATCGAGCTGAGCACGCGCCCTGATGCGCGAGAGGCTCTGCCCATTGGGCAACCATCAGTCTGAACCACGGGCCGATTGGGCATGCTCGCGCGTGGCCTCGAAGCGCAGCTTCGGAGGTCGCCTCTACATCTGCAACGCAACCTAACGGCCGTGTTGACGCAACGATGCGGCGAAGACCAAGGTGAGCACGGAGAGGGCCGCCAAGGCGGAGAACGCCCAAAGATAGGCAACCGGGGCGCTGCTACCGCCGGTTTGAGCGAGCACGACGACGACCCCAGCGGCACCGACCGCGCCGCCGACGCGCTGGACAATGTTGACCAGCGTGACGGCATCGCCGATCTGATCCGGAGTGACAGAGGCGTAGGCCGCTGTCGTTGCAGGCATCTGTGCGAATGCCAGTCCCGCGCCTCTGGCGACGAGAATCGTCACCAGGCTGGAAAGGGATAGTGGGCCGGGGATGAGAAAGGGGATGGTAGTGAGGATCAGTAATCCCGCGCCGATCAAGGTGACCGGACCGGCACCGTAGCGATCGGTAATCCGGCCGCCGATGTAGAGTGCCACGGCGCTGCCCAGCCCCATGGCCAGGAGCAGCCATCCCGCTTCCGTGATATCTCGATTTTCGACGAGCTGGAAGTACAGCGGCAGGAGCAGCAGCCCGGCGAACATGTTGGCGCCGGTGAGCCCGGTGATCGCCGTGGCGGAGGCAAAAGTCCCGCGCTGCAACAGACGCAGGTTCACGAGCGGATGGCGCGCGCCGAGCGCGGTGAAAACGAAGGTGGCGGCCAAAACGGTGCCGACAATGATGGTGAGCAACGGTAGCGCCATGACGCCTGAGGCG
This sequence comes from Luteimonas salinilitoris, assembly GCF_041300785.1. Classification (NCBI taxonomy): domain Bacteria; kingdom Pseudomonadati; phylum Pseudomonadota; class Gammaproteobacteria; order Lysobacterales; family Lysobacteraceae; genus Luteimonas; species Luteimonas salinilitoris. Next base: position 4,879 of record NZ_JBFWIB010000034.1, read on the forward strand.
CCGATCTCCGTGGCGCCGAACAGCAACACCGGCAGTCCGATACCGAGGAGCGCCAGCCCTCTGCGATCCAATTGACGATCGATGCTTGTCGCGCCGGCGGGCACGAGGCCGCGGGCCGCAACGAGCGCGGCAATGCCAATGGGTACGTTGATCCAGAACAACCATCGCCATGAGGCCATCTCCAACAGCAAGCCGCCGAATGCAGGACCCACCGCAGGCCCGAGGCCGATGACCAAACCGAGGACGCCAAAGAGCCTGCCGAGTTGGTCCCGGCCTGCCGTGGAGCCGATCACCGCTTGTCCCGCGGGGATCATCAAGCCCGCGGCGAGCCCCTGCAGCAATCGAGCGCCGATAAGCGACAGCGGCCCTGGTGCGAGCGCGCATAGTGCCGACGCGAGGATGAAGGCCGCCAAAGCGGCCGCCCAGACGCGCCCATATCCGTATCGACCGCCCAGCCAGCCCGACGCGGGCAGCGACACGGCCATCGCGATGAGATAGCCGGTGGCAACCCACTGCACCACGGGAAGCGTGGAATCGGTATCGGCACGAATCGACTCCAAGGCCAGGTTGGCCAACGTGGCGTCGAGCATTGCCATGAAGGCGCCGGCACCGGTAACGGCGGCGATCTTCCAGATCCGCCCCGGGATGGGTGGCGGCGGCCGACGCGATGGCCGCGGACTCACGAGAACCTAGCTCTGCTCATTAAGCCGCCCTCAGCCTGTACCGCTGGCCTGTGCATGCTCGCGTGTGGCCTCGAAGCGCAGCTTCGGCCACCGCTCCTGCACCATCTGCAGATTGACGCGAGTGGGCGCCAGATAGACCAGGGCGCCTGTCGCATCGATCGCCAGATGAATTGCGGCCTTCTCCCGGAACTCTTCGAGCGCACCGCCGTCCTCGGCCTTTACCCAGCGTGCCGTGACGACCTGAGCCGGCTCGAAGGTCGCCTCAACGCCGTACTCGTCCTTCAACCGATACGCCACCACCTCGAACTGCAACGTCCCGATCGCGCCCAGGATCAGGTCGTTGGCCAGCAGCGGCCGGAAGAACTGTGTGGCACCTTCCTCCGAGAGCTGGGTCAGGCCCTTGTGCAATTGCTTCAGGCGCAAGGGATCCCGCAGCCGGACCCGACGGAACAGTTCCGGCGCGAAGCTGGGAATGCCGGTGAACTGGAGCGGCTCGCCAGCGGTAAACGTATCGGCGATGGCGATCGTGCCGTGATTGTGGATGCCGATGACATCACCCGGATAGGCGTACTCGGCCAACCCGCGTTCGGAAGCCATGAACGTCAACGCGTCGCCGATGCGCATCTCCTTGCCAGTGCGGACATGGTACGCCTTGCCACCGGGCTCATAACTTCCCGAGCACACGCGCAGGAACGCCACCCTGTCGCGATGCAGCGGGTCCATGTTGGCCTGGATCTTGAAGACAAACCCACTGAAGGCGGATTCGTCCGGTGAAATCACGCGGGCTGACGCATCGCGCGGTTTTGGGGGCGGCGCATGTTCAACGAAGAAATCCAGCAGCAGTTGTACGCCGAAATTGTTCACGGCCGAACCGAAGAACACGGGCGTCTGCAGTCCTGCCAGGTACAGCTCGCGGTCGAACGGGTGCGAGGCGCCTTGCACCAGCACCAACTCCTCGCTCACCTCGTTCAGTACTTCGGCACCCACCCGTTGCGCCAGTGCGGGATCATCAAGCGAGGCGTAGATCGTCGAGTCCTGACGGGTGAGGTTCTTGCCCGGCTCGAACAGGTGCACTTCGCCGGTGAGCAGATGGACCACGCCCTTGAGCCGCGAGCCCATCCCAATCGGCCAGGTGATCGGCGCGCACGGGATGTCCAGGACGCGTTCCACCTCATCCAGCAGCTCAATGGGGTATTTGCCCTCGCGGTCGAGCTTGTTGATGAAGGTCATGATCGGCGTATCGCGCAGGCGGCAGACCTCCATCAGCTTGATCGTGCGCTCCTCCACACCCTTGGCGCAGTCGATGACCATCAGCGCCGAATCCACGGCAGTCAGCACGCGATAGGTATCTTCGGAAAAGTCGGCGTGGCCGGGCGTGTCGAGCAGGTTGACGATGCGCCCGTCATAGGGGAACTGCATTACCGAAGAGGTGACGGAAATCCCACGCTCCTTCTCCAGCGTCATCCAGTCGGACGTGGCGTGCTTGGCCGACTTACGGGATTTGACACTGCCCGCCTGGCGGATAGCGCCCCCGAACAAGAGCAGTTTCTCGGTCAGGGTGGTTTTCCCGGCATCCGGGTGCGAAATGATGGCAAACGTGCGGCGGCGCGCAGCCTCCGCGGCATGGGTCGACATAGGACTCCCTCGGGCGCTGACGTGCGCTCAACCATGTGATTCAACGACAGAAAGCGAAAGACGCTCTAAGGCGGAGTGGCTGTCGTACGGCAGGTGGGAGTCTGGCAGGTCATTGCAGTTCTTATTATATCGCTGCGGGCAGTGCTTGGTCACCATAGCCGGCAACCCAAAACTCTCGAACGTCTCGCCACGGGCGCCGGCGGCATCGGACAACGCATCGCATGGCGCATCCGCTGCAACCACTGCCTTGCAGATTCTTCCAGCGTACTTGAATGGCAGCGGCTACTAGCCACTCATCGAAAGCGCCGCTTCCACTAGCGGCTTGGCCCAGTCGGGCGTGCTTTTGAGCGATTCGAGATCCGTAGGCCAAGCAAGCTTGCCCGATTCCATTTCCGCAACGAGTGCCGGATCGGGAACAGCCTCGCCGAACCCGGCCTCGGCACTGTTGTCGTACACCTGCAGGTGCGCTAAGCAGGGCATGAGCGCAATCAGGTTCTCCAGCGCGGCCGGGTAGCGCTCGCGGATCCTGGCCTCGGGAATGTCATGCCCGCCCGCGGCCACACGGGCCTTGACGCGGGCAAGGTGCAGCTCCGGCGACGACAGGCCGCAGAACCACATGAGCACGTCGTGCGTTTCCGAGGCGGCCCGGATCCTGGCGGGGACGGTCCGGCCGCCCAACGTGGTCTCGAAGGCGTAGTTGGTGCGGTTCACGATTGCCTCGTCCAGACGGCGCATGCCCTCCTGCCAAGCGGCGGCATTGGCCTCGGTCTGGTCGCAGCCGGTCTCAGCCACCAGTTCCCGGGCGAAGGTATCCGGGTTGAACCAAGTCAGTCCTGCCCGTTCAAGCAAATGACCGCCGACCGAACTCTTGCCCGCGCCGTTCACGCCGGCGAGAACATAGAGAACGGGGCGAGCCTTCAATGGCTCGCCCCGACCTTGACCTTGCCGCCAAGCCTGGCTGGGCTACGCATCACGCCACGCAGGCGGCTGCCGGCGTCAGCCACCTGCAGCGACGCCAGGCGCTCGTCGAAGCGGTGGCGCAGGGTATCCAGCGCCTCGTCGTTCCTGGCGCTGGCTTCGTGCAAGGCACGCATGATGGCGCCGTAATCCTCGGCGGAGAGGATGACCGCCTCGGGCTCGTTGTGGTTCGTCACCACCACCCTACCCTTGCGGCCGACGGTCTTCATCACGCCGCGCCAGCCAAGCTTCTTCACGTCCGATGCCGGCGTACGGGGGAGGTCTTCGATTGCGTCGAGCTTCAGCGCCAAGGCCATGGTCTGCTCCTGTGTCTAGGCTGGAGCAAATATACCCTTTTTTGCCTTTTTGGGCAAATCGGGCAAACATCCCTTGAACCAGTGCCACGACAGATTCAACATAGTCCGCACCGTCGCACGGTCGAATTCGTGGTCACCCACGTCATCCATCTGCTGTATCCGCCGCCGCGTGGCATGTTGCCCTCTGTGCGGAGCCTGATCGACTACCTCACCGTGCATCTGCCCGCGAACATTCAAGAACGGAGCTTGGACATAGCCCCCTACTCCCAACTCAAGTCGGGTCACAGAGCGCAGGATCTAGACCGTCAGCCTGCTCCCGGGCGGCGATGACCTGCCATGAACAACGCGACAGCGGCCTTCACATGGGCGTTCAGGCCAGCCTTCGCAAAGGGCGGATGTCCGGTCACTGACGC
>NZ_JBFWIB010000035.1:0-7796 GCF_041300785.1 Luteimonas salinilitoris
GCATGCGCAATCTGGCGTCGTCGTCGAACAGGATATCTTTGTGGTTCATGGCAACAAATCCGGTAGAAGAACACGTGCGGGTGATGCGACTGCACGCTCCGAATCAGGCAGTGACACTCCCTTCAGCGTCCACAGCCTTCATCGAGAGCCGTACACGTCCTTGCCGGTCGACCTCCAGGACCTTGACCCTGACCATGTCACCCTCCGACAGCACCTCGGAGGCATTCTCGACACGCTCGTTGGAGATCTGGGACACATGCACCAGTCCGTCCTTGCCTGGAGCAATGGTGACGAAGGCGCCGAAGTCGAGAACCTTGGCCACCTTGCCTTCGTAGATACGGCCCGGCTCGATCTCCGCCGTGATCTGCTCGATGCGTCTGCGTGCCTCGGCAGCGGCCGCGCCATTGGTAGAAGCGATGGTGATGGTGCCGTCATCCCGGATATCGATCTGGGTTCCGGTCTCCTTGGTCAACGCCTGGATCGTCGCGCCCCCCTTGCCGATGACCTCGCGGATCTTGTCCGGGTGGATCTTGAGCGTGAGCAGACGGGGCGCGAACGCTGACATTTCCTGGCGCGGTTGCTCGATTGCCTTGGCCATCTCGTCCAGGATATGCAGCCTTCCGTCGCGGGCCTGGGACAGTGCAACCTGCATGATCTCGGTGGTCACACCGTCGATCTTGATGTCCATCTGCAAGGCCGAGATACCGTCGACAGTGCCGGCGACCTTGAAATCCATGTCACCCAAGTGATCCTCGTCACCGAGGATGTCGGACAGCACCGCGAACTGATCGCCTTCCTTCACCAGGCCCATGGCGATGCCTGCCACGGGTCCCTTGATCGGAATGCCCGCGTCCATCAGAGCCAGCGAGCTGCCGCACACCGAAGCCATTGAGGAGGAACCGTTGGACTCGGTGATCTCAGACACCATGCGAATGGTGTAAGGGAATGCTTCCATCGACGGCATGATCGCGGCGACGCCGCGCTTGGCCAGACGGCCATGGCCGATCTCGCGCCGCTTTGGACCGATCATCGGGCCCGTTTCGCCGACGCAGTAGGGCGGGAAGTTGTAGTGGAACAGGAAGTGTTCCTTAGACTCGCCGGTGACGGCATCGATGACCTGGCCGTCCCGCGCGGTGCCAAGGGTAGTGGTCACGATCGCCTGGGTTTCGCCGCGGGTGAACACCGCCGAGCCGTGAGCGCGCGGCAGCATGCCGAGCTTGATTGAGATCGGACGCACATCTTCCAGTCCACGGCCATCGAGCCGGCGCCGGTCCTGCAGCACCATGCGACGCACAGCGGCATACTCGAGTTCATCGAATTCCGTCCGCACGTCTGTCGCGTTCCAGCCCATCGAGGAAGTCGCTGGCGCCCCCAAGGCCGTCAACACCCCGTTTCTGATCACCTGCACCTGCTTTTTGCGGGCGAGGCGGTCGGTGATGAGCAGTGCGCGGTTGAGGCTGTCTCCGATCCGGGCGCGTACGGTCTCGACCAAGCTCAGGTCGCGGGCCGAATGACTCCATTCCCATGGGGTCACGCCGGCTGCGTTTGCGAGCTCCTCGATGGCAGCGATCACGGACTGCATGGCGCGGTGCCCCACCGACACCGCCTCCAGCATGGTTTCCTCCGAGAGCAGATTGGCTTCGGATTCGACCATGAGCACGCCGTGCCGAGTGCCCGCCACGACCAGGTCGAGATCGGACTCCTTCAGTTCTTCGGTCGTCGGATTGACCAGGAAACTGTCGCCGTTGCGACCGATGCGCACCGCTCCAATCGGCCCCTTGAAGGGCAATCCGGACAGGCGCAGCGCGGCAGAGGCGCCGATCATCGCCGGAATGTCCGGATCGATCAGCGGATCGACCGACAGCACGGTGGCGATAACCTGGACCTCGTTGCGGAACTGATCGGGAAACAGCGGCCGTACCGGCCGGTCGATCAAGCGCGAGGTCAGGATTTCCTTTTCGGTTGGCCGCCCCTCGCGCTTGAAGAAGCCGCCTGGAATGCGTCCGCCCGCGTAAAAGCGCTCACGGTACTCGACGGTGAGCGGGAAAAAGTCGAGCCCGTCCTTGACGCGCTTGTTGCCAACCGCGGTCACCAGCACCACGGTGTCGCCCACGCGGACCATCACCGCACCGGACGCCTGCTTGGCGATGTCGCCGGTCTCGAGGATGAGCTCGTGCTCCCCGAAGGCGCAGCGCTTCACGATCGGCCCTTTGACCGATGCACTCGTCATCAGATTCATTGTGTTTTCCTGTCGATCAAGCAAGTGGATGCCACCTTGGAAAAGGCGGTCAGCAGGGGAGTGCGGACTTAGCGACCGATGTTTCGGCGCATGTCTTGCCGCTTCGTCTCGGCCAGTTCCTCAGTGCATTCCAGGCAGAAAGGCGCGGCCGGATCGGCCATCAGCCGTGCGTGGTCTATCTCCAGGTCGCACCGCCGGCAAACCCCATAGTGTCCGGCGGCATGACGCGCTAACGCCGCGTTGATCCGCTCAAGCTGGATCTTCAGATGCGTACTTCCCGCCTTGGCCATATGCTGCTGGGTAATGGCGTCGATTCGGCTGACGCGTCCTTGTGTGGTCTGGTCCAGCTCAACGGGTTTTCCTGCTCCTTCAAGGCTCATCAGGGCAATGCGGATATCCCGCTGCTCCTCGACGAGCATGCTGAAGAATTCGTCCAGATTAGTGACAGACATGATGACTCCTCGATCTCGGTGGAAGGCATGCCGGAAGCGGCATCCGAAGCGGGCATTGCACCCGCGGCCAAGAAGGGAGCGCTAGATTGGAGTGTTCATGGAGAGAGCCTCGTCTTGACCCTCTGAACCGCACCCCATTGTGCGGAAACCACATCACCTAGTAGAACTTGAGGCTGTCCTCAAGATCGACGAGACAGGCGGAGGGGTATTTCGATCGAAATTTGATGAATCATAACATGTCAAGCCCCGCGAGTAACAATGTCGTGATCAGGCCGGGGTCGGCCATGGGGCGGTTGCGTGTGCGGTGTCGGACGCGCCCTCGGGGCGCTGGTAGCCGCCACGGACCCCATCCTTTGACAGCACCCACTGCCACAGTTGCAGGTCGCGGGCACGGAATGCGCCGGCGCAGGACAGCAGGTAGTAGCGCCACATGCGATAGAACCGTTGCCCCAGCTCGTCTTCGAAACGTGGCCACGCCCGCTCGAAATTGGCATGCCACGCCATCAAGGTCTTGTCGTAGTCGGCGCCGAAGTTGTGAAGATCCTCGACGACGAAGAGCCCGTCGCAGGCATCGCCGATCTGGCCGATCGATGGCAAATCGCCATTAGGAAAGATATATCGATCGATCCACGGGTCGGTGGTGGACTTGCGTCGGTTCTTGCCGATGGTGTGAAGCAGGAACAGGCCGTCGTCGTTCATACAGCGATGGACGAGTTCCATGTAGGTCCGGTGATTCTTTCGGCCGACATGCTCGAACATGCCCACGCTGACGATGCGGTCGAAGCGTTCGTTGATCGAGCGGTAGTCCTGCAGCCGGAACTCCAACGGCAGCCCGTCGTAGCGCTCCGTAGCCCATGCCGTCTGTTCCTTGGAGATCGTCACGCCGGCACACTCGACGCCGTAATGCTCGGCTGCGTAGGCCATGAAGCTGCCCCAGCCGCAGCCGATATCGAGCACCCGCATGCCGGGCTCCAAGCGCAACTTGCGGCAAATCATGTCGAGCTTGGCTTCCTGCGCCTCCACCAAATCGCTCGCATCGGCCCAGTAGCCGCCGGTATAAGTCATGCGCGGATCCAGCATGGCCGCGTAGAAATCATTCCCGAGGTCGTAATGAGCTTCACCGACCTCCCAAGCCTTCCGTGATGTCTGCCGGTTCAGGAACCGGGCCTGCAGCGAATGAAGCATGAGCTTCAGTGGTTTCACGTGCCGGTCGAGCTGCGCCCGCAGAATCCGATCGTACAGTTCATCCAGTCGATCGCACTCCCAGGCGCCGTCCATGTACGCTTCGCCCAAGCCGAGGTTGCCCTGCGTGAAGACGCGCTCAGGAACACCCCCAGCCATCAACCGGATGTCCCAGGGGCGATTGCCGCCCAGGCGAACATCGGCGATCTCCAATAATTCCTCCATCATCCGGTAGAGGCGGTTTCGTGCAATTTTTCCAGGGGACGGGTGTTCGGTGAATGCTTCGGTCATCGTGTCTGCTCTCGATGGCTTGGTTGCGAGCGCGCCTCCGGAACACTGGCCCGGTTTCAACGCCGGGGCACCGTGCTTGTATCAACAGACGAGCTCAAATTCGGCGTAGGCCTGTTGAGCAGGCGCCAGGATTCGCCGAGACTTGGTGCCTTCTCCAGTGTCACCGCAGAAGGAGCACCGGAACGCGGCAAGTACGCAGCATCGTAGTGGTGGTGCTACCGACGATCAGTTGCCGTATCCGCGAATGCCCGTAGGCGCCCATGACCAGCAGGTCCACTTCTTCATCGCGAACATAGCTGGCGATGATGTCCTCGGGATCTCCGGACAGGATCGCACCAAGCGCCGTCAAACCGGCCGCCTTCAGCGTTTCCAAGGCCCACTGCATCTGCTTGGCGATCGCATCGGTATCCGTACCGGCCGTCACTACCCGAATCTCCAATCCTCGGAACAGCGGGCTCGCCGCGACCATCTCCACGCCCTTGCGCGTGGTGGGGCTGCCATCGAATGCGATCAGGACGCGGTCGATCTCGGTGTACTCACGCGAGGCGACGAGCAACGGGCGATGGACGGCGCGAACCACGCGTTCGAGTTCGCCGCCCAGATGGCCTTTGGCGAAGTCCGCGTGCTCGCCGCGCTTGCCCAAGACGAACAGTCGCACATCCGTCTCCAGTTCGGTCAGCGTCTCGACCAGGCTGCCATGACGCAATCGGCCCTCGGCTGAAACGCCGTGCAGACCCGCGGCAATCCCCTTCGCGCGCTCCAGCACGAGTCGGCCGCGCTCCTGCGCCAGTTTGCTGCGATGCTCATCCGCCACCACCAGGTCTTGCAGTAGCTTTTGTCGGGCATCCGCCGCCAGGTTGCCGCTGAAATCGATCCCGCTGGCCGCCTCCTGGTGGCGGCTCAGGACGTGCAGATACTCCAACGGTGCCTCGAGCCGGTGGGCGGCCCAGGCGGCGTAGTGACAGGTGCTTTCGGTGTAGACCGAGAGGTCAATTGCGGCTAGGACACGGCCGCCGACATTCAGATACGGGTGGGTGGCGCTCTTGTCAGTCATCGCTCGGTCCTCAATGGCCCATCAGACGTTCAACGGCATCGGGCTTGTCATGCACGCCCAGTCGATCAACCAGCGTCGCGCTGGCCTCGTCCATGCCAATCAACTCCACTTCGGTGCCCTCGCGGCGGAACTTCAGTACCGCCCTATCGAGGGCTCCAACGGCACTGAGGTCCCAGAAGTGCGCATGGCTGACGTCGATCCGGACGCGCTCGATGACTTCCTTGAAATCGAAGCCAGCAAGGAAGCTTTCGGACGAGGCGAAGAACACCTGCCCGGTCACGGTGTAGTGGCGCTCGCGCCCGTCGTTGGTGGACACCGATCCGATATGCAGCACGCGGCCGACCTTGCGGGCAAAGAACAAGGCCGAGAGCAGCACGCCGGTCAATACCCCCTTGGCCAGATCATGGGTGAACACCGTCACGATGACAGTGGCGATCATCACCAGGCTGGAGCTCTTTGGATACGACCGTAGATTGCGGAACGAATTCCAGCTGAAAGTACCGATCGCCACCATGATCATCACGGCGACAAGCGCGGCCATCGGGATCTGTTTTACCCATGGGCCGGCAAAGACGACCATCAGCAGCAGGAAAACACCCGCGGCGAGCGAGGACAGGCGGCCGCGGCCACCCGATTTCACGTTGATCACCGACTGCCCGATCATCGCGCAGCCGGCCATGCCGCCGATGAAGCCGGACGTAATATTTGCGACGCCTTGGCCCACCGCTTCACGGTTCTTGTTGCTCGGCGTGTCGGTCAGGTCGTCGACGATCTGCGCGGTCAGCATGGACTCGAGCAGGCCGACCACGGCGAGGGTGGCGGACACCGGCAGGATGATCCATAGCGTTTCCAGAGACAGCGGCACCTGTGGCAACAGGAAAACCGGCAGGCTGTCCGGCAGCTGGCCCATGTCACCCACTGTGCGGATGTCGAGCTTCATCAGCGCCGCTGCGATGGTGAGCACGACAATGGCCACCAATGGCGAGGGCACTACCCGGGTCACCCGCGGAAGCAGATAGATGATGGCCAGGCCCGCCGCGACCATCGCGTACACGGTCCACGGTACGTGGGTTAGCTCGGGGAGCTGGGCCAGGAAGATCAGGATCGCCAAGGCATTGACGAAGCCGGTGACGACCGATCGCGACACGAACCGCATCAGCACACCGAGCTTGAACACCCCGGCGAGAATCTGCAGCACGCCGGTCAGCAGGGTGGCCGCCAGCAGGTACTGCAAACCGTGGTCCTTGACGAGGCCCACCATCAGCAGGGCCATGGCGCCGGTGGCGGCGGAGATCATGCCGGGGCGGCCACCTGTGAACGCGATCACGACCGCGATACAGAAGGACGCATACAGCCCCACCTTGGGGTCCACGCCGGCGATGATAGAGAAGGCGATGGCCTCCGGTATCAATGCGAGCGCGACGACGATGCCGGCAAGCACGTCGCCACGAATATTGCCGAGCCAGTCCTGGCGCAGGCTGGATAGTTTGGTCAAAGGTAGTGATCCCAAGCCTCGACGTATGGCCGAGGCAAACACGTGAATTTACGAAAGCCCTAAAAAAAACCCGTCAACACGGGCAGATGCAGGTACTGCTGTTTTAGGGCGGCGTAATCACTGGAGGATCTGTTTCCGGAATGAAGGGCGGCTGATTTCACGCCCTGGAGTGGTCTTTAAGCCGCAACATGATACCAGAAGCAACACAGGAGTGGGATCTTGGATGGGTGATCGTCAGGCTGATGAAGTTCGATGGCTCAAAGCGAAAGGATCTGCTCAAGCAAGCTGAGGCCACTCGCAACGTCCGTTGAGCCGGGTGCTGTGGTCGTCGCGCGGCTCGATGGCGAGCTGACGATCAAGCGGCTGTCGCTGACGGCCGATGTCCTGCGGCCTGGTTCGGCGGGGATGAGATGCAAAGCAGGGTCAAGCAGGGGTCTTTCCAAGCAGGGGCCAGAGTGGCTTTTCTGGTTCCATTTGAACCTACGTGCCTGTCTTGCGTCGTTCCAACCGTCGAGACGCTGACCAGCCGCAGCGTCCGGCACACGCAGGCGGAACTGGCGCGCGTCCCCGGTGGTGTCGACCTGATCAACCTGGAGGATCTGAACGGGCAGGTCGTGCGCAACCTGCAGGACGTGCTGGCCTTCACGCCCGGCGTGAGTGTCCAGGAAGCGATCAGGTGGAAGCTTAGCGATTGCCTCGCTAATCTTGTCCCAATCGAGAATGGCTGGCTTGCCCTCTTTGCCATGGATGAAGCAGGGAACTTTGGAGAGCAGAAACTCGAGTCGACCGAAGGTAGCCAGCAGACGGGAGGCGTGTTCGGGGCTGACAGGCATGGACGCTTCGGCTGACGACGGTCAGGGCAATCTACCGCACCATGCCCTGAACTTGCGATTGGCCGTGTCCAGCACCTCTATGAGCTTAGGTGACCGCTGATCAACGACGAGGGCAGTTCAGAGGGCTCAGCCCCGTTGTCAGGCCCCTGAAAAAAGTCCATAATCAAGTCCCTGTCCGGGGTGAGGAAAGCAAAAATCCTTGCCCTGACAAAGAGTTAGGGTTCGGGTGCGCGTCTCGTTTCCCGCTCAA
>NZ_JBFWIB010000036.1:0-6598 GCF_041300785.1 Luteimonas salinilitoris
CCCCCCCCCCCCCCCCCCCCCCCCCCCCCCCCCCCCCCCCCCCCCCCCCCCCCCCCCCCCCCGACAGGAGCCAGCCGGAACGCCGGCTGGCGACGCGCGCCCACCCCAGCCCCGTAGAGCGGAGCTTGCTCCGCTGCATGGGCTCCGGAGCCTGGAGCAGCGGAGCAAGCTCCGCTCTACGGGGGGAGGGGTCGTGAGCGAGGCCGGCCGCGACAAGCCCTTCACCGTCGAGCCCGGCCGCCGCCGAGTGCGCAGCTTCGTGCTACGCCAGGGCCGCTTCAGCGAGGCCCAGCAGCGGGCGTTCGACCTGTCGTGGCCGCGTTTCGGGCTGGATTTCCGCCCCGCCGACCAGCAGGCCGGCCCGCGCGACTTCGACGCCGTGTTCGGCCGCAGCGCGCCGCGGGTGCTGGAGATCGGCTTCGGCAACGGCGAGGCGCTGCGCTACGCCGCCCGCCAGGATCCCACGCGCGACTACATCGGCATCGAGGTGCACGCCCCCGGCGTCGGCCGCCTGTTGAACGCCCTGGCCGAGGACGGCAGCGTCCACGTCCGCGTCTACCACCACGATGCGGTGGAGGTGCTCGAGCACGAGATCGCCGACGCCTCGCTCGACGAGATCCGCATCTATTTCCCCGATCCCTGGCACAAGAAGCGCCACAACAAGCGCCGCCTGGTGCAGCCGGCCTTCGCCGACCTGCTGGTGCGCAAGCTGGCCCCCGGCGGGCGCTTGCACCTGGCCACCGATTGGCAGGACTATGCCGAACAGATGTGGGACGTCCTGGACGCAACGGGGGGATTGCGCAACCGCGCCGGTGCGCGCGGGCACGTGCCGCGCCCGGACTGGCGCCCGCAGACCCATTTCGAGACCCGCGGCAAGCGCCTGGGCCATGGCGTGTGGGATCTGCTTTACGACCGGGATTCGTGATTCGTGATTCGTGATTCGAAAAAACGGAGAGCTCTTGAGGCACGCGTCTCGCGGCACGGAACCCGGCGCCGCCAGCCACCGGATCCGACACCATTCCGGCGAAGGCCGGGATCCACCGTGATCCGCCGGCAAAGCGAAATGGACCCCGGCCTTTGCCGGGATAACGGCATCGGGTCCACCGGCTGACGGTCCGCCGCCTGCGGCCCGCTTTCCCAATCCCGAATCACGAATCACCAATCCCGGCCCTAAATGGACACCGCCCTCTCGCTCACCACGGACATGAAGATCGTCCTCGGTCTGGTGAGCCTGACGATGCTGCTGTTCGTGTTCCAGCGGGTGCGCGCCGATCTGGTGGCGCTGGTGGTGCTGGTGCTGCTGGGGCTGACCGGCCAGGTGGCGTCGGAGGACGTCTTCAACGGCTTCTCGTCCAATGCCGTGATCAGCGTGATCGCTACCATGATCCTGGGCATGGGCCTGGACCGCACCGGCGCCCTCAACCGGCTGGCCGCCTGGCTGCTGCGGCGCGCGCACGGCGTGGAGCAGCGGCTGCTGCTGCTGACCTCGGCGGTCGCCGGCCTCAATTCCTCGTTCATGCAGAACCCGGCGGCGATGGCGCTGTACCTGCCGGTGGCCTCGCGGCTGGCCTCGCGCACCGGCATGAGCCTGTCGCAGCTGCTGCTGCCACTGGGCGTGGCGATCGTGATGGGCGGCAGCCTGACGATGGTCGGCACCTCGCCGCTGATCCTGCTCAACGACCTGCTGGTGGCGGCCAACGCCAACCTGCCCTCCGGCGTGGCGACGCTGGAACCGCTGAACATGTTCGCCCCGCTGCCGATCGGCCTGGTGCTGCTGGCCACCGGCCTGGCCTATTTCCATTTCTTCGGCAACCGGCAGCTGCGCGAGGGCAACGACAGCAACGTGACCCCGGCGCGCACGCAGAGCTATTTCGCCCGCGCCTACGGCATCGATGGCGACGTGTACGAGCTCACCGTCACCGCCGACAGCCCGCTGGTCGGCATGACCTTCGGCGAGGCCGAGGCCCTGCACCACGCCCCCGTGCTACTGGCGCTCAAGAGCGACAACGAAGCCAAGCTGGCCCCCGCCGCCGACACCCGCATCTGGGTCGGCAGCGTGCTCGGCGCCATGGGCACGCGGCAACAGGTGGGCGACTTCGCGCAGAACCAGTTCCTGCGCATGAGCACGCGCCTGCGCAACTTCGGCGATCTGTTCAATCCGGCCCGCGCCGGCATCTCGGAGGCCGTGATCCCGCCGACCTCCAAGTTCATCGGCAAGAGCGCCAACGAGCTGCAGCTGCGGCGGCAGCACGGGATCCGCCTGCTGGCGGTCAACCGCGGCAAGGACGAGGAGGTGATCCGCGACAACGTGCGCGACCTGCCGCTGCGCGCCGGCGACATGCTGGTGCTGCACAGCTTCTGGCAGGCGCTGTCGGAAAGCTCCAGCCGCGACTTCGTGGTGGTGACCGACTTCCCAAAGGGCGAGCAGCGCCCGCACAAGTTCAAGATCGCGATGGCGATCTTCGCCGTCACCATCCTGATCGCGCTGTCCTCGCGCGTGCCTACCTCGATCGCGCTGATGACCGGCGTGGCCGGCATGCTGGTCTGCGGCGTGCTGAAGATGGACGAGGCCTACAGCGCCATCAACTGGAAGACGGTGTTCCTGATGGCCTGCCTGATCCCGCTGGGCTGGGCCATGGACAGCAGCGGCGCCGCCGCCTGGGTGGCCGGCCATACCATCGAACAGCTGCCCAGCGGGCTGCCGGTGTGGGTGATCGAGATCGCCGTCGCCATCCTGACCACCGCCTTCTCGCTGGTCATCAGCCACGTCGGCGCCACCATCGTGGTGGTGCCGTTGGCGATCAACCTCGCGCTCGCCGCCGGCGGCGACCCGACCGCCTTCGCCCTGATCGTGGCGCTGTCAGCCTCGAACAACTTCATGACCCAGTCCAACCCGGTGCTGTCGATGATCACCGGCCCCGCCGGCTACAAGCCGCGCGAACTGTGGCGCGTCGGCGCCCCGCTGTCGCTGACCTACACCCTGGTGGTGGTGGCGATGGTGAACCTGCTGTTCTGACCGGCCCTCTGCCGCCCGGCGCCCCAGTCGTCCGCCGCCGCTGGCGCTCACAGTCCACAGCCCGCTCACTTGCCGCACCCGTTCCCCCACAGCACCCGCACTCCGCTCCTTCCCCCGCTTGCGGGGGAAGGCTGGGATGGGGGCAAACCGGCGCCGGTACACCGAACGCCGCCACTCGCCATCGAGTGGACATGTTCTACAAGCCGCTCACTCGAAACATCCATACATCAGACGTCCGCGCGGCTCCGTCGCCCCCACCCCAGCCCTCCCCCGTAAACGGGGGAGGGAGCGGATCATCGCGGCCCGCGCACTCGGGCCTTCCACACCCCAATGCGATAATCCCGGCATTCGCCCCCGCACGCCGCGCGGCGCACCGTCAACCGCTTCCGGAGCCGCACATGTCCGACCCCCGCCACGATCCGTCCCGCAGCATCCGCGCCCCGCGCGGCAGCGACCTGACCTGCAAGTCCTGGCTGACCGAGGCACCGTTCCGGATGATCCAGAACAACCTCGACCCCGAGGTGGCCGAACGCCCGGAGGACCTGGTGGTCTATGGCGGCATCGGCCGCGCCGCCCGCGACTGGGCCTGCTTCGACAGGATCCTGGAGACACTCAAGACCCTGGGCGACGACGAGACCCTGCTGGTGCAATCCGGCAAGCCCGTCGGCGTGTTCCCTACCCACCCCGACGCGCCGCGCGTGCTGATCGCCAACTCCAACCTGGTGCCGGCCTGGTCCACCTGGGAGCACTTCCACGAGCTCGACCGCAAGGGCCTGATGATGTACGGGCAGATGACCGCCGGCAGCTGGATCTACATCGGCAGCCAGGGCATTGTGCAGGGCACCTACGAGACCTTCGTGGAGATGGGCCGCCAGCACTATGGCGGCGACCTGAAAGGCAAATGGATCCTCACCGCCGGCCTCGGCGGCATGGGCGGCGCGCAGCCGCTGGCCGCCAGCTTGGCCGGCGCCTGCAGCCTCAACATCGAGTGCCAGCAGAGCCGCATCGACATGCGCCTCAAGACCCGTTACGTCGACGAACAGGCTACCGACCTCGACGACGCCCTCGCCCGCATCGACAGGTACACGAAGGCCGGCGAAGCCAAGTCCATCGCCCTGCTCGGCAACGCCGCCAGCGTGCTGCCGGAACTGGTGAAGCGCGGCGTGCGCCCCGATGCCGTCACCGACCAGACCAGCGCCCACGACCCCATCCACGGCTACCTGCCGATCGGCTGGACCGTAGAGCAGTGGTTCGCCGAGCAGAAGGCAAACCCGGACAAGGTGCGCGACGCCGCCAAGCGCTCCATGCGCACCCATGTCGAGGCCATGCTCGCCTTCGCTGCGCAGGGCGTGCCCACTTTCGACTACGGGAACAACATCCGCCAGATGGCCAGGGACGAGGGCTGCGCCAACGCCTTCGACTTCCCCGGCTTCGTGCCCGCCTACGTGCGCCCGCTGTTCTGCCGCGGCATCGGCCCGTTCCGCTGGGTGGCCCTGTCCGGCGACCCCGAGGACATCTACAGGACCGACGCCAAGGTCAAGGAACTCATCCCCGACGACCCGCACCTGCACAACTGGCTGGACATGGCCCGCGAGCGCATCAGCTTCCAGGGCCTGCCCGCGCGCATCTGCTGGGTTGGCCTGGGCCAGCGCCACAAGCTGGGCCTGGCCTTCAACGAGATGGTCCGCAACGGCGAACTCAAGGCGCCGGTGGTTATTGGCCGCGACCACCTCGACTCCGGCTCCGTCGCCTCGCCCAACCGCGAGACCGAGGCCATGCAGGACGGCAGCGACGCCGTCAGCGACTGGCCGCTGCTCAACGCCATGCTCAACGTGGCCGGCGGGGCGACCTGGGTGTCGCTGCACCATGGGGGCGGCGTGGGTATGGGCTATTCGCAGCATTCCGGCGTGGTCATCGTGTGCGACGGCAGCGAGGAAGCCGACAAGCGCATCGCGCGGGTGCTGTGGAACGACCCGGGCACCGGGGTGATGCGGCATGCGGATGCGGGATACGACATCGCCAGGCAGTGCGCGAAGGAACAGGACTTGAAGCTGCCGATGGAGCAGGAATGAACGCAACGGCGACCGGCGGCGTGCCGCTGCGCATCGACTTCGTCTCCGACGTGGTCTGCCCGTGGTGCGCCATCGGGCTGGCGTCGCTGGAACAGGCGCTGGAACGTACGCGCGGCGAGGTGCAGGCCGAACTCCATTTCCGCCCGTTCGAGCTGAACCCGCAGCTTCCGCCCGAAGGCGAGGACATCGCCGGGCACCTGCAGAAGAAATACGGCCTGTCCCCCGCGCAGCTTGCCGAAAGCCATGAACGCATCCGCCAACGCGGCGCCGAGCTGGGCTTCACTTTCGCGGCCGACCGCCGCCGCATCTACAACACCTTCGATGCGCACCGGCTGCTGCACTGGGCCGCACTGGAAGGAAGCCAGATCGCGCTCAAGCACGCGCTGCTGCGCGCGTACTTCACCGACGGGCAGAACGTCTCGAACCACGACACCCTGGTCCGCATCGCGGGCGGGACTGGATTGGCACCGGACCGCGCGCGCGAGATCCTCGCCTCCGACACCTACGCCTCCGAGGTGCGCGCAGAAGAGCAGCTCCACCGCCAGAACGGCATCAACGCCGTTCCGGCCATCATCATCGACCAGCAGCACCTGATCTCCGGCGGCCAGCCGATGGAGGTGTTTGAGCGCGCGCTACGGCAGATCGCGACGGCGAAGACGGGTTGAAGCCGGGCTTCGCGCGCAGGCCGGATCAACCTCATCAATCCAACCATGCGGGTTGCTGGGTCGATGGAGCCGACCCAACCCAAGGTCGGCCACAACGCTCGTTTACCACCACGATTCAGCGGTGATATCAGATATCACCGCATCCAACACGATATGCAGGTCGCGCCAGCCACATCAAGAAACAGCTGATCCACGGTCAAACTGCTGATTCTACTGACCTTTACGAAAGTTGACGGCACAGCCGACCACATGAATACTCGGCGCTATCACCTCGATCTGGGGTCTACTAAGAAGTTAGGCACCCTATGAGACATCTCTTAGCCCTGACAGTTGTACTACTACTCAGCTCGCCGGCGAGCGCATTTGCATGTGCTGATCCCCAAGAGGCTCCGTTCTCTCATGATCTCGCGCAGGCGAAGGATGTGTTTGTATTTCGCTTGCTCTCGCTTCGACTCAAGGATCGTGCGCCAGATTCGAGTTCGATTGCTGGAGACATAGAGATCGTCCGCTCCATCAAGGGCAAAGCATCATTTCGGCAAGTCGCGTTCACTGACGTTCGTTGTGGCGGAATGCGCCTTAGGGTTGGTCGCTACTATGCGGCTGCAACGCGCCAAGGAGGCACAGTGCTGCGTCTGGTTCCTGGTGATAATTCGGTGATCGACATAAGTAGTGATTACGCTCAGACCTATCCTCCTGTTCCAGAAAAATCCAAATGGCAGTGGCATATAGCCAACTACGTTCAGGGTATCCCGCTACCTCCGCGGTTCCTTCGCAGCGAGATTTTTTTGAGCGCCCACAGTGTTCCACCGCCCCCTCCGCCTGAGGTTCCATGAGGCGGGTGGGTG
>NZ_JBFWIB010000037.1:0-5342 GCF_041300785.1 Luteimonas salinilitoris
GTAGTCGAAGTCGGTCAGGTCGTCGCTGAAGTCGGTGAAGTTGTAGCCGGCGCCGATGCGGAAGTTGCGGTTGAGGTCGCGGTCCACGCCGACCAGGAAGCCCTGCCTTGTGCCGCCGTCCTTGACGTCCAGCCAGCGGTACTCGGCCAGCGCATGCCACTTCTGGCGCAGCTCGTAGCGCAGCTGGCCGGCGGCGAAGGTGGTCGCCGAGTCGAACCAGGCCCCGGTGCCGCGCCCGAACCGCACCTCGCCCTCGCGCCGCGCCAGCTTGGCCGCCAGCTCCCAGTGCTGGTCGATCCGGTACACGCCCTCGAACGCCAGCACCTGGCTCTTCTGGTCGTACTGCGCCCCGCCCACCTGGCCCAAGGTGGCCAGGTCGTACAGGTACGTGTAGCGCCCGAACAGGCCCCAGCGGCTGCTGTTCCACGGCCGGTAGGCAAAGCCGAAGTTGCCCTCGATGAACTTGGCCCCGGCCGCCGGATCGAGCTCGTCGTCGGTGTCGGCGTAGTTGAAGCGTGCCGCGATCCGCCAGCTCTCGTTGAGCTTGTGGCTCAGGTGGTTGGTGCTCACCCACTGCGTGCGCCGCTCGGCGCCGCCGTCGCGCCGCCACTCCAGCTTGCTGCGCCAGTCGGTCGCCGCCGAGGTGCGCCCGCCGCTGATGCTCACCGCCTGCCGGTCGACCTGGCCGCCGGCGCTGTTGGTCAGCTCGCCGTCGCTCAGGGTGAAGCCCAGGTTCCAGCCCACCGCCGGGTAGAAGTCCATGCCGTAGGTGTGCGCCAGCCCGGACTCGGTGCGGCTCTTGATGAACTGGCTCTCGTTGAACAGGTTCACCTGGTTGGACAGCCGCCAGCGCTGGCCGAAGGTCCAGCCGTTCTGCCGGTTCGGGTTGAACAGCGAGTGGTACTCGGTGCTGTCGGTCGAGTACGTGTAGCCGCCGTAGAAGCTGTGCTGCGCGCTCAGCCGGTACTCGCCGCTGACCGTGGCCGCGTCGCCGCGGTCGCCGGTGGTCACTTCCGCGCCGACGTTCGACAGGTTGGCGAAGTTATAGCGCGCGCCCAGGCTGTAGGCGTCGTTGTCGGCGTAGTTGCCGCCGTCGTCGTCCAGGGTCACCTGGGCGGTGCCGAACAGGTCCAGCGCGGTGCCGAAGCGGTGGGTGTAGCGCAGCGCGCCCAGGGTGCCGGCGGCCTCCCCGGTGCTGCGCTCCTCCTCGGTGCGCCGGACCTCGGCGGTCACCGCGCCGTCCTCGCCGATCCGCCACTCGCCGGTGACCTGCATCTGGGTCAGCGACTCGCCGCCGCGCTCGGCTTTGCTGTAGCGGGCATAGATCCCGAGGTTCGGCGTGAACTGGCCCAGCACCTCGGCGCCGTGCTCCTCGACCGCCTGGCCAGTATCGAAGCGCGAGATCGAGTAGCCGGCATCGACCTGCCGCCACCACGCCCCCGCGCTCCAGGCCTGCTCGGTCCAGCCCATCTCCTGGAAGTTGATCCGCGCCTCGACCGCACTGGCGTCGCCCTCGCGCATCCCTTCCGGGTTGAGCTGGGTGAACGACAGGCCGCCGTCGGTGGAGAAGAACACCGGCGCGCTGGTCGCCTCGGTGCGGCTGTGCTCCAGCTTCAGGTACGTGCCCTTGCCCGCCTGCAGGGTCAGGTCGGCCGCCATCAGCGTGTAGTCCTCGCCGGCGCGGTTCTCGTCGACGTAGGTCAGCCCGACCCCGACGTGGTCGCCGAACCAGTGCTTGCCGCGCACGCCGGCGGCGATCTCGTCGGCATCGAAGCTCGCCGGCACCCACTCGTAGTCCACGATCAGGCGCTGCTCGAACCCGTCCAGCGGCGTGTCGCGGGTGATGCTCGGCACGTTCTGGCGGGTGATCTGCGACAGCGGCCGGGTCAGGAGCACGCGCCCCTGCAGCTCGTCGATCTCGTAGTCCGCCCCGCGCTGCAGCTCGATGCGCTGCTCCACGCGCCCGGTGGTCAGGTCGCGGACCTCGATCACCACGTGGTCCGAGCCCGGCAGCACGTCGGTGTGGCGCAGGTAGTACAGGCTGCCGCTGGTGCCGATGAACTCGCTGTGGCCCGGCGCGGTCTGCGCCTCGGAGGCGAACACCCGCAGCTCGGTGCCCGCATCGCCCCAGGGGTTGGCCGCGCGCGAGCGCCAGTTCAGCGCCGCGCCGTACAGCGAGCGCACGTACTGCGCGTACTCGGTGCCGGTGATGCCGGTGTAGAAGTTGCCCCACAGCGCCTCGTTCTTGTCCCAGTCGGCGCGCAGGTAGAAGCGGCCCATGGTGTCGACGTCGCGGTAGGTGGTCGAGTCGTCGCCGTAGGTCGGGTAGTACAGGTCCGGATCCAGCCGCCGGAAGATGTCCTGCGGGTCGGCCTGGGTGAAGCCGTCGAACAGGTCCTCCAGCGGCCGGTCCTGGGTGTCGGCCTGGGCGGTGACCAGGTACTTGCCCTTGAGCTTGGCCTTGCCGTAGAACGCCAGGCGGCCGTCGCTGAGAATGTCGTCCTCGCGTCCGCCCAGCGCCAGGTCGCGGCCGGGGCCGCTGGCGCTGTTCTCGTACACCGTCAGGTCGGCCAGGCCGA
Source organism: Luteimonas salinilitoris (assembly GCF_041300785.1). Taxonomy (NCBI): domain Bacteria; kingdom Pseudomonadati; phylum Pseudomonadota; class Gammaproteobacteria; order Lysobacterales; family Lysobacteraceae; genus Luteimonas; species Luteimonas salinilitoris. The sequence goes on from NZ_JBFWIB010000037.1 coordinate 2,580, forward strand.
CGCCGAAGAAGTAGCGTCCGCTCACGTCCACGTCCAGCCGGTGCCGCGCCGGGGTGGCGCCTTCGCCGCCCTGCAGGGCGATGTCGAAGCGGTGCTGGCCGACCGGCATCAGGTACTCGGCGACGAACTTGCGCTCCAGGTCCACCGGGTAGCTGTCGCCGTTGATCAGCAGCGCGTAGCCCGGCGGCAGGTTGCGGCCCTGCACGCGCACCCGCGAGCCGTAGATCGGGATGTTCTGGTAGCGCAGCGCGCTCTGGCCGAACACGTCGTCGACCAGGCGCTGGGTCTCGGCCTGGTCCGCGCCCAGCGCCAGGCCGTGCGTGCGCTCGGTGCTGTCGCGCAGCTGCTGGCGGCCGCGCTCGGCCTCGTCCGGGCGCACCAGCTGCAGGCGCCGGGCATGGGTCTCGTCGATGTTGCCTTCGGCGTCGAACGCGCGCAGCACGTAGACCAGCTCGTCGCCGACCCGGAAGCGGATATCCGCCGGCAGCACGCCGTCCCACTCGGCCTCGGTCACCGGGGCGACGTCGATCGGCACCTTTGCCAGCGGCCGCACCAGGTCGCCGTCGGTGCCGCGGAACACCGCCAGCTCCATCTTCTCGATGAAGCCGGTGTAGTTGCCGCGCACGAAGAAGCGCACCGGCCGGGTGATCGCGCTGCCGTCGAACGGCACCATGGTCGGCGCCGAGACCGACAGCTCCGGCAGGCCCAGGGTCGGGTCCTCGGTCGCCCAGATCACGCCGCCGCCGGGCAGGTACACCGAGAACCGGCCCTGCGCCACGGCGCGGCCCGGCGGCTCCAGGCCGACGATGACGCGCCGGTCCGGCTGCAGGGCCTCGGACGAGGAGGCCGCACTGGTGCCTGCGGTCGCCGGCTGGTCGTAGCTGCGCGTGCGCAGCTTGAACACCAGGCCTTCGTCGGAGGCGCAGCCGTCGGCGCCGCAGTCCAGCGCCGTGGCCGTGTCCGTCGCCGGCGGCGCCGGCAGGTCCTGCGCCAGCGCCGGCGAGGCCATGCCCGCCAGGATGCCGATCAGGGCGGTATCGAGCAGCTTCATCTTCATGATCCGGCCCCCTCTCACTTGCGTTCCGGACCGACAGGGGCTGTCGGATCGTTGCTGGACTCCACGCGCACCTGCGCGCGCACCTCGGGACTCAATCGTTCGGCCAAGGCCGCGTACACCGCCCGCGCCCGTCGCAGGCCCAGCTCGGCGTTGTAGGCATGGCTGCCGCGCACGTCGGTATGCCCGACCACCGCGATCGCGCCCCCGCCCAGGCCTTCCAGGCGGGCCGCCACCCGGTCGAGCAGCGGCGCGAACTCGGGCTTGATCTGCGCCCGGTCGGTGTCGAACAGCACCGTGCCCAGCAGCGCGCCGCCTTCGGTCACGCCCGCCACCAGGGCGTCGACCTCGGTGTGCACGCTCACCGTCAGCGCCTGCCGGTGTTCCGGCGCGACCTGCGCCAGCAGCAGCTCCCGCACCGCGGTGGCGCGGTCGAAGGCCAGCGCCTGGTGATCGCCGTTGGCGGTGATCACCACCGTGCCGCCGCCGTAGGCGTCGACCTGTTCGGCCATCTTCGCGATCGCGGGCACGTACTCGCTGCGGATCTCGGCGCTGCCCGGGGCGAAGATCACCTCGCCCAGGGTCAGTTCCACCTCCTCGGTGCCGCCGGGGATGGCCTCGGCCGGCAGTTGCACGCCGAAGTCGAAGCGCACCGGGATACCGGGGGTGATCCGCCGCACCAGCGGGTTGTCGGTGGTCAGCGGCGTGCCGGGCGGCAGCGTCGACGGATCGAGCTTGAGGATGAAGTTGCGGTGGCCGCGGGTGCCGCCTTGCACGTCGGCCAGGTGGTAGCGGCCGTACTGGTCGGTCTCGATCAGCAGCCCGTCCACCGAGGCGATCCGCACCCCGGGGATGCCGCGCTCGTCGATGCCGGTGTTGCCGATCACGTAGTCGACCACCACTCCGCCCTCGCCCTGGGCGATGCGCCGCTCCACGGTCGGGGCGGCGGCGTTGAGGCCCTTGGCCGCGGCGCCGGACCTGTCCACCGTGGTGGTGCCGGCCGCATCCATGCGTACCGTCACGCCCTGGTCGCTGGTGAGCACGAAGTCGTCGGTGAACGCCGCCTCGCGCAGGCGCTGGCGGATCACCACCTGGTGCGCCTGGGCCGGATCGGCCTCGGACTGGCGCGCTGAGAGAGCGCCCACGTCGATGCCATGCAGCAGCGGCGCGCTGGCGTCGGCCACCGGTTCCGCACCGGCGCCGCGGTCGCGCGTGGTCGAGCCGGCCAGGTAGGCGCCCGGCGCGAACCCGCCCTGCACCCGCACCCCGCTCAGGGCCGCGCTGTCCTGCCAGCCGTCGCCGTCGCGGTCGTTGAACACCGTGCCGAAGATCAGGCTGTCGTCGAGCAGCGGATCGGCCTCGACCGACACCTGCGCGGTGGCGGTGTTGGAGATCACGTTGCCGGCCGCGTCCTGCGCCTGGGCCGTGTTCACCTGGGTGCCGTGGCGCACGCCGGCGCCGACCCGCAGCAGGTAGACCACGGTCGCGCTCTCGCCAGCGGCGATGTCCAGCCCGCCGATGCGCAGCGGCGACTGGCTCGGCGCCAGGTCGAAGGCGTCGTCGCCGTCACTCACCGCCATCGAGCCTTCCACAAAGCTGAAGCCCGCCGGCGGCGTGTCGATGACCGTGCTGCCGCGCACGTTCACCACGCCCACGTTCTCCACCGTCAGCGTGTAGCGGACCAGGTCGCCGATGTTCGCCGTGCGCAC
>NZ_JBFWIB010000038.1:0-4764 GCF_041300785.1 Luteimonas salinilitoris
AAGCGGTCGGGCCGCCTAGTGCCGCGCCCAATCGTCGACCTCGCCGTCCTCGAACGGTCCGATGCGCTGCTTCAGCACCCGGCCGTCGGCCGAGACCAGCACCGAGTACGGCAGCACCCCGCGCGGGTTGCCCAGGCGCACGCCGGCGTCGGCGCGACCGGGGGCGTCGATCGCCAAGGGATAGGACACCGGGACCCGTTGCAGGAAGTCGCGCACCGCCGCCGGATCGTCCAGGGCGATGCCGAGCACGCGGGTGCCGTCGTCGCCCTGCGCGCGGGCGTAGCGGTCCAGTTCCGGCATTTCGCGGATGCAGGGGCCGCACCAGCTGGCCCAGATATTGACCAGCAGCGGACGGCCGGCGAAGTCGTCCGGCAGGACGATTTCACCGCCGTCCAGGGCCGCCACGGCGAACTTCGACAGCGCTTCGCCGCGCTTCGCCACCGCCACGCCCTCCGGGGCCGGGGGTGCGTTGGCCTGCAGCACCTGCTGGGCGATCCGCTGCCCGGGTTCGGTGCGCAGCAGCGGCCCGGGGCCGCGGGTCAGCAGGCCGGCGACCACGCCCAGGGTGCCCGCCGCCACCGCCACCAGCACGACCTTCGTGCCGGTGCGCATCAGCGGGCCTCGGTGGCGGCGCGCTGCACGCGCGCGGCGAACGCCGCGGCCTTCTCGAAGCCGAACAGCCGCAGTTCGCGGCGCTCGCCGCCGTCGACGAAGAACAGCGTCGCCGGCGGGCCGACGACACCGTAGCGGCGCATCAGCGCCTGGTCCTCGGCGTCGTTGGCGGTCACGTCGGCCTTGAGCAGCACGAAACCGGCCAGCGCGTCCTGCACCTCGGCCTGCGGGAAGGTGTACTTCTCCATCTCCTTGCAGGACACGCACCAGTCGGCATAGAAATCGAACAGCAGCGGCCGGCCGGCGGCCTGCGCGGCGGCGATCTCCAGGTCGAGATCGGCCACGGTCTTGATCCTGCGGAACGGCAGCTCCGCCTGCGGCTGCCGCGCCGCGGTCATGCCGTCCAGCGGCCGCAGCGGGTCGTGCGCGCCCGACATCGCCCCCAGCAGCTGCGCGCCGCCGATCACCGCCAGCACCAGGCCGGCGAAGCGTGCCAGCAGGCGCGTGCGCGACGTTTCGGTGCTCGCCGCCAGCGCCCACGCGGCCGCGGCCAGCGCCAGCAGGCCGTACAGGGCGAGGGTCGCCGGGCCCGGCAGGATCCGCGACAGCATCCACACCGCCAGCCCCAGGAACACGAAACCGAACACCCGCTGCGCCGCGACCATCCATGGCCCGCTGGTCGGCAGCCCGCGCCCGGCGGCGACGCCGAACGCCAGCAGCGGCAGGCCCATGCCCATCGCCAGCACGAACAGCGCGGTTCCGCCCAGCACCGGGTCGCCGCTCTCGCCGATGTACAGCACCGCGGCGGCCAGCGGCGGCGCCACGCAAGGGCCGACGATCAATGCCGATAGCGCGCCCATCGCCGCCACCCCGGCCAGCGAACCGCCGCGCTGGCGGTCACTGATCGCGCCGAGCCTGGCGCGGACCACGGCCGGCAGCTGCAGCTCGTAGAGGCCGAACGCCGACAGCGCCAGCACCACGAACAGCAGCGCGAACAGGGCGATGATCCACGGCGTCTGGAACGCGATCTGCAGGTTGGCGCCGAGCAGCGCGGCGACCACCCCGGCCACGGTGAACACCAGCGCGTTGGCCAGCACGTAGACGAACGACAGCAGCAGCGCGCGGCCGGTGCCCAGGCGCGTGCCGGCGCCGGCGATCAGTCCCGACAGGATCGGGATCATCGGCAGCACGCAGGGCGTGAACGCCAGCAGCAGGCCGGCGCCGAAGAAGCCGAGCAGGGTCAGCAGCCGGTCCGGGCCGGCCAGTGCGGCGGCCAGTCGGCTGTCGTCGGCCAGGGGGGCGGCCGCCGTTGGTGCGTCCGCTCCCGCTTCTGGAGGCGGACCGCCATCGGCGACATCGCCTGCGCGGTCCGCCCCGGCCGCCCCTGTAGGAGCGGCTTCAGCCGCGACCGATCCCTCCACCGCCGCGGCCGGTGCCTCCGCGGAGATCCCTGTCGCGGCTGAAGCCGCTCCTACAGGGGCGGGGGCGGTGCTGGTCGCCGGCAACGCCACCGTCACCGTGCGCGTCATCGGCGGATAGCAGATGCCCTCGTCCTGGCAACCCTGGAAGGTCGCGGTGAGGGTGACCTCGGCGGCGTCGGCGCGGGTGCGCCGCAGCGGCAGCGGCACGTCGACCTGGTCGAAGTACACCACCACCTTGCCGAAGTGTTCGTCGTGGTGGTCGACCCCGCGCGGCCATGCCGGCGCGTCAGCGGCGATGCCATCGGCGCCGGCGAGCGCGAACGTGCTGCGGTCGCGGTACAGGTAATAGCCGCGCGCCGGGGTGAAGCGCATCAGGATCGTGTCGCCGTCGCCGGCGATCGCCTCGAAACCGAACGCCTGTTCCGGCGGCAACGGCAACGCCTGCATGGACCCGTCCGCGGCGGTGCCGGATGGGATGGCGCCGTTGCCGGACAGCGCCCGGCCGAGCGCGGCGAGGCCGTCGCCGGCGCTGGCGGAGCCCCCGGCAGGCGGAGCGGCCTGGGCAGGCAGGGCGACGCTGATGGTGCGCGTCTGCGGTGGATAGCACACGCCGGCGTCGGCGCAGCCCTGGTACTTGACCTGCAGGGGCAGCGTTGTCATTCCGTCGTCGGGCGCGCCGGTGACCGCCGCGGTCAGGCGGTCGCGATAGGTCTCGACCTCGCCGAAGAACTCGTCGTGGTGCTTGTGCCCGGCCGGCAGTTGCAGCGGATTGATCTTGAAGCCTTCGTCGAGCCGCCGGACATCGATGCGGTGGCGGTACAGGTAATAGCCGTCGGCAATCTTCCAGTCCAGCTCGATGCGGTTGCGCGTGGGCGCCGTGGCCGTCAGTACGAAGGCCTCGTCGACCGGCAGCAGGTCGTTCTCGTCGACCGCGGCCGTGACCGTGGCCGTGGCGCCGAGCAGGCATGCCGCCAGCACGGCGAGGGCATGCCGGTAGTTCGACAGGTGCGACTTCACGGTTGCGGCTCCACGCTGGTTTCCTGTGCGATCCAGTCCAGATAGGCGGGCAGGCCGCCGGCGCTTTCGACCGCGATCACCTCGGGCAGTTCATACGGATGCAGGGCGACGATGCGTGCGGTCAGGGCCTGCAGCCGCGCCGGAGCGGTCTTGATCAGCAGCAGGACCTCGTCGGCGCGCTCGACCGTGCCCTGCCACCGGTACACGGACGTCACCCCCGGGAGCAGGTTCACGCAGGCGGCCAGCCGCTCGCCGACCAGGGTCTCGGCGATCCGGGCGGCGACGTCGCGGTCCGGGCAGGCGCACAGGCAGATCAGGGCGTTCAAGGCGAGGGGTGAGATCACGCGCGGGGGCGTATAGGGTAGCCGAGGCCCGGTGGTGGCGATCCGCGGCGGCCCCGCAATCCGGCTCGGTACGGCCATCCGCCGGCAACGGCGCCGGCGTCCGTCCCGGGCATTTCTTCCGGGACGCGCATATCCTGTACCGGCGGGTTTAAGATACGCGCCCTCTGTTCCCCATCCGGTACTTCCCATGCGTCGTCCCAGTTCCTCCTTCGCTGCGCTGCTGGCCGCGGCGGTCCTGTTCGCGCTGCCGGCTTCCGCGGCCCTGGCGCAATCGCGGTTCGAGATCGGCGGCGGCGCCTCGGTCACGCGCGGCAACGAGACCACGCCGATGATCTCCGCGGCATGGCTGCCGGCATGGCGGGTGATGGACAATGCGGTCCTGCACTGGGAGCTGGGCGCGATCCACGTGCGCGGGCGCGACGACACCCGGCTGGACCTGGAGGACGACGTGACCGTCGCCCACGCCGGGCTGCGCTACGAGCGCACCGACAACGGCCTGACCCTGGGGTTCGGCGTCGGTGCCCAGGCCGGCGAGACCGATGCCCTGTCCGGCGATCCGCAGTTCGTCACCACCGCCGGCTGGCGCTGGGACCGCTTCTCGCTGCTGGCCCGGCACATCTCCAATGCCAGCCTGCACCAGCCCAACGACGGCGAGACCATGCTGATGGCGGCCTGGCGCTTCTGACGACCTGCGCCCGGCGCATCGTCCGTTCGGACCTGCCCCGGATTTTTTTTCGCCGGAGGGCCTTGAAAGGCGGGCCGGCGGGCCCATCTCGCATCCATCCCGCGCATTGCCGGGTTTTGCCGTCCGCGCGCCTGGCACTCTCCTTGCGCGAGTGCTAAAGTCGCCACCCATTTCCTAAACCGATCAATCACTTAGCGAGGATCGAAATGAGCAACATCAAGCCGCTCTACGACCGTGTGGTCATCAAGCGTACCGAAGAAGAAAAGATGTCCGCCGGCGGCATCGTGATCCCGGACTCCGCCACCGAGAAGCCGATCAAGGGCGAAGTCGTCGCCACCGGCGAGGGCAAGGCGCTCGACAACGGCAGCGTGCGCGCGCCGAAGGTCAAGGCCGGCGACCAGGTGCTGTTCGGCAAGTACAGCGGCACCGAGGTCAAGCTGGACGGCACCGAGTACCTGGTGGTCCGCGAGGACGACATTCTGGCAATCCTCGGCTGACGCCGAGGCGGGAATCGGGAATCGGGAATCGTAAAAGCGCCATCGCGCCGGTTCGCCGTCCTGCCTCTCCATCCCGCTCGCAGTTGCCCTTCGCTTTCAACCATTCCCTATTCCCCATTCTCGAATCCCGGAGTTTCAAATGGCAGCCAAAGAAATCCGTTTCGGTGAAGATGCGCGCGCCAAGATGG
>NZ_JBFWIB010000039.1:0-3454 GCF_041300785.1 Luteimonas salinilitoris
CTCATTCTGTCGAACTGGAAATTCCAGCTTGAGCAGAAACATGCAGTGTTGGATATGAACTGGGATACGAAGTTGCATGCCGCACGTCCGCAAACATTCGACGCAAAGAACTTTCCGAGAAGTTCCAATATTGACCCCAAAAAACTTAAGAGACTGTCCAGGACCGCGGATGAAGATGGTGCCCGCATCGGGACCTACGCAAGTGCACTGGTTTCCACCCTAGAGTTTCCGGCGCCTGTCAGTAGAGGCGATCTATTAAGCATGTCGCGGGATGTGTGCACCTCCAAAGGTGCGCGTCACGATCTGGAATTGTTTGTTTTCGCGCCTTATCAGCCAAAGCAAAAGCACAAGCCGTTCGCGCTCCAGATTGAGGTGGCTGGACGAAGAATAAAGCGATGGCCGATGACATTACAAAAGGACAATATTCGACGCGTCCTGCTTAAGAATGCATTTCCAGAGAGCGGATGCCATGAGCTGCGGATCTCGCTGCATTCGCACATAACGCGCTCATCGGAAAGCTGGCGGAAGCGATCACATGTGGAAATCTGGCTACCTCGTCTCATTGGTCGGTAATGCCAGTTCAAGCCACAGCCTTCAGAATTGATCTGACCGATGCGATCTGTCCGACGAAATCATGCTGACCAGTCATCGGCAACGTACTGGTCAATCGGCAAGGCTCGCATGTCACGGAGACCTGCATCGAGACCCTGGCGCCCACCTGGAAAGGGGATCGCGCAAAGTGGTGCTACAGTGACGTCGACTTGCGGCAGGTGCGAGTCATGATAGTACCGTTCAAGCCACGGCCTTCAGACGCAGACTTCAAGACAACCAAAGTTCTCGGGAGTCGAATACGGATGACACTCAGCAGCGAACAAGAGCACATTGGCCAAAAGTGGGCTGCCAAGAAGACCCCCGTCAGACCGAGATGGTGGGCGAGCGACCGTATCAAACAGCACATTAACGCCAAAGCAGGCGTTTCCAGTCCTTCGATGCATGCTGGCTTCAACCATCTTCTGGGGTCGCTTGGTCAGCGGTTCAAAAAAGGGATTTCGGTGGCGTGCGGCCCCGCCCGCAAGGAAATGCGCTTGCTTCGCGCCGGAATCGTTTCACATTTCGAGTGCTATGAATTTTCACAGGAACGGATCGACCAAGGGCATCAACTTGCCGAAGCGCAGGGACTTGCGGATCGAATCCAGTTCCATCGTGCAGACGCCATGGCCATGGCCCTGCCAGACGATTACGACCTCGTATATTGGAACAATGCGCTTCACCACATGATGGATGTGAAGCGTGCGGTTTGGTGGAATCGAGAGCGGCTGAAAAAAGGCGGGTATTTTGCCATGGATGACTATGTCGGCCCGACCGGCTTCCAATGGGATGAAGCCCATCTCTTTCACGTCAATAATTTCCGGGCCAGTTTGCCCGAGCGCGTTTTCAAGCACCCCCGTAGCTCCGCCAAGCGCCTACCACGCATCGTTCCCAAGCCGGATGCGGCATTGTTGTGGGCCAAAGACCCCAGCGAGGCTGCGGACAGCAGCATGATCTTGCCTTCGCTCAAGAAGTATTTCCCGACAGCTGAAATCCTCAAGACGGGCGGTGCAATCTACCACACCGCCCTCAACAACATTTTAGCGAATATCGATGAAAACGATGATGTGGACATCCTTGATGAAGCCCTTAGCCTGGATGACCACATGATCGAACTGGGTTATACGAATTACGCCATAGCTCTAGCCCAGCGGTGATGCAAGCCCTTATCGAAGGAATGCACCGTGAGAATTGTTTTTCACGTCGGAATGGGCAAAACCGGCACATCGTCCCTACAATCGACCCTTGCCAGGAATCGCATTGTATTGGAGCGGGCCGGAGTCATATACCCGAAGATGGACAATGGTTCGACACACCAACTGCTTTCGGCGATTGCGAAGCCATATGAAGCACGGCCGCGTGGGCTGGACCACCTGAGCGTCGAAGATTGGCGTCTGGCACAAGACAAGGTGAAGGCGGCCATCGTCGATTCTGCAAGCAGAAGACCGTCCGTGATCCTGTTTTCGACAGAGTACGCCTTAGACTTTCGCGAGGACGGCCAACAATTGCTGAGGACCCTGTTCGAGGTCTTCACGCATGACATATCCGTAGTCGTATGGTTGCGTGACCCGATCGACTACTACCGCAGCTTCATCAACCAGCGTGCAAAGCCGGTTGGCAACCCCTCCCGTGATCGTGGAGCGCCTGATCCCAGGAAATTTTCGCCGGGATTGCGTAAAAGGGTAAACCGGCTCAGATCCGTTTGGCCCTCGGTCAGTATTAATCTATACGACCGAAAGCAGATGATAGAGGGCAACATCATCTCCGATTTCGTATACCGCGCCCTGCCGGAGGCGCGCGGGATCGACTTCACTATTCACCATCGCAACGCTGATCCTGCTCCACCGATTTCCGATGAATGCAGAGCAACGCTGTGCGCCTCATGTCAGGACGACATCGCATTCCTGTTCGAAACTTTCGGGAACGCTTTTACCCATACGGGCATGAGCGTTGTGCAATTGCACTCAGATCGCGGATATTAACTCCGAACTCTCGCTCCCCCTCTCCAGTTCCACTATTCGCTTGGACTGCCTGTCAAGCTCCTTCCGCAGGGCGACAACGGCGTCCTCATCGTTCACTATCACATCGCTCCCATCGTCAGGGACATCGACCCCATACCGTACAAGGAACTCCCGGATCAGCTTGCCGACCATGAAGGCGCTTACATGGAGCCGATCACTCGCCCATACCAGCCGCGGATCCGATAACATGGCTCCCTCATAGGACGGGTAATAATCGACGTTGTCGTGCTGTTGCGCAAAGGCAAGCGAAGCGATTCGAAGTACCGACTTGGAATGCATATTGGCAATGATTACGTCCTGGTCAGTGAATCTCCGCCCCATCGGGACCGGCGATGTCGTCACGATGAATTGGCAGCCGGGATTCCCATTGCGCGAAACGATGTCGTGAACGGCGTTCAAATCTCCGATTACATCCTCCACCTCGGAAACACAGAAACTGAATCTCCCCGGGTTACTTCTCAGGCAATATGGATCCGGAATTTCGCTGAGTGCCAATCCCATTTCCTCGTCAAACCAGTACTCGCTCAAGCCCAGGGTCGCAACGATGACGTCCGCTTTCAACGCTCGCGCGAAATAGGATTTGATATGTGTACGCCGCTCCACAAGTTCGTCTAACGAACATTCTGATATTTCCCTGCGGATGTGTGGGTCGTAGTATTCGCCGCCTTTTTTCTGCAGGAACGCTTCAACGGGGAAATCTGACTCCCCGGCCGCCCACGCCATCTCTTGAACCATTGAGCGTGAGTTGTACTTATTAACAATTCCGGCCTTCCTGGCGGTGCGAATCTCTGCCCCGGTATGTTTATGCCCATACTCAAATGTTCGGAATGGAAACGGGCCAGGTA
>NZ_JBFWIB010000004.1:0-322745 GCF_041300785.1 Luteimonas salinilitoris
TCAGCAAGGAACGGGGTCAGGTTCACTTTCCAATGCTGTTGCTGAGCCGGGAGCGGCAAGATTGGGCAGTGTCTGTCCTCCGCCACTCCGAAGCGACCGAGCAACGTCAGGTCAAACGCCACCTGCTCTAAGCGCTGGAGGGAAACGAAAAGAAGCTGTCGTGCAGTTCTCCGCTTGGGTCCGGAAAGTGCATCTGACCCCGTTGCTCGCGGACGAGAAGCCCGCCGAGCGGCGGCTCGGTAGTCGCCATGGGCTCGGGGCACTAGGATGTCCAAGGATCGTTCCCTCCATCCCCAGTTCTTCAATCTGCGTCGGATGCGCACCCAAATCGACGGTAGACGGCACTTGGCGAGACTGGTGATCGGCTGTGGAATCGCCGGCCGGCTTCTGACACGGCAACAGCGGCCGCAACGTTCTTCGTTCCTACGAATCGATGGCAGGGTTAAGCTGAGGCCTGTATCGCGCGGCAGCCAACTACCCGACAGGAAGAGTCAATGTTGCAGATGCTGAGATCCGCTGTCTTCGCAGTTGCACTGTGCCCAGTGATGGCATTCGCCACGGCGCAGGTGCCTGACCACATTCGCATAGACGGCGTGGATCACGCGCTCAACACGAATCCGCTGGAGCCTCATCTGGCGCGCAAGAACTGGAAGCCACCGGAGGACGCCGCCATTTCCTCGGCCAACTGGCGGGGTTACATCGCATCCTGGGAGGTTGCCCAGGGGCAGCTCGTCCTGAATGACGTCACCATCCACGTTTCCGGCAGCGAACCCGGCGACTACGTTGCGAAAAGCATCCTCTCCGACCTGTTCCCTTCGACAACGACGCCGGTGGTCGCCGATTGGTACAGCGGCGCGCTCATTATCCCGGAAGGAGAGATCACCCACTACGTCCACATGGGCTACGGCTCATCTTATGAGCGTTATCAAGTCCTGCGTGTCGCATCCGGCAAGGTGATCGAGCGCCTCCAGCTGTCCGCGGACGAGTTCGAGCGGTACAAGGCCGAAAAGTTCAAGGCGTTCACCACGACAGACGAGTTCAAGGAGTCGCTCGAGAATCTGCGCAAGGACGCGGACACGCTTACCGACGAGCAACTCTTTGACTTAATGAAGAGCTACTACGCCGAGCGTTACCTGTCGCTGTGATGCGAGCAACAAGGGAAGAGGCGGTTCGGCCGTCCGTTTCCTCGAAGGCGATGCTGGGGTCAGGTGGGTGGGCGCTACACCGAACGAGAAGAAGGCCGGCCTGCTCGATCAGCCTGCCGCCTGGAGTTCGGCGAGCAGCGCGCGCGGCGTGGTGCCGGCGATGGCGTGGAATTCGGTGATGAGATGCGCCTGGTCGTAGTAGCCTGCCGCCGCGGCGATGGTGGCCCAGCTTGCGCCGCCATCCTCGCGCGCGGCGGTCAGGGCCCGGTGGAAGCGTGTCAGCTTGGCGAACGCCTTCGGGCTCACGCCCACGGCTTCGCGGAACACGCGCCGGAGGTGACGTTCGCTCACGCCCAGGCCGCCGGCGACGGCACGCCGGCCGCGCAGCCGCCGTGTCGCCGCGTCGCCCCACAGGTCCTCGAGTGCGACGATGCGCCCGGCAATTTCCGAGGCAGGCACGCCGAGCACCGCTTCGTATGTGCTCAGGTGGAGGCGCGCGAACACCATGCGCTGCCCACCGGGGACGACCTTGCGATGCGCCTCCTGCCGCACGCCGAGGGCGTGGGCGTCGAGACAGCGGAAAAGGTGTCAGACCGGAAAAGGTGTCAGGGACAATTTGAGCCTCAGGACAGAATGGGCGTCAGAAAGTGGAAAGTGCCCCTGACACCATTTGCCCGTAGGTCGCATCTCCAAGCGACCCAACGTGGTGACCGGCCATAGGGCGGCTGATCCGCAGCGGCGTGCGGCTCGCCGGGTCTGTGCCGGGTTCTGCCCACCTGCGCCCGCCTCAGCGGCACTGCAGGGGAACCCACCATGCATAGGCGGCGAACATCGCCACCAGCGCCAGCGCATCCAGCGTGAGGATCATGGGCAGGTGGCGGATGCTGGCGTGCGCGATCGGCAGGCCGGAGGCCGCGACCAGCAGGCCCGGCGACAACGCCAGCCAGGCCTTGCCGAAAGCCACGCCGACGCGCCCGCCGCAGGCGCGACAGGCGATGCTGCCCGAGGGACCAAGCAGTAGCTTGCGCGCCGGCGACAGCGCCTGACGGCCACAGTGGGGGCAGTGGTTGACCATTCCCGATCAGGCCGCTTCAGGCATGAGGCAGCGGCGTGCCGCCGTACTCCTCCACGAAGGCATCGAACTCGCCCACGGTGTAGGGACCATGCGCCCACACCGTCGCCGGATACCCGCCCGAAGTGATCGTGGTGGTGGGGATGTGGACCGTGGTGTCGCTGCCGAAGCTGCTGACGTCCCCGCCGAAATCGTCGAGCGTGTGGTGCATCCAGCTGCGCAGATGCTCGAGCCGCTCCATCGGCATGTCGTTGACCCAGTCGACGAACTGCTGGCGCTGCTGCGCGTCGGTCAGGTCGTAGCCTTTGAGCTCGGCGTACTTCGCCAGCAGCGGCACCGGGCTGTGACCATCGCCGCTCTGATCGACCAGGGCGTCGGCCACTTCCGGGGTGAAGCCGGCTTGCTGCAGGAACTCGGCCGAGGTGGCGTTGTCGTGCTTGTTGGACTCGTTGACGTTGGCCACCAGGCCGATGCCCACCGCCGCCAGCGCCACCAGCGCGATGCCCACCGGACCGCCCCAGGCACCGATCAGACCGGCTCCCGAGGCCAAGGTCAGCGCGCCGCCTGCGGCGGAGACGCCCCACAGCGCGGCGGTGGCGTAGTCGCCTTCGGCGGCTGCCTTCAACCCCAGCGCGAAATCGGCCACGGCGGTCACCCCAGTGGCGATCTTGCCGGCGAGTGCGCTGCCGAGCGCCCGCGTCGTCGTGCCATCGGCGCCGCGAGCAACCAGGAAATCGGCGGTCTTCTGCGTCAGGCCGAAGGTGTCGGCGCCGGCCTTGAGCCAGTTGGCGTAGCTGCCCGGCTCGCCGAAGGCGTGGGCGGTCGAATTGAGAAAGGCGAAGCTGGTGGTGGCCACGCCTGCGGCGCGGAACAGCTGGCCGATGCCGGTGCTCTTCTCGAAGCCATCGATGCCCTGAAGGTTCTGGTTGAGCTTTTCCAGGCGTGCGTTGGCGGCTTCCGGGGTGTCGCCGGCGGTCGGCAGCGCCTGCTTCAGTTCGCCCACCGCCTGCTGCAACTTGGCCTTGTCCACCCCATAGGCGGTGGCGAGTGCGGAACTGTCGAGCCGCGCCAACGCCGCTTCCGCACGCTGCATCGAAGCCGGATTCGCCGGATTGGCGCCCTGCAGGTCCGGCAGCACATTGGCCTTGACGTAGCTGTTGGCGACCTCGCCCAGCAGCTTGCGGCCGCCCTCGCTGACCTTGGCGTAGAGCGCGTAGTCCTTGAGCCGGGTATCGGTGGCGATCTCCGGATGGCGACCGAGCGCGGTGCTGAGCGCGAGCTGGTTCTCCGGATCGTCGAGCAGCGCCGTGATCGTGTCGTCGTAACCGCCGGCCTGCTGCAGCGCGTCGATCTGCTGTTGCAGCTTGATGCCGTCCTGCGCGATCTCCTCCTGCATGCCCTCGAGCTTCTGCTCCCAGTCCGGGCCCTTGCTGGCGATGTAGTCGTCGATCGCCTGTTGCAACTGCTCGGGCGTCATGCTGCCGCCGTGGTTGGCGACCAGCCAGTTCAGCTCCTCGGTTTCCTGGATGTAGGCCTCGACCTTGTCGTTGAGCTCGCCGCCGGCGAACTGCTGCACGCCGTCGATCACGATGTCGCGGCTGGCGCCCACGGCCAAGGCATAGTCGGGGCTGCCGCCCTGCGCAAGGTGGTTGTTGATGGCGTTGATGTCGCCGAAGCCGGTCCGTTCGGCGATGAGCTGGATCGCCTCGTCGCCGTCGGCACTGCCGCGTGCGCGGTCCATCACCGTGAGCAGGGTCGCCATGCCCTCGGGCCCGATCGGCCCGCCACGATCGTTCAGGGCGTAGGCTTCGAACGCGGGCACGGTGCCCTTCAGCAGCGCGCCGGCGAGATCACTGTCGAGATTCTCGGTCAGCGTATCGAGGCGCTGCGCTGCGTTCAGTGCCGGCACCGCGTCGCCGTCGCCGTTTTCGGGCGGCTTGTCCAGCGGTTCGGTGGCCCAGTCTGCGGCATCGCTGATGATGCTGCGCGCGGTGGGATCGGCCAGCAGTGCCTGGCGCGTGGCGGCGTCGGCCTCGGCATAACCTTCGCCCAGGATCTGCAACCGCTGCGCGGGGTCGGTCCCGGCCTGCGCCGCGATCACGATGTCCTGCGTGCTGTCGCCCGCGGCCACTTCGGTGTCGAGCGGCATCTCGCCGTCCCGGAGCAGCTCCGCCGCCCGGCGCGGCAGCGCCTCGGCGGTGATGCCCTGGTCGCCGACGCCGCCGACCCGGTCGACGTAGCGTTGCACGGTGTCGTAGGCGTCGAGTTTCTGGCGGTCGGTGGCGGCGCTGCCGGCGATGCGGTCGACGGTGGAGATCACCTCGGGATCGAAACGGGTGGCGTGTCCGCCGTCCACCAACAGTTGCATCGCCCTGCCCGGCAAGGCTTCGGCAGTGATGCCGGCATCGCCGACGCCACCGACCTGGTCGACGTAGGCCTCCACCGTGCTGTAGGCGGCTGCGCGGTCGGCCAGACTCACGTCTTTGGGCAGCAGCGGATCCACCGCCGCCGCGACCTCCGGCCGCACCGCGGCCGGCAGGCCGGCGTCCTTCAGCAGCTGCGCGGCCTGCCGCGGCAGGGCCTCTTCGATGATGCCCTGGTCGCCGATGCCGCCGACCCGGTCGACATACGCCTGCAGCGCCTGGTAGCCGGACACGGCCTGGTCGACGTTCGCCCCCGGATCGGCCACGGCGTCGACCGCCGCGGCCACCCGCGGATCGATCGCGGTGGGAATGCCGGCCTGGTCGAGGATCCGCAACGACTGGCCGGGCAACGCGGACGGTTCCACGCCCTGGCCGCCGATACCGCCAGCCTGGTCGACGTGCTCCTGCACGGCGAGATACGCCTCGTTCTTCTGCTCCGGCGTGGCATCGTCGGCGATGATGCCGTCGACCGCCCGGGTCACCTCCGGATCGACCGAAGGCGGAGGCAGGTTGAGCTCCTCGCCAACTGGCAGCAGCTCGGGCGAGCGCACCTGCGGATTGATGTCGAGGATCGCCTGCGGCGTGGTGCGGTAATCGTCGGCAATGCTGGTCAGCGTTTCGCCTTCGCGAACGGTATGCGTTGCCGGGGGAGGTGGGGCCGGCGGCGGCGGCGGCGGGATATAGACGGTCCGGTCGTCGATGAGCTGAGCCATGGCGGCGTGGCTGTGATTGTGGCGGGAGGCTGAAAGTGCCGCTGCACTTATGAATGCATAACGAACATCGGCGCGCCATGTCTCGTGAATGTCATCGCCACGTCATCGTCTTGTGCTTGGCGCCGGCGTTTTTCTGCGTCTTGCACGCACTGCATGGCCCTCAGGCGCTGTCAACCGGGGGGCGCCCCAGGGATGGTTCGACGCATGCTGTCATCGATCCGGCAGGCGCAAACGCCGCGATTGCGCAACCGGCTGCGGCGTCAAGCCGCCGTTCCGGTCGAGCATCACCTGCAACGTCATCGGCGCGGGGCTCGACAAGCCGCGGAAAGGCCAGGGCGACGGCACTTGCAAACAGCGACGGGCGAAAACACAAGCTTGGAAAACGGCGCCATTAGTGTCCGGGACAATTTTTGGGAAATGGCGTCAGGGATAGTTGGGCGCAGCGCACCCATTGGAACTCGCCTATCTGCGGCAGCAGCTGGGTCCGGGGTGGGAGATGATCTTCTGCTTCGCCGATAGTGAGGCAGCGGCCTGCACGCTCGGCGGGTCCTGGACGGCGGAAGCGGCCAATCCACCGACACCTTTCCACCATTGGTCATCGGTCATATCGTTGAAAGTGCGGCCTTTGAAGGTACGGCGAGCGGTTCCAGCCCACATGCCGCCGCGAAGCCTTGTGCCTTGATGCCGAGCGCCACATTGTTCCGGCCCGCCATGTTCGCCGCCCCGATGAACGCTGTCAGCTCTACCAGGGCGGGCGCCCCAAGCTGGTGCAGCAACCTCGCAGACATCCGGCGTCGGTAATGTGTTCGCCGTCGATCAGTCCCTTGCGCTCCAAAGATTCAATCGCGCGATCACCGGGAAAGGTGCCAGGGACGAATGGCGCTTACTTAAGGTGCTTTGCCTGTTTGCGTGGACAAGCAAGGCATCGGCCGGGCGGCCCAGGTACATGGCCGGAGATCCGTAGGAGCGCGCCATGCGCGCGATACCGCGCCAGGCAATCCTTACCGCCGCGGTGGGAGATGGGCCGTCGCCACGGGTGTCGCCAATGAATAGCCCGCGCTTCAAGCCTTTGTTTGCCAGCCCATTGCGAAGGGCTCGGCTGCCTATTTACACCGCCCGTGGCGACGGGCCGGGCCATACTGCAGCGGAGAAGGCTGCCTGGCGCGGCATCGCGCGCATGGCGCGCTCCTACGAAGCAGCGGCGCACGGCTGTGGTATCCCGCAATCGGGCGAAGCACCTTAAGCAAGCGCCATTCGTGCCAGGGACAATTTTCCGAAAAAGATGTCAGGGACAATTTTCTAGAGACCTGCAGGGGCGAAGACGGGCCCGCCATTTCTCCGCCCAGGCCAAGAGGCGCGAGGGAGCAGGGAGCATCTCCCGTTCCGAGGTGCATTCGATGGTGGTGACAGGCGACCTGGACGAGGTGGCCGAGGCCACGGTTTGGCCGGCGGCGACGATCGCGAAGTAGGGTCCAGCCTGCTTCGGAACGCACGCAACCGCGCTTGGCGCGGTTCCCGGGGAATGTGAGTTTCGCGTGCCCGCCAATGGACATCAGGAAAGGGAGGACGCATGGATCGGACGGTCGTCGTGGCGCTGCTCGCCTTGCCTGCCCTCAACGCGCTTGCCTCGCTCGCGGTTCAAGCTCTGCGCGATCTATCGGCCAAAGCAGGGAGCCGGCCGCGGAGCCGGCCCTCTCTGGGTGTGAAGCGCTGCTCCGGCTGGTGTCTTCGAGCGCAGCGGCTCAGGGGATCTGCTCGAGCACGTCGACGTGGGCCTGCAGCAGACCGTCGACGCCGATGGCGGTCAGCGGCATAGGATGATCCCAGACCTCGTTGCAGCGGTAACGCACCAGGATGTCGGGCACGGTCTGCACGTAGTTGACCGGATTCGCGCTGCCCGAGGGCATGCGCACACTCACCGCCCAGTGGTCCCACCCGTACCAACTGGTGCTCCGCATCTGGATGGCGTAGGCGTAGTTGGCGCCCTCGCCCAGCACGGTCAGGCCGTTGGTGATCGCGGCGATCTTCATCAGCGCCATGCGGCACGCCAGCTGCGCCGGCGCGTCCCCGGCCCGGGCATCGGCAAATCGGCCTTCCAGGGCGCTGACGGGCAGGCCGGTATCCGGCCAGATCGCGGTGATCTGGTCGAGGTAGCCGGAATTGGTGCCGATGGGTTGGCGCTCCGTGTCGAACACGAAGGCGTCGCTGTAGAGCTTGGCGGCGCTGAAGGGATCTTCCGCGCCCACCTGCGCCCCGGCCAGCGCCCAGGCCCAGCACGGCACCACGCGCATGCTCTCGTCGGGGATGTCGGCGCCGTTGCGTGAGTACGCGCCGGTGTTCATGCGTTGCAGCAGTTGCGGATCCAGGTATGGCATATGCGTGTCTCCGGTCGGGGCGTCGCGGAGCGCAACCGCCTCTGTGCCTTACTCAAACGTGACGGGGTGACGCCCGTGAACGGACAGCGGTCATTGGTGTCAGGGACAATTTGAGCCTCGGGACAAAATGGGCGTCAGAAATTGTCCCCGACACCATTTAGCCGCGGAGAGGCCGAGAGCACTGGCGGGCTCCAATGCCGAAGAACAAGAACGGGCTTAGGCAGTGCTTCGTCCGGGCTCGCGAATTTGCATCTGACCGCACCGCGCGACCTTGCCGCCGCCGTCGTTGAAGGAACGGCACGGCGGCGTTGGCCGGCTCACGCATGCATGACGGCGCTCCCCGGCGCCGCGCCTCAGGCGTCGTTGCCGTCGCGCACCCGAAGGCGCAGGTCGCCGTCCGCGTCGATGTCCACCGAGACCTCGATCGGCCGGCAGCACACCTGGCAGTCCTCGACGTAGCGCTGGTCGCCCGCGGACCCGTCAACGGCAAGCTGGATGGTCTCGCCGCAGTAGGGACAGGCAATGTCGATGAAGTCCATCGCCCGACGATGCCCGCCCGGCCGCCTCAGGGCAAGCGCACGGACTTGGCAAGCGTGGCTCACGTCGCCGTGCTGCCCGAGGGCGTAGGCGAGTAGGTCCTGGCCTAACAAGACGCTAGCCATCATCAAGCCTGGCGCGCTCTCGTGGATCAGAACCCCGCGTGCCCTGGCAGCAGAGCCCGCAACTCCGCGTCGGTCAGGTTGCGCCATTGGCCGGGCTTCAGATGGGCCAGCTTGACCGGCCCGATCCGCACCCGGATCAGCTGCTTCACCCGCAAATCGAAGTGGGCCGCCATGAGGCGGATCTGGCGGTTGAGGCCCTGGACCAGCGTGATCCGGAAACCGAACTTGCCCAGCGGGCTGGTCCGGCACGGCAACGTGATCTGCCCGTGGACGGGCACGCCGCGGGCCATGCCGCGCAGGATGTCGTGGGTGACCGCATGATTCACGGTCACCAGGTACGCCTTCTCCAGCTTGTTCTCGGCGCGGAGGATGGCGTTGACGATGTCGCCGTTGCTGGTCAGCAGGATCAGGCCTTCCGAATCCTTGTCGAGACGGCCGATCGGGAAGATGCGTTCCCGATGATCGACGAAATCGACGATGTTGCCCTTCACCGACGACTCGGTGGTGCAGGTGATGCCCGTCGGCTTGTGAAGTGCGATGTAGACGTGGCGGCGTTTGCCGGGGGCGGCCGTTCGCGGTTGCAGCGTCTGGCCATCGATCATGACGATGTCGCCTTCGCCGACCTCTGCGCCCACGCGCGCGCGCTGGCCATTGACCGTCACCCGGCCGTCGCCGATGAGGCGATCGGCCTCGCGCCGCGAACACGCGCCGGTGTCGCTGATGTGCTTGTTCAGGCGCATGGCCGCGTGCGTCGCCGGTGATCGCGAAAGGCGCGCAGTCTGGCAGATCGGGCGCGCGGGGGCATGGAGCACGGGCACGTTCGGATGCAGGATGATGACCGCCAAACAAAAGACCCCGGACGTTGCCGCCCGGGGTCCTGGTACCGCTGATGCGGTGCAAGCGTCGAGTAAACGCTTACTCGGCCTCGACTTCTTCGGCCTGCAGGCCCTTCTGGCCCTGCGCAACCTTGAACGTCACCTTCTGGCCTTCCTGAAGGGACTTGAAGCCGCTGCCCTGGATCGAACGGAAATGGACGAACAGGTCGTCGCCGCTCTGCGGGGTGATGAAGCCGAAGCCCTTGGCGTCGTTGAACCACTTGACGGTGCCGCTTTGACGATCAGACATGGTGTTACTCCTTGGATCAATTGAGGAAAGCACGGCCCGCGAAATGCGGTGCCGGGACTGTATCGAGCAAGGGGTAACGCGAAGCGATGGAGTGGATCGTCTGGAGAGGCCGACTTCGACCCTGGAACCTGTGATCTACCGCATCGGAGCCACGATGTACCGTGATCCCGCTTTGAACAGTGCATGCACTTTACAGCACTTTCCAGCAACAGGGACGGAGGGGAGTTAACCGCGGTATGGCCGTGCGGTGGGCCGAGGCCCACCCTATGGGATCTCTCAGCGCGCCGGCCGTTCGGGCCTGAAGCCCATCGCCTCGCGGTAGCGCAGGTACAAGGCCTGCACCTTGTCGAGGTAGTGCCGGGTTTCCGGGAAGGGCGGCACGCCGCCGTGGAGCGCCACCGCGCCGATCCCGGCGTTGTAGGCCGCGGCCGCCAGCGTGCGGTCGCCGTCGAACCTGCGCAGCAGCATCCGCAGGTGCAGCGCCCCGCCGTCGATCGACTGCGCCGCCGACAGCGGATCGGCGACCCCGAGCTCGGCGGCGACGTCGGGCATCAGCTGCATCACGCCCAGCGCGCCTTTCGGCGACACCGCGTCGGCATCGAAGCCGCTCTCGGCATGCGCGATCGCGCGCAGCCAGGCATCGTCCACGCCGGTGGCGCGCGCCGCGGCGCGGAACTGGGCGTCGAAGGCGTCCATGCGTGGCGGGCCGACGCGCCCAAGCCCGGGGTGGGCCGCCTCGCCTGGCGGCGTTTCCACGGTGAACTTCAGGAACACCCGCGAGCCGGGCAGGTTGCGGGTCGAATAGACCAGCCTGCCGTCCTGCTCGCGCTCGTACAGCGTGCCGCTGAAGACGCCGAAGTTGCCCCAGAGGTTGGCCGGCTTGCCGGGCACGTCGGCCACCTCGTGGGCCTCGCAACGCGACCCCGGCTCGGGCGCCGTGGCGAGGCTCACGGTGCCGTCGCGGACGCAGCGGTGGATCGTCCGCGCCGCTGCGGGTGCCGCGGTGCCGTACAGCAGCACCGCCACGGCCGCGAGCACGCGGACCCGGGGCAGGCCGCTTGCGGGCATCGGCATCCGGGCGCCGGTCTTCGGGCGCCCGTCTGGCGAGGCGGTGTCAGGAAACGTCATGGTTCCTCCCTGCGCTCACTGTGGGTCTTGAGCTCGTAGGTTGGGGTGAAACCCTGGCATCGCGACCTATCCGCCGAAACAGCGGTCAGAGAAGACTTTCTCGCTGACAGGAACTCGAAAAGTCTTCTCTGACCCCGGTTTGGTCCAGCTCACATCGGCGGCTCGATAACCTCGTCCAGGCGGTCGGATGCAACCGCGTAGCCGCCATCTTCGACCTCGGCGCGCACCTCCAACAGCTTGCCCTCCAGTTCAACGAGCTCACCCGCGTCGGCCGCGCCGACGATCTGGATGCAGCGCGCGTTGAACCATTCCCAGAACTGGCGGAAGGTCTTGCCGTGCCAATGTTCGTGGCGGATGCCCTGGTAGAGCTCGCCGATGGCAATGGTCAGTTCGTCGCGCATCACGCGGCCTCTGGATATGGGGGGGACAGGTGCCGATTGTGGCCGAAGATCGGGAGCCGAGTCGGCTTCATTCATGGCCGGTCGCCGGCGGGTTGTGCGCAACCCGCCGCGCCGGGAGCGGGCCTCTATGGCTCCACGCGCAAGACGGTCCGCGCGTACCGGGCCAAGGACGGAGTCCCCTTGTCGTCCACCCTCAGGATGACGTGGAGATCGACTGGTTTCGTGACGCGGGGCGCTTCGATCCAGACGGTATCGCCGTTCGAGAGTTGAGGAAGATCGCCTTCGAAATCGCCTGCCTCCGGGTACCAGAACCAGTGGAATCCGAGGCTGTCGCCGTCGGGGTCGGAGCTTCCGCGCGCACTGAGCGCGACCCCCTGGCCCGACTTGACGGTGAGCTGCCGCGGCTGGCCCAGTACCACCTCCGGCGGATGGTTGGCTTCGGCGTAGGGCTTGACGGTCCAGTCCATGCGCGCGGCGAAATCGTTCTGGAAATCGTCCCGCCATCTCCATAGGGAAACCAGGGCGTCGCGGTAGCGGGGGGCGGTGTCGCGGACCGCCCGGCCATACTCGGCCCGTTCAGGCGGTCCGTATGCATCGATGGCATTCGTCCAGATGGGACGGGTTTCGGGCCCGTGGTTCCTGCCGTTGAGCATCGTGTCTCCGGACGGGGTATACAGCCGATAGCGGCCGCCCCAGCCGCCCCAATCCGGCCGTTCCGGATGATTGAGCCCGTTGGGAATCAGGTGCAGGAAGGCAGGGGTGTCGCCCTCCAGTCCCCACACGACATCCGGATACAGCGCGCCCAGCGGGCCGTGCCCCTGCTGGATGTTCTGCGCCACCCAGGCGTTGCTGATGGTGGCATTGTCGATCCCGTCGATGACGCGATTGATGGCGTTCCAGGTGGCCACGCCATAGTTGTCGCCTGGCGTGACGATGTAGAAGACGCCCGGAAACTCCCGGCGCAGCCAGATGCCGGCATCGTCCTGGTCCGAGATCGTGTAGATCCGCAGCTTGGCGATCAATCGGTCGAGCTCCTCGGGCGTGCGGGTCCGCTTCAAGGTGTGCAGGGCCTGGGCGAGCGTGTTGGCGCCGCCCCAGACGGACACCCACAGAGGACGGGGATCGGGACGTTCCAGTGCCCGGATGATCAGGTCGGATCCGGCGGTGTCCTTGCCTGGGCCCACGCCCTCCATGCCGTAGACCGGGACACCTTCGGCGATCACCTGGCGGAGGCGATCCGCGTCGGGATACCCGCGGTCATGCGTCGTCAAATTGGGCCGGACCTTGGCGTAGCCGTCCACGAGGCGCCGTATCGACTCGGGCATGGGCGACGAGCGCTTGTGGGTGGAGGTGGTGGCGACCAGGCCCTCGATGTCGATCTCGTTCGAGTACAGGAACAGGCGGATCAGCGACTGGGTGTCGTCCGGATCGGCCTCGATGTCGGTGAGAACGACGAGCCTTTGCGGCGCATCGGCAACGTCGTGCGCGCCGCTTGGGGCATCTGCGGCAAGCGCGGGCATGGCGCTGCACAGGGCGATGGCAGCGCACAGGAATCGGACGATCAAATGGTCACCTCGCAGTGATTGGCCTGGTGCGCCCCTCGCATGCAGGCGATCTGGGGCTGTTCGATCTGGTGCGCAGCCGTCCAAACCGGGCACGCCTGGTGCTGCACGCCAGAGCGCCGGCCGGTCGCCGCCACGCGACGCTCCACGGCGCACGGCGACGCAACAAGGCTGGCCGACAAGGCTAGCGACGCCGAACCGCCTGCGCTAGCATGGAAACCGGTGTCATTTCCCGAAAGATAACCCGATTGCCCGCCTCCGGGGGTTGTCCTGGCGGCCGGTGTACGTGGAGGGACCATGTCGCGGCGTTCCTTGAGGAGTTTCAGTTCTGCGGCGGCGCTGCTGCTGGCGCTGTCGCTTTCCGCTGTCGCCGCTGCAGACGCATTCGCGCAAGGGCGGTTGAAGGTGTCGCCGAACGGCCGTTATCTCCAACGCGAGGACGGAGCGCCCTTCTTTTATCTCGGAGACACCGCGTGGCAGCTGTTCCACCGGCTCGACCGGGAAGAGGCCGATCGCTATCTGCGGGATCGCGCCGAAAAAGGCTTTACCGTCATCCAGGCCGTCGCGCTGGCGGAACTGAACGGACTGCGCGAGCCGAACGCCTATGGTGAACTGCCGCTGGTCGACCTGGACCCCGCCCGGCCGAACGAGGCGTATTTCGAGCACGTGGACCATATCGTCCGTCGCGCCAACGAACTGGGTCTGGTCGTCGGCCTCCTTCCGTCCTGGGGAAGATACTGGCGCGAGGGCGACGCCCGGATCTTCACGCCGGAAGGCGCCAAGGCCTACGGGCGTTTTCTCGGCGCACGCTACCGCAATGACGACGTGATCTGGATCCTCGGCGGCGATTCCAATGTCCGCACTGCGTCCGAGCGCGCCATCATCGATGCGATGGCGGCGGGCCTGCGCAGCGGCGACGGCGGGACGCATCTCATCACTTTCCATCCGCGCGGGCCGGGGCTGTCGTCCGTACAGTTGCGCGATGCGCCGTGGCTCGACTTCTACATGAACCAGTCGTCGCACGCTGCGCCGAATCACGACACCGGGTTGTACGCCGAACACGATCGCGCCCTGCGCCCGCGGCGGCCGACGATCGATGGCGAGCCGCGCTACGAACAGATCCCCGTCGGCTTCTACAACCAAGGCAACAATCCGCATGTGCGCTTCGGCGACGACGACGTTCGCCAGGCTGCCTGGTGGTCGGTGCTCGCCGGCGCGGCGGGCCACACCTACGGCGACAACAATGTCTGGCAGATGTGGACCCCGGGCAGGCAGCCCGCGATCGGGGGCAACGTACCTTGGCATGAAGCATTGCACCACCCCGGCGCTCGGCAGATGGGCCTTCTGCGCCGCTTCATGGAAGCGCATCGTTTCCAAACGCTGGTTCCCGACCAGAGCATCCTCCTGGACGGTCCCATCGCAGGCGCGGCCAAGATTCGCGTCGCGCGCGCCGCGGACGGCTCCCGCATCATCGTCTATTCCCCGCGCGGAGAACAGTTCACGCTCGATCTGGGACTGATCCGCTCGCCGAGTCACGCCCAATCCTGGTTCGATCCGCGTTACGGCACGGCTTACGAGTTCAGACCGGAAGAACAAAGCCAAGGCATCCAGACGTTTACGCCGCCCTCGTCGGGTCCGGGCGAGGACTGGGTCCTCGTCATCGAGGCGTTGGACGACTGAAGGGATGCCGAAAGGCCAGACTGCTTCGTAGGAGCGCGCCATGCGCGCGATGCCGCGGGCGTGTCCGGTCTCGGTCATCGGCGGTCCCGCCGCGAACCGGAAGGCGTGCCGGTGGACGGAGTCGCATGGCGGCACGATGCCCGCGGCATCGCGCGCGTGGCGCGCTCCTACGAAGCTCCGGCGGTGGGTCTGGGCCGACCGGCCGATGGCTTGCCTGTCCATGCAAACGGGCAAGTCGGGTCGGTTTCATGCCTGGACCGGTCGCCGGCGGGTTGCGCATACTCCGCCGCGCCGCGCCGCGCCGCGCCGGGCGCGGGCACCGCCCCCGACCTGCGATCATGCGCGCATGACCACGCCGCTCCCGTTCACCTCCCTCGCCCTGCCGCCCGCGTTGCTGCAGGGCGTCGACGCCCTCGGCTACACGGCGATGACGCCGGTGCAGGCGCAGTGCCTGCCCGCCATCCTCGACGGCCGCGACGTGATCGCGCAGGCGCCGACCGGCAGCGGCAAGACCGCCGCGTTCGGCCTGGGGCTGCTGACCCGGCTCGACCCCGGCCGCATCGGGACCCAGGCGCTGGTGCTGTGCCCGACGCGCGAGCTTGCCGACCAGGTCGGCAAGCAGCTGCGCAGGCTCGCGACCGGCATCGCCAACCTCAAGCTCTCGATCCTGTGCGGGGGCATTCCGCTCGGCCCGCAGCTGGCCTCGCTGACGCACCCGCCGCACGTCGTGGTCGGCACGCCCGGTCGCATCCAGGAACTGGCGAAGAAGCGGGCGCTGCACCTGGGCGACGTCCGCACGCTGGTCCTGGACGAGGCCGACCGCATGCTCGACATGGGCTTCGAGGACGCAATCCGCGACATCGCCAAGCGATTGCCGAAGGACCGGCAGGGATTGCTGTTCTCGGCCACGTTCCCCGACGCGATCCGCGTGCTGGGCAATGCCATGCTGCGCGACGCGCTGGAAGTCAGCATCGACGGCGGCGCACAGCCGGCCACCATCGAGCAGCTGTTCTTCGAAGTGGACCCTGCGCGTCGCGCGCCGGCCCTGGCCGCCCTGCTGCTGCGCCATCGGCCGGAATCGACCGCCGTGTTCTGCAACACGCGCGCCGATACCGTCGAAGTCGTCGGCTCGCTGTCCCATTACGGTTTTTCGGCGCTCGCCCTGCACGGCGACATGGAGCAGCGTGACCGCGATGAAGTGCTGGTGCAGTTCGCCAACCGCAGTTGCAGCGTGCTGGTGGCCAGCGACGTCGCCGCGCGCGGTCTGGACGTCGAGGATCTTGGCGCCGTGGTCAACTACGAGCTGCCCACCGACCCCGACACCTACCTGCATCGCATCGGCCGCACCGGGCGCGCGGGCCGCGACGGGCTGGCGCTCAGCCTGTGCGCGCCGCGCGAACTCCCGCGCGCGAAGGCCATCGAGGAGCGCCAGGGCCGGCCGCTGCGCTGGGAAACGCTGCAACCGCTGTCGGGCAAGGCGGGCAACGTGCCGGCCGCCACCATGGCCACGCTGCGCATCGATGCCGGCCGCGGCGACAAGCTGCGCGCCGGCGACATCGTCGGCGCGCTCACCGGCGACGCCGGACTGCACAAGGATGCGATCGGCAGGATCGACGTGTTCGCCACCCGCAGCTATGTCGCCATCGCCCGCACGCACGCGGCGAAGGCGCTGTCGGCACTGCGCGAAGGCAGGATCAAGGGACGCAGGTTCCGGGTCAATCGCCTGTAGCCATACCGCATCGATCCGCGGATGCAAAACAGGGGTCAGAGTCGACTCTATTGCCGGCTTGAGGGACGGAAAAGTCCACTCTGCCCCCGGTTTTCACCGGCAACGGGCGCTGATGATCCACGCCCGAGAGTCGAACCACACGCCTTGATCCCGATAGTGTTGCGCGATCCGTAGGAGCGCGCCATGCGCGCGATACCGGCAATGTGTCGGACTTCGGCCATCGGCGGCCCGCCGCGAACCGGAAGGCGCGCCGGTGGACGGAATCGCATGGCGGCGCAATGCCCGCGGTATCGCGCGCATGGCGCGCTCCTACGAAGCAGCGGCGCACGGCTGTGGTATCCCGCAATCGGGCGAAGCACCTTAAGTAGGCAGCTTCGCCCAGCGCATCCGCCAGCGGCATCCGCAGGTGATCGGCCCCGACGGCGTGCTCGCCACGCAGGGCTGGGGCATCGAGGCGTTCGGGCTGCCGCTGAACCTGATGCTGTCCGTGCCGGCACCGCTGTTGGTCGGCGACGTGCGTGCGGCAATGGTCCAAGTGGTGCGCCACCAGGAGGGCAGGGAGGCGGCTGCGCCGTCATCCGGCGTTCGTAACCTGACCGGTGGGTTGGCGCAGCCTGGAGAGGAGTCGTGTCAACGACAACCAGTTGCAGGGAACAGGGGATTGCCCTTGCGCACGGTCGTTCCCGCCTCGATTTGTCAGTATCACGCGTGCAGGTCATCACCAGGTTGCCGACATGAAAGAGGTTGCTTCCGATCAGCGCCGCCGCGGTCGCGCGTTCGTCGCCGACACGACCGCCTTGATCCTGTTCTTCACGGTGGCCGGAGCGCTGAACGAGCGCTTTGTTTCCGGCATGAGCTGGGACGAGGTGCTGCATGCGCGGTTGCTGGGGGCAGCGCTCATGATCCCCGTCGGCCGTCCTTACGGGATGTGGCGCGACTGGCTGATGCGACACGCCCGCCCGACCAGGGTGTCGCGCATCCTCTGGGACAGCCTCGCACTCGTGACGTTCCAGGTGCCGATCTATGCGGCGATCATCGCGATCAGCGGCGCATCCGGCCGGGGGCTCGTGCTTGGCATCCTCGGCGCTACCTGCATCATGCTGGTCTCGGGCCGTCCCTATGGCGCGTTCCTGAACTGGATCAGGCGGCTGTACGGGCTTCCGCCCGGCGGGGAGAAGCCGATGAGCCTCCAGGGCTGAGGGTGATCCGGGCCTGTGCCGGCCGAAATGCACGTTGCAGTCGGGGGGCGTCACTCGACTTGCGGGTACCATCGCGTGTTGGACCAGCGCCAGGAGGTGATGCCATGCAGCGTGTTCTCTACGTGGGGCAAGACCCGGACACAGTGGACTATTCCGATCCCGCCCTGCCGCCCGGGGCCGATGCCGCCAAGATCAGGGCGGGTATCGATCTCGCGGTGCGCGACCTGGCCGCGCGCGGATGGCAAGTGGATACCTGCATGATCTCTCCGGATGGTGCGGGCCTGCGGGCCCTGTCTTCGCAGCTCACGTCGGCGACCTACGCCTGTGTGGTGATCGGCGGCGGCATGCGCATTCCGCCAAAGTCGTTGCTCCTGTTCGAGCGCGTGCTCAATACCGTCCACCAGGCGGCGCCGCAGGCGCGCATCGCCTTCAACACCAGGCCGGAGGACACTGCCGAGGCCGCCGCGCGCTGGGTCGATGCCGGGTAGGACCGCTCGCGGTGGCACGCCGACGCCCGGCCAGGTCTGGCTGCACGGTTGATGCTCCCGCCAAGGCGAGCGGTGCACTGTTCGCGGGAGACCTGGATCGACCGTTCCGACATCGGAAGCGCCGGACCTCGCGAGGTCGGCAGCGTTCGAGAACGTCCACACCCGCCTCGTTCGGCGCTACTTTCCGCTTCTTTTCGACGACGCCGTTGGGGGTCGTCCGGGTCGGGGCCCAACCGGGGCCGGCCTGGAGCGGGGAGTCGCCTCACCGCTGCTTCTTTTTCTAAACTGGGCCGCTTTGTAGCGGTTGCCGCACACCGCCATGCTGCACCACCGGCGCTTGTGCGACTTCGTGCGGTCGTAGAACCAGAGGATGCAGTCGGGGTGCTCGCATTGCTTGACGAGGGCGAAATCGCCTTCCACCAGCAGCTGTGCCACTGCCTCGGCGACGGGCCCGAGCAAGGATGCGACCGCGTCGCCGCGCGCGATGCGCGTCAACGCCAGGTTGCCGTCACGGTCGCGCTCCAGGTTGGGCGCGCTGAGATAGGCGTGCAGGTACGTGTTCAGACCCTTGATGTCCCCGGCCTTGCCCTCCTTGCGCTTGACGATCAGCCCACGCGCCTGCGCCCGTAGCGTCCTCGCCTGCACGAGCAAGTCGGCCGGGACGACGCCCCCGGCCCCCGAGGGGGGAACGATGCCGTGCCGCGCCAGCCACCGAAGCGCGTCTTCGGCGGTGCTCCAGTAGTCGACCGGTTCGCCGTGGCTGCGCACCTCCGTATTGAGCAGGTCCATCGCCAGGTGGTCCCCCACCATCGATGCCTCGGTCGGGTGGCCGTCGCGCTGCATCCCCGCACTGTTCATTAAGTAACCTCTTAAAGTCAATTTGACAGGTTACGAAAGCCGGTGCATACTCGGCTCTCGTAACCTGTATTGCAATGTTATACAGGTTATTTGATCGTCGCACCACCCCTTTACTCCAAGGAGCCACCATGAACGCCAAGACAGTCCTTCTTGCAGCGGCCACCCTCGGCAGCCCCCTCATTGCAACGGCTGCGGACAGTGCCGTGCAGGTCCGCCACCAGACCATGGAGGTCCAGGGCGTCAGCGTCTTCTACCGCGAAGCCGGGCCTGCGGACGCGCCCACCGTCCTGCTGCTGCACGGATTCGCCGCCTCGTCGTACATGTTCCGCGAACTGATCCCGCAACTGGCGCGGGACTATCACGTGATCGCCCCGGATCTGCCTGGCTTCGGCCAGACCACCGTCATGCCCGGGGTCGATTTCGACTACACCTTCGACCACCTGGCGTCGGTCATCGACGCCTTTACCCTTGCCAAGGGCGTGGATCGCTACGCCATGTACGTGTTCGATTATGGCGCCCCGGTCGGTTGGCGCCTGGCGGTGAAGCACCCGCAGAAGATCACCGCGATCGTGAGCCAGAACGGCAACGCCTACGAGGAGGGCCTGAGCGAGGGCTGGGCCGACATGCGCAAGGCATGGGATGAGCCGACCGCCGAGAACCGCGAGGCCCTGCGCCGTTTCAACACTCCCGACATGATCAAGTGGCAGTACACCGAGGGCGTCGAGGACACTTCGCTGATCGCACCGGAGACCTGGCAGCTGGCTTCCGCGGCGATCGAGCGCATCGGCGTCGAGGCGCAGATGGACCTGCTGCTCGACTACGGCCACAACATCAAGCAGTACCCGCAGCTGCACGAGTTCTTCCGCCAGTATCGACCGCCGACGCTGGCGATCTGGGGCAAGAACGATCCATTCTTCATCCCGGCCGGAGCCGAAGCGTTCAAGCGCGACAATCCGAACGCCGAGGTGCGGTTCCTCGACACCGGCCACCTCGCCATCGAAACCCACGGCAAGGAAATCGCGGAAGGAATGCTGGAGTTCCTGGACCGGAGCATCACGCCCTGAGCGGCGCTGTTTCCGGGAGCCACGACATCAGCCCGAAGGTTTCCCGCGACGAAGCACCAGCTCGACCCGTGTGCACGTTGCAGGCACAGTTCGTTGCTCCGAAGAACCGGGCCGACTCGATGCCATTCCTGCGTTCCCGACTGCTCGCCATAGCGGCTGCGCTGCTGCTGGCGGGCTGCGCCGCTTCCCCGCTGCGGATCGATACCCGCCACCAGGCCGCCGTGCAGGCCAGCCGGGTGCAGTTCCTGGTGCTGCACTACACGGTGGCGGATTTCGACGAGTCGCTGAGGCTCCTGACGGGCACGCAGCCAGGCGTCTCCGCGCACTACCTGGTGCGCGACGATCCGGTCCGGGTCTACCGGCTGGTCGACGAGGGCCGGCTGGCGCGGCATGCCGGCGAAAGCTGGTGGGCGGGCACGACGCCGCTCAATGCGTCGTCGGTCGGGATCGAGATCGTCAATCCCGGCTACACCGACACCCCGGAGGGGCGGGTGTACGCGCCCTACCCGCAGGAGCAGATCGACACGGTGATCCGGCTGGCGAGGGAGATCGTGGCGCGACACGGGATCCGCCCGGACCACGTGCTGGGCCATGCCGACGTGGCGCCGGGCCGCAAGCAGGATCCCGGCCCGCAGTTCCCGTGGCGGCAGCTGGCCGAGGCCGGGCTGATCCTCTGGCCGGATGCCGCCCAGGTCGAGGAGCGGCTGGCCTTCCACCAGCGCAATCCGTTGCCCGCGATCGCCTGGTTCCAGGAGCGCCTGGCTACCGTGGGCTATCGCGTTCCGTGCGGCGGCGAGCTGGACGACGCCACGCGCGCCGCGCTTGGCACGTTCCAGATGAAGTACCGGCCCGCGGACATCGCGGGCGTTCCCGATGCGGAGACGGCGGCGCTGCTGGATGTCGTCTCGACGCCCGGCGGCATGCACTCGCTGGCGCCGCCGGCGGAGTGAGCGGGAAAAGGCGGCAGGTTCGCTTCCAGGTGCAGGGGTGACTTGGCCGGGAAAGGTGTCAGGGACGAATGGCACCTACTTAACCGGAAACATCCTGCTTTTGCTCCTCATTATCTCTCCGGACGATGCGGGCCTGCGGGCCCTGTCCTCGCAGCTAGAGTCGGCGACCTACGCCTGCGTGGTGATCGGCGGCGGCATGCGTATTCCGCCGAAGTCGTTGCTCCTGTTCGAGCGCGCGCTCAATACCGTCCACCAGGCGGCCTCGTCGTATTCGCGGTGGCTTTGACTGGTTGCGGCCACACCTACACCACGATCAACTGCGTGGAAGGTGGCCCATTCGGCCGGCACACGCAGCGCCACCTGGCCGACTGCCTGACCCGGATCGCCGCATGGGAGGATGCCGACGCGCTGGCAAGCGCCGAAGCGAACGGGTTGGGTCCGTTGCAGCGAGTGATCCACTGACCCCGTCCGTCGAAATTCTTTCATTCGTTTTGGTTGCCAGCAGTGCCTTGAACGTCATGATTCAGCCTCGTTGTAGTCGAAGGTAGGCTTGTTGGGTTACGCGGCCGTGCGATATCGCTCTGCGACATCCGCCTGCCTGACGTCTGAAACGAGGGCTTGCCGTGCTGCATCCAGGGCGCTCCAGCGCGCAGCATCGTGCAACGGCGGGATGGTCACGAGTTCGCGGCGGTCGAAACCAACCAGCGCTGCACCCACCAGTTCGCCCACTTCCATCAACTCGGGGAGCGCATTGATGTCGATGCCCGCACGCTCCCAGATTTCAGTGCGGGTCCCCGCGGGGAGTACCGCCTGCACATAGACGCCCTTGGGCGAAAGCTCCAGGCTCAGCCCCTGGGAGAGGAACAGTGCGAAGGCCTTGGTCGCACCATAGACCGACATGCCGAATTCCGGCGCCAATCCAACCACCGAGCCGATATTGACGATCGCGCCTTCGCCGGCCCGCGCAAGTCGTGGGGCGATTGCATTGGCGAGTCGGACAAGCGCGGTTGTGTTGAGCGCGACGATCCGAGCGACATCATCGGTCGCCTGCTCGATGAAGCTGCCGGACTGGGTTGTTCCGGCATTGTTGATCAGGATTCCGATTCGGGAGTCATCGCGCAGGCGCGTCTCGACGGCTGCCAGATCGTTGGACTGGGTGAGATCGGCCTGGAGAATATCGATTGCGACCTTGTGTTCTTCGCGCAGTCGAGCCGCGAGGGTTTCCAATCGTGCTTTGTCGCGGGCAACCAGCACGAGGTCGTGGCCGCGACGTGCGAAGCGCTCGGCGTAGGTGGCGCCGATGCCGGAAGACGCGCCGGTAATGAGGACTGCGGAAGGAGCGGTCATGTGTTGGCTCTCTGATTGGGGGTGAGGGACTGGATGACCTCATGCGGAGATGCGCGACGCGCAACAGCGCCGCGTCCGTGGGCGGCCCGCCCTATTGGGCACTGGCGTCGGCGTTCTGGACTATTTGACCTTGAGGACGACTTTTCCCTTCGAGTGACCGGATTCGACATAGGCCAAAGCCTCATTGGCCGAATCAAAGGCGAAGGTGCGATCGATCACGGGGCGAATGGCGCCAGCGTCTACGAGCCGGCTTATCTCGCGCAGTTGTTGTCCATTGGCTCGCATGAACAGGAATGAGTACCTCAGGGACCTGCGTTTGGCTCTTCTTCTGACGCCGGCACTCAGCAGGTGAACGACGAGGCGGACCAACCACGGAGCTCCAATGCCGGTCGCGAATGCCGGGTCGGGAGGGCCGGAGATCGAAATGAGCGTCCCGCCTGGTTTCAGGACATGCAGGGACTTCTCCAAGGCGCCCGCGTCCTGGCTATGCAGAACTACGTCGTAGTTCCGCAGAACTTTCCCGAAATCCTCGTTCTTGTAGTCGATGACGGTGTCCGCGCCCAGGCTCTTTACCAGCTCGACGTTGGCACTGCTGGTCGTCGTGGCGACCGTGGCGCCGATCTGCTTTGACAGTTGGATAGCGAAGGTGCCTACACCGCCAGACCCGGCTTGGATGAAGATCTTTTGCCCGGCCTGCAGATTGGCTCGTTCAACCAGCGCCTGCCAGGCTGTCAAGCTCACCAACGGGAGCGATGCGGCTCCTTCCATGGTGATGTTTCCTGGTTTTGGCGCGACATCGTTCTCGTTCACGGCGACGAACTCCGCGAAGGTGCCGATGCGGTGATCCGGAGGCCGCGAATAGACTTCGTCGCCCACTTTGAACTGCCGAACGCGTGGGCCAACGCGCATCACGACACCTGCCACGTCATGGCCCAGGACGAGCGGCATGTGGTAAGGCAAGATGCGCTTGAATTCACCGCTCTTGAGCTTGGAATCCAGAAGATTCAAGCCTGCCGCGTGAACCTGGATCAGTACTTCGTCGTCCCGAAGTACGGGCTCGGGTACTTCGCCTAACCGCATCGGTTCATTCTTGCCGTACCGATCGATGATGAAAGCTTTCATGGTGTTTTCTCTTTCGTAGATGGACCAAGTATGACGATCATCATATTTGCAGGCGGCAAGTGGATAGCGGAGTGTCCTCTGCGTTAGTCGTCGGAAACGAGATGGTGCAGTGCCGCCTCGCGTAACGCGTCGGAGAGTCGCGGGTCGTCGACGGCGCGTGCCAGTATCAACGCGCCGACCATGGTGGAGGCAGTCACCATGGCGCGTTCGTGTACGCCGGGTTCTCCCCAGTCGGGAAACTGGCGTGCGATAAGGTCGATCATTTCCTTGATGCGGCGCGTGGCGGCTCGTCTTACCTCTGGCGCTTGGCGGGGCATCTCCGAGCCGAGGGCGGCCGTCGCGCATCCCGTTTCGATACTTTTTACGTGCGCTTCAGAGAGGTAGGCCTGCATCATCGCCTGAAACGTCTGTTCGGGAGGGACGGCCGCGGCGACGCTTTCCATCGACTGCACGGCCTCGCTACCCGCACGATCCGCCGCCTCGGCCAAGAGGGCTTCGCGCGAAGCGAAATGGGCATAGAAGCCGCCGTGGGTCAGGCCAGCGGCCTTCATGATGTCTGCAACGCCAGTGCCGTTATAGCCGCTACGTCGGATCGCACGCGCCGCCGCATCGACGATGCGGTCGTGAGTGGCTTCCTTGGACCGGGCGGCTGCTCTTTTCATATGATGTTCATCATATAGCATCCCGGCCCCGATGCAAGCGGTAGGCGACGAACGGTAGATGGAGCGGGCGAGCCCGGAGCCCGTTCCGCAACCAGGTGCGGCGGATGCGAGAGCAGCAACCCCTGCGCGGTGGGTAATCCGTGCAGGGGCTGGCGCCTGGGATTTCAGCCCGAGGGAATCGCCGACGGATCCATCCACATCGCCTCCCAGACGTGCCCATCGGGGTCGGCCAGGTTGCGGTTGTACATGAAGCCGAGGTCCTGGGCGGGATTGATGTCGGCGGTGCCGCCGTTGGCGGCGGCGGCTTCGTTGGCGGCGTCGACGGCCTCGCGGTTGTCGAACGACAGCGCCAGCAGCACCTCGCTCGAGGTCGACGGCGGGATCGGCCGGCTGGTGAAGGTGCGCCACTTGTCGTGGGTGAGCAGCATGACGTTGATCGCCTCGCTCCAGACCATGCACGCAGCGGTCTCGTCGGTGAAGTGCGGGTTGTTCTCGAAGCCGAGGGCCTTGTAGAAGGCCATCGACGCCGCGAGGTCGGTCACGGGCAGGTTCACGAAGATCATCTTGGGCATTTCGGGTTCCTTTTCGGATTGGACGGTCATGGGTGGAGACGGTTGGCGGGCAGTCGGCGGGAATGCCGCCTGCTTGCCATAGACGTCGAACGGGCGGGACCGGAATCGACATTCGATGGGCGGGCTTGCTCTGGAACGCAGGTAATCATGCGTGGCGACGTCCCCGCAGGATGTGCATAATCGCGCGTTCGGCCAGGAGCATCAGGAAAGGGAGACGAATGGACTGGACGGTCGTCGTGGCGCTGCTCGCCTTGCTTGCCCTCAACGCGCTTGCCTCGCTCGCGGTTCTTCGCGATCCGGCATCTCTCGCCGGCCGGCGATTCGCGCAGCTGGCAATCGTGTGGCTGCTCCCCGTGGTGGGGGCGATCGTCTGTCTGGCGGTGGCCTCGGCGCACGCGCATGGGGATCGTGCCGCCTCGAACGCCGCGCCCTTTGCGGACAATGCCGTCGGGGGCGACATGCATGCGGGTGCATCCGCTGGAGACTGTGGCGGCTTCGGCGCCGATGGCGGCGGATGCGGGGGCGACTAGGAGCAGGAGCGAAGCAGGGAGGGGCATCTTCCTGTTCGAGGTACGGCCATGCGGTGGGCCGAGGCCCACCCTATCGCGGTGCGCATGGCTCAGCCTCCCACCGTATAGGTCAGGATGACTCCGCCGGTCTTCAAAGGACGTGCCGAAGCAAGGTGCATGTGGACCTCGTTGTCCTGCGACTT
Organism: Luteimonas salinilitoris; assembly: GCF_041300785.1. Taxonomy (NCBI): domain Bacteria; kingdom Pseudomonadati; phylum Pseudomonadota; class Gammaproteobacteria; order Lysobacterales; family Lysobacteraceae; genus Luteimonas; species Luteimonas salinilitoris. Next base: position 24,990 of record NZ_JBFWIB010000004.1, read on the forward strand.
GAAGAGTGGCGTGCCTGCGCCCAGCACCACCGGGGCGACGCATACCCGGTATTCGTCGACGAGTCCCGCCTTGAGAAGCGATGCGAGCAGATCGGCGCTCCCGAATACGTAGATGTCCTTGCCCGTCTCGGCCTTGAGGCCCCTGACGGCATCGGCCGCATCACCCTTCAACAGGCGCGTATTGTTCCAGTCCGCCGCCTCGAGCGTACGGGTCGTCACCGCCTTCTCGACCGAGTTCATCATGTCGGCCACCGCCCCGGTCGCCTTTGTCCAGTGGCCGGCCATGCCTTCATAGGTCCGCCGCCCGAAGAGAAGCGTGCCGATCTCCTGTCCTTGCTCGAGCGAGAAAGCAGCGAGCTCGTCGCCCCAGACGGTTTCGTGGAAGCCGAGATCCCAAGGGGCGCGGCCTTCGAAATATCCATCGAGCGTCATCAAATTCCACACGATCAGGCGTCTCATCGCATCTCTCCTCTGTCAGAACCAGTTGCATATAACCAAAGAACAGGGCTCAGGGTCGACTTTCTTTCCGGCCGGCGGGTGGACAACGCTACTCCGAACCCTGTTTTTCCGTCGCAGGCGACGGTTCGGTGGTGCGGTGCAATCCCGGGTGCGCCGGCGGTGACCGTTTCCGCCGCCTGACGGCGTTAGCTTCCACATGTCCGCCAAGAGCGGTGGCGTTTCGCTGTCCCAACACGCGGGCTTCGGCCATGTCATTCACTCAGGGGAACCCATCATGCATCCGCTTCGCCACCTGACCGCGATCCTGCTCCTGCTCGCCGGCCTGATCGCCCTGCCGGGGACGGTCCGCTCCGAGACCTACGACACCTGCGCCGGCTTCATCGACTCGCTGCCGGCCACCATCTCCACCCAGGGCACCTGGTGCCTGCGCCAGAACCTGAGCACCGCCATCAGCAGCGGCAATGCCATCACCATCGCCACCAACAACGTCACCATCGACTGCAACGATTTCAAGCTCGGCGGACTGGCGGCGGGTGTAGCGACGACGGCAATCGGCGTCTATTCGGATACCCGATTGAACACGACCATCCGCAATTGCACCATCCGCGGCTTCAAACACGGGATCCGCCTGGATGGAGATGGTGCCGGTCATCTGGTCGAGAGCAATCGCCTGGACAACAACACCTTCAACGGGATTTTCGTCCGTGGCGACAGCAGCATTATCCGCCGCAACCTGATTGTCGACACGGGAGGCATCCCCGACAGCTTCGGGTTGTACGCGATCTATACGTACTACGACGTCGACATACTCGACAACACGATCAACAACGTGGTCGCGACCAACGGCAGCAGCGACGCCGTAGTCGGCATCTACACGGTTTCCAACAACACCGGCACGATCAGCGGCAACCGGGTGCGTGGCCTCGCTTCGGACGTCCCCGTCTCCTATCTCACCCGAGCGATTGTCGTCAGCCCACAGACCTCGCGCGTCACCGTGCGCGGCAACGACTTGTACGGTCCGGGTGACGGCACAGGAGTCAGTTGCCCCTCCTACTTGGGAAGCACCGTACTGGTCAGGGACAACGTGATCAACGGCTTCGCCACGGGGATCGGCCACTGTGCCAACAGCGGCGGCAACAGCATCGTCAACGCACCATGACCCATGGCCGTGTGCGACCGATCGACGTGCTCGACAACACCGTCGGCGGCCATGGCTCGGAGTCGACTTTCTTTCCGGCCGGCGGATGGGGACCTCGACTCCGGCCCCTGCTTTTCTCCGGCTCGACATGCATCGTGCGCTGGTGCTCGACTATCGCAACCATGTCGCGCGGTTCGGAGAGATCGCCGACTACCTCGGTCGCCAGCAACCCCCGGCGCTGATGCTGTGGGGGCGGCACGATGTCTTCTTCGACCTCGACGAGACCCTCTCCTGGATGCGGACGCTCCCGCGCATGGAAGCGCACATCCTGGACGGCCCGCATTTCCTGCTGGAGACCCATCCGGACGAATGCGCCGCGTTGATGGGCGTGTTCGTCAGGCGGCTCTGATCGATGTTCATGGTTCCATGATCCTGGCCCTGCGGATGAAGGCGCGAACGGCGTCGAGATCGCGTTCCACCTCATCGCACAGCCATTCGCGAAACCTGGCGATCTTCCCGCTGTTCTGTCGAGCGACGGGGAAGGTGAACCAGAACGATCGACCGTCGCCCGCGACGAAATCGTGCGCCGGCACCAGCCTGCCGGCCTTGATCTCGCTCTGGAACAGGATCGGCGACCCGATCGCGATGCCGTGACCGGCCGCCGCCGCGGCGATGTCGAGATACTCGGCCGACAGACGGGTGCCGAAGCTGCCGGGCAATGCGACGTCGCCGAACCCCTGCGCGCGGTACCAGAGCGTCCACCAGTCGTCCCGGCCCAGCAGCGGAACGTCCAGCGGGCGGCGCGGATCGGCGATGCCCGCCACGGCCGACTTCAGGGCGGGTGCGCACAGCGGCATGAAGATGCTGGGGAACAACTCGATCGCGCGCAGTCCGGGCCAGCCGCCGTGTCCATTGCGGATGGCCGCGTCGAAGCGGCCCGCGCCCAGGTCCTGGGCCTCCGGCGACAGGTCGATGTCGAGCACGATCTCCGGGTGCTTCAGGCGGAACCTGCCGAGCTTCGGCGTCAGCCAGCTCGTGCCGAGGGTCGGCAGCGTCGTCAACGCAAGCCGCGCCTCGTCCGCGTCGGCGGCCTTGATGAAGCTGGCGCGCAGGGCGGCAAAGGCGTTCATGGCTTCCCGCGCGACGAGCCTGCCCGGGTCGGTCAGCTCCACGTGCTGGGCATGGCGCACGAACAGCCGCACCCCGATCTGTTCCTCCAGGCGCCGCACGTGGTAGCTCACCGAGGCCGCGGTGGTATCGAGTTCCTGCGCCGCCTTGGCGAAGCTGCCGAGGCGAGCCGCGACCTCGAAGGCCCGGATAGACGCAAGGGACGGAAACGGGCGCTTGCTGACCATAAGTCTGGCTTAGCCTGAGGGCTGCGATTCGGATGGTCAACGCCCCCCCGATCCACCACCATCCGGACAAGTTCTCCCCCGCAACCACTCCAAGGATACCGCCCATGAACCGGCACCTGTCTCCTCCGTATTCGCGGCGCGATTTCATCAAGGCACTGACGATAGCGGGCGGTGGAGCGGCCCTCGGCCTGCCTGCGCTGGCCGCGGCGCGATCCGGCCTACACGGCATGGCCGATGGCGCGGCCGGGGACATCGCCACGCGTGCGCACGACTGGAACTGGCTGGTCGGCAGCTGGGACGTGTGGCACCGTCGCTTGAAGGAGCGCCTTGTCGGCGACACGCGTTGGGAGGAATTCCCGGGCAGGAGTGCGCTATGGCTCGCCATGGGCGGCCTGGGCACGATCGACGACAACGTGGTCGACCTGCCTGGCGGTTCCTATCGCGGACTCACCCTGCGCGCGTTCGATCCGGGGACGCGCAGATGGTCGATCTGGTGGCTAGACGGACGCAACCCGACCCGCATCGATCCGCCGGTCGTCGGCGGCTTCGAAGGCGACGTCGGCACCTTCATCGGCCGGGACACGTTCAAGGGCCGGCCGATCACGATGCGGTTTCGGTGGCGGGACATCCATGGCGCGCGGCCATGGTGGGAGCAGGCGTTCTCCGGCGACGACGGCGCGAGCTGGGAAATCAACTGGCGAAACTACTTCACGCGCACGGACGCCGAGCCGCTGCCGCTGCCGATGCTGGCCGACGCGCCGTCCGACTTCGATTTCCTGGTCGGGAGCTGGGACGTGCGGCACCGCCGCCTCAGGCGGCGGCTGGTCGGCAGCAACGACTGGGACATGTTCGACGGCACGCTGGTCAACTGGCCGGTGCTTGGCGGGAAAGGCAACGTAGGCGACAACGTCATGAACCTTCCCACCGGGACGATTCGAGGGATCGGGTTTCGCTCCTTCGATCCCGGGACAGCGCTGTGGTCGAGCTGGTGGCTCGACAGCCGGACGCCGTCGACCATCGCGCCGCCGGCGAGCGGCGGGTTCGCCGGCGGTGTCGGCACCTTCATCGGTGACGACACGCTCGACGGCCGGCCGGTCAAGACACGCGTGGTCTGGTCGCACATCACTGCGCGCTCGGCGCGTTGGGAACAATCCTCATCGGCGGATGGCGGCGCGACCTGGGAGCCCAACTGGATCAGCGAGTTTGCGAGGAAGGCCCAGGTGCGGTCCGGGGCGATCGCGCATGGCTTGCGTCCACCCCAGTGATGCAGAGACTCGACATCATCCTTTTGTGGTTCTCGGCGATCGGCTGCGGGTTGCTCGCCGGGCTCTACTTCGCGTTCTCGGCGTTCATCATGACGGCGTTCGGCCGCATCGACCGGGCGCACGGCATCGCCGCGATGAACTCGATCAATTCGACGATCGTCCGCTCGCTCTTCATGCCGCTGTTCCTCGGCACGACGCTGAGCTGCGCGGCGCTTGCGATCCTGGCGATGTTCCGCTGGGGCGAGCCGGGCGCGGCGATCACGCTCGCGGGCGGACTGATTTACGTCGTCGGCATGTTCGGCTGCACCATGGTCTTCAACGTGCCGTTGAACAACGAGCTGGCCAGGGCTGGCGCAGCGGACGCCGGTGCCGTCTGGGCGCGCTATCTGAAGCGCTGGACCTTCTGGAACCATGTGCGCACGCTCGCCTCGACCGCCGCGATGGCGCTCTTCGTCGCCGCGCTCGCGATATAAGGCAGGGTCGGAGGTTGCCGGTGTGGGCGGCGACCTGCCCGGGGCCGCGCGCGGCGGCACGTTCAGTCGGCTTGCACGCCGCCGTCGGTACACTCGGCGCTCCCCGAGATCGCGCGTCCCCCATGCCCTCCGCCAAGCGATTCCATCGATCCATCGCGCTCGCCGTCGTGCTGGCGGCGTCGTTGGCTGCCTGCAGCTCGAACCGCAGCAAGTCACAGGCGCCGCCCCTGGGCGAGGTGTTCGGCGCCGAGGACACGTATTCGCGCAGCTTTCCGGTCGTGCCGGCCGTTGCCTGCGAAGCTGCGCGACGCGCGTTGCTGGGGCAAGGCTACTTGATCGGCAGGATGGCACCGGAGGCGGTGGAGGCAACCAAGAACTTCCAGCCCGAGTCCGATATCCACACCCAGCTCGCCGTCCGCACGACCTGCGTGCCGAAGGCGGACGGTGGCTCGATCGTGTTCATCAACGCGGTGCAGGAGCGCTACGCGCTCAAGGCCCAGTCCAGTTCGGCCAGCGTCGGCGTCAGCATGATCGGCTCGGTGTCGCTGCCGATCCCCATCGGCGGCAGCAACGCCAACCTCGTGCGGGTCGGCAGCAACACCGTACAGAACCAGGAGTTCTACAGCCGCCTGTTCGACCGCGTGGACTTCTACCTGCCCGGCACCCCGACCGACACGCCGCCCCCGCCGGAGCCGGACACCCCGCCCGATCCGGTCATACGGGGACAGGAGTAAGAAAAACAGGGGTCGGTCTGAAGAACGGAAAAGTCCACTCTGATCCCAGTTCTCCAGTCCGTTCAGGCCCGCGTGGCGATCCGGTCCTGGATCATCGGAACGATCCAGTCGCCGCGGTCGGTGATGTTCATATGCGTCGTTCCGGGCAGCACGGCCAGGCGGCAGCCCGGGATGAGGCGGGCCATCTCCGCGGCGTGCTCGATCCGCACGAAATCAGTGTCGCCGATGACCAGAAGGCTGGGCGCCTGGATCGCGCGCAGCTGGTCCTGGCTCCAGCCCGACCATTCGGCCAGCATTGTGTTCAGCTTGCCGAGGACCGGTTCGAACGCGGCGGGGTCGGGCGCGACGCGGTTGTAGTGCTCCACCCAGGCGCCGAAGTCGGCTTCGGTCGGAAACAGCGCCGCTGTCTCCGGCGAAGGCTGGTGCGTCGGATCGCGCTGCACCGCCACGATGTCCGGCAGCATGCCTTCCAGCACATAGGTCGCGCTCATGATGGTCGCGCTCTCCGTCCGGTCCGGACGCAGGATCGCCATGCCCGTCGCGATCATCCCGCCCAGGCTGTGCCCCACCAGATGCGCGCGGCCGACGCCCAGATGATCCAGCACGCCGGCCGTATCCTCGACCATGCGGGTGATGCTCGGGGCGTCTGCCCGATCGGCCGTGTGGCCGTGGCCCTGCTGCTCGATCGCGATCACCGGGCGCAGCGCGGCCAGCTGCGGTAGCAGCCTGCCGGCGAACGCGGTTTCGATCGCCATCGCGCCGCCATGCAGCAGCACGAAGGGCGCGAGCCCGGGCCGCAGCGGCCCGCCATGCACTTCGTAGTACACGTCCAGTCCGTCCACGTCCGCGTAGCCGGACGATACGGCGCTAGGTTCGGTCATGGTCGATCCTTTCGCGGCAAAGCCGATCAGAGGCAGCGCGGAAAGTGCGCCAAGAAATGTCCTGCGCCCGATCCCTGTTGCGAGGGCGGGGTCTGCGCTGGCGAGAGCTGTGCGGTTCATCGGAATTTTCCTCGTATCTCGTGTGTTTTTTCAAACGCTCGTGATACGACGAAGGGGAGCCGCCGGAATCGACATTCTGCCGGATTGTTTTTTTATGGGGCCGGTCATCGACGGTCCCGACGCGAACCGGAAGGCGCACCGGTAGACGGAATCGCATGACGGCACAATGCCCGCGGCATCGCGCGCATGGCGCGCTCCTACGGAGCTCCGGCCGTGTTCCTCTCTCTCGGCTGGGGGAAGAACAAGGAAAATCGGCCCCGCGAACGGGGCCGATGGTTTGCACGGGACTACTTGCCGATGAACTCGAGCAGGTCCTGGTTGAGCCTGTCCTTGTGCGTATCGGTCAGGCCATGCGGCGCGCCCGCATAGACGATCAGCTGCGCGTCCTCGATCAGCTTGGCCGACGCCTTGCCGGCGGCGTCGATCGGCACGACCTGGTCGTCGTCGCCATGGATCACCAGTGTCGGCACGTCGAACTTCTTCAGGTCCTCGCGGAAGTCGGTGGCCGAGAACGCGGCGATGGAGTCGTACGCGTTCTTGTGTCCAGCCTGCATGCCCTGCACCCAGAACGATTGGATCAGGCCCTGGTTCGGCTCGGCGCCCGGGCGGTTGAAGCCGAAGAAGGGGCCGGAGGCGAGGTCCAGGTACAGCTGCGAACGGTTCTCCAGCGAAGCCTTGCGGATGCCGTCGAACACCTCGATCGGCAGGCCGCCCGGGTTGCTTTCGGTCTTCAGCATCAGCGGCGGCACGGCGCTGACCAGCACGGCCTTCTTGACGCGCGAGGTGCCGTGGCGGCCGATGTAGCGGGCGACTTCGCCGCCGCCGGTGGAGAAGCCGACCAGAGTGGCGTCCTTCAGGTCCAGCGCTTCGATCACCGCGGCCAGGTCGTCGGCGTAGTGATCCATGTCGTTGCCGTCCCACGGCTGGCTGGAGCGGCCGTGGCCGCGGCGGTCGTGCGCGACCGCGCGGTAGCCCTGGGAGGCCAGGAAGAGCATCTGCGATTCCCAGCTGTCCGAATTCAGCGGCCAGCCGTGGCTGAAGGTGACGACCGGGCCGTCCTTCGGGCCCCAGTCCTTGTAGTAGATCTGCACGCCGTCGGGCGTGGTGACGTAGCTGCCGGCCGTGGCGATGGCGTTGCGGGTGGCGGCTTCGGCCTGCGGTTGCGCGGCGTGGGCGACAGCGCCGGCCTGGGCGGCGACCGCCAGCAGGGTGGCGGCGGAATTGCGGGTGATGGCGTTCATGGCAATGCCTCTTTTCGAATGGGGATGTGGGTTGGTGGGACGAGTCGGCGTGGATGCCGTGCCAGTGGGCGAGATGTACTTTGCGCGCCCAGCCGCTACGATTGGCGACGAAAAATCCTGAATACTTGACCGGGAGTATCGATTGACCGACCGACTCGCTGTGCTGCTGGGGCGCTTCTCGGTCACCGCGCAAGTGTTCCATGCCGGTGCGCTGTGCGGCATCAACACGCTGGAACCCGAGGGCGATCTCGGTCAGCTGCATCTGGTGCGGGCGGGGCCGGTCGAGGTGTTCCACAGGGATGCGTCCTTGCGCATCGAGGCGCCCAGCCTGCTGCTGTATCCACGGCCCACGGTGCACCGCTTCATCACCGATCCGGTGCGTGGCGCCGACATGGCCTGCGCCAACGTGCGTTTCGAAGGCGGCGCAGGCAACCCGATCGGCGCGGCGCTGCCGACATTCGTCTGCCTGCCGCTGGAGGCGATCGAAGGAGCATCGGCGGTGCTGGAACTGTTGTTCGATGAAGCCTTCGCGCAGCGCTGCGGGCGCTACGCGCTGGTGAACCGGTTGTTCGAGGCGGTGATGATCCTGATCCTGCGCCAGCTCATGGAAAGCGGCGAAGTGCGGAGCGGCATGCTGGCCGGGTTGTCGCATCCGCGCCTGCGCAACGCCCTGGTCGCCATGCACGAGGCACCGGCGAAGGAGTGGACGCTGGACGGCCTGGCCGCGGTCGCGGGCATGTCGCGCAGCGTGTTCGCCAACGCTTTCCGCGAAACGGTGGGCATCACGTCCGGCCAGTACCTGCAGGGCTGGCGCGTAGGCCTGGTCCAGCACGCGTTGCGTCGGGGGCGGCCGCTGAAGGTGGTGGCCGCCGATGTGGGCTACGGCAGCGAGGCGGCGCTGTCCCGGGCTTTCAAGGCACAGGTTGGCCTATCGCCGCGCGAGTGGAGGCGGGCGCAGGCGATCTAGCCGGGAAAAGATGCCGGGGTCTGAGGTTTCCCACATGCCTTGCAGCGGCTTGAGCGCCCCCGCGCGCTGCGCGGGGGCCGGGAATCGTGCAGCGATTTGCTTTGGTTGTGGCCTCGTCGGGCGCCCAACAAATCCCCCCCAGCCCCCTTTTTCAAAGTGGAGGTGAGCTATCCCGATTCCTCGGACGGAAAAGGCGCCAGCGACAATTTCCCTGCACTGAGGAGACCGGGGCAAAGCCGCCATCCTGTGGGCAATCACGATCTGGATCGCAACTTGGGCGGCGGCGTCGCCGGCGCGCCCGGTGTCGTGCATACGTCCGACTTCGCCCTCTCGCTCGGAATCGTACTCGCCGGTACGGGCGCCTTCCTGGTGCGGCGAATCCGTGCGCCAGCTGGCTCAGGCATCGCGTCGTGCGCCAGTCGCGCAGCAACGTGCCGAACGGCGATTCCGGGCCGCGTGCGAGGGACATGGGGGTCGAGGCGTCTTGCGGAAGTGCCAGCTTAGGCCGGGCGCCGTGGCGGCGCCATGACCTGTCAGGTCATCGCGCCATGACCCCGGAAGGAATTGTGCACGGCGCGGCCGATGGCGAGCATGGCCTACCGCCGGACGACCGGCAAACCGGACAGACACGAATGGATCGCAGGCATTTCATCGCTACCGGCACCGCCGCGACGGCCGCGTTCGCCGCCGACATGGTGATGGGCCTTCCCGCCGCCGCATCCGTGGCCGTCACCGGACCACGACGACCCGGCGCCGGGCGGCTCGACGTCGCCGCCTTCCGCGCGCTGCGCAGCTTCGTCGCGACGCCGCAGGGGCGGATCGCCTGCGTGCAGCATGGCAGCGGCCCCGCGGCGCTGTTCCTGCACGGGTTCCCGCTGAACGGCTTCCAGTGGCGCGACGCGATCGCCGGACTGGCCGCGCACCGCCGCTGCATCGTGCCGGATTTCATGGGGCTGGGTTACACCGAGACCGCGGACGGGCAGGGCGTGGCGCCCCGGGACCAGGTCGACATGCTGGCGGCGCTGCTCGACGCGCTTGGCGTCGCCTCCGCCGACGTGATTTCCAGCGACAGCGGCACCGCGGTCGCGCAACTGCTCGCGGTGCAGCATCCCGGACGCGTGCGCTCCCTGCTGCTGACCAATGGCGATACGCAGAACGACTGCCCGCCGCCTGCGCTGCTGCCGGTGATCGAGTTGGCGAAGGAAGGACGTTTCGTCGACGAGTGGCTGGCGCCTTGGCGCGGCGACACCGCGCTCGCACGCTCCGGCAAGGGCATCGGCGCCATGTGCTACGCCGATCCCGCCCATCCCACGGACGAGGCGATCGAGTACTACTTCGCGCCGCTGGTCGACTCGCCCATGCGCAAGGCGCGGACCCACGACTACGCCGTCGCGCTGGAAGCCAACATGCTCGCGGGCATCAACGCCGAACTCGCGCGCAGCACAGTGCCCGCGCGGGTGGTCTGGGGCATGGCCGACGACATCTTCGCCTCGGCCAGCGCGCCATTCGAGCTGGAACGCGCGTTCGGGAATTCGCGCGGCCTGCGCCTGCTCGAAGGCAGCAAGCTGTTCTGGCCGGAGGAGCGGCCGGAGGTCGTCGTCGAGGAAGCCCTGCGGCTGTGGGGGATCGCACGAGGGTTGCGCGCGTAGCCGGCCGACTACCGCGGCGTGCATCTCGAAAGCCGGGGTCGCAGTCGACTTTCCTCGCCCCGTTGCCAGGTTGGAAGACTCCGACTTGGCCGTTCTCTGGCGGTCGGCTCGGTCCAACGCGTCGAACGGCAGCCGGGACCCGGCAGCCTTTTCGTCGCCGTGTTTGCCGCCCCGTCGGCGGTTCCGGCGGTTCGTCGCGCACTGGTTGCCGGCGACCGCCGGAGGGCCGCATCACGCATGCCGGTGCCGCCGTGCATGTCGCCCTGTGCCCGGCTACTCCGTCGCCGCGCCCCGGCGCGGCAGCACCCACCCCGGCCGGACGAAATGGCAGGTGTAGCCGTCCGGATAGCGCTCGAGGTAGTCCTGGTGCTCCGGCTCCGCTTCCCAGAACGGGCCCGCCGGCGCGACTTCGGTGACCACCTCGCCGGGCCACAGGCCGGAGGCGTCGACGTCGGCGATGGTGTCCTCGGCGACGGCCTTCTGCGCGTCGTCCACGTAGAAGATCGCCGACCGGTAGCTCGGGCCGAGGTCGTTGCCCTGACGGTCGGGCGTGGTGGGGTCGTGGATCTGGAAGAAGAACTCCAGCAGGGCGCGGTAGCTCGTCTTCTCCGGGTCGTAGGTGATCTCGATCGCCTCGGCATGGGTGCCGTGGTTGCGGTACGTGGCGTTGTCGACGTCGCCGCCGGTATAGCCCACCCGCGTGGAGACCACGCCCGGCAGCCTGCGGGTCAGGTCCTGCATGCCCCAGAAGCAGCCGCCGGCGAGGACGGCACGTTCGATGGTCATCGGATGTCCTCCACCTGGTCGAGATACGCGCCGTAGCCTTCCGCCTCCATGCGCTCGCGCGGCACGAAGCGCAGCGAGGCCGAGTTGATGCAGTAGCGCAGGCCGCCGCGGTCGGGTGGGCCGTCCGGGAACACGTGGCCGAGATGGCTGTCGCCGTGCGCGGAACGCACCTCGACGCGCTTCATCCCGAGGCTCTCGTCGCCGAGCTCGTTGACGTTGGCCGGCTCAATCGGCTTGGTGAAGCTCGGCCAGCCGCATCCCGACTCGTACTTGTCCGAGGACGCGAACAGCGGCTCGCCCGAGACGATGTCGACGTAGATGCCTGGGGCCTTGTTGTCGAGGTGCTCGCCGGTGCCGGGCCGCTCGGTGCCGTTCTGCTGGGTCACGCGGAACTGCTCGGAGGTCAGCCGGGCGATGGCTTCCTCGGTCTTGCTGTAGCTGGCCATGTTCATGCTCCGTCGCTGCGTTGGTGGTGGCCGGGTGCTGCCGTTCCATACAGATGCGCGCGCCGGACGGGATTTTCAATCCATCCCGGAGCAGGCCGCCACGGCCGGAGGAGGAAAAGGTGTCGCGGCCATGCGGTGTGCCGAGGCCCACCCTATCGCCGATGCCGGGCGTACGGCGATGCGGTGGGTTGACGGGCATGCGGTGGGCCTTGGCCCACCACACGACCGGGGCGACGACCCGCGATGGCCATATGGTGGGCTGGAGCCCATCCTACAGGCCCACCGACTGCTTTGACGGCGTGTCGCGCGTCGTGTCGATCGCGCCATGTCCCATGCGTCGTATTGATAACCGAGACACGCTGGAGGACTCCATGTGCCGGAACATCCGCACGCTCTACAACTTCGAACCGCCGGCCACCCAGGACGAGATCCGCGCATCCGCGCTGCAGTTCGTGCGCAAGCTGAGCGGTTTCAATACTCCGTCCAAGGCCAACGAAGCCGCGTTCGAGCATGCCGTCGCGCAGGTGACCGATGCGGCGCGGACGCTGATCGATTCGCTCACCACCGTGGTGCCACCGAAGAACCGCGAGGTCGAGCGCGCGAAGGCAGCGGCATCGTCGGCCAAACGCTTCGGGGCGCGTTAGGGTGGGCCTCGGCCCACCGCACCACCCGGGCGGCGATCCGCGGCGACCCGCGACGGCCATGCGGTGGGCTGGAGCCCACCCTATCGCGAATGCCAGGCATGGGGTGGCCTTGGTCGCCGGCTTGTCGCCGTATTCTCGATTCGATCGGCCGTTTCGATCGTTTCGTCGCATGGCGGTTGATCGGCGGCCCACCGGGCGACAGGCTGCACCCTGGTCGCAACGGGAGAAGATCATGAAGGCAATCGCGCTGTTTCTCGCATCGGCTTGCATCGTCCTTGGCATGGGCCTGCTGGCCTGGGTGTCGTATGACGCCACGAGCGTGCTCGGGGCACTCGGGCTTCAGGCCCGCATGGATGAAGCGACCGTTGCGGTTCTCGCCCTCTCGCTTGGAATCGTACTTGCCGGTACAGGCGCCTTCCTGGTGCGCCGGATCCGTGCAGTTGCCCTGACGCGGACTGCGTAACGCATCGCACGGACCGGTATGGCCCGCTCCCGTCGGCAGGAACGCCGGGGGGGCGGTAAAGCCCGCGCCGCGGCGCAGCGTCGGGATGCTTGCGGAATCAGGTGGTGTAGGCCCAAACGTGCACGATCGCCGTTCCGGCATCTTCGTGGATCACCATGACATCGCGCGTCAGCGACCCGCCATCCGTGCGGAAGACGTCCTGACCGGCGGAGACCTGCTTGGCGCCGGCCGTGTCGACGCCTTCGACGGGGGTCTGGAAGACGCGCTGTCCGGGCTTGAGGGGCGTATCGAAACCGGCGGCCTCGAGAAACGACTGCACGCGCGAGGCGGGCATGCGTACGGCGAACGCGACTTGCCGGTCGATGCCGGCGTCGGACCGGCTGCCGAGGAACTCGAGGTCGTTGGTGAGCTGGAAGCCGGTGCGCGAGAGCTCGGTTCGCGTGATGTCGTCGATGAATTGTGGCTGCTGCACCGTGTCGGATCCGATGGATGCGTGGGCGGTCGGGGCCGAAGGCGGCGGATCCGAGCAGGCGGCCAGGCCGGCGGTCCACAGCAGGCAGGCCAGTATGCGGACCGACATCGTGACAGGACCCGTCGCAACGCCCGAAAGCGGATGCGCTGGACTATAGCACCCTGACTTGGTGCCGCTTCCGGGACCGGCAGCCGGTGCCACGATGCGACGGTCAGCGGCCGGGATCGCTCCGCTCGCCATCACGGTCGCCGGCCTCGGGAATGCCGGGATTGCCGGTGCTGCCGCCTGCAGGATCATAGGTTGCGGTGTAGGTGGTCTCGCCAGTGGAGCCGACGATGTCGTATTCCTGTGCGAGGCCGGCGGTGTGCAATTCGCCCATCTGCTGATCGGTGATGGTGACCGGACCGATCGTGGTCGCCTTGCCGCCGTCCCAGTTGTAGCGATCGAAGACGTGCACCTGGTAGCTCACTTCAGCCGTCGGCGGGTCGCCGGGCTGCACCACGACCGTGCCGGTCACCGAATGCTGGATGCCGCCCATCGCGTAGAACCAGTCGGCGTTCATGTCCTTGTCGATGTAGAAGCCCTGCCAGCCGCTGTCGAAAGCGATCGGCTCCCCATAGCAGCCGTCGGCCACGGCCTGCTCGATCACGGCGTTCACCTGGGCGTCGAGCTGCTGCTGGACGGATTGACTGAACTGCGGGACATCGCGCGTGATGCGGGCGGGATCTACCGTGAGGTCCTCGCCGGAGTTGCCGAGATAGTGGTCCAGGTGCCGCGCCGCGTTGGTGTAGCCGAGTGCGTCGGCGGCGGACGAGGCTGCGGAAGCGATCTGTTCGAAGGCCAGGTCGTCGCCGCGCGCGTACCAGGGCTGGCTGCCGTGCACGCCTGCGCCGGGATCGGTGGGCGGCTTGGCCGGGTAGCCGGGATTGGCCTCCGGACTGCACCCGCAGGCGGGCGCCGTGGCGGCCTTCGCGTCGGTGGGCTGGGGGGCGGCCTGCTCGCGATAGGCTTCTATCGCACGGCTGGCCGCCGATCCGATATCCAGGCTCATGGTCATGACTCCGTCGCTGCGCGTTGCGGGATGGCACGAGCGTAGGGCAGCCCCGGAACACGATCTACCTCGTGGGGACCCTAGGGTAGTGCCGCTGTGGGCGCTGTGGCACTGCCAGCTTGCCGCTGCTCGCGGTAGATCATATAGACGTCCGCACGCTGGTAGTGCGTGCCGGGCTTCACCCCCGGCTGCAGCACGAAGCCCGCGCTCTCGTAGAGCCGCAGCGCCGGCTGCAGGCGCTTCTGCGACTCCAGGAACAGTTCGCGGCCGCCCAGCCGCTTGAACTCGGCGATCGCGGCCTGCATCAGCTTGCGGCCGATGCCCAGGCCCTGGTGGCGTTCGGTGACGGCCATCTTGGTGAGCTCGTACACGCCGGGCGCGTCCACCATCAGCGCGCAGGTGCCGACCGCCTCGTCGCCGACCAGAGCGATCAGGATCGCGCCGCCCGGCTCGAGGACGTGTTTTTCCGGCTCGGAAAGCACGGCGTGGTCGACCGGCTCGATCCGGTAGTACTTCGCCAGCCATTCGGCGTTGAGCCGGTAGAAGTCCCCGCGCCATTCCGGCGCGAACGGCACGATGCGCACCTGTGCAGCCTGGCGCTGGCGCAGCCGTTGCGCGACCTCGGCCGGCAGCGGCTGTTCGTCCAGGCTGGCCTCGTACCGCGACAGTGCGTCGAGCAGGTCCACGCCGGTGTCCATGATCCGGTGCTCGACGGTGTCGCGCATGGCCTGCCACAGCGGTCGCGCGGCCTTGAGTTCGGTTTCGCAGCGCCCGGTGAGCGCCAGCACCCGCTGCCGGCGGTCGCCGGGGGCGGGTTCGCGCCGCAGCAGGCCGGCGCGGGTGAGTCTGGTGGCCAGCTGGCTGATGGCGGAGTGGGTGAGGCCGATCTCCCGGGCGATCTCGCCCACGCTCAGCGGCCCGTGCTCCTGCAGCAGCCGCAGCACCGGGAACCAGCGTGCCTGCAAGCCGATGCCGTGCTCCCGGTAGACCTGGTCGATCAGGTCGTAGCTGCGCTCGCTGATCACCTTCAGGCGGCTGGCGAGGGCGAGGGTGCCCTGGACCGAAAGGAAGCTCATGGCGATATCCGGCTGTACTTACGTAAGCACTAACATAAACGCCCGAGCGGGGATCGGCAAGCTCGCCGGCAGCCTCGGCCCGCCCCGGCTTGCCGGCCGGGCGGAGCGGGTGGGCGGCGACGTCCCCAACCCCACGTCGGTCGCCGATTTCCACATCGCGGGCTTTTCCAGCCGGGAATTGACGGGACAGGACCTGGACGTGGTCGCTCCGGGGTCATGAGTCGTCGGTCCGTACCAAACGCAGAGCGGCAAGACATCGTTCTTCTATCTGAGCGGCACGTTGATGGCGTCGCCGGCAATGGCATCACTCGCGCGCAACACTTACGACGAGCTTGCCGAAGTTCTTGCCTTCAAGCAGCCCGGCGAAGGCGGTCGGCGCTTGCTCGAGGCCATCGACCAGGTCCTCGCGCAGCCTGACGCGGCCTTGTGCAACCCACGCTCCCATCTCGCGCCGGAAGTCCGCGAACCGTTCCCCGTAGTGGTCGAGGATGATGAAGCCCTGCATGCGGATGCGCTTCTGCAGCACGGCTGCCAACAGCTTCGGCAGCCGGTCGGGCGCGGAAGACGGTGAAGTCTGGTTGTAGTGCGCGATGAATCCACAGACGGGTACGCGCGCGCCGATGTTGAGCAGTGGAAGCACGGCGTCCAGCACTTCGCCGCCGACGTTCTCGAAGTAGACGTCGATGCCGGCGGGACAGGCCGCGGCGAGGCGTTGATCAAGCTGGGCGTCGCGGCGGTCGAGGCAGAGGTCGAACCCGAGCGCTTCGACCGCATGCCGGCACTTGTCCGCACCGCCTGCGATGCCGACCACGCGCGCGCCCTCGAGCTTGGCCAGTTGCCCGACGACGGAGCCGACGGCGCCCGTCGCCGCAGCCACGACCACCGTCTCGCCGGGCCGGGGCTGGCCGATGTCGAGCAGCCCGACGTACGCCGTGAAGCCGGGCATCCCCAGGCCACCCAGCGCCAGCGACGGCTGCGCCATGTCGTCCAGCGGCAACAGGTCCGCGCCGTCCGAGAGGGAATAGTCCTGCCAGCCTCCGTTGGCGAGCACGAGTTGGCCTGCACGGAGCTGCGGGTGACGCGATTGCACGACACGGCTGACCGTGCCGCCCACCATGGTTTCGCCCAGCGGAACCGGAGGCGCATAGCCGGGCCCGATTTCGTCCATCAGGTTCCGCATGTACGGGTCCAGCGACAGGTACAGCGTGCGCAGCAGGACCTGGCCGTCGGTTGGCACCGGGGCGGGCTGGATGTCGAAGTGGAAGTCCTGCGGTGTCGGCAGGCCCTGCGGGTGCGCGGCGAGGGTGATGCGCCGATTGGTCGTGGCGTCCTTGTTCATCGAGATTGCCTTGCGGTTGATGGGTCGAAGCGGATTCGAAACCGTGCGATCGGCGGACTCAGGCGCGCACCGGGCGCGGCCCGTAGCGCAGGGCCAGCAGCGTGCCCATGGCGATCGTGGCGACGGCGAACATGGGCCCTCCGAGCGCGCCGACGTGGTCGACCAGCAATCCGCCGCCGACGGCGCCGGTGGCGATGGCGACCTGGAACGCCGCCACCAGCAGACCGCCGGCGCCTTCGGCCTGGTCCGGGGCGGCTCGCACGATCCAGATCTGGAAGCCGACGGGGAATGCGCCGAAGGCAAAGCCCCACAGCACGATGGCAACGGCCGCGACGCCAGCCAGTTCGCCGGCCAGCAACAGGCTGGCGGCCAGCGCGACGATCAGCGTGCCGCCGGAGACGATGGCATGGCGCTCGCTGCGTCCGGCGATGTATCCGCCCGCCAGGTTGCCGAAGAAGCCACCGATTCCGTAGCCCAGCAGGATGGCCGAGATGGCGCCGACGGACAGCTGCGCGACGTTCTCCATCAGCGGGCGGATGTAGGTGAAGCCGGCGAAGTGTCCGGAGATCACGAACAGCACCGCCAGCAGGGCCATGCGCACGGCAGGACGCGACAGCAATTCGCCGAGCACGCGCAAATCAGGATTGGCTCTCGGTGGCAGGCTCGGCAGTGTGAGGAACTGTGCTGCGAGCGTGGCCACGCTGACCGCACCGGCTGCGATGAAGGCGCTGCGCCATCCCCAGAGTTCGCCCATCCAGGCGCCGATCGGGGCAGCGCAGACGGTGGCGACGGAAACCCCGGTCAGGATGAGCGACATCGCCCGCGCGAACAGATCGTCGGGTACCAGGCGCATGGCCAACGCACCGGCCATCGACCAGAAGCCACCCAGCGCGACGCCAAGCAGCACGCGGGCGGTGAGCAGCGTCGACAGGTTGTCCGCAGCGGCGGCAAGACCGTTGGACAGCACCAGCAGCAGGGTGAGCGAGAGCATGACGATCCTTCGATCGATGCGGCGTGTGAGCAGGGGAATGGATGGCGCGGCGATGGCGCCTACCAACGCCGTGGTGGTGACCGTCTGGCCCGCAATGCCTTCGCTGATGGAAAGGTCGGCTGCCATCGCCGTCAGCAAGCTGGCAGGCAGAAATTCGGCGGTGACCAGACCGAATACACCCAGTGCCAGGGAAACGACGGCGGGCCATCGTGCGGATTCGACGGGGCTCGCCAATACGCCGGCGTCGGGACATTCGGGGCAGACAGTAGAAGACACGTGGATGGGGTGCCGGTGTGGAGTGGCCCGGCAGCTTAGGGTTAGTATGTCGGCGTTTCCATGCCGGAAAATCCGAAATGCATGCTCATTCATCCAAGCATTTGCCGATGACGGAACCTCCGGGCGACCGCGACATGCTCACCCAGGTCCTTCTGGGACTGCGCCTGGATGGGGTCGAGTACGGCCGCTGCCTGATGCATGCGCCATGGGCGATCGCTTTTCCTGCACAACGCGAGGCGCGTTTCCACTTCGTCGCGAGCGGTGGCTGCTGGCTACGGGCGTCGACATCGGATTGGGTGAGGCTGAGTCCGGGCGATGCCATCCTGCTGCCGCGCGGCAGCTCCCACACCCTCGCGAGCACTCCCGAGGTGCCGCCGGTGGAGATCGACTCGCTTGCGCGCGTGCCGGTCTCGGAGAGCATCTACCTGGTGCGGGGAGCTGCCGGCAACGTGGACGCAGTCTCCGAGGATTCCTCCAGCCAACCCAGCGTCATGTTCTGCGGCACGCTGCGCTTCAACCTGGATCCGCTTCATCCGTTGTTGGCGATGATGCCGGACGTGATGCACGCCGGTGACCTGGCCAAGCGCGACCCGAGCGTGCCCATGCTGCTCGAGGCCATGGAACGCGAAGTCTGTTTCGACCGTATCGGCGCTTGCGGCATTCTCGCGCGGCTCGCGGACGTACTTGCCGCCAGCATCATCCGTGCGTGGGTGGAGTGTGGCTGCAGCGACTCCACGGGCTGGATCGCCGCAGTGCATTGCCCAAGGATCGGCAAGGTCATCGCGGCGATCCATGCCGACCCGCAGCGCGATTGGAACGTGCCCGCGCTGGCCGAAGTGATGGGGGCATCCCGCTCCAGCTTTGCCGAAGCGTTCACCCGCACGGTCGGCGAGAGTCCGGCCAGGTACGTCGCCAAGGTAAAGATGTTCCAGGCCCGCCGCTGGATTGCACAGGAGGGCATGCGCATCGCGGTCGCTGCCAACCGGCTGGGTTACGACTCGGAAGCCTCGTTCAGCCGCGCATTCAAGCGCATCGTGGGGATACCGCCGAGCGCCGTGCGTGCCGGCAGCGGTTGAGTCGGAAAAACGGTGGTATAGGGTGGGCCTTGGCCCACCGCATGCCACCGCATGCCCGATATGCCGTCGCGGGATTTTCCTACCTTGGCTGACAACGTTGCCCGACTCTTCATCCGCGCCACCAACGCCAGGCTCGTCGGATGCCCAACTATCGACGGCTTCATCTCCCCGGTCGCACCTGGTTCTTCACGGTCAACCTGCTCGAACGCCGACGGCGGTTGCTGGTCGAGCACGTGGATGTGCTGCGCCATGCGTTCGCCGAGGCGCGCAAGGCGAAGCCGTTCCAGCTGCTTGCCGTGGTTGTCCTGCCCGACCACCTGCACTGCCTATGGCGCCTGCCTGAAGGCGACGCCGACAACGCCGGTCGCTGGTCGCGGATCAAGGCGGGCTTCTCGCGTCGTTTGCCGCCGGACGAATGGCGCAACCGCAGCCGTATCGCCAAGCGGGAACGGGGCATCTGGCAGCGGCGGTTCTGGGCCCGCCTGATCCTGGACGAACACGACCTGCACCGCCACGTCGACTACATCCACTTCAATCCGGTCAAGCATGGCCATGCGCCGCGTGCCGCCGATTGGCCGCATTCCAGTATTCATGCGTACATCGCACGCGGCTGGTTGCCGGCGGACTGGGGTGGCGATGCGTTTGTGGAAGCCGATGGTGAGCGGCGTCGGACGCGGGCATGCGGTGGGCCGAGGCCCACCCTATAACTGGGCGGGGGGCGGACGTGCAGGCACGCGGTGGGCCAAGGCCCACCCTATGCCTGGTTATAGGGTGGGCCTTGGCCCACCGCACCATTGGCGCCGGGCGGCCTTCCGTCGCCATATTCGTTGGTTGGTCGGCCGTTCCGATGGATTCGTCGCATGTCGATTGCCTGCCATCGCCTGGAGCTGCAACCTGTTCCTGCCGACGCCATGACCGGTATCGCGCATGAAGCCTCAAGGAGCCTGGAGATGAAGACACTGATCGCGGTCGTTGCCTGGTGCATCCTCTTTGTCCTGTGCTGGCCGCTGGCCCTGTTGGCGCTGGTGCTCTGGCCGATCGCCTGGCTGCTCACCTTGCCGTTCCGCCTGATAGGCATCACCTTCTCGGCCCTGTTCGCATTCCTGCAGGCGATCCTCTTCCTGCCTGCCCGCATGCTGGGCTGGCGCCCGGCACAGGCGCGTCGCGCAGTGACCGCCTGAACCGACCGGGTCGGCTGCGCTTCTCGGGGCGTCGCCGGGCGTGCCCCCGTCGGGAACGGCGGCCGGGTTCACTTGAACGCGGCCGGGTAGACTCATCGGCCGCCTGCAGGAGAAAGGCTCTGCTGTCCGCGCGATTCGATCGTGCGATAGGATCTGGCTCGCCACGGGCGATCCCGCCACTTGGTGGGCGTCGAAGCCCGATACCGTTCACGGTGAAGCCTATGCGTATCGTCGCAGTTCTTGCATTGTTTCTTCTGACGTTGCCGGTGCCCCACGACGTCGCTGCCCAGGATGTCCCTTATGGTCTCGCGGCGGCGGACGCGGAAAGCCTCGATCGGCAGTCCCTGGCGCTGTTCGCGCGTAGAGCGCTCACGCTTGCTTCGGTCGACCGGCTGCCGCTGGGGTCGCAGGAACGGATATCGGTGGGCATCGCAAGTGGCGCCACCACGGCGGCTACAGGCCTGCGTGAACCGCCCGTACCGCCATCGGCAAATCCGGCCACCTTCCGGCACTTCTTTCTCGACCTCTACACCGAAGCACGGCCCGACACGCCGAGAGGGCGGCGCGCGGCCACCGCAACCTACCGTCGCCTGCTTCAACAGCGCATAGACGCGCTCGACCCCGTTGTCGCCGAGCGTCTTTGCGCATGGTTCGAAACGCATGCGGCGAATTCGGCCGAAGCGCTCGACCGGCAACTCTCGCGCCACGCAGGCGCAGCCACGGTGTCGTTGGACGAAGCCATCGAGATCGCGGATGCCTATGCCGATTACCTGCTGTTCGAAACGTTCGGGAAAGCCACGGAAGAGACGATCGGAGCCCTGCGCGCCGATCGATTCGTGATCGATGACGCAATCCTGATCCGGACACAGGAAGGAGTGTCGCTTTCGGCAGCACTGGTCCGCCCGAAGGGTGCCAACGCTCCGTTGGCGACGGCGATGTACTTCACCATCTATTCGGATCGCGCACGCAACCGCCGGATCGCGGCCATGGCGGCGGCGCACGGGTATGCCGGTATCGTCGTCAATGCGCGCGGAAAGCTCGACAGCCCCGACGCGATCCGGCCCTACGAAACCGAGGTGGCCGACACGGTCGCGGCCATCGAGTGGATCGCCCGGCAATCGTGGAGCGATGGGCGGGTCGGCATGTACGGCGGAAGCTATACCGGCTTTGCGGCCTGGGCAGCGACAAAGCATCGTCCCGAGGCACTGAAGACGATCGTCCCCTATGTCGCCGCGATTCCTGGCCAGGGCCTGCCGATGGAGAACGGCGTCTTCCTGAACGCAAATTACGCATGGCCCTTCTATGTGACCAACAACCGTACGCTTGACCGCGATGTAAACAACGACCGCGCGCGCTGGGCATCGCTCAACGAAAACTGGTATCAGAGCGGCAAGGCCTATCGCGAGATCGACGCGATCGATGGCACTCCCAATCCTTGGCTCCAGCGCTGGCTCGAGCATCCCATCTATGACGGCTACTGGCAGGCGATGGTGCCTTATGGAGAGGAGTTCGAAGGAATCGACATTCCGGTGCTTTCGATCACCGGCTACTACGATGACGGCCAGATTTCCGCGGTCCATTACCTGAAGGAGCATTACCGCCACAAGCCCGATGCCGAACACTATCTCGTCATCGGGCCCTACGATCATTTTGGCGCGCAGCAGGCGTTCAAGCCGGAGTCGTTGCGCGACTATTCCATCGATCCGATCGCGCAGGTCGACACGATCGCTCTCACCTTCTCCTGGTTCGATCATGTATTCGGAGGATCACCGAGGCCCGCCATCCTGAAAGACCGCATCAATTACCAGGTGATGGGTGCCAATCGCTGGCGCCATGCGCCATCGCTCGAGGCGATGAGCACGGCACGGGGCACGTTTTTCCTCACCGACAGCCCCACCGCGACCGGGCGCATGCGCCTCGCGACCGCGCGGCCCGAGGCGATTGCCGGTCTCAGCCGGCGGGTGGACTTTTCAGACCGCACGACGACAGGTGCCGGCTACTATCCCTACCCGATCATCGATGCAACGCCTGATTTTTCCGAGGGCCTCGTCTTCGAAAGCGATCCGTTCGAGCAGCCGGTCGAACTCAGCGGCGGCTTCTCCGGCCGCTTCCGTGTCAAGACCAACAAGAAGGATTTCGATTTCTTCGCCGCGCTCTACGAGCTGCGGCCGGACGGCAGCACCTTTGCGCTCTCCTACTACGTGGGTCGTGCGAGCCAGACCGGGGATCTGGCGCGACGCGACCTCCTGGTTCCCGGCGAGGTCGTCGACCTTCCATTCGATCGCACGCGGCTCGTGAGCAAGCGCCTGGCTGCGGGCAGCCGGCTCGTTCTGGTGGTCGACATCCTCAAGGACGGCTTTCATCAGATCAACTACGGGACCGGCGGCGCTGTCAGCGACGAGACGATCGCGGATGCCGGAACGCCGCTCGAGGTCGAATGGCTGGCGGGAAGCCTCGTCCTGGTACCGATATCGCATGTCGATACGTCCGGCGACTTGCTTCGCGCCTTGCCGGACTAGCCGTCGCGCTTCTGCAAGGCGGCGTCTGCGGCGTCCGACACCTCGACCCACTTCGGGTCGGGCGCAGCGTCGGGAACGTAGCTGTCGTGCCAGTTCCACCACTTGTAGGGCGGGCTCTGGGGATAGCCCTCGGGCGAGTCCTCCCACGCCTCCTGGCGCCCGAGCGCCGTCATGTCGAGGTAGCTCCAAGCGGTGCCCATCGCCTCGTCGCCGCGGCTGTTGATGAAATAGGTGCGGAACACGCGGTCGCCGTCGCGGATGAATGCGTTGTGGCCGTGCCATTCGTCCACCCCGAAGTCGGCATCGAAGCTGTCGGTGATGGTGTACCAGGGGATTTCCCAGCCCATCCGCGCCTTCAGGCGCGCGATGTCGGGCTGCGGCGCACGCGAGGCGAACACGAGGGTCGTGTCGCGCGCGTTCAGGTGGGCGAGGTGGGCGACCTGGTCGGCGCCCAGGGAACAGCCGATGCAGGCATGCTCCGGCCAGCCGTGCACGCCGGGCTCGAAGAACGCCCGGTAGATGATCAGCTGGCGGCGGCCTTCGAACAGGTCGAGCAGGCTCGCCTTGCCGTCGGGGCCGTCGAACACGTATGCCTTTTCCACGGCAGCCCACGGCATCCGCCGTCGCTCGGCGGCCAGCGCGTCACGGGCGCGGGTCAGGGCCTTTTCCTTGACGAGAAGCTGCTCGTGCGCGGTCTCCCACTCCTGCGGCGACACGATCGGTGGCGTGTTCATGGCGTGCTCTCCTTCTTTCTGGCCGTTCTTGGATGGTGTAGTCGTGGTCATCGCAACCTCCGGATTGGTCGATCTCTCGTGTCATTGGTTGGAACGCGATACTTCACCGCCGATCGCTCGCTGCTGGTTCCGGAATGGCCTTGCCGCCAGGCGTCGAAGGGTGGGGCAACATCCAGCTGGACGAAGCGTTGATGGGTCGCGATGGCGAGATCGCGTCGCGGCTTTTCAGCGCTTGCCGTACGCGTCGCGGTGGCGCCACCAGAAGTCCGTCTCGTTGCGCCGCTTGGGAGCACGGTCGAGCCACGCGTACGCGGCCCAGATGCCGTCCACTCCGCGCGAGTAGGTGGAGTACGTGTGGTAAACGA
Source organism: Luteimonas salinilitoris (assembly GCF_041300785.1). Taxonomy (NCBI): domain Bacteria; kingdom Pseudomonadati; phylum Pseudomonadota; class Gammaproteobacteria; order Lysobacterales; family Lysobacteraceae; genus Luteimonas; species Luteimonas salinilitoris. The sequence continues at coordinate 48,691 of NZ_JBFWIB010000004.1, forward strand.
CGCCGTCCTCGAGTGCGAACGTGCTCATGCCCTCCCTCTCGCGCGTGTACGTGGCAAGGTCGGTTCCGGTCATGGCCGCCACCGCCGCGTATTCAGGCGCCGGTGTCGCTGCCATCCCGGCTTCCATCACCGGGTCGTTGCGCCGGAAGTTGTATTCCATGTTGCCTGCGCGCTGTTGTTCCTCGGTGAAGGAAGCGTTGAAATCGAAGTTGAAGCCGCTGCCGTGCGACGACGCCCACGGAAACGTCCAGCCCATGCGCCGCTTGTATGCCTGCAGCTTCGCGAGCGGCGCGCGCGACACCGCCCAGAGCATGACGTCGTGATTCGCGAGGTGGACGTAGGAACCGTTGAAGCCGTCCGCGATCGCCGAGCAGGATGGGCATCCAGCCTCGAAGTCGGGCCCGAACATGAAGTGGTAGACGATGAGCTGCGAACGCCCCCTGAAAAGATCCTCGAGCGCGGCGCTCCCTTCATCGGTCTCGAATCGATACGCCTTGTCGACCCGCACCCACGGCAACGCCTGCCGCTGCCGCGCCACCTCGTCGCCGCGCTGCGTGAGCGCCTTTTCCGCCTCGAGCAGCTCGAGCCGCGCTGTCATCCATTCTTCACGCGTTCCGGTCGGATGCGTCGTCATTGCCTCATCTCCTTTCTCTTCGGATGTGAAATCTTGTCTCAAGACGCTGCCGGTTCCTGGTCATGCGAGCCGCCCTCGACCGCGCGGATGACAGCTCGATCGGCGAGCGCCGGATCACGACCGCCGGCGCCGCCCCGGCGGCGGGAGACCAGCTTCAGCCACGGTGCCGTGTGGAAGGCGCTCATGAGCAAGTACATCAGGGCCATTCCGTCCAGCGGTGACGCGCCGTGCGCGGTCGCGCCCGTCATCCCGTGCGAGCCGCCGCTGGAAATGGCCGTAAGCAGCGCCATCGCCGCAAAGGCCGGCGCGGCCGCAAGGCATACCCAGTCGGCTGCGACGAGAGAGGCACCTGCGAGCCGGCTTTCACGTGTCTCGGTCGTGTACGTCTTCATTTCCAGAGCCTCCGGTTTTCCTCAATGCTGCCGATTGTTGTCGGGCATGCGGCATACGCTAGCGCCGAGCGTTGGAAGGGTGGGAGTTACAAGTGTGTCGGGATTCGGATGGACCCGTTGATCGCTGCTTCCGCCGGGCCTTGGACGCTGGCGGCGCGCGACTACGATCCGGCCGGCAAGGAGGGCGGTTTCTCCGGCGATGCAGCGGCGCAGTGGCGCGCAATCCTCGCGAACATCAAATCGGACCTGGAGGAACTCGGCACTGCGCTCGACCATCTCATCAGGCTGACGCAACTCGACATCGTCGTTGAAATCGTTGCAGTCGCGGCGCTGCCGGACTGAATCGCGTAGCGCCGCCCGACTGACAGGTTTTCAGTTGGGTATACGGGCACGTTCTTCAGGGCTGGGTCTCGAAGAGGACCGAGAAGTGCTCGGGCGACAGCGCCGCCAGGAAATCGCGCGCGTCGAAGGCCTGGGCGGTGGAGAACGCGCCGGGGCCCGGCGCCTTTCCGGTCATCACGCGCTCCAGCGCCTCGACGATCAACGGCGCGGTGACCGCGTAGATGTCGCGCCCCTGCGCGATGGCGCGACGCATCCGCCCCTGCCGCCGCACCTGCACGTCCAGGACGAACGTCTGCGCGGAACGTCCGCGTTCGTCGGCCGCCACCGGCGGTGGCGTATCCGGATCGCGGAGATCATGCAGCGGCGCCAGGTTCATGTAGGCATGCACTTCCGGGCAGCGGAGGTGGCGGGCGATGGCGACGATCTCGGACAAGGGCAGCAACACCGTTTCCTGGGTGCCGAAAGGCGGCGGAAACGTCCAGGTCCGCGTCGGCGGCGGCTCCGGCGCGACGCGCAGTGCGTCGCCCTCGACCACCCAGCGCCGCCCATGGTTGCGCTCGCCGGTCACGCGCGTCCCCCGCGTGGGATGCCAGCCGTCCAGCCCCACCGCGATGTCGATGGTGTCCGCGTCCGGCCAGTCGCCGAGGGCGGCGGTGGCGAGCAGGTCGGCCAGCGCGCCGTAGAACGCCACCGACGGCAGCGCAACGATGCCCGCTTCGCGTACGCGATCGCCGAAGCGTTCATGCACCGCGAACGCCGCGCGCTGTTCCGCGCTGGTATCGAGGTAATGGATGCGCGCGCGCAATGCGGCTTCGAGCACCGCCTCGGCGGTATCGAGGAAGGGACCGGCGGCGTTGACGACGGCGGCCGCCCCGTCCAGCGCGCGATCCAGGGAGTGCGGATCGGCGATCGTCGCCACCCGCCGTGCCAGGCCGGGAAACTGCGCCGCCATTGCTTCCAGCTTCCCGGCGTCGCGGCCGCACAGGATCGGCGTGCGGCCGCGGCGCAACAGCTCGGCGACGATGAAGCGCCCGGTATGGCCGTAGGCGCCGTACACGGCCATCGGTCTCGACGATCCCATCGGCCGCTCCGGTGCCGCCGGCGTTCCCTGATTCATGCGCCGCCCCTACGTGATCGCTTCGCGCGCGGAGGCATCGCCGGTGGCGGTCCCGCCGCTCGCATCCCAATGCGCCCGCAACTCGCGATTGAAGTCCGCCCAGCGTTCCTCGGGGAAGAAGATGCGTGCGCCGTCGAACTCGATCCGGCGCGTCGCGCCCGGGATGGTCTGCTGCAGCCAGCGCGACCATTCCAGCGGGAAATACACGTCGTCGGTACCCCAGGCGATCAGGGTCGGCGCTTGCAGGCGCCGCAGTCCGTCTTCGACGGCGAGCGTGTGACGGCAGTCGAATGCGTCGACGAAACGTTCGAGTTCGCGCAGGCGCCTGTCCGATTCCAGGAACGGATGCAGGTAGGCATCGATGGTGGCGTCCGGGAGCTGCTCCGGACGCTCGTAGGCCGGTGCCAGCGCCGAGCGGTACACCGCCTTGTCCGCCTGCATGGCCTTCAGCGTGTCGGCAAGCCCGCCCGCGGCGACCATGGCCACGAACGGCTGGAACGCCTCCGGCGGCCAGTTGTCGTGGGCGTCGCAGTTGCTCAGGGTCAGGCTGCGCAGGCGCTGCGGGTAAAGCGCGGCGAAGATCTGGCAGATGCCGCCGCCGCTGTCGTTGCCGACCAGGTCCACCTGTCCGATGCCCAACGCGTCGAGGAACTGCGCCAGCATGTGCGCGTTGGCGGTCACCGAGACGTCCTGGCCCTCGGCCGCTTCCGTATACCCGTGCGCCAGCAGGTCCACGGCGATGCAGCGTCGCGTATCGGCCAGACCAGCCAGCTGGTGGCGCCACAGATAGCCGTTGAGCAGAACGCCGTGGACGAACAGGGCGGCCGGGCCGCTGCCGCGTTCGACGTAGCTGATCGCGCCAGAACGCGTGGCCATGGTCTTGCGCGTGCCGAAGAATTCGCGCGCATCCATCACTTGCGTGCCTCGGCTTCGCCCAGCTTCTGCGCGCATTCCTTGCAGCACACCTCGACGATGCGGCCGCCGATGGTCACCTCGATGGCATTGCCGTCCAGCGGGTAGTCGCAGGCGGCGCAGGTCGTTTCGCTCATGACGCTCTCCGTTCACGCCCGCCAATCCGGGCGCGTTCAGGGGAACATCGTGGGTACCATGGCGCTGTCGAAATCTTTAGCGATCGGCGGGATCAGGCGCTCTTGGCCAGCGCCGATTCGCGAAAGGCGGACGGCGTATGGCCGTAGGCCTGCCTGAACGCCGCGGTGAAGTGGCTGTGGCTGGAGAAGCCCAGGTCCAGCGCCAGCGCCGACATGTCCTCGCAGTGGACGACGAGATCCAGCGCCCGCGCCAGCCGCAGCCGCAGGTGGTAGCGGTGCAGCGGGACGCCTTCGACCTGCTGGAAGGCCTGGGTCAGGTAGACCGGCGATCCGCCGATCTCGGCAGCGATTTCCGCCAGGCTCCAGCGCCGGCCCATTTCACCAGCCAGCAGCACCTTGACCCGGTCCACCAGCCGCCGTCGCGCCCGGGTGGCAGTGGTGGCGTGGGCGGTGCGCGGCCCCAGGCTGCGGCACATCAGGGTCAGCGCCAGGCTTTCGGCTTCCAGCGGCTCGATGCCGCCGTGATGCAGGCTGTGGCGCAGCAGCGCGACGAGCGCCTGGGCGCGCGGGTCGATGCGCAGGGACTGCACGCGGAAGCCCGGCTCCTCGCGCCGGTGCAGCAGCGCGGCCGGCGCCAGTTCGCGCAGCAGCGCCGGCGATATCGACAGCACCAGGCTGGCGTCGCCGCCGATCACCGGATGGCTGACCTGATAGCCCTCGCCGGCGTTGAAGAACAGCACATGGTTGGCGTCGGCCACCGACTGGTCACTGCCGACGTGGCGCAGGTAGAGGCCGCGGTAGGGAAACACCAGATGCGTGGCGGCCGCGCATTCCTCGGCGCTGCGGTGGCGGCAGCTGCCGCGGCAGCACACGTTCTTCACTGCGAGCGTACCGGTGTCCAGCAGCGGGCTGATTTCGAATTCCGGCATCGGGATATCTGCGCGGCGGCCGCCGATGTGCGCAGCTTAGCGCGTCAGGACCGGTCGGGCGCGAGCCGGAGCGCGATGTCCGGCGTCCATGCAGGCGCGCCCGCCGAATATCGCGCCGCTGCAGCCACCACGTCAGGAGGCTTCGGCCTGCTCTCCCGGCATGGCAGCCGCAGGATCCATGAACATCAGTTCGAAGGTATTGCCGTCGGGATCCTCGAACGTGCGCAGGTACATGAAACCCATGTCCTGGGGGGCTCGGATGTCGACCTTGCCGCCGGCCGGCGCCGCGGCCTCGACGATCGCGTCCACTTCCTCGCGACTGTCGCGCGGCAGCGCGATCAGCATGGCGCTGGTGCCGTGCGCGTCGGCGATCGGCTTCTTGGTGAAGGTCGAGTAGTAGTCGCGGGTGAGCAGCTGGAAGGTGACCGTGTCCGACCAGACCATCGAGGCTGCGTTTTCGTCGCTGAATTGTTCGTTTTTCGTGCACCCGATCGCCTCGTAGAAGCGGGTCGAGGCGGCGAGGTCCTTCACCGGGAGGTTCACAAAGATCGTCTTGGACATCGGGGTTCTCCGTTGGGTTGGTGCGCGTCGGATGGGGCTGCATCGTGCCCGCCCGGGCCTCCTGCTCCCGGGCGCTGCATCCGTACGACGCATGGCGCCCGCCGGAATCGACAACCCCGAGGGATCATGGCCGGGCGGCCAACCGTTCTGCAGCGCGGCTGGCGCGGGCCTGTGGCGGTGTGAAACGGAAGTCCGCGCCCGCGCGGCCGACTCGGAGCCTGGCCCGTCTTCGCCCCTTCCGATACTGCGTCAGCGGGACTCCTTGTTCCCCCTGTCGGCGGAAGCGTCACGGAGCGAGATGCCATTCGTCGATGATCAGGCCGTCGTGCACGCGATAGATGGTCAGGTGATCGCGCGGCGGGCCGTCGGGGGCGGTGTAGCGCTCGCGGGTAGCCACCCACTCGCCCAGCGCCGCGCTGTCGACGAGGCCGACCTGCGTCGGGGTCCCCTCGGCATACAGTTCGCGATAGAAGCGCCTGCGGCTCGCCTGGTCGATGACGCGCGCGGGAGGAGCGCCGCCCAGCCTCGCAGGATCGCGGCGGGCGTGGGAGTGCTTCGCATCCGGGTGATAGAGGGCGACTACCGCGTCGGCATCGCCGCGATTGTTGGCCTCCCCGAGCTGCCGGATCGTGGCCCTGGCGGCCGCGCCGGATTGCGGTGCGGCCGCTGGCTCGCGGGCGATGTGCCAGATGCTCTCGATCAGGCCGTCGCGCACGCGGAAGGCGGTGAATGCATGTTCGGCAGGCGTACCGTCCGGCGCGTGGATGGCGACGCGCACGACCGCAAGATCATCGAGCGAGACCATCTCGAGCACCTCATGGCGCACCGGTGGCTTCGCGACGAACGCCTCCTCGAAGTAGGCCCGTAGCTCCTCTCGCGTGCGCATCCTGTCCGAACGCGGGCCGACCAGCGTGTGCGCTTCGGTGGGCAGGCGATACATCTCGATCCGGGGCGCGAACAGGGCGGCCAGGCCTTCCGCGTCGCCGGCGCTCAAGGCTTCGAAATCCTTCAACACCACGGCTTCTGTATCGTTGGTCGCGATCGCCGCACCGGCGGCCGCAGGCGACGGCAGCAGCGTGACCAGCAGCAGGGCGATCAGCGGCAGGACCGAGATTCGCATCATGGCACTCCTGGGTTGGTGGCGGGCGTATCAAAATGTGCCATGCTGCGGCGTGCGGCCCGCGAGCTTGGCGCGTGAAACGATCAACGTGTTGCTCTGCGCGCAGGTGTCTCGAGCGTTTCTTCGCCCAACAGCCAGCGGTACGCGATACGTCCGTTGCGGACACGATAGATCGAAATCTCGTTGACGATCTTTCCCGGCGCGTCGGCGAAACCGGCGACGTGCGACTGCTCGACTACCAGATCGCCAACCGAAAACAGCTTGACGGCTTCGACCCGTGCCGGCGCGCCGGCGAAATAATCGCGAAAGAATCTTTCGCGGCTGGCGGCATCGACCAACGTTCCGGACTGCATGTCCGCGAGCTTGCGCGGGTCGTCGGAATAGCGGAAGTGCTTCGCGTCCGGACCGAACAACGCGAGGAAGCGGTCCGCGTCGCCCGCGTTGTTGGCGGCGATCAACTGCCGGATCGTCTCGGCGGGGTCGGGCCCGACCGGCGCCCGGGCGGGAATCCAGGCGATATGCCACAGATCGTGGATCCGGCCGTCGCGGACGCGGTATCCGGTCAGGAACCGCATGCCGGGCGCGTAGTCCGGTGGATCGGCGGACTCCCCCGCCGCGATCACCACGTCGCCCACGGTCGCCATCTCGAGGACCTTCTCGCGCGCCAGCGGCTTGGCGGATATCGCCTTGAAGTAGGCCGCCAGCTGGTCCTTGCTGCCGATCGTGTCCGACAGCTCGCCGGTGAGCTTGTGCGGATCGGTGGGCCGCTGGTAGCTGCGGGCGTCGTCGGAGAACAGGGCGAGCAGGCCCGGCAGGTCGCCGTTGCTCCAGGCTTCGGCATGGGCCAGCACCACTTGTTCGGGCGTCGGCGCCGCCTGAGCGAACGCCGCGCCGCTGTTGATCGGCATCAGCACGAGCGCGAGCATCGCATAGGTGAATCTGGAGCTTGCCGAAGTCAGTGTCATGACGTGAAGCCTAGGCCCGGGAATGATGCCGGACAACGCGAAAATCGGCCTCATGCATAAGCCATGTTTGTGGATCGTGGCGGGACCGGATTGGATCATTCATATGTCGTTCCCAGCCAGGTCATTCCAACTAGTCATTCCCAACTAGAACCTGAAACGCAGCTTGGCCAGGAACTGGTCGGCATCGCGTAGCTGCAGCGCCTCTTCGAGCAGATCGAAGCTCGACTGCGGATCGCCCTCGGTGGTCAGCGTGCCGCCGCGCGAGTAGACCAGGTACAGGTCCGACCGGGGCGCGAACTCGTAGCGGTAGCGCAGTTGCAGACCGAATGAATTCACGGCGAAGTCCGGCAGGCGCTCGCCGGTGGCTGCAAGGGTGCCGCCCTCGAGACGATAACCTCGCCCCTCGCGCGCATCGACGGCGAGCCATTGCGCCTTGAGGCGGAACTCGTGCTTCCGGCCCGGGAACCAGTTGGCGTCGACGCCATAGATATGCATGCGCCGGCGATAGCGCCCGAACTCGCGGCCGCGCTCCCACACCAACCAGTCGCCCGGATGCAGCGGTTCGACCCGCAGCTGCAGGTTGAAATCGTCGCGCGGAAACCAGTCGAGCATGAACTTCTCGCCGACCGCGGTGCCGCCGAGCCCCGCCTCGAACACGTGCAGTTCGCTGCGCAGTTGCCAGTGCCGCTGCACCGGCGTGCGATGGGTGACGATCAGCCGCTGGCGCGCCGGCCGTTCCCAGTCGCCGTTCCCGCGCGAGATCAGGTCATCGATGCCGGCGCTTTCCAGGGTGAGGTCGAACTGGAGCGAGGCGCCGCTGCGGAAGTCGCTTGTCTGGGTCAGGCGCAGCACTCCCGGCAAGGCCTCGCCGTCATCGTTGCTGCGCGCCTGCGCCTTCGCGCGCCAGCGCGTGGCGCGCAGCCGCGCATTTCCGGCCGCGGCGCGATGCACGTACTCGGTGGTGGCCTGGAGCTGGTTGAGGCCGGGGCGGCGCTGGTATCCCATGTCGTTGAAATCGAGGTCCCGGCCGAAGTGCAGGGCCTCCACCTCGTGTTGCCAGCCGTCGGTCGGCGTCCACTTCACCCGCGCCCAGGCGCCATCGCCGCGGGTGGAGACTTCTCCGGTCTTTACCGCGCTGGCCAGCAGCTGCGCATCGACCCGCCACTGCGGACCCGGCCGCAGGCTCAGGTCGAACGTCTGGACGTTCGCGTCGCGATCCAGCGCCGGGCGTTCGGCGTACGTGCCCAGCCAGCCCACGCTCAGGGCCGGCCCCAGCGATCGCAGCAGGCGCGCGGCGTAGAACGAACGCCCGGCGTCGTCGGCTTCCTGCGCGGCGAGCGCACCGTAGCCGAGCGAACCGAACGAGCCGTTCACCTTGAGGGCGGCATCGATATCGGCCGCACGGCCGGAGCCGTCGTCCGAAGCGCCGCCGATGCGGCGCGTGTAGATCAGCTGCCCGTCGTCCGGCGTGTGCAGGTCGAAGAACCCCTGGTTCTCGGTGAAGAAGGGCCGGCGATCGGTGAACAGCGTCTCGATCGCGTCGAAATTGACGACCAGCTCGTCGGCCTCGACCTGCCCGAAGTCCGGATTGAGCGCGGCGCTGAGCTGGAAGCCGGCCGACGGTTTCCAGAACAGGTCGGCGCCCAGCTTGTAGTCGCGGTCGTCGTCGACGAAATCCTGCTGGGCGGTCAGGTACGGGAACACGTGGAACGACGCGCGACGGTACTGCGGGATTTCCAGCGGCGCGAAGTCCGACACGAACCGTCCACGCGAGGCCGCCGCGGGTGGCGCCCCGGACCGCTCCCGGGTGGTGCCGAGGACGCGGTCGAAATGCACCTTGACCAGGCGGGACGGCGTGTCGCTTCCGCGCATGGCGACGGCCGACCAGGGAATCAGCATTTCGACCGTCCAGCCCTCGTCGGTTTCGTGCACGGCGCTGCGCCAATCCCCGTTCCAGTCGTAGTTGAAGCTGGTCTCGTTGGTGACGACGTAGTCCGCGATCGATCCGGACAGCAGCACCGAGTAGCCGTACCCGACCCTGCCGTCGCCATCGAAGTCGATGATGAAGTTGACGTGGTCGGATGCCCGGCTCTGGTCGCGCTCCAGGCGCGGCTTCAGGCGGGGAACCTCCGGCGGATGCGTATTGATGAACGCCACGGCGATGCCATCCGGCGTCGACAGCAACAGCGCCTCGGTCGGCAGCGTCGGCTCGCCCAGGGTGTAGGGAACGACGACCCTGAAATCGGCGTAGCGGTGGGCGTTCTCCCATTCCGCTTCGTCCGGGCGACCGTCGATGACGAGCGCGGCGTTGGCCAGGGCCGGGCAGGCGAACAGGCAGGCGATGGCGACGATCGACAGGTTGGGCATGGGAGACGGGCAATAGAGGATCGATACCCGCGCGGGACGCGGGCGACGTGATTGCAGGGGTGCTTGCGGCAAGGCGTCAGGTCATCGGCATGACGGGAGCCCGAGTGACTACTGCCGCGGCTGTTCGGCGACGTACCAGTCGTCGATGATCCGGCCGTCGCGCACGCGATAGATCGACAGCCCGTCGAGGATGCTGCCGTCGGGCTTGACGGCCTCGTCGCGCGCCACCACCCATTCGCCCAGCGCCACGCTCGCCACGGTGCTGACCTGCACCGGCGCTCCCTGGGCGAACATCTCGCGGAACACGCGCTCGCGGCTGGCCTGATCGGTGACGCTTCCCGACGGACCGCCGCCCAGCCGCTCCGGGTCGCGACGGAAGTGGAAGTTGCGCGCGTCCGCCGCGAACAGCGCGAGGAACGCATCGACATCGCCGCGGTTGTTGGCCTCCACCAGCTGCTGGATCACCGCCTTCGCCGCGGCGCCGGATTGCGGCTGCGCGGCGGCTTCCTTCGCCACGTGCCAGATGGCCTGGATCAGGCCGTCGCGTACCCGGAACACGGTGAGGGCGTGATCCGCAGGTGCGTCGTCGTGCGCGTGGATCGCCACGCGCACTGCGACCAGTTCGCCCAGCGAGAGCATGTCGATGACTTCATGCCGGGCGACATTCCCGTTGGCGAACGGGACTTCGAGATGCCGGCGCAGCCCGGCGCGGTCGCGGATCTGATTCGTACGCCGGCCCACCAGCGTGTGCGCTTCGCTCGGCAGGCCGTACATCCGGATGTCCTCGGCGAACAGGCCGGCCAGCCGATCCAGGTCGCCCGCGCCGAGGGCCTCGAAGTCCGCTCGCACCACCGCTTCGGGGCTGATCGCCGCCGGCGATGCAATGGGTCGCGTGGGCGCCGCCAGCAGTAGCGCGGCCAACAGGATGGGCAGGGTTCGCATGGCAGTCCTCCGGTGGGTATTGGTTCAACGCCCGGCGATCGCCGGGACCGTCGTGCCGGGCGTTGCGCCGGTGGCGGCCAGCGCGGGAACGACGGCAAGAGCAGCGGCCGGACTCACTGATGGCGCCTCCCCGGGACGGGTTTCTTGCCCTAGGGTGACTTTTGTCAGATAGTCGCCGCCGAAGCGGTTCGAGTACGTCAATCGGGCCGTTGATCGATTCATGTCAAGGAATCTAGGTCCGAGCAGCGCAACGCACAACGAGAATATGAACCTCGATAGATAAGGTGGGGTTATGAATAAGGTCGTCGCCACAGAGCCGTTGCCGCCACTGAGCATGGTCCGCGCGTTCGAGGCCGCCGCACGGTTGTCGAGCTTCACCCGCGCCGCCGACGAGCTGCACATGACGCAGGCCGCGGTGAGTTACCAGATCAAGCAGTTGGAGCGACGCCTGGGCTTGACCCTGTTCCAGCGTCTGCCGCGCCAGGTCGTGCTGACGGCGGCCGGACAACGGTTGGCGCCGGCGGTGCTGGACGCCTTCCGCACCCTGCGCACGGCCTTCGGGCAGGTGCACGAGCGCGCCGAGCACGAGCTGGCCATCACCTCGCTGCCGACCATCGCCGCCACCTGGCTGGTGCCGCGCCTGGGCGCGTTCCAACTGGCGCATCCCAGGCTCGCGGTGCGGCTGGATACGTCGGTGCCGACCGTGGATTTCAGCGCGGGCGAATTCGACGTCGGCCTGCGCAGCGGCCGTGGCGATTGGCCGGGGCTGGTGGCGGATCGGCTGCTGCCGAGCCTGTTCACGCCCCTGTGCAGTCCGCAGGTGCGCGAACGGTTGCGTACGCCTGCGGACCTGCTTGGGCTCCAGCGCATGGGCCGCGAGCGCTGGTGGCGGCAATGGTTCGATGCCGCCGGCGTGATGGACGCCGATCTCGGGGCCAGGCCGAGCATCGACCTGAGCGTCGAGCAGTTCGAGATCACCTCGGCCGTTGCCGGGCACGGCGTGGCGATCACCTCGCCGCTGTTCTTCCGGAAGGAACTGTCGTCCGGTGAGCTCGTGCAGCCGTTCGATCTGATCCTGCGCGACGAGCGCGACTACTGGCTGGTGTATCCCGCCGGCCGCCGCCATAGCTCCAAGATCCAGGCGTTCCGCACATGGCTGCTGGAGGAGGTCGCACAGGAGCCGGTCTACGCGTCCGTACTTGCAGAAGAGCCCGCACCGGCGTCCGCCGCTCCGGCAACATGAGGCAGGACGTATCTGGAGCCAGAGTCGAATGGCGTTTACTTAACCGGAAGCGTCCGGCTTTTGCTCGTCATTCCCGCGAAGACGGGAAGCGCTTTACAACAGCCCGAAGGGCTGGTCGTCCAAGAACGTTGATTTTCAATCACTTGACGTCCATGGATTTCCGCCTTCGCGGGAATGACGATGCTTAAGCAAGTTGCATTCGAGCCAGAGCCGGCTTTTCCGGCTGGAAAGAAAATATCCCCCGGCAAGAGCCTGAGGCTTGCTTCGAAGAATCACGCCGGAGGCGCGCAATCCATCGGTTGAACTCCCTTTCCCCACTCACGGATCCCATCCATGCTCAAGTCGCTCGCAACCGCCCTGCTGCTCGTCCTGCTCGCCGCCTGCAGCACGCCGGCGGAGCAGTCTTCCACGCTGTCCATGCAACCCGTCGCCAGCGAGGCCGAGTGCCTGCAGCGCGGCGGCCAGTGGACGCAGCTGGGTCGCGCGCCGGTCAAGCAGTGCCTGTTGCGGACCACCGACGCCGGCAAGGCCTGCACCGACGGCGCCCAGTGCGAAGGCCTGTGCCTGGCGTCGGAGGGCAGCGAGGACGGCGCCACGGTGAGCGGCACCTGCAGCGCCGACACCAATCGGTTCGGGTGCCAGCAGCGGATGACCGACGGGGCAGCCGTCACTCTCTGCGTGGACTGAGCTGCATGGCGTCGCGCACACCCGGCACTCGCGGCGCCGGCAAGCGCTGCCCATCGGGAAGGACGGGGCACGGCATGCCTGCGTCTGGTATATAACGCGGCTAGCGAGGCGACACACCGCTCGGGAGACGCACGCATGATCGATCCGATGACCCTGATCACCTACGTTGCGATCGTTCTCGGCTTCGTGTTCATTCCGGGCCCTGCCACCCTGCTGACGGTCGCGCGTGCCAGCAGTTCCGGAACCCGCGTGGGAATCGCCACAGGCGCGGGGATCGCCGCGGGCGACCTGATTCATACGATCCTGGCGATCATCGGCATCTCGGCGATCATCGCCGCTTCGGCGGTGCTCTTCAGCATCGTCAAGTATCTGGGAGCGGCCTACCTGGTGTATCTCGGAGTGCGTGCGATCCTCGAGAAAGCGCCGTTGGACCCGACCTCCGGTGCGCTCCCGGTCACGGCGGCCAAGGCGTTCCGCCAGGCCGTGCTGGCCGAAGTGCTCAACCCGAAGACCGCGCTGTTCTTCCTCGCGTTCCTGCCGCAGTTCGTGCGGCCCGGCAATGGTTCGGTCGCAGGCCAACTGGCCGTGCTGGGCGTCGTGTTCGTCCTGCTCGGCCTGCTCAGCACCGTCGTATTCGCGCTTGGCGCCGGCAGCCTCGGCAACTTCCTGCGTCGGAACCCGACCGTTCTGAAGTGGCAGGGCAAGTTCGTCGGCGGCGTGTACTGCGCGCTGGGTGCACGCCTGGCTTTCCAGGAGCGGTGACCGGAGGCCGCCGACTATCGGCCTTCGGCGTGCCGCTTACGGCATTGCAGTCTCCCGTTCGTCGATGGAATCCCGATCATCCCGTCGCTGCCGACGTGCGTCATCCTCCGGAAGTCACGGCCCGGCCATGGCCGATGCCGGGCTAGTCAGCGCTACCTGTGACGAGCGATGGGAAGACGCGCCAGCCGGGCGGCGTAGAGGGCCGCGCCGTGATGCGGGTCGTACAAGGGCGATCGCAGGTCGAACGTGGGGCTCGCCATGCGAAGCGCGTCCCGGAATGGACCCAGCAGCAGGTCGCCGGCACTGAAGGCGCCGCCGGACCAGGAGAGCGGCACGGTTTCTTCGGCATCGAAATGCAGGGCCGTCCTCAACGCCTCGGCGATCCGGGCCAGCTCCTGTCCGGCCATCTGGAAGATGGCCGTTGCCGTGGTATCTCCGGATCGCGCAGCCTCGGCGACCGTCAGCGACAGCTCGGCGATGCCCGCGCGCGTAAACGCCTGTGATCCATAGACGCGTGCGCAAAGGTCGAGGTCGTGCTCGATCCCGAGCGCGCGCTTGAGGATGTCATGCAGCGGTCCTTTCGGACGGCGGCCGTCGCTCATCCGCGAGTACGCGTTCAAGCCCTGCATGGCGATCCAGTAGGCGGACCCCTCGTCGGAGAACGCCTCGCCCCAGCCTCCGGCGCGCGCGGCCAGGCCCTGGCGCTGCCCGTAGCCGATCGATCCGGTCCCGGCCACGATGTTGATGCCGTCCGCGCATCCCAGCGATCCGGCCCAGCCGCACACCATGTCGTTGTCGCAGGCATACCGGTCGTGGCCCAGGATCGCGGCCGGGATCGCGTCCAGCAGCGGCGTGACGCGGCTGTCTTCGCCATGGGCAGGCAGGCCGAAGAAAGCAAAGCCGAGGTTCGCCGCCTGCACATCGGCCTCCCGCAGCACCTGTTCGACGCCGCCTGCCAGGATCTCGCGCACGCCGTCGAGCCCGACATGCGGGTGATAGGTGGTCCCCAGCCGCGCCTGGGCAAGGAGCCGGCCCTCGCCATCGATCAGGGCGAAGCGCGTCTTCGTGCCGCCCCCGTCCGCGCCCAGGAACAGATCGCCCGTCATGGCGTCGGCGGGTAGAGCCGGACGCCCTGCACCACGCGGTTCACCGTGCCCTGGCTGTTCGGGTTGTCCGGTGAGAGCCCCATGGCGCGCGAAGCGTGGAAGGCATAGGTCTGGGCGACCGCGACATAGGGCCAAAGCAGGTCGACGTCGTCGGCTTCGGCCATGTCGGGCACCGCAATGGCGTCCCGGGCGGTTTCCTGGCGGGGCTGCGCCGTCACCTCGACGATGCGAGCCGCGCAGCGGTCGCGCCGCAGCTCGTCCAGCAGGTCGTGATCGTAGCGGCGGGTGAGGGGATCGTTCGAGACGAAGACGACCACCAGTGTCCTGTCGGTGACGAAGGTCTTGGGCCCATGGCGGAATCCCAGCGGCGAGTCGAAGCACGTGGCCACCGCGCCGTTGGTGAGCTCGCCGAGCTTCAACGCCGCTTCGCGCGCCAGTCCCTGCAGCAGTCCGCTGCCCAGGTAGGCCACCCGGTCGTACCCGTGCAGTGCCAGTTCCTGGACCGCGGGGAGCGCCTCGTGGATCACGCGTTCGGTCGCCCGCGCGATGGCGCCTATCCGGGTGTCCATGGCGCCCCTTGGCATGAGTGCAACCAGCGTGGCGTACATCATGCAGCTGAAACTCGACGTCATGGCGAAGCTGGCGTCGTGGGTCTCTTCCGGCAGCAACAGCGTCATGGCGCTGCCGACGGGGATCCGGCAGAGCGCGCCCTCAGCGTTGCAGGTCACCACGAGGTGCCGCACGTCCCTGACCATCGATTCCGCCAGCTCCACGGCGGCCAGGCTCTCGGGGCTGTTGCCAGAGCGCCCGAACGACACCAGCAGCAGCGGTTGGCCGGGCTCCAGGTACAGCTGCGGCGCGCTCACGATATCGGTCGTGGGAACGGCATCGATGCGCGCCGCCAGCCGGCGATCGAGCAACGGGGCGAGGCACAGGCCGATGTAGGCGGAGGTGCCGGCGCCGGTCAGGAGGACGCGCGCGCGGGCGTCGCCCGCGATCGGGGCGACGAACGCCTGGATCCGGTCGTGCAGCGCCGACACCAGTTCGTGCGTGCGCTGCAGCGTGCGCGGTTGCTGCTCGATCTCCCGCGCGGTCCAGACCGCGCCGGAGGCGACGAGCTCGGCTTCGGGAACGCCGAGGTGTTCACTGGCTTTCATGGTGACGGCAGGCATGATGATAGTCGTCCAGGACGGCACTGACATGCGCCATGGCGAGCGAAAGCGGGTCGCGGGTCGCGCTTCCGTTGCGCACGGCATACAGTGCATGGGGGAGGTGTTGGCTGATCAGTGAAAGCGGCGGCGGGTCTGCACGCAGGTTCTCGAACAGGCGCCGGCGCGCCGCTTCGATGGCCGGATCGGGCCAGTAGTAGCGCATGCGGTCGCTGAGGCTGTACTGCAGGTCGACGGCGAGGGACCGGCCCTCGGCATGGTAGTAGCGCTGCCAGTGCCCGGGCTGTTCGCGCATGCGGGCGACGACCACCTCGCGCATGCGCGCCTGCGCGTCGGCATCGACCCATTCCCGTTCGATGGCATCCAGGGCCCACAGCGCCTCGCGCAGCGCGAAGGTCAGGCCCGGTCCCACCTTGAGGATGGCGAAATGGTCTTCGACCAGCGCGCGCAAGGCATCGCGCGTCTGGTAGTCCGTGGAGTGGGCCTCGAAGACCATCCCGGGCACGGTGGCGATCGCCCGGCTCAGGTCGCGGGCCTGGTCGCGTCGGTAGTCGACGACATCGTGATGATCGAACTCGACGCCCGGCTGCACCACCGACGCGATCACGCGCCCCCAGGCGTCTTCCAGGCCGGCGGCGGCGAAGGCCTCGCGGTGCGCCTGGATGGTGTCCAGGGCGGCCTGCGGGGTGGTCACGGCCAGGCCTTCGATGGCCTCGGTCGCGCCGCCCGGCACCGGCACCTCGGTGCCGATCACGTACACCGGCGGTTCGCCGCCGGCCTGCGCGTGCGCGGCTTCCGCCGCCCGGCACAGGTGCACGGCGCGCCTGACGATCTCGCTTTCCGGCAAGGGCGAGGGATCGTCGGCGCAGGCCATCGAGCAGTCGAGATGGATCTTGCGGAAGCCGGCTGCAACGTAATCGGCCACCATCGCCTCGGCCTTCGCCATGGCGGCGGCGGCGTCCAGCGCCGTCCAGGGGTTCGGGCCGAGATGGTCGCCGCCCAGCACGATGCGCGCGCGGTCGACGCCGATCCGCGTGGCGATGCCCTGGACGAAATCCACGAAGCCGGCAGGGGTCATGCCGGTGTAGCCGCCGTCCTGGTTGACCTGGTTGCAGGTCGCCTCGAACAGCACCATCGCATCGCCCGCGCGCTGCGCATGCCGCAGCGCCGCCTCGATGACGATGGGGTGCGCCGAGCAGATCGAGGTCACGCCGCCGGCGTGCTCCTGCCGGTGGCGCGCGACGAGGTCGATCAGTGCGTGCATCAGGCGGACCCCGTCACGGGAGCGGAGGCGTCTTCGCGTTCCGGCTCGAGCACCAGCAGCAGCGCGGCCACCAGCGCCAGCGCCAGGCCGATCATCTTCAGCGGGCCGGGTACGACGCTGGCGAACACCAGCGCCAGCACGGCGGTGACGAGCGGCGCGCCGGCATTGGTCAGCGGCGAGACGACGATGGCCTTCCCGTAGCGGAAGGCGTACACCAGCGTCAGGGCGCCGACGGCGTTGAGGATCTGGATGGCGGCCGTCATCCAGGGCCCGTCCAGCCCCAGGTTGATGGGCTGGTTCCAGTCGGTCATCGCCCAGGCCACCGGCATCAGCAGCAGGGCGCCGAGCGCCATGTAGAAGAAGATGCTCTCCGCGCGCACCGTGTGGTTCGCCAGCTTCATGAAGAAGGCCTGCACGCCCCATGCCGCCATGATCAGCAGGGAAAGCGCGAACCAGCCCATGCCCTGCGACGGTGCACGGCCGAAGGACAGGTCGAGCAGGGGCAGCGCCACCAGCGCCAGCACGATGCCCAGGGCGCCCTGCCATCCCGTGCGCTCGTGCAGGAGCAGGAACGAGAGCGCGATGGTGATCACCGGCGACAGCGAGATGACCGGGAACACGAAGTACGCCGGTCCGACGGTCAGTGCGTGGAACAGCACCATCTGCCCGCCGGCGCCCAGCAGGCCGATCGTCATCCCGTACCCGATCGCGCGCGGCGACCTGTCCAGCGCCCAGCCGCTGCGCCACAGGATGAAGAGCGCGGGGGGGATCATGGTCAGCGCCCACACGCAGTACACCAGCGTGTCGGGAAACCCGTGCTCCGCCGAAAGTCCTGCGAGCGCGCCCCACGTGCCCCAGAGTGCGACGGTGGCCAGCGCGTAGGCCAGCCAGGCGCGGCGCGGCGACGTGGCCGGCGCGCTCATGCGCGCTCCCCGGCCGGCGTGGCCTGCAGCAGCAGGAAGCGGCTGAACGTGGCGTCCAGGGTGTTGGCCTGCGCATCCACCGTGCCCAGGTCGGTTTCATTGAACAGATCGCGCACGCGGTAGCGGCCTTCGCCCAGGCCGCGCAGCTGCACCGGGCCGGTCCACTCGTCGGCATAGAACGCGTAGTACAGCGCGCCGTCCCTGGCGATCGCGTGCGCCTCGGGCTTGTCGAAGCCGATGTCGTACAGCGTGCCCAGGTAGTCGCCCTTGGGCAGCATGTGCTGCCTGTAGAGATCGACCCACTTGCGCCACAACGCTTCCTTCTCCGGCGTGAGTACGTAGCCGCCGGGCGGCAGCGGCGCTGTAGGGCGATCGGTGTCTTTCGGCCAGGTGAACTTCGAGGAGATCACCGCGCCGATGCCGACGCTGGAGGCGAAGTCGTCGCCGCCGTCGGACAGTTCCACGTGGTCGCCGGCGTAGCTGCTGCCGCCGCCGATCAGCGCCTTCATGGTCTTGCCCTTGCTGCGCACCTGCCAGGAGGAGAGCGGATCGGACGAAGGGTACTGATCGGTGGCCGGGAGGTTGTGGAACGCGAAGGCGGTGCCGCACGGGCACAGCTCGACCACCGCCTCGGGGTTGGCCTCGCGCGCGGCTGCGTGGATCGCGTTCCAGAAATCGGCGAGCTTCTCGCACGACTCGTTGGGATGTGCATGCCCATGCGCCGGGTTGTGGCAGGGCGCCACGGCGTTGAGGTGCTGGCCATCGAGCTTGATGCCCTCGAAGCCCCAATCGCCGATCGCCTTCTTCACCAGCGCGACGTAGTAGTCGACCGTCGGCTGGTAGGCCGGACACTGGGTGAGGGCGTTCCACCAGCTGACCTTCTGGAAGGCGCCGTCCTCGTCCAGGAGCAGCATGTCGGCATGCCGGTGGAGCACGTCGCTGCCCGGATCGGCCGCCAACGGCGCCAGCCACAGGCGCGGGCGCAGGCCCTCCACCCGCACGGCCTGCACGAACGCGCGCATGTCGTCGTCGCCGCGCGGGAACTTCTTCGCGTCGATCCGCCAGTCGCCTTCGTTGGTCTGCCAGCCATCGTCCAGGACGGCCCATTCGAAGCCCAGCTCGCGCACCTTGGGCAGGGTGGCCAGGATCTGCGCGACGGTGAAGTCGCGCTCGTAGCCCCAGGCGCACCAGATCGGGGCGAAGGCGGATTCGGGCGCCTGCGGCGCCACGATGCCTTCGTCTTGCATGAAGCGCCGGTAATGCGCCAGCGGCGCGAAGTGGTCGCCGGCGTGCACGCACAGGAAGGTGCGGTCGGTCGCCAGGGACTGGCCGGGCGCCAGCGTGACCGGCTGCAGGCACTCGACCGCGATGCTCGCGCCCTTGGCCGTCCTGCGCACCGGCAGGTCCAGCAGTCGCGGCACGGGTTCGACGTGGCCCACGGCCAGTCCGACGTCCCTGCGCCAGATGTTGGCGACCGGCGTGCCGCCGCCGTAGTCGGAGGCCGCCATGGACAGGGTGTTGCGCTGTTCGAATCCGGCGCCGAGGGGCAGCACCCAATCTCGGCGGTCCTCGTGCGTGGCGCCCGAGAAGCTCCAGAAGCCGCCGGGCGCATCGGCCAGCTCGTGCGCCGCGTTTCGCCAGCCGACGACTTGCAGCGGGCCCGCGCCCTGGTTGCGGTAGCGCGTCTGTAGCAGCGCCATGCCGGGTAGCTGTTCGAAAAAGGTCACGGCGACCTGTTTCTCCACGCCCTCGGCGGACAGCCCGGTCACGGTATGCCGCCGGCCGTTCCCGTGCCGGGGATCGTTCACCGCCTCGCTCCGTTGCCCGGTGAAGGCGAAGGCGTCGATGGTTCCGTCCTCCAGCAGCAGGCATTCGCTGGCCTGGTAGGGCGTCAGAACCTTGTCCCGGGCCGAGATGCGCGTGTGCAGCGACCGGTCGAAGGCGATCGACAGCGCCTGGTCCCCGGCCACGGCGCGGGCTCCCTTTGCGCTGCGGGGCGATGCCGCCTGCGCGCGGGGCAATGCTGCCCATGCGGCGCTGCCGAGCGCGAGCTTCAAGACGGTGCGGCGTCCAATCGGAGGCATGGGCGACAGTCCGGTTGAGGTAGGGCGCATTCTGAGTCAGCGTTCCGGTTGATGCAACCGATTTGTTGCGATATGTTGTCTGCAAGTTGCGTTACGTTACCGGAGGTGGGCCATGAAAGTGGTTTTGCAGTTGCTGGCGGTCGGCGCCATGTGCATGACGGCCTGCTCGGCTCCCCCGGTCCCGGCGGCCTCCGAAGCGGGTGCGTCGTCGATCCCGTACACGGCGGCGGACTTCCAGCGCGTACGCAAGTTCGACGCCCACGTGCATGCCAATGCCGACCACCCCGCCTTCCTCGAGCAGGCGCGGGCCGACGGCTTCGAGTTGATGTCGATCAACGTCGACTATCCGGACTTCCCGACGATCGTTACGCAGCATCGCGTCGCCCTGGCGCTGGCGCGCGCCGAGCCGTCCCGGTTCCATTGGGCGGCGACGTTCTCGATGCGCGGTTTCGGCGAGCCCGGCTGGGGCGACCGGGTCGAGGCCGACCTGGCCGCCGCCGCGGCGCAGGGCGCGCGGGCGGTCAAGATCTGGAAGAACGTGGGCATGGTCGAGAAGGATGCCGACGGGCGCCTGATCATGCTGGACGATCCCGCGCTGTCGCCGGTCGCCGAAACGATCCGCGGCCTGGATGTCGCCCTGATCGGACACCAGGGCGAGCCGCACAACTGCTGGCTGCCCCTCGAGCAGATGACCACGGAGAACGACCGCGAGTACTTCCGCAACCACCCGCAGTACCACATGTACCTGCATCCGGAGCAGCCGGGCTACGAGGACCAGATGGCGGCGCGCGACCGTTTCGTGGCGGCGCATCCCGGCCTGCGCTTCGTGGGCGCGCACATGGCCAGCCTGGAATACGACGTGGATCGCCTGGCCGCCTTCCTGGACCGTTTCCCGAACGCGACCGTCGACCTGGCGGCGCGCATGAGCCAGGTCCAGTACCAGTCGGTGCGGGATCGCGGGAAGGTCCGGGACTTCTTCATCCGCTACCAGGACCGACTGCTCTACGGCACCGACCTGGCGATGGATCCCGCCTCCGATCCGCAGGAATTCAAGCAGGCCGCCCATGCGGTGTGGACGTCCGACTGGCGCTACCTGGCCACGGACGGGTCGCAATACGTGAAGACGATCGAGGCCGACGTGCCCGGCCTGGCGCTACCACGCGATGTCATCGACAAGGTCTACTACCGCAACGCGGTGCGCGTATTCGCCCCCTAGGCCAGCACCAGGTCGAAGTCGAGCTGCTGGCTTGCGTGGCGGATTTCCTCGGGCGCACCGGTGTCGGTGATCAGCGCGTCCAGCTGGCCGATGGGGATGATCCGGTGCAGGCAGACCTTGCCGAACTTGGAGCTGTCGGTGATGGCGACGACGCCGCGCGCGGCCTCGACCATCTTGCGGTTCAACATGGCCTCCGGCTCGTGGTGGGTGGTGATGCCGCGCTCCAGGTCGAAGCCGTCGACGCCGAGGAACAGCATGTCCACGTGCAGCGCACCCAGCGCCTCCACGGTCAGCCCGCCGTAGAAGGCCATGTTCTTGCGGCGCAGCTCGCCGCCCAGCATGACGATGCGGATGTTGCTCTTCGGCGTGAGCGCGGTCAGCACGCCGTAGTCGTTGGTGACCACGGTGACTTCGATGTTGGGCAGCGCTTCGGCCAGCTGGATGGCGGTGGTGCCCGAGTCGATGGCGATGGTGTCGCCGGCCTTCACCATGGCCGCGGCGCGCTGGCCGATGCGGCGCTTTTCGGCCAGGTGGACGGTCCGCTTGGCCTCGTAGGGCGGTTCCGCCGCGGAGCTGCCGACCACGCTGCTGTCGATGGCGCCGCCGTAGGCGCGGGCCATGACGCCGCGCTCGGCGAGATAGCGCAGGTCCTTGCGTACCGTCTGCATGCTGACCCCGAAGCGCCGCGCCAGGGCAGCCACCTGCACGCTGCCGTGCTGGCGCACCAGTTCGCTGATCTGCAGGCGTCGTTGGCTGGTGTCGCGGCTGGCGGCCATGGGAACTCCTTGTACCCGGCGAAGTATGCGATATTTCGTTAAATTTCGCTATTGATACAAAACGAAACATCGGATAGGCTCGGTTTCGCTGCATCCGAAACTTGTCGACGATCGCTCTGGAGGGAGAGGCCCGTGAAGACAGCTTGCCTGCATAGGAACACGCTCTTTTTTGGTATCGCCCTGGCGCTGCTGGGGCCGCACACGGGTCACGCCCAGGGACAGTCGGCGGGAAGCGAGGCGGGCGAGCAGGGCCAGGGCAGGCAGGCGGAGGACCAGGACGCGCTCGAGACGCTGGACGCGGTGGTGGTGACCGGCGTGCGCGGCAGCCTGGCGCGCTCGGTCGACCTCAAGCGCGATGCCGGCACGGTGCAGGATTCGATCAGCGCGCTGGAGCTGGGCAAGTTTCCCGACGACAACGTGGCCGATTCCCTGAGCCACATCACCGGCGTGGCCATCTCGCGCACGGCGGGCGGCGAAGGCCAGAAGGTCAGCGTGCGCGGCCTGGGGCCGGAGTACACGCTGACCACCTTCAACGGCCGCATCCTGGCCACCGACGGCGCCGGTCGCGATTTCGCCTACGACGTGCTGCCGGCCGACGTCATCAGCGGCGCCGACGTCATCAAGGGCGCACAGGCTGCCCTGACCGAGGGCGCGGTCGGCGGCCTGATCAACCTGCGTTCGGCCAGTCCCTTCGACCAGCCCGGCCAGCACGGCATCGTGCGGCTGGAGGGCGACCGCAACACGATGTCCGAGCTCGACGGCAAGAAGTTCTCGGCCGCCTACAGCAACACCTTCGCCGGCGATACGCTCGGCGTGCTGCTCGGCGCGGTGTACGGCAAGCGCGAGGACAGGACCGACATCGCCGGCAACGACGGCGGCTGGACACGCAACCCGGACCCGAACGATCCCAGCTGGCTGTGGGGAAACGCCTGGGGCGGGAACATCGATCCCAACGGCAACGGCGAGCTCGATCCCGACGAGTACGGCCTGATCGCGCCGGGCCAGTTCCGCGTCGGCTCGATCCTGGAGGAAAAGAAGCGCCGGGCGCTGTCCGGAAAGATCGAGTGGCGGCCCAGCGACAACGTGCGCATCGTGGTCGACGGGCTGAAGACGCGCCTGGACTCACCACAGGTGGGCTATCAGCAGTCCTTCTATCCGCTGTTCGCGCCGGGACGCTGGTCGGACATCGCCGTCCAGGACGGCATCGTCACCGGTTTCACGATGGACAACCCGGATCCGGAACTGCGGCTCAACCCGGAACTGCTCAACACGACCACGCACCGCGTGGTGGACACCGACCTGTACGGCGTCAACGGCGAGTGGAAGGTGACCCCCGACCTCACCCTCGTGGGCGATCTCTACCGGTCCACCTCGAGGCGGTACTCGGGCGGCCAGGACACCTACGTGGTCCTGCGCATGAACCAGCCCAACGTCGCGCGCATCGACCTCGGCGACGCCGCGGTCCCGAACGTCTCGGCGGAGTTCGGCGACGGCCGCGACCTGTCGGAAGGATTGGCGAACGGGCAGTTCACCGCGTCCGATTTCAACACGCACTACATGGAACTGCTCGGCGACGACATCGAGGACGAGATCACCGGCGGATCGCTGGACGGCGACTTGTTCGTCGGGAAATTCGCCATCGACCATCTGCGCTTCGGCCTGGCCGGTACCGACCGGAAGAAGTCGCGCGACCTGGTCAACAACACGCTCAACGGCGGCGCGGACTACTATTCCGGCGACTACGCCATCAACGTGGGAGCGCTCGGCGGCGACGTGCTCTCCCATACCCTCGCGCTGCCCAATTTCATGAGCGGCGTGGGCGCGAACTTCCCGCGGACCTTCCTGGCGTTCGACGTCCCCAACTATCTTGCGCAGTTGCGCGCGTACGACCAGAACCCGCGCCCGGGCGGCGGCGTCTACGACTTCTCCCAGGCGGCGCCGGCCTGGAACCCGCTGGAAAGCTACCGCGTCAGCGAGAAGACGACGGCCGCCTACCTGCAGGCGAACCTGTCCGGCGAGCGCTGGAACGGCGACATCGGCGTGCGCCTGGTGAAGACGCGCACCACCGCAGAAGCCTGGGACGCGAGGATCATCAGCATCACCGAGAACGGGCCGTTCAACTACACCGCCCGGTACGCCGAGCCGACGCCGATCCAGCAGGAGGGCGACTACACCTTCGTGCTGCCGTCGGCGAACTTCATCTGGCATTTCACCGACGAACTGCAGCTGCGCCTGGGCGCGGCCAAGACCATGGCGCGGCCGCCGGTGGACAAACTGGCGCCGACCAACACCACGGCCAGCGTGTCGTGGGGCGAGTTCACCCAGATCTACGGCGGCAACGTCGACCTGCAGCCCTACAGCGCGCGGCAGGGCGACGCCTCGCTGGAGTGGTACTTCGACGAGGACTCGATCCTCAACGTCGCCGTGTTCTACAAGCGCATCGAGAACCAGATCACCACCAGCTGGGAGCCCGGGCAGGACATCGGCGTGCCGGGCTACCTGTTCAACGTCACCCGCCCGATCAACGGCGACTACGCCAAGGTGCGCGGCATCGAAGCCGGCCTGCAGCATTTCTGGGACAACGGCTTCGGCGTCCGCGCCCAGTACACCCGCAACTGGTCGCGTAGCTGGGTGGGCGACGAGGAGCGCCCGCTGGAGGGCATCGCGCCCGCGACGTACTCGCTGGGCCTGATGTACGAGAAGGGGCCGTGGTCGCTCGGCGCCACCGCCGACCATACCGATGGCTTCGTCACCGCGATCAACGTGCTGGGGGAGGGCTACAACGAGCAGGCCGACGCGATCACCTGGCTCACCGCCCATCTCTCCTACCGCATCAGCGACATGTTCAGCGTCTCGCTCGAAGGAAGGAACCTGCTGGACGACGAGCAGACATACAGCATCAACGGCAATCCATTGCTGTCGCAGGGATACTATCGCTACGGCCGGTCCTTCAACCTCGGGCTGAGCATGCGATTCTAGAAGCGCCGCCTGCGCCGGAATGGCGCTCGGCGCACCGCCCGGAATCGGAATCCGGTGGTATCTCTGCTTCGTGCCGCCGATGTCTTGCTGGATCAGCGGCCGGCGGGTGCCTTGTGCCGAGGGGTATCCAGCTCCAGCCTGCGCGCCAGCCAGCCGAGGGTGGGGCCCTGGATCACGCTGGAGAGCAGCACCACGAAGAACACGATGTTGAAGATGTCCTGCGCACCCGCCACGCCGGCGACGACCGGGAACGTGGCCAGGACGATCGGTACTGCGCCACGCAACCCGGCCCAGGACACGAACAGCTTGGCGCGCCAGCCATAGCTGCGGAACGGCGCCAGGCACAGGAAGACGCTCAGCGGCCGCGCCACGAACATCAGCACCGCGGTCACCGCGAGGCCCGGGCCGAGTACCTCCACCAGCTCGCTGGGAAACACCAGCAACCCCAGGGTCAGGAACATCATCACCTGCGCCAGCCAGGCCAGGCCGTCCTGGAACATCGAAATGGTGCGCCTGGACGGGAACTCGCGGGCGCCGGCCACGATGCCCGCCATGTACGCGGCCAGGAATCCGTTCCCCTGCAGCAGCCCCGCCAGGCCATAGGCCAGCAGCGCCGCGGCGATCGACACCACCAGCGCCAGTCCGCCCACGCGCAGCCGCGCCCGCCGCAGCAGTGCCGGAAAGCCGGTGCCGATCGCATAGCCGACCAGCGCCCCCACCACCATCTGCAGGCCGAACGCCGGGATCAGCGCGAGCGGGGAGGTCTGCGGTGCGGTGATCAACAGCAGCGCCGCGCCCACCAGGAAGATCGCCATCGGGTCGTTGGAGCCGGACTCCAGCTCGATCAGGCCCTTGAGCTCTTCGCGCAGCGGCATTCCGCGCGAACGCAGCGCCGCGAACACCGCGGCGGCATCGGTGGAGGCGATGACCGAGCCGAGCAGGAAGCCCTGTAGCGGAGTGAAGCCGAGCAGCCACATCGCCGCCACCGCCACCACCGCGGCGCTGATCATCACCCCGGCGGTGGCCAGCATCAGCGCCGGTGCGGCGGAGCGACGCACCTGGCGCCAGATGGTGTCCATGCCGCCGGAGAACAGGATGAACACCAGGCTCAGCACGCCGATACCCTGCGCCAGGCCGACGTTCTCGAACGAGATCCCGCCGAGCCCCTCGGAACCGGCGAGCATGCCCAGCAGCATGAAGCCGATCAGCGCCGGCAGCCCGAAGCGGCTGGAGAGGCTGCCCGCCAGCACGGTGAGCACCAGCAGCAGGCCAAGGCCGAAGAACACCAGTTCGGACGAGTAACCGGGCACGGCGGCTGGCATCGAGGGGGGCGGCCATGGTAACCGAGGCCACTCGTGCCTCGGGTCCGTCAGGGACGCTTGGGAAACCTCTGAACAAGCTCAGGGGTTCCTTTAGGTGTCCTTTAGCTCTCCGCGCGGTCTTCGCCGCGCATCCGCATCGGCCTCCGGTTCCCGGGCTTCAATCCAGCGCGCCGAACAACAGCAGGAGTGTCGAGAACGCGGCCAGCACGATACCGATGGAAAACAGCAGCAGGAACAGCCGGACCGGCGTGACCATCGTGGATGGCGCTGTCGGAACTGTGCGTGCATGCCGGATCGACGAAGCGCTACGATGGTCGACGCAACGGGAAGGGCGAAGCCGTTCTCGCGGAAAGAAGCGTCGAACCGGGAGTTCCGCTGTTGAAACGGATCATGCTGGCCATACCGGTTTTTCTGCTCATGGCGATTTCCGCCCATGCCGCCGGGCCTGGACCAGGCGAATACGGAACCAGGCGCGGCTGGGGCAGTCTCGTCATCCGCGACGCCCCGGATGGTCGCCGCCGCTTCGAAATGTCCACGGTGGGCGCCAACGGCCACATGTGCGATCTGGAGGGCGCCGTAGATGGCTCGTCCGCCGTCACTGCCGACGAGCTCGGCGAAGCCTGCCGGATGACGTTTACCGTCGACGGACCTGGTATCGCAGTGAAGGCGGAAACCGAAGCATGCAGGCGGTACTGCGGCATGCGGGCGGGTTTCGAGGGCGAATACGTCCGGCTGCCGGCGGGCTGCACGCCCGCGGCTCGGGAGCGTGCGCAGGCCGATTTCCTCAGCCAGTATCGCAGCGGGCGCTACGCCGCAGCGCTGGGTCGCCTGAATGTCCTGGGTGCGGAGTGCGGCGACTTCTTCGACTGGCTGCAGCGCGATCGTTTCGCGAACGACCGCGCCGTCACGTTGTGGCATCTCGGACGGCTTGACGAATGCATTGCGGTACTGGACTCCACGCTTGCGGCAGGCAGCTACGACGAGGCGTCCCTGGTGGCGGCGCTGCGGGAGCAGGGCATGGCCTTGCCGCCCGGCGACTGGGATGCCTATCTGCCGATTGCCCGTGCCGCCTGGTTCAACCGGAGCAAGTGCGGGGCGATGCCGGGTTAGGCTGACCAGCGGGCGGCAGCCGCACGCAAGCACGGGTTGATAAACAAGAACGCCTCGATGCCGTCTTCCGCGCCCCTGCCGACCCGACCCGGAGGGCGATGCTGCGCGATCTTGCCGACGGGCCGCGCGTGCGAAAGGCGAAGAGCCGGAGCCGTTCTGGGACGACTGGAGCCGACTCCGCGAGGAGTACGATCGCCGCATTCCGGCCTGATCAATCGGCCCCGGGATCGCGATGCGGGGCCGCGGGCACGGCATCGGCAGGGCGTCATGCCGCTCGCTAGGCGGCAGGCTCCGCGGCGCGGGTGCCATCGCGCAACGTGCGCTCGAACAGCGCGAGCACGCGGCGCCAGGCCTCGCCCGCTGCGTCCTCGTCGTAGCGCGGGGTGGTGTCGTTGTTGAAGCCGTGCTGCGTGCCGGGCGGCTGGAACAGCGTGTAGCGCACACCCGCTTCCTTCAGCGCGGCTTCGTATTCGGGCCAGGCGGCATTGATGCGCTCGTCGTGCTCGGCGAGTACCACCAGCAGTTCGGCCTCGATGTCCGGTACGTCCTCCAGCGGGGCGGCGTTGCCGTAGAACGGCGCGGCGGCCTCGAGGTCGGGCAGGCGGGTGGCGAGGAAGTTCGCCATGCCGCCGCCGTAGCAGAAGCCGACCACGCCGAGCCGGCCGTTGCCGCCGTCGATCCCGCGCAGCATGCGCGCCGCGGCCAGGAAGTCCTCGCGCGTCTTCGCCTGGTCCAGTTTGCCGAACAGGGTGCGTGCGGCGTCCTCGTCGCCCGGGTAGCCGCCCAGCGGGAACAGCGCGTCCGGCGCGAAGGCGATGAAGCCTTCCAGCGCCAGCCGGCGCGTGACGTCCTCGATGTGCGGATTGAGGCCGCGGTTCTCGTGCACGACGAGCACGGTCGGCAGGGGACCGTCGGCCTTTGCCGGCTTGGCCAGGTAGCCGCGGGCGGTGCCGTAGCCCTGCGGCGAAGGGAACTCTAGATAGTCCGTCGACAGCCGCGCATCGTCGGGCTCGATCTGCTGCGCGGCGGCGAATTGCGGGCTCAGGGCGGCGAGCAGGCCGGCCGCGCCGGCGGCGCCGACCGCGAACCGCGCCGCGCCGGCGAGAAATCCGCGGCGGTCGATCTGGCCATGCACGTACTGGTCGAACAGGCGCAGCACTTCCGGGTCGAAATCGCTGGCCTTGCGGCGGGGCGGACGAAGCATCGGAATCTCCGCAGTGGGGGCTCGCCGGCGATTAGACCACACGCATCCGTGGCAACCGGTGCACGCCCGTCTACCGCAGCCTGTTCCACCGGTGCTCCGGCCCGGCGGCGAAGCGCGAGTGGATCGCGCCGGAGCGCAACCGTGCGCATGACGATGCGCCAGGGGTGGGTGATCGCCCTTGAATCGCCGGCGGGACCGGCTACGGCAGGGCGTGCGCCCTGTCCAGCAGGCGCTCGGCCAGCCGGTGCAGCGCATCGCGCAGCACGGCGGGGTGCCGCACGGTGAAGTCGAACGGCAGCCGCGCCAGTTCGCGCGCGAACCAGTCCAGGTCGTCGGCCTGCGCGAACAGACGCGTGCCGGCGCCGTCGGGCTCGAGCACGCCGATCGCGTCGAACAGCTCCCGCCGAGCAGTGGCCAGGTCCGCATCCAGCCGGACTTCGATCGCGTGCACGCGCGGCAGCGTGGCCACCGAGAACGTCAGATAGGCCAAGGCGTCGAAACCGTCCGGACGGCCGAAGCTCGCCGGCAGCGGTTGCACGTGTTCGATCCGGTCGAGACGGAACGAGCGCACCGCGTCGCGCAGGTGGCAGTGGCCGACCGCATACCAGCGCCCGCCGCGCCAGGCAAGCCCGTAGGTGTCGAAGTCGCGCTCGCTCGCCTGGCGCTGCGCGGCGCAGTAGCGCAGGTGGACACGCTGGCGTGCCTGCGCGGCGGCGGCCAGCACCGCCAGCACGGCCGGGTCGCCGTCGCCGGGGGCGCCGTGGCGCAGGTCGAGCGCCACAGTCTCGTCGACCGCGCGCACGCGCTGCTTCAGCTGCGTCGGCATCACCCGTTCCAGCTTGGCCTGGGCACTGGCGACCGCGGGCGCGGCGTCGGCGAGGCCCAGGTTGCGCGCGGCCAGCAGCCCCAGCGACAGCGCCAGGGCCTCGTCGTTGGTGAAGACCATCGGCGGCAGCTTGTAGCCGGCCACCAGCGCATAGCCGCCGTAGCGGCCACGCTCGGCGACGATGGGAATGCCGATTTCCTCCAGCATCGCGATGTAGCGGCGGAGCGTGCGGCCGTCGACCCCGATCCGTCGCGCAAGCGCCGCCCCGCTCAGGCGGGAATGCGCCTGCAACAGTTCCAGTACGGCCAGCACGCGGGTGGTGGGGCGCTCCATGGCGACGCCAGTCTAGCGCCGATACAGGACGGAAAACGCCCTAATTAAGCGCTATGGTTGCTCCCGGGCGGCGCCGCCGCCGGGAGACGAGCATGACCTTCGACAAGTGGATGCTGGCCGCGGCCGCGGCCGCGGCGATCGGGCCGGGTGCGCTGCCGGACGGCGGAGTGGGCGCCGCGATGCTGGCCACCCTGGTGACCGAGCCGACGGAGAACACCTTCCCCCGCCTGCCGGTGCGCGAGGGCGAGCATGTGCTCGTCCGCTTCACCACGTTCCGCGATCGCGGCAGCCACGCGCGCTGGCTGGCCGCGCTCGCGGCCTGGCCGGCGTGGCGCCGTGCCGAAGGTGTGCTGCTGCGCGTCGCGCCACGCGGCCCCGACCTGCTGCGCCTGGCCCCGACCGCGCGCTCGCGTTCGCCTCTCTGACCTTGCCAATGACGATCCCCGACATGACCCAGACCGCGCACCTGTGGCTGTTCTTCGCGATGGTGGCCGGCATCGTGCTGCTGCCCGGGCTCGACATGGCCTTCGTACTCGCCAGCGCGCTGGTCGGCGGCCGCCGCGCCGGGCTCGCCGCCACGGCCGGGATCGTCGCCGGCGGTGTCTGCCACGTGACGATGGGCGCGCTGGGCATCGTCGCGGTGCTGCAGCTGGTGCCGGCGGCGTTCAACGCGGTGCTGCTGGCGGGCGCGGCCTACATCGCCTGGATCGGCATCACCCTCCTGCGCAGCCGCGCGGCGCTGGGGCACCTGCCGCAGGCGCGCCTGCGCACGCAGGCCGAGACCTTCCGCCGCGGGCTGGTCACCAGCCTGCTCAATCCCAAGGCGTATCTGTTCATGCTGGCGATCTTCCCGCAGTTCCTCCGGCCGGAGTACGGCGATGTCGCGGTGCAGGCGGTGGTGCTGTGGGCGATCATCGCCTTCACCCAGGCCGCGATCTACGGCGGCATGGCGCTTGCCGGCGATCGCGCGCGCGCATGGCTCGCCTCGCGTCCCGCGGCGAACGCCTGGCTTGCGCGGACCGTCGGCGCGTTGCTGCTGCTCACCGCGCTGTACACCGCGTTCGAAGGTTGGCGCCCGGCCTGAGCCGGGAGCTTCGTAGGAGCGCGCCACGCGCGCGATGCCCGCAACGTTTCCGGCACCGGCTTATCCGGCCGGGGTGTATCGCCTCGTGACCACGGTGTGCCGGATCCCAGGGATCGCAGCCGTGGGCCTCGAAACGGTTCTTCCGCCGCCGCCGCGTGCACTGGCGAACACGAGGCTGCCCGCGGTCGCCGCTTCACGTGTGCCTGCCGAGGACGTGCGCATTTTGCGTTGCAGCAAGGCATTTCCGGAGCCGCTGTTAGAGTGAGGAGAGGTTCCCGGGACAGATCGCGACGATGAAACGGCTGGTCATTCCTTCCGCCGAGGCATGTTTGTGCCGATCGAGTGGTAGCGCTAACTTTTTCCTGGCGGGAAGCGGCGCATGAGCCTGCCCGTCGGTTCCGGTGATGGCACCCGAAGCGTCGAGCCGGTCGCCTGGAGCGCCGTGTCGCCGCGCTGGCGGCGGCACGGCATCGTGGAGGATGGGCGCCGTCCGCCGCACGGGTCCAGGGCTTGCCGCCGGCGGCGGATCCCGGTGCGTGCTCCGGCGTCAGCCGCCTTTCGGCTGGCGCCCCGCGGGCAGGGGCGGCGCCACGGAACCGCGGGAGACGAGCCGGTACGGGACCACGTGATCGACCAGCACGCGCGTGCTGCGGTCCTTGCGGCGGATGCTGCGCAACAGGATGTCGATGGCCGCGTCTGCCATCGAGGCGATGGGTTGGTGGATCGTGGTCAGTTCGGGCCACACCGTGGTCGCCGCCGAGGTGTCGTCGAAGCCCACCACCGACAGGTCGCGCGGCACGTCCAGCCCGCGGCGATGCGCCACCGAGATCGCGGCCGCGGCCATGTCGTCGTTGCCGGCGAAGATCGCGGTCTGCGGCCGGCGTTGCGACAGCAGCCTCTCGGCGGCCTTCAGGCCGGAGCGGTAGGTGTAGTCGCCCTGTTGCACCAGGCCGCGCTCCAGCGCGATGCCGGCTTCGTCCAGGGCGGCCTGGAACCCTTCGAAACGACGCACGCTGGCGCTCAGGTCCGGACGGCCGTTGATGTAGCCGATGCGGGTATGGCCCTTCGCGATCAGGTGTTCGGTGATCTCCTTGCTGGCGCGGAAATCGTCGATGCGCACGCAGGAGATCTCCTCGCTGAAGCGCCCCGACGCGATCGCGACGACGGGGACGTTGGCGCGCACCAGCTCCATCACCGCGGTCTTCGAATCGCACAGCGGCGGCGGCAGGATCACCCCGGCCACTTTCCTGGCCAGCGTGCGCGCGGCCTTGCGTTCGGCTTCGACGTCGAGGTCGTCCCAGTAGTCGATGACCAGCTGTATCGCGGTGCGCGAGGCGGCGCGCAGCAGGCCGACCAGCAGCTCGCGCAGATAGGCGCCGCTCGGATTGGTGTAGATCAGCGCGATGCGCGTGTGCTGGGCCGCGGCGAGGGAGCTGGCCGCCAGGTTGGGCGTGTAGTCCAGTTCGCGTACGGCGCGCATCACCCGTTCGCGGGTGGAGTCGCGCACCTTGCCGTGGCCGTTGACCACGCGCGAGACCGTCATCGGCGAAACGCCGGCGAGCGCCGCCACTTCGTCGATGGTGACGGCGCGGCCCCTGCGGCGGGCGGATTTCCTAGTCTTCTCCAACGTTCGTTCCTTCAGTCGGCCGGCCCCGGGCGTCGCGACAGGAATACCACGCCGCGCTTGCCATCGAGACCATCATGAAACCCGATCCAGGACTGGGCATGAAAACGCCGCAGATGTTACCGCTAACGGGCCGGGTGGGCGATGGGCCGGCCGGAAACACTGCATCGGAAGAGCATATCGCGGAACATCCGGCTTTCCGCCGACGTACATCGACCATGCTGGGCGTCATGGCGCTTGCCATTGCCTGGTTGGCCGGTGCGCTGTATACGCCCGCTGCAAGCGCCGAGGATGGCTACGACCTGTGGCTGCGCTATCGGCCCGTCGAGGGCGTGCGCGCGGATGCGTACCGGATGCGGGTTTCACGGCTGGTGGCGGGCGATGCCATGCCGACACAGGCCGTCACCCGTGCGGAACTGTTGCGCGGCCTGGGCGGGTTGCTCGGTGCCGCGCCGCCGCTGTCCGAGGCCGCCGCCGATGGCGCCGTCGTCGTCGGCACGCCGATGTCGTCGCCGTCGATCGCGCGGCTGGGGCTGGAGCTCGGCGACCTCGGACGTGACGGTTATCTGATCCGCAGCGTGACGCTGGACGGCCATGCGGCCACCGTGATCGCAGCCAACGAGGACATCGGCGCCCTGTACGGCGCGTTCCATTTCCTGCGCCTGCTGCAGACCGGGCAATCGATCGAGCGGCTGGACGTGCGTGAAGCGCCGCGGGTGAAGCTTCGCGTGTTGAATCACTGGGACAACCTGGACGGCCACGTCGAGCGCGGCTACGCCGGCGCCTCGATCTGGGACTGGCACAAGCTGCCCGACTGGCGCGCTCCGCGCTATGCCGACTATGCGCGCGCCAACGCCTCGATCGGCATCAACGGCACCGTGCTCAACAACGTCAACGCCGACGCCCTGGTGCTGACGCCGATGTACCTGGAGAAGGCGGCGGCGCTCGCGGACGTGTTCCGGCCCTACGGCATCCGCGTGTATCTCAGCGCACGCTTCAGCGCGCCCATCGAGATCGGCGGGCTGGAGACGGCCGATCCGCTGGATCCGCAGGTGCAGCGCTGGTGGCGGGACAAGGCCGAGGAGATCTACCGCACCATTCCCGACTTCGGCGGCTTCCTGGTCAAGGCCAACTCGGAAGGGCAGCCAGGCCCGCAGGACTACGGCCGCTCGCATGCCGACGGCGCCAACCTGCTGGCCGACGCGCTCGCGCCGCACGGCGGCACGGTCATGTGGCGCGCGTTCGTTTACTCGGACGAGGAACCGGACGACCGCGCCAAGCAGGCCTACAGCGAGTTCGTGCCGCTGGACGGTGAATTCCGCGACAACGTCATGGTGCAGGTCAAGAACGGCGCGATCGACTTCCAGCCGCGCGAGCCGTTCCATCCGCTGTTCGGGGCGATGCCGGATACTCCGCTGATGATGGAGTTCCAGATCACCAAGGAGTACCTGGGCTTCGCCACGCACCTGGTCTACCTGGGGCCGATGTGGGAGGAGGTGCTGCGCGCCGACACGCACGCGCGCGGCGAAGGCTCGACAGTGGCGAAGGTGATCGACGGTTCGCTGCACGATCACCGGTTGACCGGCATGGCCGGCGTCGCCAACATCGGCAGCGACCGCAACTGGAGCGGCTCGCATTTCGACCAGGCCAACTGGTATGCCTATGGCCGCCTGGCGTGGGATCCGGAGCTGTCGTCGCGCTCGATTGCGGAGCAATGGGTGCGGATGACGTTCTCCGGCGACGATTCGTTCGTCGCCACCGTCGTGGACATGATGATGGGGTCGCGCGAGGCGGCGGTGGACTACATGACGCCGCTCGGCCTGCACCACCTGATGGGGAGCAACCACCATTACGGCCCCGGTCCATGGCTGGGCGGTGGGCCGCGTACGGACTGGACATCGGTGTACTACCACCGCGCCACGCGCGCGGGTATCGGCTTCGACCGTACCGCCAGCGGCAGCAACGCGGTCGCGCAGTACGCGCCGCCGGTCGCCCGCGAGTTCGGCGATCTCGAAACCGTGCCCGAGGAGTTCCTGCTCTGGTTCCACCATGTGCCCTGGGACTACCGCACGCAGTCGGGCCGCCCGTTGTGGGACGAACTGGTGCACCGGTACACGCGCGGCGTCGACTACGTGCGCGGCATGCGCGAGACCTGGCGCGGGCTCGCCGGCGACGTCGATCCCGAGCGCCATGCACAGGTGGCGGCGTTCCTGGCCATCCAGGAGAAGGAGGCGCAGCGGTGGCGCGACGCCAGCATCGCCTATTTCCAGGGCATTTCCGGCCTTCCGCTGCCGGAGGGTTACGCACCGCCGCCACATTCGCTGGAGTACTACGAGTCGCTGGAATTCCCGTATGCGCCGGGAAGCGGACGATGAACGTTACTGCCCGCATGCCGATGGCTTCGCTGTCGCGCGCCGCTGTCCTCGCGCTGCTGGCGTTCTCATTTGCGACTGCCGCGCGCGCGGCCGACGACGGTGTTGCGCCGCTGCTGCACCCCATGTTCCAGGAGCACGCGGTGCTGCAGCGCGACCGGCCGATCCGGATCTGGGGTCGCGCGCAGCCCGGCGAGGAGGTGCGTATCGCCATCGCCGGAAAACGCGCACGCGATCGCGCCGACCAAGCCGGGCGCTGGGAAGTCCGGTTGCCGGCGCTGGCGGTCGGCGGTCCCTACACCCTGGTCGCCACCGCGTCGGGCGGTGCAACGCAGACCGTGGACGACGTGCTGGTCGGCGACGTGTGGCTGTGCTCGGGCCAGTCCAACATCGTGCTGCAGGTGCACCGCACGCTGGACTCGCGTGCGGAGATCGCGGGCGCCGACAACGACACGATCCGCATGCTGACGGTCGGCGAGACCGGCAGCGTGGTGCCGCTGGAGACCTTCGCCGAGCCGGTGCGCTGGCTAACGACGAATCCGGAGACCGTGCGCGACTTTTCCGCCACCTGTTACTACTTCGCGCGCGAACTGCAGAAGCGGGTCGACGTGCCGATGGGCCTGATCAGCGCGGCTTGGGGCGGATCGCGGATCCAGGCGTGGATCCGCGATGACGCATTGCGCACGACCGGCGGGTACGACGACGAACTCGACGTGCTGGCGCTGTATGCCGACGATCCCGTGGCCGCCGTCGCGGACTGGGGCGGGATCTGGACCGAATGGTGGCGCGGACGTTCCGACGTGGCCGCGGGCGACGAGCCGTGGAATCCCGATGCCGCCCCGAGTGCCGGCTGGCGCGAAGCGCCGCGCGAACTCGGCGCGTGGGAACGCTGGGGCGTGCCGGAGCTGGCCGAGTTCGACGGCATGGTGTGGTACCGCACGACGGTGAAGCTGACCGCGCGGCAGGCGGCGCAGGACGCGGTGCTGGCGCTGGGCCCGGCCGACGAGATGGACATGACCTGGGTCAACGGCCGTGCCGTCGGCAGCACCTACGGTGCAGGCGACGCACGCGAATACCGGCTGCCGCGTGGCCTGCTGCGCGAGGGCGACAACGTCGTCGTCGTCAACGTGCTCGACACCTATCGCGACGGCGGGCTCGCCGGGCCCGCGTCCCGCCATGCGCTGCGGTTCGACGACGGTTCCAGCGCGCCGCTCGACGATGCGTGGACGTACCGCGTCGTGGCGGGCGTCGACTGGCCGCCGCGGGCGCCCTGGCAGTCGGCCGCCGGCCTGTCGACGCTGTACAACGGCATGATCGCGCCGATCGGCCGCTACGACCTGCGCGGCATCGTCTGGTACCAGGGCGAAGCCAACACCTTCGAGGCCGACCGCTACCGCGGACTGCTGCAGGCGCTCAGGAGCGACTGGCGCGCACGCTTCGGCGCCGACCTGCCGCTGCTGGTCGTGCAGCTGCCCGGCTACGGCATGCCTGCGACGCAGCCCACCGAGAGCGGTTGGGCCGGGCTGCGCGAGGCGCAGCGGCTGACCGCCGCCGAGGACCCCCTGACCGGACTGGCGGTCACGATCGATATCGGCGACCGCTACGACGTACACCCGCCGAACAAGCAGGAACTCGGCCGTCGCCTCGCGCGCGTGGCGCGTCACGTGGTCTACGGTGAGCAGTTGCCGCCGTCCGGCCCGGTGCCGCGATCAGCGACGCGCGAGGGCGAGGCGGTCGTGGTGCGCTTCGGTGATATAGACGATGGCCTGGTGGCCTACGGTGCGGACGGTCCCATCGGCTTCGAGCTGTGCGCCGCCGGGGCGGAGACGTGCCGCTACGCGAGCGCGCGGATCGAGGGCGACCGGGTGACGCTGCGCGCATCCCCGACGCCTGCCGCGACGCGCGTGCGCTACTGCTGGGCGGACAGCCCGATCTGCACCCTTTACGACGGCACGGGCCTGCCCGCCGGCCCGTTCGAGATGGAGGTTTCCGCCGCTCCATGAAATCGCCACTCCCATCCACGAGATCATGTTGGCCGCGAATCGACGCGGATAAAGCCATGCGAGGAACTGCCTTCGGGTTGCACGCAACCGCTCATCCGCGTTCATGCGCGTTCATCCGCGTTGATCCGTGGCGAATGGCTTTCAGGCGTGCATTCCGGGCGTCCGCCCCCGCGGGAGCAAAGAAGGAGATACCGACCATGAGCGATACCCCATGAACCAGAAGCCGGAATCCGGACACCCGGAGCAGGGCGCTTCGCGCGACCGCGAGATCGTCGATGCCAGGGTCATCGTGACCTGTCCGGGCCGCAATTTCGTCACGCTGAAGATCGAGACGCGCTCGGGCGTGTACGGCCTCGGAGACGCCACGCTCAACGGGCGCGAGCTCGCGGTCGCCGCCTACCTGCAGGAGCACGTGGTGCCGAACCTGATCGGTCGCGACGCCGGCCGCATCGAGGACACCTGGCAATTCCTGTACCGCGGCGCGTACTGGCGCCGCGGCCCGGTGACGATGACCGCGATCGCCGCGGTGGACGTCGCGCTGTGGGACATCCTGGGCAAGATGGCCGGGTTGCCGCTGTACCGGCTGCTCGGCGGGCGCTCGCGCGAGGGCGCGCTGGTCTACGGCCATGCCAACGGCAGCGACATCGGCGAGGCCAGCGAGGCGGTGGGCCGCTTCATCGAACAGGGCTTCCGCGCGGTGCGCGCGCAGTGCGGCGTGCCCGGCGTCAAGAAGGCCTACGGCATTTCCAGCGGCAGGGCCTACGAGCCGGCCGAGAGCGAACTGCCGGTCGAGACGGTCTGGTCCACGCCGAAGTACCTGGAGACCGCGCCGAAGCTGTTCGAACGCCTGCGCGCCGACCACGGCAACGACGTCGAGCTGCTGCACGACGTGCATCACCGCCTGACGCCGATCGAGGCGGCGCGGCTGGCGCGCGACCTCGAACCCCACCGCCTGTTCTGGCTGGAGGACGCCACGCCGGCGGAGAACCAGAAGTCCTTCGAGCTGATCCGCAAGCACTCGGTCACCCCGCTGGCGGTGGGCGAGGTGTTCAACTCGATCTGGGACTGCAAGCACCTGATCGAGCAGCAGCTGATCGACTACATCCGTACCACAATCGTCCACGGCGGCGGCATCACCCACGTGCGCCGCCTGGCGGACTTCGCCGCGCTGCACCAGGTGCGCACCGGCTTCCACGGCGCAACCGACCTGTCGCCGGTGTGCATGGGCGCGGCGCTGCACTTCGACACCTGGGTGCCGAACTTCGGCATCCAGGAGTACATGTTCCACTCGGACGAGACCGACGCGGTGTTCCCGCACGACTACGTCCTCCGCGACGGCCGCCTGTACTGCGGCGAATCCCCCGGCCACGGCGTCGACATCGACGAGGCGCTCGCGGCGAAATTCCCCTATGCACCGAAGCAGCTGCCGGTCGCGCGGCTGGAAGACGGCACGATGTGGGACTGGTGAGCGCCATGACTCCATTCCGCCAAGTGTTTACCCCCTTTGAAAAAGGGGGCCGTGCGATCCGAAGGATCGCGCGGGGGGATTTGCTCTTCCCCCGGCCAAGAGCAAATCCCCCCGCCATCGGCGAAGCCGATGGCGGCCCCCTTCAAAGGGAGCGACGGCGGGCGATCCTTCGCGGCTGCCTTGCATGGCTCCTCGTCCTGTTCGCCACGCCCGTGCTGGCGCGGGAGCCGGTGCTGTTCGACTGGTTCGAGTACCGGGGCAAGGACGCCGTCTTCGAGCAGCCGGTGCCCGAAGGCCACTACCGCAATCCGGTGCTGGCCGGCTTCCACCCGGACCCCAGCATCACGCGCGCGGGCGACCGCTTCTACCTGGTGAATTCCAGCTTCGCGTTCTTCCCCGGCATCCCGGTGTTCGAGAGCACGGACCTGGTGCACTGGCGGCAGATCGGCAACGTCATCGACCGCCCGTCGCAACTCGACTTCGACGGGCTGGGCATGTCGCGCGGGGTGTTCGCACCGGCCATCGAGTACCACGACGGCACGTTCTACGTGGTCAACACCGCGGTGGACAGCGGCGGCAACTTCATCGTCACCGCCACCGATCCGGCCGGGCCGTGGTCGGATCCTGCCTGGCTGCCGACCGTCGACGGCATCGACCCGTCGCTGTTCTTCGACGACGACGGCAAGGTCTACCTGCTCAACAACGGTCCGCCCGAGGGCGAGCCGCGCTACGAAGGACATCGCGCGATCTGGATGCAGGCCTTCGACATCGCGAAGCTGCAGCCGGTCGGGCCGCGCAGGGTGCTGGTCGACGGCGGCGTCGACCCGTCCACGAATCCGATCTGGATCGAAGGGCCGCACATCTACAAGCGCGACGGCTGGTACTACCTCAACTGCGCCGAGGGCGGCACCGGGCCGCAGCATTCGCAGGTGATCCTGCGCAGCCGCGAGGCATGGGGCCCGTACACGCCCTACGACGGCAATCCCATCCTCACCCAGCGCGACCTGCCCGCCGACCGCGCGCACCCGATCACCAACGCCGGGCATGCGGACCTGGTGGAGGCGCCCGACGGCAGCTGGTGGGCGACGTTCCTCGCCAGCCGCAACTACGGCGGGGTGCACTACAACACCGGCCGCGAGACCTTCCTGCTGCCGGTGGCGTGGAAGGACGGCTGGCCGACGATCCTCGAACACGGCCTCGAGATTCCCTACGTCGCCCCTGGCCCGACGTTCCTGTCGCGCACCGCCTCGCAGGCGCCGTCGACGGGAAACTTCACCTGGCGCGACGAGTTCGATGCGCCCGAGCTGGGCCGCGCCTGGATGTTCGTGCGCGTGCCGAAGCAGGCATGGGCGGACCCGGCCAGCCACCCCGGCCGGCTGGCGATCGAACCATTGGCCGAAGGCCTGGATACGTTGCGCAACCCGGCATTCCTCGCGCGCCGGCAGCAGCACATCGCCTTCGAGGCCAGCACCGCGCTGCAGGTGCCGGTAGAAGCGGGCACGGACGCCGGCATCGCCGCATTCCAGAACGAGACGCACTGGTACTTCCTCGGCGTGCGCCGTGTGGCCGCGCCTATTGGCGAGACCGGTGGCGAAAGCAATGCCGAGGGCGAGGGCGGACACATCGAGCTGTTCCTGGAAAAGAGCAGCCATGAAGGCAGGCAGGTCGTCGCCACCCGTACTTTGCCCGCGGTGGACGCGTTGCAGCTGAAAATCGAGGGCGACGGCGGCGACTACGCCTTCGGCTTCGATGCCGGCCAGGGCTGGCAATGGTTCGCCCAAGGGCAGGACGGCACCCTGCTCAGCACCGACGTGGCCGGTGGTTTCATCGGCGCCACCCTGGGCCCGCACGCACGCTTCGTGCCCGACAAATGAGGGAACAACCCATGCGCCCAATGTCGATCGACATCATGCCCCCTTCGTTCGGAGCAAGGCCCGTCACGCGCCTTCTGAAAGGGCGCATTCTGCCCGCGCTGACGCTGCTGTTTGCGCTCGGCTGCGCCGCGGCCTGGGCCGGCGAGCCGGAACGTGCAAAGGACACGCAGAACGCCCCCGCCTGGCTCGATCCCGATCGCAGCTTCGAGGAACGCGCTGCCGAACTCGTGTCGCAGATGACGCTCGAGGAGAAGGCCGCGCAGATGCAGCACGACACCCCGGCCATCGAGCGCCTGGGCGTGCCCGCCTACGACTGGTGGAACGAGGCCCTGCACGGCGTCGCCCGCGCCGGCGGCGCCACGGTGTTCCCGCAGGCCATCGGCCTGGCCGCGACCTTCGACACCGCGCTGATGGCAGACGTCGCCCATGCCATCAGCGACGAGGCTCGCGCCAAGCACCACGAGTTCGCCGCCCGCGGCCAGCGCGGCCGCTACCAGGGCCTGACCTTCTGGTCGCCGAACATCAACATCTTCCGCGACCCGCGCTGGGGCCGCGGCCAGGAAACCTACGGCGAGGATCCCTTCCTCACCGCGCGCATGGGCGTGACCTTCGTGCGCGGCCTGCAGGGCGACGGCCCCGGCGATGCAGACCAGGACACTCCCTACCGCAAGCTCGACGCCACCGCCAAGCACCTCGCCGTGCACAGCGGTCCGGAGGCCGACCGCCACCACTTCGACGTGCACCCGTCGAAGCGCGACCTGTACGAAACCTACCTGCCCGCCTTCCAGGCGCTGGTGCAGGAAGGGCAGGTGGCCGCGGTGATGGGCGCCTACAACCGCGTCTACGGCGAGTCGGCCAGCGCCAGCCGGTTCCTGCTGCAGGACATCCTGCGCCGCGACTGGGGCTTCGAGGGCTACGTGATGTCCGACTGCTGGGCGGTCGAGGACATCTGGAAGAACCACAAGATCGTCGCCACCGTCGAGGAGGCCTCCGCGCTCGCGGTGAAGAACGGCACCGAACTCAACTGCGGCCACAGCTATGCCAAGGCGC
This sequence comes from Luteimonas salinilitoris, assembly GCF_041300785.1. Taxonomy (NCBI): domain Bacteria; kingdom Pseudomonadati; phylum Pseudomonadota; class Gammaproteobacteria; order Lysobacterales; family Lysobacteraceae; genus Luteimonas; species Luteimonas salinilitoris. Next base: position 89,588 of record NZ_JBFWIB010000004.1, read on the forward strand.
TGCCGGTCGCGGTGCGCAAGGGCCTGATCACCGAAGCCGAGCTCGACGATGCACTGACAAGGCTGATGGCATCGCGCTTCCGCCTCGGCATGTTCGATCCGCCCGAGCAGGTGCCTTGGGCGCAGATCCCGTATGCGGTGAACCAGTCGCCCGAACACGACGCCCTGGCGCGCCGTGCCGCGCAGCAGTCCATCGTGCTGCTGAAGAACGAGGGCCTGCTGCCCCTGTCGAAGGACCTGCGCCGGGTGGCCGTGATCGGCCCGACCGCCGACGACACCATGGCGCTGCTGGGCAACTACTACGGCACGCCGGCGGCGCCGGTCACCGTGCTGCAGGGTATCCGCGAGGCGTTGCCGGACGCGGAGGTGATCCACGCGCGCGGCGCCGACCTGGTGGAGGGCCGCGAAGACCCGGCCGCCGCGCCCCTGATCGAGCCGCGCTACCTGCGCCCGGCGCCGGATTCGACCGAGCGCGGTTTGCACGGCGAGTACTTCCGCGGCCGCGAGCTGGCCGGCGAACCCGTGCTCACCCGCGTCGACCCGCAGGTCGGTTTTCGCTGGGACCGCGGCGCGCCCACCGACGACCTGGCCGCGCGCGGCGAGATCACCCCCGTGCAGGCGCTGGCCGGCGACGACTTCAGCGTGCGCTGGACCGGGCAGCTGCTGCCGCCGGTGAGCGGCCGCTATGAGCTGGACGTGGCCGCCAACGACGGCTTCCGCCTGTTCCTCGACGGCGAAGCGGTGCTGGAGCGCTGGACCGACACCGAGCGCCTGGCCGGCGACAGCGTCGCGCTCGACCTGGAGGCGGACCGCGCCTACGACCTGCGGCTGGAGTACTACGAGACCGAGCGCGACGCCGGCGTGCGCCTCGCCTGGCGCATGCCCGGCGCAAAGCCGCCGTTCGAGGAGGCGCTGGAGGCTGCGCGCAACGCCGACGCGGTGGTCTTCGTCGGCGGCCTCACCGGCGACGTCGAGGGCGAGGAGATGGACGTCAGCTATCCCGGCTTCGCCGGCGGCGACCGCACCGACCTGCGCCTGCCCGCCCCCCAGCGCAAGCTGCTGGAGGCGCTGCACGCCAGCGGCAAGCCCGTCGTGCTGGTGCTCACCACCGGCTCGGCGTTGGCGATCGACTGGGCGCAGGACAACCTGCCCGCGATCCTGGTGGCCTGGTACCCCGGCCAGCGCGGCGGTAGCGCCGTCGCCGACGTGCTGTTCGGCGACGTCAACCCCGCCGGTCGGCTGCCGGTGACCTTCTACAAGGCGGACGAGCAACTGCCCGCCTTCGACGACTACGCCATGGCCGGCCGCACCTACCGCTACTTCGACGGTGAACCGCTGTATCCGTTCGGGCACGGGCTGTCGTACACCCGCTTCGACTACGCCAACCTGCGTGTCGACCGCGATGGCGATCCTGTCGCTTCCGACGACGCGCTGACCGTGCAGGTCGACGTGCGCAACGCCGGCGAGCGCGCCGGCGATGAGGTCGTGCAGTTGTACCTGCGTCCGCTGGGGCCGCAGCGCGAGCGCGCGTTGAAGGAGCTGCGCGGCGTGCAGCGCATCCACCTGCAACCCGGTGAGGCGCGCACCGTGGAGTTCACGTTCACTCCCGAAACCGATCTGAAGCACTACGACGATGAAGCGGAGGGCTACACAGTCGATGCGGGCGATTACGAAGTGCAGATCGGCGCATCGAGCGCGGACATCCGTTTGAACAAGCGCTTTACGGTTGGCGCGGAATAGCGCCCCAACCCCTCTCCCTCTGGGAGAGGGGTTGGGGCGAGGGTAGGGAGAAGTCGCGATTGATCCGGACGCCTGCCGCTTCGCCGTATCCTCATCCGGCGCTTCACGCCACCCCCGACCAACAGCACTTCGGGGGCAGGCTCTTCTCCCGGAGGGAGAAGGAAGAGCGGCCCTCCGCTGGGACGACTTCGACAGGCAGTAACTGAAATACGATCTTGGAGACGCAGTACCGATGACCGATCTCGCCCCTGTCATGTCACGTTTGAACGAAGCCACACTGGCCGCGCTACCGCCGGCCATCGTCCGGCCAGCCTACGACCGAACCAAAACCCGCATCGGCATCGTCCACATCGGCGCCGGTGCCTTCCACCGCGCGCACCAGGCCGTCCACATCGACGACCTGCTCGCCGACGACCCGGACTGGGCCATCTGCGGCGTCTCCCTCCGCAGCGCCGACGTCCGCGACGCACTGGGCCCGCAGGACGGCCTGTACACACTCGCCCTGCTCGGCGGTAACCTGAGCCTGCGCGTGATCGGCGCGATCCGCGAACTGCTGTGCGCACGCGAAGAACCCCAAGCCGTGCTCGCACGCCTGGCCGACCCCGCCGTACGTCTGGTCACCCTGACGATCACAGAGAAGGGCTACTGCCTGTCCGGCGACGCCCTCGACCTCGCCCATCCCGACATCGCCCACGACGTCGCTTCCCCGCAGGCGCCGGCAAGCGCGATCGGCTACGTCGTCGCCGGCCTTGCCCTGCGCCGCGCCGCCGACATCGCCCCGTACACCGTGCTCAGCTGCGACAACCTCGCCGACAACGGCGGCCGCCTGCGCCGCGCCGCGCTGCAGTACGCGCAGGCGTTCGACCCGGACCTCGCACGCTGGATCGAAACCGAAGTCGCCTTCCCGCGCTCGATGGTCGACAGCATCACCCCCGCCACCGACGACGCCCTGCGCGAGCGCGTCGCCGCGCAACTCGGCTGCGCCGACGCCTGGCCGGTGCAGCGCGAGCCCTACACCCAGTGGGTGATCGAGGACCATTTCTGCAACGCCCGCCCGGCCTTCGAGCGCGCCGGCGCCACCATCAGCGACGACATCGCCGGCTACGACCACGCCAAGCTGCGCCTGCTCAACGCTCCGCACTCGGCGCTGGCCTATCTCGGTTCGCTGATGGGCATCGAGACCGTCGCCGACGCCATGCGCCAGCCGGCTCTGGCCGGGTTCGTCGAACGCCTGATGCGCGCGGACATCGCACCCACCCTCGACGCCCCGCGCGGCTTCGATCCAGATGCCTACACCGACGCCATCCTCGCCCGCTTCCGTAACCCCGACATCCGCCACCTGCTCTCGCAGATCGCCTGGGACGGCTCGCAGAAACTGCCCGTGCGCATCCTCGGCACCATCGCCGACGCACTCGTCGCCGGCCGCCCGATCGATCGCCTGTGCCTGCCGGTCGCGGCGTGGATGCGTTTCGTGCGCCGGCAGGCGCGTAACGGCGTGGCGCTGGTCGACCCGCTCGCCGATACCCTGTCCGCGCTCGACCGTACCACTGCCGGCGATGCGAGCGCCGCCGTCGCCGCCTTCCTGGCGCTCGACGCCATGTTCGCCCCGATGTCCGGCGATGAACGATTCGTCGCGGCGTTACGCGACGCCTACATGGCGCTTGGTGACGCGACGCCTGGTGCGGTGTCGCGCGCACTTGCGGCAGCGGGCGGGACGGCGGATGTGTAGCGCCTTTGGAGCCGGGATGACCGCCGGACCCGTCTTCGCGTTCGGCGCCGACGCTTGGGCCCTCAACAGGTAGACACGCACATGCCTATCAACCCGACCATGTCCAGCCTCGATTGGATCGTGATCCTTCTGTACTTCACCCTGATCGGCGTCGTCGCCTGGTGGTACGGAAGGAAGCAGAAAGACAGCGTCGATTATTTCCTTGCAGGACGCAACGCGGGTTTCATCGCGGTCGGCGCATCGATCTTCACCTCCAACATCGGCTCCGAGCACATCGTCGGCCTGGCCGGGCAGGGCGCATCCACAGGCATGGCCATGGCGCACTGGGAACTGCACGCCTGGGTCCTGATCCTGTTGGCAGGGTTCTTCGTCCCGTTCTACTACAAGTCGGGCGTCAAGACGATTCCGGAGTTCCTGGAACGCCGGTTCAATGCGCGCGCACGCACCATCCTGTCCGTCGTGTCGCTGGTGGCCTACATCTTCACCAAGGTGAGCGTTACCGTATACGCGGGCGCGATCGTGTTCCAGGCGCTGCTTCCCGATACCTTCGGTTCGCCCGACAACGCGTTCTGGGTCGGCGCATTTACCACGGTGATCCTGACGGGCATCTACACGGTGTTCGGCGGCATGCGGGCCATCATGGCGACGGCGACACCGCAGGCGGTCATCATTCTGTTCGGCTCCTTCGTCATCACCTTCATCGGCCTGACAAGGCTCGGCGAAGGCGCGGGTGTCGTGGCCGGTTGGGGTGAACTGGTCTCCGCATCGAAGGGTAACGCGCTCGATTTCGCGCTTTGGCGACCGCTCAGCGATCCGGACTTTCCCTGGCTCGGCGTCCTGATTGCCTCGCCCATCATCGGCATCTGGTACTGGTGCACCGACCAGTACATCGTGCAGCGCGTGCTGTCCGCAAAGGATCTCGCGACCGCGCGTCGTGGCGCGCTGTTCGGCGGCCTGCTGAAAGTCTGGCCGGTGATGATCTTCCTCGTCCCCGGCATGATCGGCTGGGCCCTCCACCAGAAGGGCCTCATCCAGATGCCGATGAAGATGGTGGGCGGCGAGTCTGTCATCGATGGCGATACGGTATTTCCGACGCTGGTAACCGCGCTGCTGCCATCGGGAATCCGCGGCTTGATCGTGGCGTGCCTGCTCGCCGCGTTGATGAGCTCGCTCGCCTCGCTCTTCAACTCGAGCGCCTCGTTGTTCACGGTCGATATCTACGAGAAGCTCCGCCCCGGAAAATCCGAGCGGCACCTGTTGACGGTAGGCCGCATCGCGACAGGTGTCGTCGTCGTGTTGGGGCTGCTGTGGATCCCGGTCATGAAAGTGATCTCCGGTGGCGGGATCTACCAGTACCTGCAGAGCGTTCAGGGGTATCTCGCACCGCCGATTACCGCGGTCTTCCTGTTGGGCCTGTTCTGGAAGCGCATCAACTCGCAAGGCGCCGTTTGGGCGCTTGCGGGCGGCTTCATCCTGGGCATGTTCAAGCTCACCTGCCAGGCGTTCTTCGGTTCCGGCAAGATCGAGAACCCTGCCTTCCTGGCAGCGATCGGCGACTTCAATTTCCTGTACGCCACCGGCATCCTGTTCGTGGCAAGCGTCGCGCTGCTGGTCGTCGGCTCGCTTACCAGCCCGGCACCCGCTGCGGAGAAGATCGCCGGGCTCACCTATGGGTCGATCAAGGCGATCGCCGGCGAAGAAATCGGCAAGAGCTGGGATTTGGGCAACAAGATCATGGCCGGTCTCATCCTCGCGCTCGTGCTGGGCATCTATTGGTACTTCAGCTTCTGGCTCGAATGAAGCGAGGACGTGCCAAAGTGGGAACGGTCCTGGAAGGAATCATCGCGGGGCTCTTTCGCTACTCCCCAGACTCGAGTTCAATCGGGTAGGAATGATGCTCGTGCGCGATCAGCCATTGCTCCTTTTCCTTCCGCAGTCCAAGGGTGATACGGACCTGGGAATCGAAGATCTTCACGATGGCATGGCAGTACGCCACAGATTGGTCGGCGACGATTCGCAGCTCCGTCACGTCGAATGACCCCGCACCTCCCGGGCTGTGATCGAAAAACAGTTCCCAGGTCTTCCTGTATTCCTCCATTCCCCTGGATTGCAGAGGCATGGGCACATCGAACATCACGATGTCGTCGGCGTGGTTCGCAAGCACGCCATCCATGTCCTTTGCCCGGACGGATTTTGCCCATCCTTCGATCAGTGCGCGGATCTGATGGTCGTTCATGACTCCGTCTCCTTCGATATGGCCGGGATATCAGGGCTACGCTGCGGCCTGCGGTCCAGGAACAGCGCGGTCGCAGCCGCTGCGATCAGGGCAATCGCTGTGGAAGCCAGGGCGGCTGCCTGAAAGGCTTCGACGAATGCGCTGCGCGAGACGTGGATCAAGACCGCTCCGAGCGGTTCGTGCAGAACCTCTGCCACCGAGAGCGCGCCTGCCAACGTGCCGCGTGCGGCTTCAGCGGCACCCCCTGACAGATTGCCGACAACAGCGCCGGCCATCGTTCCGCGATACATCAAGGTGACGACGCTGCCGAGCAACGCAATGCCGAGGGCGCCCCCGAGTTCGCTGCTCATCTCCGAGATGCCGGCCGCCGCACCCGCCCGTTCAGGCGGAGCGGTGCTCACGATCAGGTCGGATGCGAGCGTAAATACCGGGGCCAGCCCGATTGAGAATATGACATACGCCGTCGCCACCACCGCCAGATCGTGTTCCGTCCCGGTTTGCGTCAGCAGGCCGAAACCGACCGCCGCGATCACGAAGCAGATTGCGATCAAACGAGACGGCCTCACGTGATTCACGATGCGTGGCGTGAGCATCGCGCCGGTGACGAACGCCACGCCAGACGGAGCCGACCATAACCCCGCTGCGAGCGGCGAGAGTCCGATCACGAGCTGAAAATACTGGGCGATCAGCAGGAAGCTGCCAAACGCGACGAAGAAGCCGACGATGTTGATCATCAGGGCTGCGCTGAACGCCGGCCTTCGGAACAGGTCGAGATCGACGAAAGGCTCGGCCAGATGGCGCTGTCGACGCAGGAAAACGACCCCGATCAGGAGGCCCGCGACGATCGATGCCGCCGCCGCCCAGTCTGCACCGTGCTCGGCGATGCGCTTGATCCCGTAGACGACGGTCAGAATCGCGACGATGCAGAATGCGGCGCTGGAGATATCCGGCCGACCGGCCTGCGGATTCCGGAATTCCGGGAGCAGCCTGGGGCCAACGACGAGCAGCAACATCATGACCGGGACATTGATCAGGAACACCGAGCCCCACCAGAAGAACTGGAGCAGCACGCCGCCGACCAACGGTCCAATCGTGCCTCCCGCGGAAAAACTGGCAATCCAGACGCCGATCGCAAACGTGCGTTGCTTCGGATCGAGGAACATGCTGCGAAGCAGGGACAAGGTCGAAGGAGCGAGAGTCGCCGCCGCCAGGCCGAGAAGCGCGCGTGCCGCGATGAGTGTTTCGACGCTCGGGGCGAACGCGGCCAGGACCGACGCACAACCGAACGCCGCTGCGCCGATCATCAGGAGCCGACGTCGACCGACGCGATCACCGAGGACACCCATCGGTATCAGCGCGCCGGCTAGCACGAATCCGTAGATGTCGACGATCCACAACAGCTCGGAACCGGTCGGTTGCAGGGCCGCGCTGAGCTTCGGTACTGCAAGATTCAGTACGGTCAGGTCCATCGAGTAGAGCAGGCAGGGCAGCGCCAGCACGGCAAGCCCGAGCCACTCACGACTGCTCGCTTTTGGGACTTCTGGGCTTCGAGTGCTCATGATGCGCCGCCGTCACCTGCAGATTGCCTTCTGTCTATGACGAACGAGCCGCATCGAAATCGACAGTGCAATCTGAGCGCAATCAGTTTGCCGCGCTTGCGGCGATCACGATGGCGAAGGCCGTTGTGCGGGGCGACAGCGTGCCGCTTACTTGCCCAGATGCCTGTCGAAGAACGCCGCGATGACCGCGTAGGCCTCCTTCGACTCGGGGAGTTCCGGGTCGGAGAAGAACGAGTGCCACATGCCGTCCCAGACGTGCAGGTCGGTTTCGACGCCGGCGTTGGTGAGCAGCCGCTGGCTCTGCAGCACGGAGCTCATGGCGAAATCGCGCGTGCCGCTGATCAGCAGGGTCGGGGGGAATTGTTTCAGCATGTCGGGCGAATTGGCCGGGAGCACCAGCGGATCGCCGGCGTCGGCGCCCTTGAAATAGGGCAGGTGCTCGGTGATCGATATCGGGCCGCTGCCGACCGGATCGCCGCTGAGCGCCGGCGAGACGTACGAGGAATCACCGCCGAGCGGCGCGATGGAACCGCAGAAGGTGCCGATGGCACCGGGCAGCTCGACGTCGTCCTCGATCAGGCGCGCCACGACTTCGCCGGTCAGGAGGCCGCCGGCGGAACATCCGTAGATGCCGATGTTCGCGGCGGGGTAGGTCTTGAGCAGTTCCCTGTACACGGTCGCGACGTCGTCGCTGGCCGCCGGGAAGACGTGCTCCGGACCCTGCCGGTAGTCGACGCCGATCACCTTGATCCTGCCGACCGCGGCCACCGGGATCGCCTCGACCAGCGCACCGCTGCGCGCGCCCCAGAGGAACGCGCCGCCGTGCAGGTTGATCAGCACCCGGTTGCGGTTCTCCGGCGCGATGCCGCCGGCGGGTTCGGCGACGTCCGCCCCCACGCCCGCGATCGTCTGCGTGGACAGCTCGACCGGGTAGAGCTTCTTCATCCGCTCGACGCGATCGGTGTTGATCCTGGCGTAGAAGCTGCGCGCCGCCTCGATGCCGCCGTCGAGGCCCGGCGATTGCCTGCTCTCGACCAGCACCTGGCGGAACCGCTGCAGCGATTCCGGCGACGCGAACGTCGAGTACGGCACGGTGAAGGGCGGAAGCGCCATGCTGCCATCGGCGCTGCTGGTGGGACGCGGAGGTTCCGCGGCGTGTGACATCGACGACAGGCCCGCCAGCCCGGCGAGCAGGAACGGAAGTGCGCGCATGCGTCTTCTCCGCGGTGTTCGGTCCGCGGCAAAGCCTAGCAGGCGATCTGCATGGGTTCCTTCGCCTATCCGCCGGCGTGTCGATCGGCGACCGCCAGCGCCTCGTCGATGATCGCCAGACCCTCGCGCAGGTCCTGCTCCCCGATGGTCAGCGGCGGCACGACATGCAGGCGATTGGAAAACGTGAACGGCCATAGGCCGCGGCGCTTGCACTCGGCCGCCAACTCGGCCATCGGCAGGTTGGCGGCGCCGGCGGCGTTGAATGGCACCAGCGGTTCGCGGCTGGCGCGGTCGCGGACCAGTTCGATCGCCCAGAACATGCCAAGCCCGCGCACGTCGCCGACCGACCGGTGGCGCGCCTGGATCTCGCGCAGCGCCGGTCCGATGACCGCTTCGCCCAGATGGCGGACACGTTCGAGGATGCCTTCCTCGCGGTAGATGCCGATGCAGGCGACCGCCGCCGCGCAGGCCAGTGGGTGACCCGAATAGGTCAGTCCGCCCGGATACGGCCGCGCCGCGAAGCCTTCGGCGATGCGCTCGCTGACGATCACGCCGCCCAGCGGCACGTAACCCGAGTTGACGCCCTTGGCGAAGGCGATCAGATCAGGCGCGACGCGCCAGCGGTCGATGGCGAACCATTCGCCGCAGCGCCCGAAACCGGTCATCACCTCGTCGGCGATCATCGCGATGCCATGGTCGTCGCACAGCCTGCGCACGCCGCGCAGGTAACCGTCCGGCGGCGCCAGGATGCCGTTGGCGCCGACCACGGTCTCCAGCAGCACCGCGGCGATGGTGTGCGGGCCCTCGAATGCGATCGTGTCGGCCAGATGCGCCAGCGCGCGTTCGCATTCCTGTCCCTCACTGTCCGAGTGGAACGCGGAGCGGTACGGATACGGCCCCCAGAAATGGACGAAGCCCGGCGCGGCATGGGGTTCGGACGGCCAGCGCCGCGGATCACCGGTCGCGGCGATCGCCGCGGCGGTCGCGCCGTGGTAGCTGCGGTAGGTGCTGAGCACCTTGTGGCGGCCGGTATGCAGGCGGGCCATGCGGATGGCGTTCTCGATCGCCTCGGCGCCGCCATTGGTGAAGAACACCTTGTCCAGATCGCCCGGCGCCACCTCGGCGATCAGCCGGGCCGCCTCGCTGGTGGCCGCGTTGGCGTGGTAGGGCGCCACCGTGCACAGCGTCTCGGCCTGGGCCCTGATCGCTGCGATCAGCCTGGGGTGTTGGTGCCCCACGTTGACGTTCACCAGCTGGCTGGAGAAATCCAGCCAGCGCCTGCCGTCCTCGCTCCAGAAATGCGCACCCTGCGCGCCGGCGACGACCACCGGATCGAAGGCCGCGTGGGCCGTCCACGGGTGCAGGACGTGCGCGCGATCGTGCCGCCGGGCGGCCGAACGGGCTGCGACGGGATCGATGCCGCCCGCCGGGTCGCGCCCGGCCGTGTCGGCAGCGATGGCCATCTCGTCGCGCGTCGTCATCGCCGCACGCTCAGGGGATGAAGGTCTGCTCGGGATCGTCGAACGACTTGAATTCCAGGGCATTGCCGGAAGGGTCGAACAGGAACATGGTCACGTGCTGCCCCGGCTTGCCCTTCAGGCGCAGGTGCGGCTCCTCGTGGAACGCCACCATGGCCGCCTTCAGCCGCGTCGCCAGCGCTTCCCACGACGCGCGGTCCAGGTTCATGCCGAAATGCGGGATCGGAACGGCTTCGCCGTCGAAGCGGCCGCTCTGCAGCGGCCGGCCTTCTCCGGAGATGTGCGCGACCAGGTGATGGCCGAAGAAATCGAAGTCCTGGTAGGACGTGTCGCTGCGTCCCTGCGGACAGCCGATCACCTCGCCGTAGAAGTGTCGTGCCTCGTCCAGGTCGCGCACCGGGAACGCCAGGTGGAACTGCGTGATCGTGCCCATGACCCCGCTCACGAGGCCGCCTCCAGCCGCGGCACGCAGGCATCGAGGATGTTCTGCCAGAACAGGTTCCACGCGGTGATGCTGCGTTCGTAGCCCTTGGCCAGTTCCGGCAGCACGCTGGGATCGTGGCGAAGGTATTCATCGATGGCCCGGCGGGTGAGTTCGCCGTGCACGATGTCCTCCTCACCGGTGTGGATCGTCCAGAATTCCCAGTCGATGCGCTCGGCGTTCGCGCGGATGGACGGGTTCTTGCGCATGTGCTCGTACAGGACCGTCAGGTAGGTCTGGCACAGGCATTCGCCGCCCATTCCGCGCAGGCCCACGCCGTAGGCGACCGGATTGCCGGCCATGTCGCGCGTCAATCCCTTCAGGATCCGTTCGTTCGCGGGCAGCGGCGCCTGCAGCGCCTCGCCGGTCACGCCGATGCTGGCCAGGAAGCGGTCGTACACCGCCGGGTGGGCCTTGCGTGGATCGCTTTCGCCCAACTCCTCGGCGAGAATCTGACCCAGCAGGCTGCGCAGCCCGCCGAAAGGCAGGCGTGCCACAAGTAGGGCGAGATCGCCGATGTAGTCGATGGTGAAGAACCGGTATTGGATGCAGACCTGGCGCATGGCCTCGGCGTCGAGCTCTTCGAGCACCTGCATCCTCTGCATCGCCAGGGCCTCAGTCGCCTCCTTGGCCTCGTCGGCGAAACGCCAGAACTGTTCCCGGGTCATCGCTTGATCTTGCATTCACATCACTCCTGATGGGCGGGAGGTGCAAGCCCGCGGATATCTGCACACATGCTTTCGTGCGCAGATGATGGTTGTCGGACGCGAGTGGGACGTGCAGGCAGGCCGCGAACGCGAAGACGTTTCGCATCTTAGGGATCGCCTTCGTATCGATCGCGGAATGGCGTCACATTCATTCAGGCAAGGCGCGGCGCAGGCGGACGTTTTCCGGCGCGCCGCGCAAATGCGCTCCTCACCCGACGGCACGAATTTGCGTGGATTGCAGGCAATCCGCAGGTGCTGCGCATGTCCTTCGCATGGGCGTGACGAACGTGACCAAACGCTGAAGAGGTGTTGCCCGCGCTGCACAGCGGGTTGGTCTGGTGCCGTTTCCGGACCGGCGCGTTCGTATTAATCTTCATCGCGGCACGCCGTGCCTGCGAACACGGGTTAGCATCGTGCCGCGCCGTCCCCGGACGCCGGTGCGGCTGCGCCCAGATCGTTTGCCGGCGATACCGACGTAGAGGTCACCGCATGTGCGATGCAGCCCAGAGGCAGGACCGTTCCGGGACGCCCGCGCCAGCATTCGCCGGCGCGGGCGTGAACCTGCTGTGGACCAGCGGCTGGGATTCGACGTTCCAGTTGCTGCGGCTGCTGTTGAAGCACCGCCTGCCGGTCGTGCCCTATTACCTTGAGGACCCGACGCGCGCTTCCACCACCACGGAGCTGCGCACCATGCGGCGCATCGGCGACGCGCTGCGCGACACCTTTCCCGAAACGCGCGACCTGCTGCAGCCGCTGCGCACCTTTCCGGTCGGAGAACTGGAGCCCGATCCGGACATCGCGGACGCCTTGCGAACGATCCGCACGCGCATTTTCATCGGCAGCCAGTACGAATGGCTGCCGCTGTTCTGCAAGCGCCACGGCATGGCCGGGATGGAGCTGAGCGTGCACGTGGACGACAAGGTGCAGGCGCTGCTGGCCTCATTCGTCTGCGAATTCGATCAGGCCGGCAAGTACCGCAGCTTCCGGGTGGACCCGCGCCATGCGGGCACGGCCGAGTACGCGCTATTTCGCTATTTCAGTTTTCCGTTGTTCCGGATCGACAAGCGGGCGATGGCCCGGGAGGCCGAAAGCGAGGGCTGGAGCCGGATCATGGACATGACCTGGTTCTGCCACCGTCCGCTGCAGGGCAAGCCATGCGGCACCTGCGCGCCGTGCGCATACGCCATCGAGGAAGGGCTGGCCTGGCGTGTCCCGCGTGCCAGGCGCGTGCTGTCGTTCTTCTACCGGAAACTGGCCCTGCCGCTGAAGCCGCCGATCCGGGCGGCGCTCGCATCGGTATGGAAGCGGTAGGCCCGCTCGGGCGGCGGCCGTCGGCTCACCCGGTGCCGGCTGTTGGCCTGGCTGAAAGGAATGACCGAAGCCCGCCGCAAGAGAGCCCGGTTCGCACCGGGCTCCGGTCTCGCGACGACCTCGCGTACATCTGCATCAGTCGAACCTGTACACGACCTCCGCGGCCACTTCGCGGCCGATCGGATTGGACACGCAGTAGGCGAAGCCGCCGCACCACTTGTCCTGGTAGTGCTTGTCGAAGATGTTGTTGACGTAGAAGTTCAGGCGCAGCGCGTCGGTGGCCTGGTAGCCGACGCTGCCGTTCCAGTAGATCTTGTCCTGGTTGTAGAAGTCCACCAGTTCGCTCTGCTGGCCGTAGGTGATGCTGCGCTCGCCGGTGTCCGGGTTCTCGCGCAGGTCCGTGCAGTCGGTGGCCACGTCCGGGCGGAAGCCGCTCGGCAGCGCGGCGCAGGCGCCGAAGCGGTCGCTGCGGGTGCCGGCGATCCAGTCCACGTACAGCACCGCGGTCCAGGGATCCATGGTCCAGCTGGCGCTGGCGCGGCCGCGGTAGCGCATCTGGCGTTCCTGGTCGCGGGTGTTTTCGAACAGGTCGCCCGGGAACTGGGCGATCTTGTAGGTCAGCTGCTTGGTCCAGTTCAGCGCGAAGTCGAAGGTCCCCCAGTTCGCGGTCGGCAGCTGGTAGCGCGAGGCCACGTCGACGCCGCTCACGCTCTGCTGGGCGCGGTTGATCGGACCGATCTCGACGCGGGTGACGACGCCGTTGGCGTCACGGGTGACGCGGCTGATCTGCAGGTCGCACAGGGCCTGGCTGGGCGGGGTCCGGCGCGGCTTGTCGGCGGGCGCCTGTCCGGTCAGGCAGTAGGCCTCGTCCAGCAGTACCTGGTCGGGGCCGACGTCGTCGATCGCATTCTCGATGTTGATGCGCCAGTAGTCGGCGCTGAGCGAGAAGCGCTCGAACGCATCCCAGACGAAGCCGTAGGTGAGCGAGTCGCCGGTTTCGTACAGCAGGTCCTGGGTGCCCTGGCGGGCGATCAGGGGATTGTCGATGTGGTAGGGGTCGCCGACGCCGCCGGGACAATTGCTGGTCTGCCGGTCGGGATCCTGCAGGCAGGCCAGGTAATCGACCTGGTCGGCCACGCTTTCGCTGGCGCCGGCGTAGACGAAGTGCATGTCCGGCGCGCGGAAGCTGGTGGCGTAGCTGCTGCGCAGCAGCAGGTTCGAGAACGGCCGCCACTCCAGGCCGAGGTTGTAGGTGTTCTTGGCATCGTCGGCGACCGCGTCGTAGCGGTCGTAGCGGCCGGCGGCCGACAGGGTCAGGCTCTCGAGCAGCGGGACCTTGAACTCCACGCCCACCGCGTAGCGGTTGCGATCGCCGCCGCCGGTCTCGATGTTGCCGAATGGCGTTTCGTATACGGGATCGGTGCCGAGGGTGTTCGGATCGGGCGTCAGCTCGTAGCCTTGCCGCGCGGCCTCCAGGACGCCGGCGAAGCCGATCGGGCCGGCCCAGCCCTCGAACAGGTCGCCGCTGAGCACGAAGCTGGCCTGGGTGAGCCAGGTGCGCGCCTTCTTGTCGCCGACCGCGCGGACGCTGTCGTAGTCGCCCCGGGAGACCGGATTCCAGAGCCGGTTGAGGTCGGGGGCATGGATGTCCAGGCCGGTCGCCGGATCGATGCCCAGCGACGGCCCGAGGAAGAAATCGACCGCACGCGCCTCGTGGATGGTCGGGAAACGCTCCTGCAACTCGTACTCGGCGCGGCCGACGGCGACATCCCAGTCGAAGCGGTCGTTGAAGACGGTGCCGCGCAGGCCGGCGTTGAAATCCCAGTTCGTTTCCTTGGACACGGTCAGCGCGCGCTCGACGCCGCCGATCTCGCTCGGCACGAAGTAGCGCAACAGGCTCATCTCCCGGCCGCTGTCGGCATCGATGTAATTGGGGCTGCCCCAGGCCGGCATGAAGGTGTTGCTCTCGCCGGTCGAGTCCCAATAGCCGACGGTCGCCCAGGCTTCGACGTTGCCGAACTGCTTGGTGCCGTACAGGTAGGCCGAGAGGTCCTCGCTGCCGTTGCGCAGGGTCCAGTGCTCGAACACGGCATTCTGGCCGCACTGCCAGCCGGTATCGGTCTGCGCGCCGTTGAAATCGTTGTACTCGATGCGATGTTGGGTAAAGAAGGCGCCGTCGAACTGCTCGCAGGCGCCGTCCGGCGGCCGGATGCGGAGATTGCTCTGGACGTCGTACAGACGAATGCCGGTGCTGGGCAGGTTCGTCGCGACGCCTTGCTGCACGCCGCCATAGCCCCAGTTGCGGCGCGGCGAATCGAATTCCGAATCCATCCACGGCCGGTCGTGCGCCCACAGCGGCTTGCGGTCGAAGTACTGCAGGGTGTAGGCCACGCTCCAGTCCTCGCCGTGCCTGCCGCCGGACCAGGAGACGTCGCGCACCGAGCGCCCGCCCTCGGTGGTGGTGCCGTAGCGCGCACGCAGGGTGTCGCCCTCGATGTCCTTCTTCAGGATGACGTTGACCACGCCGGCCACCGCGTCGGAGCCGTAGATCGCCGAGGCGCCGCTGGAGAGCACCTCGATGCGCTCGACGATGCCGGTGGGGATGTTGTTGTAGTTGGCGAAGTTGCTCTTGCCGGTATAGGGCAGCGGGTAGTCGGACACGCGGTGGCCGTTGATCAGCAGCAGGCTGCGGCCGGGGCCGAGGTTGCGCAGGTTGAGCGGACTGGCGTTGACCGAGCTCTGGCCCCAGTCGTAGTCGTTCTGCACGTTGCCGGTGACCTCGGTCAGCGAGCTGAGCGCCTCGTAGATCGTGGTGAAGCCTTCCTTCCTGATCTGTTCGCCGGTGATGATCGTCACCGGCGCCGGGCCCTCGATCTCCGCGCGCTTGATGCGCGAGCCGGTGACGGTGACCGTATCCAGCGTCCTCGCGTTTTCGTCGGGCCCGGTTTCGGCGGGCGCGCCCGCCTGTTCCGTGGGTGGTGGCTGTTGCGCATCCTGATCCTGCGCCTGGGCGAGTGCCGCGAACGGCGGGAACAGCGCCAGTGCGAGCGCACTCGCCAGGGCGTTGCGGTGGAAGGTTGAATACTGCATCGGGAGCCCCCTCCGGACGTTGAATTGCCTGATAGTCCAACCGCGATGGACAGGCTCCGATCCCGAAACCATCGCGCTCGCTTGGTTTGCCGAGGATGTGACGCCGTAATGACATCGTTGCCTCAACGCGACCATACGCGACAAAATTGGCCCAACCATGTGATGTACATCACTCTTTTAGAACGATCCAAATGTAAATGCAAGGGGCAAGCCTTCGAGAGTCGCTGTAATCGTTTCCAGTCCCGCGTCGCATTCGGCGCGGCCCGGTTGCGCCAGGTATCGGCCGCTGTACCGATCATGGCGTCGTGCGGACCGTCGATCGGCCGCACCGCTTCGCCGCGCGGGGAGTTTCAAGGCCCTCATCCGGCGAATGCCGAGGGTCCATCTTGATCTTTTTCTTCAACGATGCCGAAACGCCAATGGATTCCAGCTTCCGCCGGGACGACGGCTCCGGCTGTCGCCGGGATATAACGATGCGAAGAAAGCCGGCGTCGATTTCCAGAAGATCCTGCAGATCTCGACGCTCGTCATTCCGAACGGAATGACGGATCTGCCGTTGACAAGCTCGTCCCTCCCGGACGAGCCGGGGGAACAACGACGGATGCGAAGCAGGTGCGGAACGGTATACGGGATCACGCCTGCTTGGAGGCATAGACCGACCGCGCATCCAGCAGCGCGTCTTGTTTCCCGGCATCGCACACTGCGTAGACGAAGCCCGGGTGCAGCGCGAACGCGCCGACCTCGCCCGCCTTGTTCATCGCCAGGAAGCACACCTGCAGGGTCTTGCTCGCTTCCGGGCGCCTGCGCACCATGCGCTCGATCGCCTCGCGGCACGCATCCATCGGCGAGCGACCCTGGCGCATCAGCTCGACCACCAGGAAGCTGGCCGCATTGCGGATCATTTCCTCGCCCACGCCGGAGGCGGTCGCGGCGCCGACATCGTTGTCGACGTACAGCCCGGCGCCGACGATCGGGCTGTCGCCGACCCGGCCGTGCAGCTTCCAGGCCATGCCGCTGGTGGTGCAGGCGCCGGCGAGACGGCCGTCGCCGTCGAGCGCCAGAATGCCCAGCGTGTCGTGGTTGTCGCGGTTGCCGGGCGGCTTCGCGCGCTCGGCGTTGATCTGCGGCTGATATTCCGCGGTCTTCAGCCATTCGCGCCAGGCCTGTTCCGCTTCGGGCGTCAGCAGGGTTTCTTTCTCGAACCCCTGCTCCACCGCGAACTGCTGCGCGCCCTCGCCGACCAGCAGCACGTGCGGCGTCTTCTCCATCACCGCCCGCGCGACCGAAACCGGATGCGCGATGTCCTCCAGCGCTGCCACCGCGCCGCAGCGGCCGTCGCCGTCCATGATGCTGGCGTCGAGCGTCAGCACGCCGTCGCGGTCGGGATAGCCGCAGCGGCCGACGGTGCTGTTGCACAGCGTTCCCTCGGCCCAGCGCGCGCCGGCTTCCACCGCATCCAGCGCGCCGCCGCCGCGCGCCAGCACCGGCCACGCCGCCTGGTTGGCGCCGACGCCGAAGTCCCAGGTCGAGACCACGCGCATGCGCGGCGACGCGGTCGCGGCGCCGGCACCATGCGGCAGTACCAGGGCGCCGCCGGCGAGCAGGGTCGAATGCAGAAAACGACGGCGCGTGGTCATGCGGATCTCCGTGGACATGCAAACTGGCGGGTGCACCTGCAATCGCGAACGATGGGCTTGCTCAAGTCATCCCACGATACCGCTTTTGCTCGTCATTCCCGCGGGGGTGGACAAGCGCGAAGCGCGCAGACTGGCCAAGGGTCGGTCCCAAGGGCGAGATCCTCGACAAGGCGATCGTGTGTCGGTTCGGTGGTGTCGCCCGAGCGCAGCGAGGATCCGCTTTCAGGCGGAGTACGCGCAGCAGATCCCTCGCTGCGCTCGGGATGACGAGTCATGAGGCGGGACGGCAGTGGGCCATGGGCGGTCCGGGTTTCCCTGGTGCGAGCTCTACGCTAGCATCGGCCCAATCGCTGGACCACTTCGCAGGCACGACATGCGCCATTGCCTTGTGCTCGACCTGCACGACGATCCCGATCTCATCGCGCAGTACGAGGCCCATCACCGCGACGTCTGGCCGGAAGTGCTGGCGCACCTGCGCGCGCACGGCGTGCGCGAGCTGGAGATCTTCCGTCTCGGCACCCGCCTGGTGATGGTGATGGACACCGACGATGCCGTGTTCGACGCCGAAGCGATGGCCGATGCCGAGCGCGGGCACCCGCGCCTGCGGGAATGGGAGGCGCTGATGTGGCGCTTCCAGAAGCCGACGCCATGGACGCCCGCCGGGCGGAAGTGGACGCCGATGACGCCGATCTTCCGCCTCACGGATGCGGCGCCTGGCGCGCAGCCGGAACGTTGAATTCCTCCGGGCCCGTTCGCGCGGACGCCTCTTCCTACGGGGGGGCTGGCTATCGCGGGAAGTTCAAGCCGCCCGCCTGTACGCGCACCCGCGCAATGAAGTCGTTCGACGTCATATAGAGCGTCCGGCCATCGTCCCCGAACGCGCAGTTGGCCACGGCCGTCCCGGTCTCGATGCGGCCCAGGCGCCTGCCATCGGGCGCGAGGACGAGCACGCCGCCGGGGCCGGTGGCGAACAATGTGCCGTCGGCGGCCACGGCCATGCCGTCCGGCAGGCCCGGGCTGTCGTCGCCGACGAGGTCCGAGGCGTCGGCGAACACGCGCCCGTCCTGCACCGTGCCCTCGGCGTCGAGGGTGTAGGCCATCCAGAGCGGGCGGTCCGGGTCCGAGTTGGACACGTACAGGGTGCGCTCGTCGGGCGAGAGGGCGATGCCGTTGGGGAAGGTGAGGCCGTCGTCCAGCAGGTGGACGGTGCCGTCGGGGTCGAGGCGGTAGACGCCGTTGAAGTCCAGTTCCTTGGCCGGGGAGTCGTCCAGGTCCTTCAGGCCGTAGGGCGGGTCGGTGAAGAAGACGGTGCCGTCGCTGCGGCGGACGAGGTCGTTGGGGCTGTTGAAGCGTTTGTCTTCGAAGTGCGTGGCGAGCGGGGTCTTCTGCTTTGTCGCCGGGTCGAGGCGGGCGACGAGACGGCTGCCTGAGTCCGCCAGCAGCACGGTGCCGGCGGGTTCGGGGTGAAGGCCGTTGGCGCCAGCCTCGCGCAACGTGTCGTCGGGCGGGCCGCCGTAGCCGGAGGGGTCGAGGAAGACCGAGAGGCCGTCGGCTTCCGACCAGCGGTACAGCTTGTTCTCGGGGACGTCGGTGAAGAGCAGGTAGCCGCTGTCGCGATCGCCATCGGGAATCCAGGCGGGGCCTTCGGCCCAGGTGAAGCCTTCTGCCAGGCGTTCGATGCGGGCGTCGGGGGCGACGATGTCGTGGAATGACGGATCGAATGCGGTGAGGCGGCCGATGGAGGAGTAGGCCGGCGCCGGATCGGTGGGGACCGTGCAGGAGGCGAGCAGGGCGGTCAAGGGGAGGATGAGGCGAGGTTTGAAAAAGGGACGCATCTCGGACTTCCTTGGGGTGCGGGTGGACGTAGTGTGTGGGAGTAGAGCACGCGCCTGCGGCGCGTCCCCCATCCGCCTTCGGCACCTTCCCCCGCAGGCGGAGGAAGGGAAAATCAAGAGCATTTCCCTCGACTCCTTCTTCCTTCTCGCCTCCCTCGACTTCCGCCTTGTGTGTCTCGCGAGCTAGCGCTCGGCGGGCACGGCGAGGACGGCATCGAGCGCGCGCTTAGGTTGGCGCTCGCGGTCGAAGAGGAGCGGATGGTTGGTGCGGTGCTCGATCGGGTAGTCGTTCTTCCAGCTCATGCCGTCGTGCACGCCCCACAGGGTGACGCGGTGGATCGCGTCGCGCCTGTCGTGGAAGATGCGGAACAGTTCGGCGTAGCGGTCGGCCAGCCGCTGCTGCACGTCGGCCGGCAGGCCGTCGGCGTAGGGGTCGAGGAAGCGCTTGAACTCGGGCAGCTGGAACTGCGGGTGCAGCAGGCCGGTGCCGATGATCTGGCCTTCCTTGGTCAGCGGCAGCACGTCGACGTCGAGCTCGGTGATCATCACCTTCAGGCCGAGCGCGGCGTAGGCGTCGACGGCGGCCTCGATGTGTTCGGCGCTCGGGTAGTCGAGGCCCCAGTGGCCCTGGATGCCGATGCCGTCGATGCGGATGCCGGCGTCCTGCAGCATGCGCACCATGCGCACGATGCCGTCGCGCTTGGCCGGGCGCCAGGCATTGAAGTCGTTGTAGTAGAGCTCGGCGTCCGGGGCATGGCGCGCGGCGGCTTCGAACGCGGCGCGCACCACGGCGTCGCCGTCGCCGACGGCGCGCGTCCAGATCGTGTCGCGGTATTCGCCGTCCTCGCCGATGATCTCGTTCACCACGTCCCAGGCGTCCACGCGGCCGGCATAGCGCCCAGCGACGGTTTCGATATAGGCGCGCATGCGCGCGAGCTGCGCCTCCGGGGTGTTGGGACGGCCGGCGTCGTCCCGGAAGAACCATTCCGGGGTCTGGTTGTGCCAGACCAGGGTATGTCCGACGACGAACATGTCGTGCTGCTCGCCGAAGGCGACGAAGGCATCGGCGGCGTCGAAGTCCCAGACCTCCGGTTTCGGATGCAGCACTTCCGCTTTCATCACGTTCTCGGCGGTGATCGCGTTGAAATGTCGCGGCACCAGCGCCTGCGACCTGGCGTCGCGGCCGGCGACGATGTCGTCGTTGACCGCGGTGCCGACGAGAAAGGCATCGCGGTAGGCGTCCTTCAGGGCGTCGGCGGCACCGGCGCGCAGTGGCAGCGCCGCAGAAAGGACGAGCAGCGCCGTCGCGCAGGCGTGATGCAGCGCACCGGCCTTGGTCGGGTATGCGATCACCGGGCCTGTTGCGGTCGATCGCGTCATCGTCGGACCCGCCGCTTCCGGGTTGGCGGCCGTCGCGTGTGCCGTTGCCAGGGGTGCCGTCATCGCTCGTCTCCTTCCGCGTCCAGTCCGATCCGCGCGCTCGCGCTTTGCAGGCCGTCCGCCTCGGCGTGGACCACGACCGTGCCGGTGCGCCCCGGCACGGCGCGCACGATAGCCAGCGCCTTGCCGCTGAATGCCGCGCGTTCGTGCGACGGGAATGGCGTCATGTCGGTCGGATCGCCGTTGTCGGTGGCGACCAGTTCGCCCGGACCTTCGACGCGGAAGCGGATGCGGTCGTCCGCGGTGGGAGCGGGGCGGCCTTCGGCGTCCAGCACGCGCACGGTGACGAAGGACAGGTCGCGGCCGTCGTTGCGAATGGCGGCGCGGTCCGGCATTGCCTCCAGGGCTTCGGCATCGCCCGCGGTATGCACCGTCGCCTCGGCCCAGGGTCGGCCGTCCCGGTAGACCTGCACGCGCAGCTCGCCGGGCTGGTAGACCACGTCGTCCCAGCGCAGCCGGTACTCGAACGGCGCTTTCTTCTTGCGTCCCTGCGAGACGCCGTTGACGAACAGCTCGGCCTCGTCGCCGGAGGTGAACACGTGTACCGGCGTCACCTCGCCTTCGCGGCCCGGCCAGGTCCAGTGCGGCAGGACGTGCGCCATCGGCAGGTCCGGGCGCCAGCGCGACTGGTACAGGTAGAACCGGTCCTTGGGGAAGCCGGCCAGGTCGATGATGCCGGAGTAGGAACTGCGCGAGTCGTAGTAGGGCGTCGGTTCGCCGAGGTAGTCGAAGCCGGTCCAGACGAACTCGCCGGCCACGTACGGGTGCCGGTCGAGCGAGGCGAACACCTTGTCCGCGGTCGATCCGAAATCGACGGCGTGCAGTTCGTAGGCGCTGACCTGACGGATGCGCGAGTCGCCGCCGCGGCCGTCGCGCACCGGCGCGCTGACCTGCTTCGAGACCGGGAACAGGTAGACCCCGCGGCTGCTGAGCGCGGAGGCGGTCTCGCTGCCCATGGTTGCCTTGTCGGGGAACGCGGCGTGGAAGGCGTCGTACTGCGGCGGCGTGCGGATGCGGTCGGTGCCTTCGAACTCCGGATCCTGGCGGATGCCCTCGCCCTGGTAGTTGAGGTTGATCACGTCGAAGGCGGCGGGGAAGGGCATGTCCGGCTTGGCCCAGTTCATCGAGGCGGTGGTGGGCCGGGTCGGATCCTCCTCGCGCACGATCCGGTGCAGGCGCCGGCCGATGGCCGCGCCTTCCTCGTTGGTGTACTGCTCGCCGACCTCGTTGCCGACGCTCCACAGGATCACGGAAGGATGATTGCGATCGCGCCGCAGCATCGCGCGCAGGTCGGGCTCGTGCCAGTCGGGGAAGACCAGGTGGAAGTCGAGCGGCGTCTTCTTCCGCTCCCAGACGTCGAAGATCTCGTCGACGACCAGGAAGCCCATGCGGTCGGTGAGCTCCAGCAGCTGCGGGTCCGGCGGGTTGTGGGCCATGCGGATGGCGTTGGCGCCCATCTCGCGCAGGATCTCCAGCTGGCGCTCGGCCGCGCGGCGGTTGAACGCGGCGCCCAGGGCGCCGAGGTCGTGGTGGTTGTTGACGCCCTTGAGCGGGATGCGCTCGCCGTTGACGATCACGCCTTCGTCCGGGTCGAAGCGCAATGCGCGGATGCCGAAGCGGGTCTCGTAGCGGTCGACGATGCGGCCGTCGCGGCGGACGGTGGTGACCGCGGCGTAGCGGTGCGGGGCCTGCGTGGGCGGCGGTCCCCACAGCCGCGGTTCGGCGAGCACGACGCTGCCGTCGGCGGTGGCGCTGGCGCCGGCCGCCACCTGCAGTTCGGCCGGGGCGATCTGCGCGACCGCCTGGCCGGCGGGTTTTCCGTCCGCTTCGAGCGCGTGGATCGCGGACGCCACCGTGACCCGCGCATCGCGGTCGCCGTCGTTGTCGACGACGACCTGCAGGCGGATCGTCGCGGCGTCCTCCGACACCTCCGGCGTGGTCACGAAGCTGCCCCAGTGCGCGACGTGCACCGGGACGGTGGTGGTCAGCCAGACGTTGCGGTACAGCCCGCCGCCGGGATACCAGCGCGCGGAATCGGGCGGGTTGTCGAGGCGGATGGCGAGCTGGTTGCTGCCGCCGAATTCGACATGCGGCGTCAGGTCGACGCGCCAGGCGTTGTAGCCGTAGGGCCAGCCGCCGACCAGCTTGCCGTTGAGCCAGACCGTGGCGTAGGACATCGCGCCGTCGAGGTCGAGGAAGATCGAGCGGCCGGCGTCGGCGGCCGGGATGTCGAGGGTGCGGCGGTACCAGCCGACGCCCCAGCTCGGCAGCCGGCCCATGCCGCCGTAGGGGCCCTCTTCGATGAACGGTCCGGCGACGGCCCAGTCGTGCGGCACCGTGACCGCCTGCCAGCCGCTGTCGTCGAAGCCGGCCTGCACGAACGGATGGTCGCCGCCTGGATGTCCGGGCGGGCGCGTGTGGCGTTGCGCCGGGTCGCGGATGAAGGCGTTGCCGGTGGGCAGGATCCACGGCTTGAGTACCCGGCGCGCGTCCGCGTCGATCGTCGCAGCCGCTTCGGGCCGCGTGTCGGCGTCCTGGCCGTCGGTGCTGCGGTCGATCTCGGGCCGCACGTCGTAGTCGAGCGCAGCGTCGACGCCCTCGGGATCACCGGCGTGGAAGCGCCAGCCGGTGTCGAGCAGGATGCGCTCGCGCGGGGACACGCCTGCGTCGCTCGCGAACGCCGGCCCCGCGACGATAACGCACGCCGCCAACACGAAGCGCGCCACCCCCCGTAGGAGCGGCCCATGGCCGCGAAACACGCGTCCCTGAAGGCGCGCCGTGGCCGATCCCGGGTCATGCCATCGCGGCCATGCGTCGTTCCCGCAGGTGCGCGGGCTTCGCGGCCATGGGCCGCTCCTACGGGGGGCGGTGTCGCTGCTCACAGGTTGTAGGCCTCCTTCGGCAGGCGATAGGCGAGGTCCACCGCCACTTCGACGGCGGCGTCCTCGTCGAGCCGGTGCTCGGCGACCAGCTTCGCCAGGAAAGCGCAGTCGACGCGGCGCGCGACATCGTGGCGCGCCGGGATCGACAGGAAGGCGCGGGTGTCGTCGTTGAAGCCGACGGTGTTGTAGAAGCCGGCGCTGCTGAGCGTCTGTTCGCGGAAGCGCCACATGCCTTCCGGTGCGTCGTGGAACCACCACGCCGGGCCCAGGAACAGGCACGGATAGTGGCCGGCCAGCGGCGCGAGCTCGCGTGCGTAGGTGCTTTCGTCCAGGGTGAACAGGATCAGCCTGAAGCCCGGCGCGTTGCCGAAGCGGTCCAGCAGCGGCTTGAGCGCATGCACGTAGTCGGTATGCAGCGGGATGTCGGCGCCCTTGTCGCGGCCGAAGCGCTCGAACAGGCCGTGGTTGTGGTTGCGGAAGCAGCCGGGATGGATCTGCATCACCAGGCCGTCGTCCAGGCTCATCGCCGCCATCTCGGTCAGCATCTGGCCGCGGAAGGCCTCGGCGTCGGCGGCGCTGAAGCGGCCGCGCACGATACGTTCGAACAGCGCTCGCGCCTCGGCCGGTGGCAGGTCGGCGGTGGCGCAGCTGGGATGGCCATGGTCGCTCGAGGTCGCGCCCATCGAGGCGAAGAAGGCGCGGCGCTGGCGGTGCGCGCGCAGGTAGCCGTCCCAGTCGTGCACATCCTCGCCGGTGAGTTCGCCGAAGTGGTGCAGCGCGTCGGCGAACTGCTCGTGCTCGGGATCGATCACCGAATCGGGCCGGTAGGCGGTGATGACGCGGCCGCTCCAGCCGCTGTCGCGGATCGCGGCGTGGTGCTGCAGTGGGTCGAGCGGTGATTCGGTGGTGGCGATCACCTCGATGTTGAAGCGCTCGAACAGCGCACGCGGGCGGAACTCGGGCGTCTGCAGCGCGATGGTGATCGTGTCGTAGTACTGGTCGGCGGTGGCCGCATCCAGCCGCACGCGCAGGCCGAACACGTCATGGAAGACGTGGTTCAGCCACAGCGACGACGGTGTACCGCGGAACAGGTGGAAGTTGGACGCGAACAGCCGCCAGGCCTCGCGCGGATCGACGTCGGTGCGTGAGCCGTCCGCGCGCGGGATGCCCAGCGCGTCGAGATCGATGCCCTGGCTGTAGAGCATGCGGAACACGTAATGGTCGGGGACCAGCAGCAGCTCGGTGGCGTTCGGGAACGGCGCGTTACCGGCGAACCACGACGGGTCGGTGTGGCCGTGCGGGCTGATGATCGGCAGATGCGCGACCTGCGCGTACAGGCGCCGCGCGATCGCGCGCTGGGTCGGCTCGGGCGGGAACAGCCGGTCTTCGTTGAGGGTCAGGGGACGGGTGTCGGTATTCATGGCCGTGGTGGTCTGGTGTGGGCTGCGGTGTAGCCGGGATTCATGGTTGCGCCATGGGATTGGAGAACCCAGGCGTTTGTTGTCAAAAGCGCCCTCATCCGCCCCTTCGGGGCACCTTCTCCCGCAAGCGGGAGAAGGGATTTCGAGCGCTGCGTCTTCAAAGCTCCTCTCCCGCTTGCGGGAGAGGGGTTGGGGTGAGGGCGGCTCTTGGCCGCGATCATCATCCGCATCGCTCCACTCACCGCCGCACGCTCTCGGGCGGGCCGAGGTAGGACGGACGCGGCTCGCCGCGCACCAGTTCCACCCGCTGGAAGACTACGCCCGGATCGACGCGCCATAGCCTGATCGTCTGCGCGCCGGCCTCGACGCGGTGCCGTGACGTGCCGGTGTACACGCTGTCGGCGACCGCGCGCTGCCAGGCCTGGAAGGCGGGGTGCCCGGGCGTCGGATCGAGTTGCATGGTGACGGTCTGCGGCGCCTCGTCGCCGATCGACACCGCATAGCGCAGCCCGCCGCGATGCTGGTAGTCGAGCGTGGGCGAGAGCACCATGCGCACCTCCACCTCGCCGCCCGCATGCAGGTGCACCGGATACTCCAGCCAGGCGCCGCCGGCACCGGGCGCGGTGGCCGTCGCTGTCGTCGGCACGCTGGTCACGCCCGACAGGGTGCGGCCGAGATTCGGGATCACCTCCCAGGCCAGCCCGTCGGGCGCCGCGGCGCGGGCGTGGTGCTGCGCCTCGATCGCCACGACGCCGTCGCTCTCGACGAAACCGTCGATGCGTCCGCCCCGCGGCGGCACCGACACCGGCACGGCGATATGCACTTCGGTGCGATCGCTGCCGCGCAGGTGCAGGCGGGCGACATGCTTGCCCTCGGGCACCGCGTCCCAGTCCACCTCGATGCGCAGCGGCAGCGCATCGTCGACCTCGGCCTCCGCCGGCACCACCCGCAGCCAGGGCTGATTGCTGCGTGCGGTGAAGGTGAACGGCGCAACGCCGCGGTTGAACACCTCGACCGCACGGGTGCGCGCGCCGAACGGGTCCAGCGGCGGTAGCTTTGCGGTCTCCGCCGGAACCGGCCAGCCGCGCGCGTCGCCCTCCACCGCCACGCCCATGGTGCCGCGCTCGCGCGCGGTCACGGCGGCCAGCGCCGGCAGCGCGTTGCGGTCGGGCTGCTGCCAGTGGGTGTAGCCGATGCGCGGCTGCGACATCATGTGGGTCCACTTGCCGCCGGCGATGTCCTCTTCGTAGACGCGCGCCAGTTCCGCGTCGCGGGCGAACAGGCGTTCGGCCTCGTCGGCCCATGCATTGGCCGAGGCGCGGCCCTGCTGCGCATGCAAACGGTTGCGCGCCACGGCGATGTAGAGATGGTTGAGGTTGGCGCTGGCCAGCACCGGGTACTCGACCAGCTGGTAGTAGGCATCGCGGTACTCGGCCGGCAGCGCGGCGCCGATGTGCCGGGTGCGTTCGGCCAGCGCGTCCCAGTCGGCCAGCACCCGATCGGCTTCGCCGAAATTCACCAGGCTGTACGTGTCCGGCGACAGCAGCTCCGGCTTGCGCCGCGCGTTGTACTGCGTATAGCGGGTCAGGATCCCGCCGATCTCATCCGCATGCTCCGGCCCGAACTGCTCGGCCGCCCAGGCGGCGGGATAGGCGGTCACCGCCTCCACCGGCAAACCGTCGGGATTCCAGGCGTAGTCGAGGAAGAAGCTGATCGGGAATTCCATCGGCTTGATGTCGCCGACGTTGACGATCCACAGCCGGTCCACGCCGTGGGCGTACGCCAGCCGCATCTGCTCCCAGGTGCGCTCGATCTGGACGGTGTTGATCCACTTGTAGTTGCGTGGGCCGCCGACGTAGTCGAAGTGGTAGTAGACGCCGTAGCCGCCGCCGCGGCGTTCGTCCGGCTGCGGCAGGCGGCGGATGTTGCCCCAGTTGTCGTCGGCGAACAGCAGGGTGACGTCGTCGGGCACGTCCATGCCGGTGTCGAAGTAATCCTGCACCTCCTTGTACAGCGCCCAGACCTGCGGCGTTTCCTCGGCCGGCCTGCCGGTGACCTCTGCGATGATCCGCCGCTGGTCGGCGACGATGCGCTCGAGCAGGTCGATGGCGGTGTCCTCGCTCATCGGCTCGTCGCCGTCGCCGCGCATGCCCAGGGTGACCACGCTCTCGTGCTCGCCCATGCGGCCGATGCCCTCGCGCCAGAA
Source organism: Luteimonas salinilitoris (assembly GCF_041300785.1). Lineage (NCBI taxonomy): Bacteria > Pseudomonadati > Pseudomonadota > Gammaproteobacteria > Lysobacterales > Lysobacteraceae > Luteimonas > Luteimonas salinilitoris. The sequence goes on from NZ_JBFWIB010000004.1 coordinate 116,551, forward strand.
GGCCTGCAGCCGGTCGCGGTTGCGCGTGTAGTCCCAGGGGCCGTCGCCATGGCGCTCCCATTCCACGTGCGCGCGCATCATCGGCTCGTGGTGGGAGGTGCCGATGACGACGCCCATCTCGTCGGCCAACTCCGCGTTGCGCGGATCGTCGTCGTGGAAGGCGCGGCCCCACATCGCCGGCCACAGGTAGTTGCCCTTGTGGCGCAGGATCAGCTGGAACACGCGTTCGTAGAAGCGGTGGTTGGGGCCGCCGTAGGTGGCCTTCATCCAGCCGCCGAGCGCGGGATCCTCGTCGTTGATGAAGATGCCGCGGTAGTGCACGGCCGGCGCGTCGACGAAGCGCCCAGGGGCGACGTGGAGCGCCTCGCGCCGCGGCACCGGCACGTCCGCCCACCACGTCCACGGCGAAACGCCGAGGCGCCGCGACAGCTCGTAGATGCCGAAGACGGTGCCGCGCTTGTCGGCGCCGGCGATCAGCAGGGCGCGGTCGATGCCGGGCTCGGGCGCATCGACGACCTCGATCAGATGCGCTTCCCAGCGGCCGGCGACGTGGTGCGTGTCGATGCCGCGCTCGCGCACGATGCGGTCCACGCGCGCGCTGTGGCCCAGCGTGCCGACGATGATCGCGGTGCGCCCGGCAGCGCCTGCGCCGGTCGAGAAGTCCGCCTCGGCGCCCGCCACGGCGGACAGGTCGGCGCGCAGGTCGCGGGCGGCGCGCAGTACGCCGGGGAAATCGTCCGCGCCCGCGAGCACCGTCGCCGGCACACCATCGGCGATCAGGGGCAGGGCGCCATCCACGGCGCGTTCGCAGACGGCGGCCGGCCGGGTGCAGTCCGTGGCCTGGGCCCGCGACGCGCCCGCGACCAACACCAAGGCGAGCGCGACGGCCGCGGCGGCGCGCAGGACCGGCACGGCGGCATCGTGCGGTGGACGCAACGCGACTGCACGGCTGGGCCCGGGCGCCGACGCGCTCATTCCGCGCTGGCCTCCGGTTCCGCGTCGGCCTGAAGCTCGCCTCCGGATGCTGTCGGTGCCGCGGCCTCGCCGCGCACGTAGCGGCGCAGCCATTCCTGCGCCGGCCGCTCGCTGCCGTCCTCGCGCACCAGGTAGGCGCCCTCCTCGTCGCGCCACAGCCCCGGCCGGAAGCCCCACAAAGTGATGCCCTGCACCGCCGGGTGCTCCCAGAACACCGGGAACACGCGCTGGTAATCGCGCAGCTGGGTGTCGTCATCGGGGCCGTCGATGTCGAGCTCGGTGACGTAGACCGGCAGGCCGGTCGCGCCCAGGGCGTCGAGGTTCTCGCGGTGCACCGACATCGGCGTCTCGGTGGTGGTGGCGAAGGCGTGGCCCTGCACGCCGATGGCGTCGATCAGCTGCTCGCGCCGCAGCAGCTCGATGATCTCCAGGTAGCGCCGGGTGGCCTCGGGATCGTTGGTCACGCTGTATTCGTTGATCATCAGGCGGGCGTCGGGGAAATGCGCGCGCGCCATGCGGAACGCCTCGAGGATCCAGCCCCAGCCGCTCTCGCCGGCGCCGCCGAGCGCTTCGACGTAGTTGCCGCCACCCTCGTCGTCCTTCGAAGGAGGATCGTTCAGGGGTTCGTTGACCACCTCGACGAAATCGATGTCCGGATAGCGTGCCGCCACCGCGGCGAACCATGCCTCGATCTCGGCGCGCTGCTCGTCGGGCGGCAGTGCCTCGATCCACTCCGGTTGCTGGTTGCCCCAGACCAGCACATGCATCTGGAAAGGCAATCCGTTGTCCCTGGCGATGCGATAGGCGGCGTCGAGCTCGGCCCAGGCCATCACGTCGCGCTCTGCCTCGACCTCGCCCCACTTGCCGCCGTTCTCCGGCGTCACCTTGTTCCAGTAGCGGACGAAATCCTCGGCCTGTGGCGGGCTGTGCGCGCTGCCGAGGAACTTCGGCTGGCCCGCGGCGAGGCCGCTGCCGCCGCGCCCGGATGCCTGCACTGACGGAGCGGAAGCGTCGTCGGGGGCGGCAACGGTGTTCGCGTCGGGCGCCTCGTGTGGGCCGCAGGCGGCCAGCGCGAGCGGCAGTACGAGCATCGCCGCGAGCAGGCGGGCCGGCTTCTTCTTCATCGTTGCATACCTCGGGAACCTGGGGCTGTGGACCTCTGTCGTTCGTAGGAGCGCGCCATGCGCGCGATGCCGCGCCAGGCAGTCCTTTCCGCTGCGACGAAGCCAGCCCCGTCGCCACGGGCGGTATCAGTGAATAGCCGGCACCTCAAGCCAAAAGATGTTGGTCCATCGTGATGGGCTTGGCTATTGATTGGCACCGCCCGTGGCGACGGGGCTTGTCTCGTCGCCACGGAGAAGGTTGCCTGGCGCGGAATTGCGATCACGTGCCTGTCGTCGGCGCCTCCAGGCGCGCCGGCTCCAGCCGCGGCACCAGCAGGTGCACCACCAGCAGCGCCAGCAGGTAGGCCGAGCCGGCCATCAGGAACAGCGGCAGGTAGCTGCCGGAGGTGTGCAGCAGCCAGCCGGTGAAGGTGGCGATCATCATCCCGCCCACGGCGCCGGCGAATCCGCCGATCCCGACCACCGAGGCCACCGCATGGCGCGGGAACATGTCGGAGGTGAGCGTGAACACGTTGGCTGACCAGCCCTGGTGGCCGGCCGTCGCCAGCCCGATCAGCGCCACCGCCAGCCACAGGTTGTCCGCCTGCGCCGCGAACACGATCGGCACCACGCACAGCGCGCAGGCCAGCATCGCGCCCTTGCGCGCGCGGTTGACGCTCCAGCCGAGCCGGATGAAGCGCCCCGCCAACCAGCCGCCGAGGATGCTGCCGACGTCGGCCATCACGAAGATCGCCACCAGCGGCAGGCCCAGGCCGAGCAGGGTCAGCCCGTACTCGGCGTGCAGGAACTTCGGCAGCCAGAACAGGAAGAACCACCAGACCGGATCGGTCATGAACTTGGCCGCCACGAACGCCCAGGCCTGGCGGTGGCGCAGGATCCGCGCCCACGGCACCTTGACCGACGGTTCCGGCGGATCGCTGCGGATGTGCGCCAGCTCCGCCGCCGTCAGCTTCGGGTGCTGCTCGGGCGTGCGGTAGGTCAGCAGCCAGGTCACCAGCCAGGCCGCGCTGAGCGCGCCGGTGAACAGGAACGCCGCCCGCCAGCCCCAGGCGACCGCGATCAGCGGCACCATCAGCGGCGCGACGATCGCGCCGATGTTGGAGCCGGAGTTGAAGATGCCGGTGGCGAAGGCGCGTTCGCGCCGCGGGAACCATTCGGCGACGGTCTTGATCGCCGCGGGGAAGTTGCCGGCCTCGCCCAGTCCCAGCACGAAGCGCGCCAGCATGAAGCCGGCGACGCTGGCGGCGAACGAGTGGCTGATCGCCGCCAGGCTCCACACGCAGATCGCGATGGCGTAGCCGACCTTGGTGCCGAGCCTGTCGATGATCGCGCCGGCACAGAGCAGGCCGATCGCATAGGCCGCCTGGAACGCGGTGACGATGTAGCCGTACTGGATCTCGTTCCAGCCGATCTCGTCCTGCAGGAACGGCGCAAGCACGCCCAGCACCTGGCGGTCGATGTAGTTGATCGTCGTCGCCGCCAGCAGCAGCGCGCAGATGCGCCAGCGGTACATGCCGATCTTGGCGTCCGGGGCCGACGCTCCCGTGGCCTGTGCGCTGCTCATGTCCGGCCTGCACGCGTGGGCATGGCCGCGGCAGCGTGCCGGACGCGATGCGGATTGTTGCGGTGCAACGCGCCGCGCGGGTGTCGACCGGTTCGCTTCATCGCCGTTGTTTCCCTCGCACAGGGCGGTGTGTGTTTCGCCGTGATGGTAGCGCTATCAGTAGCACAGGCGAAACCGGGCAGGCTACCGCCGCATCGCGAAGTTGAAACGTCGCGGAATACGCTGAAAAACGATGCTGCGGTGCAGCGCGAGCGGCTCGTGAAGAGCGGAGACCGTCATGTTGCTGCGCAGCGTGCGGGGCATAAATGGTAGCGCTACCATCGGCCGCGTTCGTCCACGAGCCGTGTACGCCACTCGCGTCGGGGCCGTCGGGAACCAGCCAATCGGCGAGCGCCGCGACGTAGATCGCGGGGTCGCCAAGCCACCAGAAACGGGAGGGGAGTACGGTGCAAACCAAAACCAAGAAAACGAAGTTGTCGCGTGCGTTGAGTCTGGCGCTGCTGGGCATGGTCAGCGGTCCGCTTCTCGCGCAGGCGCAAGCACCGCAGGACGCGCAGGCGCAGCCACAGGAGGCGCAGACCGCAGACCAGGAGCCGGCACAGGCGCAGCCGCCGGCGACGAGCGCCGACGCCGACCAGGTCACCGAATTCGATTCGGTGGTGGTGACCGGCTTCCGCCGCAGCCTGCAGTTCTCGACCGATGCGAAGCGCGAGGCCACCGGCTTCACCGACTCGATCTTCGCCGAGGACATCGGCAAGTTCCCCGACCTCAACATCGCCGAGTCGTTGAACCGCATTCCCGGCATCCAGATGGACCGCGACGTCAACGGCGAAGGCCTGAACATCGGCATCCGCGGCCTGCCGCAGAGCTTCACCAAGACCCTCATCAACGGCGGCGAGGCCGCCACCGCCTCGATCGGCCTCAACCGCGGCAACCAGAACCGCGAAGTCGACCTGAACCTGTTCCCGACCGAGTTCTTCAACCAGCTGACGGTCTACAAGTCGCCGCAGGCCAGCCTGCCGGAAGGCGGCATCTCCGGCGTGGTCGACATGCGCAGCTCGCGCCCGTTCGACAACCCCGGCCGGCGCCTCAACTACTCGTTCCAGCTCGATCACAACAGCATCGGCGACAAGATCAGTCCGCGCGGTTCGGCGATCTACAGCTGGACCAACGACGAAGGCACCTTCGGCGCCCTGGTCGGCGTGGCCTCGGTACGCAGCAGGATCGCCGTGCGCGGCTGGGAGTCGGTCGCCTGGATGAATCCTTCGCTGAACCCTGTGCAGTGCGGCTTGGTCGATCCAGCTGATGCGGGCGACCCGGAGGACCCGAACAATGCGAATTTCAGCACCCGCCCCGAAGAATGCAACCCCGGCGGCGGCGGCAGCCTGCAGATGCCGAACATCGTGCCCGACAACGCGTCCACGATCGGCGCCGGCCTGACGCCCGGCGAGACCGTCGACGCGGCCTGGCTGCGGGCCAACAATCCCGGGCTGAGCATCGACCAGATCACCGAGGCGCTGCTTCCGCGCCTCGCGCGTCCGGTGGACATGTCCGGCGACCGCGAGCGCGACGCGGTCATGAGTTCGCTGGAATGGCGGCCCAACGAGGACATGCACTTCTACCTGGATGCGCTGTACTCCAAGGCGCAGTACGAGAACGACCGCATCGACATGAACCTGGTGGGCCGCACCTTCGGCCCGGTCGGCTTCCTTCCGACCGACATGCAGCTCGACGAGAACAACGTGGTCACCAGCGCCACCCTGGCCAACGCGCGGTTCTTCCTCGAGGCGCGGCCGTACCGGGACGAGGTGCAATATTGGAACGTCAACCCGGGCGCCACCTTCTGGCTCGGCGAGGACGACCTGATCAAGCTGGACGTGTCGGGCAACTGGAGCCGCAGCTGGTTCTTCCGCGAGTCGCCGACGATCCTGCCGGTCTCACCGGTCACGACGGTCGAGTACCGCAACGACGGCGGCGGGGAGCCGACCTTCACGACCGGCGGCCTCGACCTCAACGACCCCAACGCCGGATGGACCTGGGAGGGCGGCCGCGTCAACCTCAACAACGAGAAGCGCGTGACCGAGGCCGGCCGCCTGCGCGCCGACCTGCAGTTCGGCGAGGAGCGGCGCAACGTCAAGGTCGGCGTCGCCTACGACCGGTTCAGCCGCACCATCACCGCTTTCGACAACAGCGGTGCGTGGGGGGAGCATGTCTTCGACACGATCTCCGATTCCGATCTGGCCAGCTTCCTGCGGCCCGGCCCGCACGGGTTCATCACGGTGGACTTCGATTCGTTCTTCGCGGCGACGAACTACCGCGAGTTCTTCGACAACGCGCCGGAAGTGAACACGTCCCAGTCCGTCGGTGCGGCTTCCGGCGCGGTCGACGAGAAGAACCTGGCGGCCTACATCGAGGTCAACGGCGAGAGCGAGATCTGGAACCGCAACCTGCGCTTCAACGCCGGCGTGCGCTGGGCCTCCACCGACCAGGAGATCAGCAGTCCGGTCACCATCGGCGACGTGCGCGAGTGGCAGTCGCTGACGGGCGACTACGACGAATGGCTGCCGTCGTTCAGCGCCGCGTGGGACGTGGCCGACAGCGTGGTGCTGCGCCTGTCCAGTTCGCGCACGATGACCCGTCCGAACCCCAGGTCGATGCTGCCGGCCACCACCTTCTCCGATCCGTCGGCGGAGATCGCGGACCAGGGCAATCCGAACCTGTCGCCCTACCTGTCCACGAACTTCGACCTCGGCGCCGAGTGGTACACCGGCGGCGAGGGGCTGGTCGCCCTGAGCCTGTTCAACAAGCGCGTCACCGGCTACACCTACCAGGGCATCAACCTCATCCCGTTCCGGGAGCTGGGCATTCCGATCGATTCCCTGGGCGATCAACAGCGGGCGGCGCTGGACGCGAACGGCGGCCTCGACGCGCCGATCAACGTGCGCCAGCAGGTCAATGCCGACGCCACGCTCGACATCCGGGGATGGGAAGCGATCTGGGTACAGCCGCTCGACTTCGTGTTCGAGGGCCTGGGCTTCATGGCCAACTACACCGACATCGATCTCGAGGCCACCGGCCAGGAAGCCGAAGAGCTGTCCGGCAACCTGTTCGGCATCGCCCCCACGATGTGGAACGCGACCGCCTACTGGGAGAACGCCGCCGCCATGGTGCGCCTGTCCTACAGCTGGAGCGACGGCTTCGCCGTGCGCGCCCGCGGCAACAACGAGGGCGGCCTCAACTATGCGCAGCATCGGGTCCTGGAACGCGGCCAGCTGGACCTGTCCGCCGGCTACACGTTCTCGTCGCTGCCGACCAGCCCGCAGATCACGTTGAACGTCATCAACCTTACCAACAAGGAGCAGCGCAGCGTGCTGGAATTCGACAACGTGCCGTACGATACCTACGAGCCGGGCCGTACGATCCTGCTCGGTATCCGGGGCACGTTCTGACGCCATCGCCCGTGATCGACTCCCCGCGGCCCGCTCCTGCATCCGCTTGACTTCCGGGCGGGCCGTCTTTTTCGGGGAGATCGGCGGCACTGCAGCCGATCGGGGAACATAGGCTCTCGCATTCCGCCCGTGGCCGGCCATGCCGGCCGGCGCAGGGGGCGGGTCTCGCCGCACCCGGGCCGGCGGCGCGCAGCCGGGAACGTTCGTACAACAGGCATCCAGAATCCATGAGCAGCAGCGCGGAAAAACTCTCGGTCGTCGAAAAGGTCGGCTACAGCCTGGGCGACCTGGCGGCGAACCTGATCTTCCAGACGCTGGTCACCTTCCTGGCGTTCTTCTATACGGACGTGTACCGGATCCCGGCCGGCACCGCCGCGACGATCATCTTTGCCGTCGGCCTGCTGAGCGCATTCGTGTTCACGCCGGCCATGGGGATCATCGCCGACCGCACCGACACGCGCTGGGGCAAGTTCCGCCCGTGGATCCTGTGGACCTCGATCCCGTTCGGGGTGCTTTCACTGCTGGCGTTCAGCACGCCGGAACTGGGGGAGACGGGCAAGGTCGTCTACGCGCTGGCGACCTATACGCTGCTGGTGCTGGTGTACTCGGCCAACAACCTGCCTTACTCGGCCCTGAGCGGCGTGCTGACCGGCAACATGACCCAGCGCAACAGCCTGTCGGCCTACCGTTTCGTCGCGGTGATGGTGGCGCAGTTCATCATCCAGGTGCTGCTGCTGCCGCTGGTGCTGATCCTGGGCGGCGGCGACAAGGTGCAGGGCTTCCAGAGCGCCATGGCGCTGTTCGCCGCGGTCGGCACGGTGTTCTTCCTGATCACCTTCTTCACCACCCGCGAGCGCATCGTGCCGTCGCCGGAACAGAAATCCAGCATCGCCCAGGATCTCGCGGACCTGGCGAAGAACAGGCCCTGGCTGGTCGTGCTGGCGCTGACCATCCTGGTGTTCACCACGCTGGCGCTCAAGGGCGGCACCTACGTCTACTACTTCCAGTACTACCTCAGCGAGCCGCACCTGGCGCAGTTCCTGCAGGGCATCGGCTTCGACGCCTTCATCGGCGGGCTCAACGCGATGCTGACCGGTGCGGGACTGACCGAATTCCGCTGGCCGGACGATGCGCCCACCTCGGCGTTCAGCCTGTTCAACGCCGGCGGCATCATCTGCATGATCGTGGGCATCGGGTTTTCCAGGCCGCTGGCCGACCGGTTCGGCAAGCGCGATGTCTTCGGCGGCGCGCTGTTCCTCTCCACCCTGTTCCTGCTGGCGTTCTGGCTCTATTCGCCGCGGGCGATTGCCCTGGTGTTCGTCTCCCAGATCCTGCACGGCTTCTTCTACGGGATCACCATTCCCCTGCTTTGGGCCATGATCGCCGACGTGGCGGACTACTCGGAGTGGAAGAACCATCGCCGGGCCACCGCGATCGTCTTCTCGGCGATGCTGTGCGGGCTGAAGATCGGCCTGAGCGTCGGCGGCGCGCTGGTGGCGGGGATCCTCGCCGTCTACGGCTACGACGCCGCCTTGCCGGCGCAGCCGGCGGAGGTCGTCCGCGGCATCCGGCTCGCGGTCAGCGTCTACTGCTCGATCCCCTTCCTGCTGTGCGTCGCGCTGCTGTTCCTGTACGAGATCGACAAGTCCATGGAGTCGCGCATCGAGCGCGAACTGGGCGCGCGCAGGCCGCAGGGCGGGGCGGCCACCTGATCCATCGAAACCCACGTTGAACAAGGATCCCCATGTCCGATGAATCGGCGTCCGTCGATCTGCAGGCGCTGGCCGACAAGGCCATTTCACAACCCCTGGTGAGCCATATCTACGTCGCCGATCCGTCGGCGCACGTGTTCGAGGGCAGGCTCTACGTGTATGCCTCCCACGACGTCGACGCGGGTAACGCCTTCAACGACGACGGCAGTCACTTCGACATGGAGGATTACCACGTGCTGCGCATGGATTCGCCCGAGGGCGCAGCCGTGGACTGCGGCGTCGCGCTGCACGTGAAGGACGTCCCCTGGGCCGAGCGGCAGATGTGGGCGCCGGATGCGGCATGCAGGGACGGCCGGTACTACCTCTACTTTCCCGCCAAGGACGCCGACGGCGTCTTCCGCATCGGCGTGGCCGTGGGCGAGCGCCCCGACGGCCCGTTCACGGCCGAGCCCGAACCCATCGAAGGCGGCTACTCCATCGACCCGGCCGTGTTCGCCGACGACGACGGCGCCCGCTACATGTATTTTGGCGGCATCTGGGGCGGGCAGCTGCAGAACTACCGCGACAACGTCTACGACGCGGCCTTCGACGAGCCGGCCGACGACGAACCCGCCCTGGGACCGCGGGTGGCACGCCTGGACGACGGCATGAAGCGATTCGGCGAGGCGTCGCGCGAAATCCTGATCCTCGACGAAGCCGGCCGGCCGCTGCTGGCGGGCGACCATGAGCGCCGCTACTTCGAGGGGCCGTGGGTGCACAAGCACAAGGGCAGGTATTACCTGTCGTACTCGACGGGCGACACCCATTTCCTGTGCTATGCCATGGGCGACAACCCCTATGGCCCCTTCACCTACCGCGGGAAGGTCATGACCCCGGTGGTCGGCTGGACCACCCACCACTCCATCTGCGAGTTCGAGGGCAGGTCGTACCTTTTCTACCACGACGCCCTGCTCTCCGGCGGGGTGACCCACCTGCGCTCGGTCAAGGTCACGGAACTGCACTACGACGACGAAGGCAGGATCGTGACCATCCATCCCTACGGCGCTTGATCTTCGTTTCCGCCGCAACGTCGCGGGCAGGCCGGAGCAACCCGCCGGGCGTTGGCGTGGACCGGTCGATGACGGCCGTCATTGCACCCTTGCGGCCGGGCGCGACCTGTCAGCCTGCTTCCGGCAGGTGGACGACCTCCCACAGATGGCCGTCCGGATCCTGGAAGTAGCCGGCGTAGCCGCCGTAGAACGTTTTGCCGGCCGGTTTGACGATCACGGCGCCCGCGCGCGCCGCCTGCGCCATCGCCGCGTCCACTTCCGCGTCCGATGCCACGTTGTGGCCGATGGTGAAGTTGCCGGGCCGGTGCTGGTGCAGCGGCAGTCCGGTGTCACGGGCGATGCTCGCGTGCGGCCACAGCGCCAGTCTCAGGCCCTCCTGCAGATTGAAGAACACGACCGCACCGTACTCGAACTCCTGGCCGATGATGCCTTCGGTCTCGAACCCGAGGCCATCGCGGTAGAAGGCAAGGGAACGCTCCAGGCTGGAGACGCCGAGCGTGAGGACGGTGATGCTGGGTTTCATGCGGATTCTCCGTTCGGGCTGGAAAACGCGGATGCCGGGAAGCGACGGCACACCGCCGCTCGAGTGGCCGCGCGGCGCGCTCCGGCGGCGATGCGCCGCGGATCATGCGCCGCGAGGCGGTAACGCACCGTCAATGCGAGGTGACGGACGCGCATCACGTCGCGACGATGTCCCCCCGTAGAAGCGCGCCATGCGCGCGACACCGGCGTCGCTGGAACTGCACCGGCACATGCGTCGCACGGACGGTCCACCGCGGTCGAAGCCGCATGATCCGGCGCCGACTGCGATATCAGCGGAGTCGCTAGTCGTGGGTATCGCCGGACAGGGGCGTGGCCAGCATCGAAGGACGGGTCTGGAAGGCGTCGAACCACGCCGCCAGTCGCGGCCGATTGCCGCGGAAGTCGGGCAGCTCGCGAAATTCGAGCCAGCCCAGCGCCGTCGCCAGGGCGACGTGGCCCACGTGCATGGGCGAGTCGACGTCGAGCTCGCGCTCGAGCCAGTCGTAGCTGGCGATCAGCTTTCCGATGTAGCCGTCGCGCAGGGGCGGGTAGCGCAGCGCCTCGGGACGGCGCACGGTCTCCCAGCGCACGGCGATGCCGGCATCGCAAAGCCCCTGCGCGATCGCCTGCACCCGCAGCGCCTGCCAGCGGGCTTCGCCGTCCGCGGGCACCAGCCTGCGGCCGTCGTGCAGGGTGTCGAGGTAGGCGCAGATGATGTCGGAGTCGAAGAGCGGCGAACGCCCGGGACGGATCAGCACCGGCACCTTGCCGAGCGGATTCTCGGCGAACACCTGCGCGTTGCGCTGCGTCGGGCTGGTCTCGTGGTGCACTACCTCGATCCGGTCCGCGAGCCCGGCCTCGTGGGCGAACACCAGGGCCTTGCGCGCGTAGGGGGAATGGGTCTGGTAGAGAAGCTTCATGGTGGTTTCCGGGTTCACATGGACGTGATTCAGATGGACGTGCGGGAAGCCAGGTGCGGCGCCGGCTGGTGACGCTGGATCGATGCGTGCGGCCTGGCGACGGAGGTGCTTGCGTCGTGCAGGACCTGCGCCACCGCCGCGGTGACGCGCTTGGCGGCGGGGATGTGCAGAAACTCGTTCGGCCCGTGGGCGTTGGACTGCGGTCCCAATACGCCGGTGACCACGAATTGCGCTTCGGGAAAGCGTTCGCCCAGCATCGCCAGGAACGGAATGCCGCCGCCGCCGCCGATGAGCGCGCTGGGCCGGCCGAACGCGATGGTCGAGGCCCGGTCCAGGGTCGCCTGGAGCCAGGGGGCGACCGGCGGCGCATGCCAGCCTTCCGACACCATGTCGACGCGGAAGCTCGCTTCGCAGCCGTAGGGCGGGTCGGACTCCAACAGCGCCTTGAGCTGTCGCGCGGCGGCCCGTGGATCCAGCGTGGGAGGCAGCCGCAGGCTGAGTTTCAGCGAGGTCGCCGGCTGCATGACCGCGGCCGCGCTCGCCACGCCGGGCAGTCCGTCGATGCCGATCACGGCCAGCTGCGGACGCCAGGCGCGGTTGAGGAGCAGCGTCTCGGCGTCGTCGGCCACCGGCTTCGTCGCGCCATGCAGCGGCAGCTGCCGGTGGACGTCGGCGCCGAGGGCGGCGCCGGCCCGCGCGGCCTGCGCCGTGCGCGCTTCGGGAATGGAGACGTGGAACGACGGCACGATCTCGCCGCTGGCCGGATCCTCGATCCGCGACAGCAACAGCCGCGCGATCCGGAAGCTCGAGGGCACTACGCCGGACGCATCGCCGGAATGCATGCCCTCGTCGAGCACCCGCACGGTCAGGGTGCCGGCGACCTGGCCGCGCAGGGAGGTGGTCATCCACAGCTGGTCGTAGTTGCCGCAGTTCGCGTCCAGCACCACGACGACCGCCGGCGCGCCGAGCCGCGGCGCGAGATGGTCGATGTAGTGGGGCAGGTCGGCGCTGCCGGATTCCTCGCAGGCCTCGATCAGGATCGTGCAGCGTGCATGCGCCACGCCCTGCTCGCGCAGCGCCAGCACGGCGGTGATCGCGCTGAAGATCGCGTAGCCGTCGTCGGCGCCGCCGCGGCCGTACAGCCGTTCGCCCTCCAGCGTCGGCGTCCACGCGCCGCGGCCGGGCGCCCAGCCCTCCATGGGCGGCTGCTTGTCGAGATGACCGTAGACGAGCACGGGCGCCGACGCATCGTCGCCGGGGATGTCGATGAAGATCACCGGCGTGCGTCCGGGCAGCCGGATCGCCTCCACCGATGCATCCGGCAGACCGCCGAGCTTGTCCCGCGCCCAGTCCATCATCAGCTCGACCGCGCGGTCCATGTGGCCGTTGGCCTGCCACTGCGGATCGAAGGCGGGCGATTCGCAGGGAATGGCGATGTAGTCGAGCAGGGCCGGCGTGACGCCGGCATCCCAGGTGCGGGCGATCGTGTCGAGCAGCTTGTCGGTGTCCATGGACTCGGCTTCGTGCAGGGGCCTAGAATCCTAGGGGCGGTCGTCATCCGTTTGGCCGCGCAGATCGATGTCTCCGTGCCGTTTCGCCGCGTTGTTTCCCCACTGACGGAAGCGTTCACCGATGGAACTGGATCGTTTCGACCGTCAGCTGCTCAATCTGGTCCAGGAAGACGCGGGCCGGACCTCGGAACAGCTGGCCGAACAGGTCGCGCTGTCGCCTTCCGCCATCCAGCGCCGGCTGCGGCGCCTGCGCGAGCAAGGCGTGATCGCACGCGACATCGCGGTCGTCGATCCCGGAAAGGTGGGGCGGACCACGATTTTCATCGTCTCGCTGCAGGTCGAGCGCGAGCGGCCCGAGCTGTTGGCGCAACTGCGCAGCTGGCTGGCGGCGCAGGCGCACATCCAGCAGGTCTTCTACGTGACCGGAGAGGCCGACTTCGTCCTCGTCATCAGCGCGCCGGACACCGAAACCTACGAGGCGCTGATGTCGCGCATCGTCGGCGAGCATCCCAACGTCAAGCGCTTCACCACCAACGTCGCCATGAGCGTGGTCAAGCGCGGACTGACCATTCCCGTGCCGCCGGATTCCGGCGGGCAGGAGACCTAGGGCCTGTTAACGCCAGCGTTGCGCTGATGCGTCTTTTCGACCGATGCAGCGCGCGAGGCGCCGATTTCCCGCGCCATACGCTTTTTTTCGCGGCGAGACGGCAGGTGCCGCATGACAAGCTGGCGGCATGCACCGATCACTGCATTCCCCGCCCTCCGCCGATCCCGCCGACTGGACCGAGTACCGGCGGACCCGGCTGGTCGAACTTCCCGGCCTCGCGCGCCTGGCCGGCGTTGGCCGCGTATTCGTGAAGGCGGAGTGGGAACGGAACCTCGGCAACTTCAAGTCGCTCGGCGGGATGCTCGCCGGGCTGCGGGCGCTCGCGCGGGCCGCGGGCGCGCGCTCGATCCGGGCGCTGCTCGCCGCCGGCGCTTCCGGCGCAAGGCTACCGCGGCTGGTCTGCGCCAGCGACGGCAATCACGGCCTTGCGGTCGCGGCCGCCGCGGCGCGCGCCGGTGCGGGTTCGCGCATCTATCTGCCCGAGTCCGTCGCCGGGACCCGTGCCGACCGGATCGAGGTGCTGGGCGGTGAGGTGATTCGCGTGTCGGGTACCTATGACGACGCGGTGTCCGCCGCCGTGGCGGCGGCCTTCAGTGGAGACGGGCTGCTGGTTCCAGACACCTCCGCCGATGTGCACGACCAGGTGGTCGGCGACGTGATGGCGGGCTATGCGGTGATGACCGGCGAGATCGCCGCGCAGTTGCGCGAGCATGCGGGCGCCCGGCCGACCCACCTGTTCGTCCAGGCCGGGGTGGGCGGACTGGCCGCCGCGATGGCCGAGGGGCTTCACGGCGTGATGCGGGCGCCGAACAGGTTGCTCGTCGTCGAGCCCGAGTCGGCCGACTGCGTTTCGCGAGCGCTCTCGGCCGGCGCTCCGGTGCGGATCGCCGGCGACCTGCACACGTGCGCCGACATGCTGTCCTGCGGGCTGGCGTCCGCGCCGGCGCTGGAGGTGCTGCTCCGGCACGCGGCCGAGTCCGTGCTGGTCGGCGAGGAACGGTTGCGCGACGCCGTGGACGTCCTGCGCGATACGGGTGGCGTGGAGACGACGCCGTCGGGGGCCGCGGGACTCGCCGGGCTGCTGGATGTCGCCCCGCATCCCGTGCTCCGCGACCGACACCGCCTGGACGCGGACAGTCATGTGTTGCTGGTGGTGACCGAAGGCGCGATCGTGACGTCCCGGGTGGGACCGGCCGGATAGCGCATGGCGCGCTCCTACGGAGGCGGGCCGCCTGCGGACGTTGAACTCTGGCGCGACGTCATTCGCTCACGGCAGCGGCCGGCGCGAAGCTGGTGCGGCGGCGTTCGACGATGCGCTCGCGCACGACCCGCCCCTCGACCAGTTCGTAGCCGAGCAGGGCGAATACGCGCTCGCCGATGAAGACCGGACGCGCGTTGCCGTACCAGTCGACGCAGCTGGCGCGGCAGCCGTCGTCGACGGCGCGGTCGGCGTCGGCGACGAGCTGTCCCATCGGCGCGAGCCGCAGGTCGCGGTTGCGCAGGTAGAGCACCGAGGCCGACTCGTCGAGGTAGCGCTGCATCGAGTTGCCGCGGCGCTGCGCGATGATCGGTAGCCCCGCAATGCCTTGATCCGCGGACTGCGCGCGATAGAAGAAGCCGTGCGTGCGGCTTTCGCCCTGGGCCGCGTCGGGCTGCACGTAGACCGTGCCGGTTGCCGCCCGCCGATCCAGCCGCACGCTGGTGAAATGCAGGTCGCCGCCTGCGCTGCCGACCAGGAGCGCATTGCCGCCGAGCGCCTCGATGCGCTCGGTGCCATGCCCGATCCGGAGCGACTGTATGGCGTCGTTGGCACCATAGCGCAGGGCGTAGGCGGTGGTGCCGGGATCGGCGTCGGTATCCGATGCCGAGCGCCAGCGGTACGGCGCGGCGCCGTACAGCAGCCAGTCGCCGACGAAACGGTTCTGCATGGCGCCGGCGGCGGTGCCCGGCAGGCTGCGGTAGGCGCTGGCGGGCGCGGCGCTGCGGCCGTCGCCGAAACTCGCCAGCGGCACCCGCAGCAGCGCCAGGCCGCCGGCGCTCGATTCGTCGCCCCACATGCCTTCGCCGGCGCCCGCGGCGGACAGCAGCACGTTGAGGTGGTCGTCGGCATCGTGCAGGAACGACAGCTGGTCGATCGGCGCGCCGCGGGTCTTGAGCGCGGTGGGGGCGGCATCGTCCAGCGGGATGCGGAACACCGACGAAGTGTTGGTCTTCCCGGCGCCGTGCGCCGTGGTCCAGACGAACACGGAGTCGGCGGAGACGTAGAACACGCGTCCGCTCGGCCCCAGGACCGCGCTGGAGCTGCAGTCGAGCGTCGGCGTGGACAGGTCGCAGCGGGTCACGGTGTGCAGCGCGAGGCTGGTGTCGAACGGATCGAGCTCGTCGTCGGCCCGGTAGATGCGCGTGGCCGGCAGGATGCGCCGGAACTCGGCGGGAGGCGCATCCGGGCGCCAGCGCCGCAGCGCCGGCCCGAAATCCTGCTGCGTCAGGCTCCAGGCGTTCAGCGGCATCGGCGTGTAGAACACCAGCGTCTGGCCGATCAGCCGGCTGGCGTAGTTGCGCGCGGAGTAGTAGTCGTTGCTGCGCAGGTGATAGGTATCGCGATAGCGCAGCGCGCCGCTGCCGGCGATGTCGAACAGCACCAGTTCGGTGCCGCCGCGCGCGTAGCTGTAGCCGACCACGACGACGGTGTCGCCGCCGACCAGCATCTCGTCGTACCAGGCGCCGCCGGGATCGGTGCCGGGACCGAAGGCGTCCACGCTGGACACCGGTTGCAGCCGGTCGCCGCCGATCCTGACCGTGAACAGCCGGCCGCGGCGCAGCACCACCAGGTGCTCGCCGTGGCGCTTGACGATGCCGCCTTCGTCGACGCCCGCGGTCTGCACGTTGGTGATCGACTCATCGGCCTCGGCGATGGATGCTCCGGCCACGACGGCCGAATCGAGCGCAGGTGCGGCCGCCTCCTGGGCAACGGATGCCGGGGCGGGGGGTGCCGGCGCCTTGGCGAGCATTCTCTTCTGCTGTCTGCGCTCGGCTTTCGCCCGCTGCATCCAGCGCGCCAGCAGCCGCTCGAGTTCGCGTTCGCTCTGGAAGGCCTGCAGCGTGCCGCCGGCCGCGGACGCGGTGTCCGCGCCGTCGTGACGCGCCGCCTCCGGCGCGGCCGCGGCGACGCCGGACGCGGCGCCCAGGCAAAGCATCAACGGCAATAGTGGTCGCAACCCCATGACATGCTCCTTGTTCGAGGCCCGGCGGCGGCGCCGGGCGGCGGGTGGTACAGGGATAGACGGGGCAGCGGCGCGAACGGGGTCAAAGCAAATCGCTGCGCGACTCCCGGCCCCCGTGCAGCGCGCGGGGGGGGGGCTCAAGCCGCCGCAAGCCTGCGGCTTGCAAGCGGCGGCTTTCGCCCCCCTCAATCCCCCTTTTTCAAAGGGGGAAGCCAAGCGCCAAAAATGTGGAAACCTCAGGGTCAACGCCGTCTCCGGCAGCGTAGCCGATGCCGATGAGGATGATCGCGCGGCTTCCGGGCCACGATTCCGGGCTTCCATCGGCGCGGCGACCGGTTTCGTCGCAACAGGCGCCACGGCGCGGGCGCGCCTCGCTATGCTCGTCCCATCCACATACCGTCCGCCGCCGCGATGTCCACTTTCTCCTTCGTGTTCCGCCATGTTCTGGGTTGGTGCGTGTTCTACCTGGCGGTGCTGATCGTCTGGGCGAACCTGGGCCTGCCGGAGTTCATCGTGCTGCTGCTGGCGGTCGTGACCCTGGCATTCGTGATCCCGGATGCGATCTCGCACGTGTACCGCGTGCGGATGATCATCGGCCAGCCCGCGCCGGAGCATCTGCGCAACCGCCAGCGGCGGCAGGTGGAGGTGCCGTTCGCCGCGGGCGAGGCCTTCGACCTGATCGACGCCGCGCTGCGCGAGCTGCCCAACGTCGGAGACATCGAAGCGGCGCGCGACAGCCTGCGCGTGCACGCCGGCGTGCAGCGCACCGGCCCGTACGGCGAGCAGGGCCGCTTCGATCCGATGGGCTGGATCGATCGCCGGCTCGGCGGCCGGCGCGACGTGGTCACCGCGACGGTGCACCCGAACGGCGACACCTCCACCATCACCCTGGCCTGCGAGCCGGAGAGCGCGGCCTGGACCGACTGGCTGCGCGTCGACCACGGCAGCAACCTGGAGACCGCCGAAGCGATCACCCGTGCGATCACCCGACGGGTCGGCGCCCAGCGCCGCGGCGAGCAGGCCGCCGCGCACCGTACCGCCAGCGCCAAGGAGCTGAGCGAGGCCAGGCTGAGCCTGCTGCATGCGCAGGTCGAACCGCATTTCCTCTACAACACGCTCGCCAGCGCGCAGCTGCTCACCCGCAGCGATCCGGTGCGCGCCGACCAGATGCTCGGCCACCTCATCGAGTACCTGCGTCGTTCGCTGCCGCGCACGCTGCAGGGGCAGTCCACGCTGGGCGAGGAGCTCGAGCGCGCCAATGCCTGGCTGGAGATCATGAAGTTCCGCATGGGCGGGCGCCTGGCCACGCAGATCGACGTGCCCGAGGCGCTGCTGGCGGTGCCGTTCCCGGCGATGATGCTGCAGACCCTGGTGGAGAACGCGATCAAGCACGGGCTCGAGCCCAAGCCGGGCGGCGGCACGGTATGGATCCGTGCCCGTGACAGCGACGGCCGGGTGGCGGTGACGGTGGCCGACGACGGCCGCGGCTTCTCCAGCGAAAGCGCCGGCACCGGCATCGGCCTGCGCAACGTGCGCGAGCGCCTGCGCCTGACCTACGGCGACGCGGCCGGCCTGCGCATCGCCGCCAACTTCCCGTCCGGCGTCGCCGCGACGGTCACCGTGCCGGCACAGCCGGAGCACGGCCATCGGGAGCCGGCCCATGCCTAGCTGCGTGATCGCCGAAGACGAGGACCTGCTGCGCGCCGCGCTCGCATCGCTGCTGGCCGATGCCTGGCCCGGGCTCGAGATCGTCGCCCAGTGCGAGGACGGCGGCAGCGCGCTCGAGGCCATCGGCACGCACGCGCCGGACTACGCCTTCCTCGACATCCGCATGCCGGGACTGACCGGACTGGAGGTCGCGGCCGCGGCGGCCGAGTCCAACCCGGCCACGCGCGTGGTGTTCGTGACCGCCTACGACCAATACGCGCTGGACGCGTTCGAGCGCGGCGCGGTCGACTACCTGCTCAAGCCGGTGACGCGCGAACGCCTGGACGCCAGCATCCGCCGGCTGCAGGCGCGCAGCGCCGACGCCCATCCCGACGCCGCGACGCTGGAAGTGCTGCTGCGACAGCTGCAGGCGCAGCCGCGTCCGGACGCACCCGAGCCGCTGTCGTGGATCACCGCCAGCCATGGCCGCGAGACGCGCCTGATCCTGGTCGAGGACGTGCTGTATTTCCGCGCCGACAACAAGTACACCGTCGCAGTCACCGCCGAAGGCGAGGCGCTGTTGCGCACTCCGGTGCGCGAACTGCTGGCGGTGCTCGATCCGGCGGTGTTCAAGCAGGTGCACCGGGCCACCATCGTCAACATCAAGGCGATCGCGGCGGTGGTGCGCGAGGACGGCGGCCGCGGCCTGCTGCGCCTGCGCGGCCGCGACGAGACGCTGCCGGTCAGCCAGCCGTTCATGCCGCTGTTCCGCAACATGTGACATGCGTTACGTACCGGGAGGAACCACCATGCTGCGTCCCATCGTTCCGATTGCCTGCCTGCTGCTGGCCGGCTGCAAGTTCGAGGCCGGCCTCACCACGGTCAACCAGCTCTCGATCGAAGGCCGGGCGGTGAACGCCACGCGTTCGACGGTGATGGGCGGCGAGGGCGAGTTCGAATGCCTGCGCAGCGTCAGCGGCAGTTGCCACTATGTGCTGTTCGTCGACGATTGCGCCGCCGACGCGGCCGGCAATCCGGACGACGGCTGCGGCGCGCGGGTGGTGCACGCATTCACCCTGTCCGCCGGCGAGCGCCAGCACCTGGAGCAGCTGCCACGCGGGTTGCGGCAATGCGTCGACCACGACGCGCCGCCGGTGGCGCCGGACTGTGCAGGCTCTTCGAGCTGACCATCCGCGCCCGCAGTGGGCGCGTTCGCGCCTGCACCTGTTCGAACGCCGGCGAGGACAAAACGTGAAGCACGCACGCGGAATTCCATGGCAGAGCCCGCGGTCCCGCGTTGGCGGCACGTCCGGTGCGGGGGTACTGCACCGCGATTCACGCGATGCGCCGGAGAGCGTTCAAGGAAGGACGGGCACGCGTCGTCCGCGCGCCCTCGATTCCGGCCAGCATGAGGAGAGCATCGTGACGATCACCGTGTATCGCGTGGATGGGCGCAGTCCCGAGGAGATCAGGGACGCGGGGGGATTCCAGCCGAAGGGCCTGTACCTGGACCTGGCCGTCGCGCGGGAGCTGGTCGTCCGCGCGACGCTCGACGCCAACGCCGCGGTCCACCTGCCGGTCGGCCGCGGCCAGTCGATCCGGAACTGGCTGGGCTCGCTGGGGCCCAACCTCATCAGCATCAACGACCTGTACGTGAAAGTGCAGTCCTTCGGAAAGGATATCGACGCCTTCCAGGTGTCGACCGAACGTGGCGAGGGCGGCGGCGGGCAGGGTGGCGGTGGCAATGTGTACCGGATCGACTGCCCCACGCCGCTCTACCAGTGGAGCTCGCAAGGGTTCGGGAATGCGCCGGTGCCCACGGTGGTCAATGGCGACCAGGACCTGTCCACGAGCCAGGTCAACCGCTGCCTGCTCACCAACACCGCGGTCAACGCCGTCAACAATCCACGGGCGTGGGATGCGCGCGAGTCGGTCAATCTCGCCAGCATCCTCGCCCTTTCCAGCTACAGTCCCACGTGTTCGGAAATCGCGTTCCTCAACGCCATTCCCTATGCCTGGATCACCCGCTACCGGAACAGCGCCGGCGGCTGGAACCCGATGCCTGCATGAGGTCCCGAATGCACGCGCCGAGAGGTCGCATCCCACCGCCGTGAGGAACGCAGGGCGCCCGGCCCACGCCGCCCGCCGCGACCGTCCTTGGAGCAAGGCCGCCCACGCTCGCATACTGGAGCGCCTTCCGACGGGATTCGCCGCCATGACGCATTCGACGTGGTCCAGACGCGAGGTCCTCACCGCGATGGCGGCCGGCGCCGTCTGCGGGCTGGCGCCGGCCATCGGCCGCTCCGGATCCGCCGGCCTGCTGCTGCGGGACGTGCTGCTGGTGGACGGCACCGGCGCGCCCGGACGCCGGACCGACGTGCTGGTGCAAGGCGACAGGGTCGAGCGCATCGGACGCATCTCCGCCGGGTCGGCACGCGGCGCGCGGATCGTCGAAGGCGGCGGCCGGGTGCTGGCGCCGGGCTTCATCGACATCCACACCCACGGCGATCCGCTGCGCGACGACTACGCAGGCTTCCTGGCGATGGGCGTGACCACGATCGTGCTCGGCCAGGACGGCGGCAGCCCCGCGCTGCCCGACGGCGAAGCCACCGGACTGCCGGCGTGGCTGGATGCAGTCGACGCCGCCGCGATCGACGT
The DNA here is from genome assembly GCF_041300785.1 of Luteimonas salinilitoris. Classification (NCBI taxonomy): domain Bacteria; kingdom Pseudomonadati; phylum Pseudomonadota; class Gammaproteobacteria; order Lysobacterales; family Lysobacteraceae; genus Luteimonas; species Luteimonas salinilitoris. Next base: position 137,513 of record NZ_JBFWIB010000004.1, read on the forward strand.
CAACGTGGCCACGCTGTCCGGCCACGGCGCGCTGCGCCGGCAGGCGCGCATCGACGACGAGACCCGGCGGCCGTCCGACGCCGGACTGGAGCGGATGCGCGCGCTGCTGGAGGCCGACCTGCGCGCCGGATCGCATGGGCTGTCCACCGGACTGGAATACGTCCCCGGCATCTACGCCGAATTGCGCGAACTGGCGGCGCTGGGTCCCACCGTCGCCCGCCACGGCGGCGTGGCGATGAGCCACATGCGCTCGGAGGACGACGACAAGGTGCGGCAGTCGATCGAGGAACACATCGCCGCCAGCCGGCCCGCGCGCACCCACATCTCTCACCTGAAGATGATGTACGCCAAGGGCGAGGCGCCGGCGGAGTCGCTGCTCGCCTTCCTGCACGACAAGCGCCGCGCCGGCGTTCCGCTCACCGCCGACGCCTATCCCTATATCGCCGGCTACACCGGCATCGCGATCCTGTTCCCCGAATGGACGCTGCCGCCCGCCGACTACGCCGCGGTGCGTGCCGCGCGACGCGACGAACTGGCCGCCTACCTGGAGGCGCGGGTGGCGCGGCGCGGCGGTCCCGAAGCGTTGCTGTTCGGCAGCGCGCCGCATGCCGGCAAGACCCTGGCGCAGGCGGCCGCGGAGGCGGACGGCGGTTTCGTCGACTTCCTGATCGCACTGGGCCCGGGCGGCGGCTCCGGTGCGCACTTCACCATGGACGAGGCGCTGCAGTCACGGCTGCTGCTCGATCCGATCGTCGGCATCTGTACCGACGGCTCGCCCGGCATGCGCCATCCGCGCGCCACCGGCACCTACGCCAGGTGGATCGGCGAGTACGCCGTCGCCGGGAAATTGCCGCTGGAGGAGGCGGTGCGCAAGGCGACCGGCCTGCCGGCGTCGGTGATGGGTTTCGCCGATCGCGGCGTGATCCGCCCGGGCGCCAGTGCGGATCTGGTGCTGTTCGATCCGGCGCGGGTGCGCGCGCGTTCGGACTACGTCGATCCGTTCGCGCGGGCGGAGGGTTTCGACCTGGTGGTGGCGAACGGCAGGCCGGCGTTCGAGAACCGCGAGCGCGTGGGCAAGGCCGGCCGATTGCTGCGGCGGGGTGCGGACGTGCGGTAGCGGTCCGGGGGCTGTCCTGCCGCATGCCTGCCGGATCGCTCGGCAGACAGCGGCCTGGAGCCGCATGGTGCGGGGTTGCGGCGTCCGCGATCAGGTCTGCGCGGGTTCCGGATCGCGGGACCGCCATCCGACTCCGACTCTGCGGCGTTGCAGGCGCGGCAGCAACAGGAAGATCGCCGCCGTCAGCAGCAGGTAGCCGGGAACCAGCAGCAGTGCATCGGGCGTGGTCATCTGCGCGGACCATCCGGTGCGGTCCGGGTCGCCGAAGAATGAGATGCGGTTGATCGTCAGGAAGCTCAGGTGCAGGGCGATGCAGGTCCATAGCGAACCGGTCGCGACCCGGGCGACGATCAGGGCGAAGCCGAACACCGTAAGCAGTATCAGGTAGGCCACCGGATCCTGGCCGGCCGGCGTCGCCGAGATCGCCGGCGCCGGCGCCCCGACCAGCGTCGCCAATCCTGCCGCGAACACGCTGGCCAGCCCCGGCACGGCCAGGAACAGCAGGGTCGTGCACAGCGCGGCGGTCCAGCGGCGCAGCCCTGCGCTCAGATTCCGGTAGGCGTAGCCGCGCAACGTGAGCTCCTCCGGCAGCGCCTCGTAGAACAGGGCGACCGCGGCGTTGCCGGCGACGAAGGCCAGCAGCACCGGCCAGGAAACCGCGCCGAACCGGAGCCAGCCCAGCGCGTGCCCGAGACCGAGCATCGCAGCGGCGGCTCCGAAGGTGACGAGCGCTCCGAGCCCGAAGTCGCGCATGCCGGTGCGCAGGTCCGGCAGGCCCAGACCCGCCATGGTTCGGCGGTCGAGGCGGCGCCGCAGCAGAACGATCAGCGGTACGGCCACCGCGCTGCACGCCAGCGCACGCAACGCGTGCCAGGCCATGCCGCCGATGCCGAAGCGCGCTTCCGCCAGGGTGCCGATCGCGGTTGCCGCGCCGATCGCGAGCGCCGCGACCAAGGCGCCCAACGCGCCGCGACCGAGGGCGCCGAGCCGGGTCGCATCGCCGGATGCCATCGCTGCCCCCTCCCGGTATGTTTCGTGACGTCAGCGTACTCCTGCAAATACATGTGCTTCAAACCGTCGGATGCAATCGGACAAGGGCGGAAGCGATCGAGTTGTAGATTGCTGGCGTCTGCCTGTTGCGCTGTTGCCGATTGATTGCGCACGTCATGTCGGGTTGCTTGTACGCGTCTGGCTCGTTCGCGATTGCATCGGGAAAGCCGCTCGGCAGCCCACGCAGGTCCGTTCCATGCGGCGTAGGATTTTTCCTACACCGCTTCGCGGCACACGCCGACTGTGCCGCCGCCGCCGGTTGGCCATTCTGTGTGGGCCCCGGCAGCACGGCCCATGCACAGGCAAAGGATGCCGCTCCGCAACGGAATCCAGGCCGCGACCTTGAGCAAGTCTTCCGCTGGGCCGGGGCGCTTTTTTCGGTTGGAGCTCGCACAGATGGCCACGTCCTCGTTGCAACTGGTGAAGTCCTGCGGCGGTTGGCAACTGCTCGACGGCGGCAAGCCGGTCCTGTGGTTCCCAGAGCGCGACAAGGGGCTGGAGATCGCCACGATCATGGCCGATGCCCGGAACCTCTACCACGGCCTGCCCACGGCGGTCGAAGCGCAGAACGACGACGGCGAGTTCGAGGTGGTCGCGGCGTTCGCGTGACCGTCGCCGGAGAGGGAAGATGAGGCTCGCCTGCCGCTCGCGTGCCGCCACAGCACGCTTTTCGTAGACTGCGCGAACTTCTCCAGCCGGAGTCGCAGATGACCGGCCACGCGGGCGTTCCGCCCGAAATCGTCGCCAGGCTCGGATCGATCTGCCTTGGATTGCCCGAGGTCCGTGAGGAGCCGGCGTGGACGGGAACGCGCTGGACCATCCGCAAGAAGAACTTCGCGCACGTGGTGATGATCGATGCGGGCTGGCCGCCGGCCTACGCCCGGGCGGCCGGTCCGGCGCGTGGCCCGGTGCCTGCACCGCCAGGGGCTGCTCGAACCCGAGGCCGAGCACGCCCATCTGGCGGACCAGGCCTGCGATGACGATCCGATGCCCCCCTTGCTCGGCCATGCCATCACCTACCGCATTGCCATCGGCCCCCACCAGGGCCGCAAGGTCTTGACCCTGCAAACCCTGGCTACATCAGCCGCCCGGCCGTCTCGGAAAAACGCCTCAGTCTGCTGCCCAACGGCCACTTGCGCTATCGCCTGAAAACCCCCTACCGCGATGGCACCACCCACGTGATCTTCGAGCCGCTGGATTTCATCGCCAAGCTGGCCGCGCTGGTGCCCCCGCCCCGCGTCCACCTCACCCGTTTCCACGGCGTGTTTGCCCCCAACAGCCGGGACCGTGCGCTCATCACTCCCGCCCGGCGGGGCCGGGGCGGCCAGCTGGCGGCTGTGCCCGATGAAGCCCACGACCGCACTCCGGCAGAGCAGCACGCCGCCATGCGTTGGGCGCAACGCCTCAAGCGCGTGTTCAAGATCGACCTGGACACCTGCCCCACTTGTGGCGGGGCCGTCAAGCTGATCGCCTGCATCGAAGCCCCTGCGGTGATCGCCAAGATCCTCACTCACCTGAGCAACCAGGCTCCCGCAGCGGCCAGGGCCTTGTTCCCCGAGCCCCGGGCACCGCCGCCAGCGCGGCTGTTTGACTGACACCTGCCGCCCGCGGCCCTCAAGACATCGCCGCCCTGGTTTGGACCGCGGCGCGGTCGCGTTCGGCCAAGAGCGCTGCCGCGCGGGCTGAGGCTCGGCCACAGGGCCGGAACCGGCCGCAAGGTGGCCAAAGGGATCGCCATCATGAGCTTCAGCAAGAGCCTTGCCCGCGTGACCCGCGCCGAACGCGCGCTGCAACGCCATGAGCGCCGTGTCGACACCCGTTTGCAACGGTTCGCACTTGACTGGCAATCGACATGGGCGCCGATGCGTATCGTGGCTGCCGGACTCGCCAGCGGCTTTCTGATCGGCCGCGCCGAACCCGGACGCGTGATCGCCTACAGTGCCGGTGCAATGCGCGTGGCATCGTTGCGGGGCAAGGTGGTTGCGGTGTAGAAGACAACTCCACTGGCGGACGTCAATCAGCACTGCCCCCCAACCCTTCGATCGGTGCAAGCAGATCCTCAAGGAAGAACGCAGACAGCGCGGCGCGTCCGGTCAACCCGGCCTTGGAATAGATCGAACGCGCCTGTTCGTGGATCGTGCGCACACTTACTGCACGTACGGCAGCGATCTCCTTGCTGCTCAACCCCTTGAGCAGGAGCAGGGCGACCTCGCGTTCGGCCTCGGTGAAGTTCCAGCGCGAGAACTGCGTTTCTATCGCCTGGCCCAGACCGTCGAGCAGGGCGCGTGAATCGGCACGCCATCGCTGGCCCTGAAGTCGGGCGACTTCGAGATCGCGGATCACCTGCAGATGATCGTCGCGTTGGCGCCGGGTCACGCGAAACAGCAGCACGACGCCCACACTTGCCAACACGATTGGCAAGATATCAACCAACTCGAGCAGCAGTTCGAGTGGCGTAGTGTCCGGTTCTTCGATCAGTTCGAGGCCGAGCAACAGCGCGACGCCCACGATGATGGCCACGATTGCCCAGACTCGCGTGCGTGTATCGATAAATTCACTCATGCGGGGTCCATGGTTGGATGACCGGAGCGCACCTCACACACAGAGTACGCTCCGATCAGTCTTGCGACTACGGCAGTTGCTCGCACTTGGCATCGAAATTGCAATCGACCAACTGCGCGAACTCGCCCTCCTCCGGTTTGACCTCGAGGAACTGCCCGATTCCGACTGCGTAGTACTTGTGCTCGAATTCCCCCGGTTCCAGCGGCGTAGTGTCACGCATGACCACGCAATCGTGGTTGGGACACATCAACTCGGCAAGCGCCTGCGGCACAAACCGATCGAGATCCGGATCGACGCCATAACCGTAGTTGGTCGAGACAACTTCGACTATGTCTTCGGCGTCGCCGGCTGCGTACTCCGTGCGATAGATCCGGCCGACCACCGGCATGCTTGGGAACAGCGTGCCGGACTTGGCACCGTCACGTCCGGCCTTCCAGGAACCTTCGATCTCAACGAGTTCGCTCTCCTGCGGATCATCACCGTCGAAGTAGCCGAAGTCCTGAGAGATCTCGCCGCAATAGTCAACGGTGCCGTCGCGCCGATGGCCAAACCAATCATCGGTGTTCTCGACGAGCCTGCCATCGTCGAAGCTGCGATCGTTGACCACGATGCAGGTCACGCCCTGGATCTGCTTGGTCTTGTCAAGCACTTCGACCGCAACGATTTCTTTGCCGTCCCCGCTCTCGTATACCCACTGATTGCCGATGTCCAGGGGGTACCAGGGATTCGGGTTGGTGAGGTTTGTGAAGTCGTCGTCGAAGTCTGCCGGATTGATATCCGGGTCATAGCGATCCTCTCCGAGCACTGAGCAAAGATTGCCGCGGGCGCTGCGCTGCTCGCCGCAAAGCTGCAAGGCTTCGCCGCTTTCCTGTCGCGCATCGGCAAAACATTCGCTTCGCGCTTGCGGGTCCGAGACGTTGGTACACACCGCATTCGCCGTGAAATGGTCGTCGCCGACCTCGCTCAAACAGGCCGCATACTGGTTGAGCGCCGTGGCGCTGCAATATTTGCCGTGTTTGGCGTGGTTTATTGCAGCCGCCTTACTTGCGGCTACATCGCCGTTCGACACGCCTGCGGCAATCATGGTGCTGGGCACAAGGGCGATCGCAATCGCGACCGCGAGTACCTTGGTGGCTCGGAGTGATTTGTGTGCGTTTCGTATAGCCATCGTTATTGTCCTGTTAGCGTGGGCGAGGCCAACGGTTGAGTGGCAACAGCGCGACAAAGCGCGATACAAAGGCGCGACACACATAACCGCTGGAGCCCCTGGGTTACGCCGCCAAGAGATGGCTTGTCCATAGTCGGCAATACCTAGGTAATTCCACCAACCAAGGTGGCGCCCTCAACACAGGAATCATCATTTACCTACGTTGTTCGGACGACGTCTCGGCGACGTTCTTGAGCTAGTTTCCGGTGGCACTTCTCGCCGGAAGGAGCTCACGTTGGCTCAGTCGCCCCGCGCCCCGCACGCTGCGCAGCATCCGCTCCTGCCGGGTCCGTTCCTGCCTGGTACGTTCCTGCCGTTCTCGCGTCCGTCGATCACTGCCGCGGACATCGCCGCGGTGACGCAGGTACTCGAGTCTGGCTGGATCACGACAGGCAGCAAGTGCGCCGAATTCGAGCAGCGCTTTGCGCAGGCGACGGGCGCCCTGTGTGCGGTCGCGCTGACTTCGGCAACGGCCGGCATGCATTTGCTGCTGCGCGCACTCGGCATCGGCCCCGGCGACGAAGTGGTGACACCGTCGATGACCTGGGTCTCGACCATCAACCTCATCGTGTTGCATGGCGCGACGCCGGTGTTCGTCGACGTCGACCCCGACACGCTCATGACGACGGCCGAGCACGTCAAACAAGCGCTCACCCAGCGAACGAAGCTTATCGTGCCCGTGCACTTTGCGGGCGCCGCGCTCGATCTTGGCCCGTTGCGCGCACTGGCGTCCAACCGGAATCTCACGCTGGTGGAAGACGCTGCCCACGCCGCGGGAACGGAATACGAGGGCCATCCGGTCGGCACTGAAGGCACCGCCGTGTTCTCGTTTCACCCGATCAAGAACCTCACGACAGGCGAGGGCGGTATCGTCTGCACCGACAACGAGGATCTGGCCGCGCGCATCCGCAGACTGCGCTTTCATGGGCTCGGCGCGGACGCGTTCGAGCGCGAGTCGCGGGGCCGGGCGCCGCAGGCCGAAGTGCTCGAGCCGGGCTTCAAGTACAACCTGCCCGACATGAACGCCGCGCTTGGCCTGAGCCAACTGGCCCGGCTGGAGGCGCTCAACGCCAGGCGCGCGGCCCTGGCCGCACGCTACCTCGAGCGGCTCGAGAATGTCGAAGGCATCCTGCCGCTGGCCGTGCCGGCCTACCCCATGCGCCACGCCTGGCATCTGTTCATCGTGCGCATCGACGAGCGGCGCGCGGGCATTGGCCGCGATGCGTTCATGGCGCGCCTGAAGGCGCGTGGCATCGGCACGGGGCTGCATTTCCGGGCGGCACACCTGCACGAATACTACCGAACGCGGTACACGCCACGGCAAATGCTGCCGAACACGGTGTGGAACTCCGAACGCGTGTGCTCGCTGCCGCTGTTCCCGGACATGGCGCTCGCCGATGTCGACAGGATCGTCGACACGATGGGCATCGTTCTTGATGAGGCGAAACGATGAAGCCTCCATGCGTGCCTCTTGAATGCGCGTCCTTCGTCGTCCCGGTCTTCAACGAGCAGGCGAACCTGCCCGAGCTGATTCAGCGCTGCCTCAAGGTCGGCCATGCACTGCCGGGCGACTTCGAGCTCGTGCTCGTCGACGACGGTAGCACCGACGACTCCGCGCGCATCATCGCGGCGGCGGCTGAGCGCAAGCCTGGGCACGTCGTCGGCGTATTGCTGAACCGGAACTACGGACAGCACGCGGCCGTGACGGCCGGCCTCGCACAGGCACGCGGTGACATCATCGTCACCCTGGACGCGGATCTGCAAAACCCGCCCGAGGAGATCCCGAAGCTGCTCGCAGGCATCGAGCGCGGCTGCGATGTCGTTGCAGGTGTGCGCCAGCGACGTCAGGACTCTCGCGTGCGCGTCGTTGCATCGCGGATCATGAACAGGCTCATGCGTCGCATGACGGGCGTCGGCGTCGGCGATTATGGCTGTATGCAGCGCGCCTACCGGCGCGATATCGTCGACGCGATTCTCGCCTGCAACGAACGCAGCGTCTATATCCCCGCGCTCGGGAACAGCTTCGCAGGCAATATCGGCGAGGTCACGGTCGAGCATGCCGAAAGACGCGCGGGCAAGTCGAAGTACAGACTTTGGTCGCTGTTGAACCTGTACTTCGACCTGCTCGTCAGCACTACGACGGCGCCGCTGCGCATGTTGAGCATGTTGGGCACGCTATCGGCCCTCGCCGGGGTGGGACTTGGCGTGCTGCTGATCGTGTTGCGCCTGGTCTACGGACCCGAGTGGGCCGCGCAGGGCATGTTCACGATCTTCGCGCTGGTGTTCTGGTTCCTCGGCGTGCAACTCATCGGCATGGGGCTGCTCGGCGAATACATCGGCCGCATCTCCAGAGACGTGCAAGGCCGGCCGCGATTCATCGTGAGAAAGGTGGTCGGCGCGCAGGCCAGGCCCGTCGCAAGGGTCAGCGAGGCGCATCGCCCAGAGACGCCGATCGCGGACCGGGCGGACGCCACGGAAGCGGACGCGATGGGAGCGGACGCGATAGGAGCCGGCCGGTGAACGCGCGCGGCAGCGGCGTCGCGCAGGGCCTGCCCTTCGTAGGCCTGTCTTACGTGAGCATGCTCTTCTGGAGCATGCTCTTCGTGCTCTGCTTCCTCGGCCTCGGACGCGACCTGTGGACGCCCGACGAACCACGCGAGGCCGAGATCAGCCGCGAAATGCTGCTCGCACCCAGCGTCGTGCCCTCGCTGAATGGCCGCGACTTCATCGAGAAGCCGCCGCTCTACTACTGGACCGTCGCAGGCGTGTTCGCCGTGCTCAAGCCGTCCGCAGCCGCAGCGCGCGGCGTCAGCGCGGGCGCGAGCTTCCTGACGCTGGTGCTGGTCTTCCTCTGGGGCCAACGCGAGTTCTCGACCCGCGTGGGCCTCATCGCCGCGTTCGGGCTCGCGACAAGCCTGCAGTTCGCGGTCTCCTCGCACTGGATCGTCATCGACCCGCTGCTCATGTTGTTCACGACGGTGGCCTTGTGGGTGGGCTCGGAACTCGTCCGCGGACGTAGCTCGATCCCACGGTTCGTCACGTTCTATGGGGCGCTCGCGCTGGCAATGTGGACCAAGGGTCTGATCGGCCCCCTGCTCGTGGCCTGCGGGCTTGCGACCTACGCGGCCCTGCGGCGCAGCCTGACACCGTTGTGGTCGCTTCGTCCGTTCACGGGAACGGCCGTCATGGTGCTCGTGGCCGCCAGCATCGCCGTATTGATCTACGTGGATTCGGACGCGGCCCAGGTGCGTGAATGGCTCTGGGTCAATCACGTGCAACGCTTTATCGACCCGGGTCGTACGGCTCACGATCAGCCCTTCTACTACTACCTCGCGGCGCTGCCCATTGCGGTCTTTCCGTGGTGGGCGCCGTTCGTGGCCCTGTTCAGGCCGAGCACCTGGCGCGGCGAGCCCAGCCCACACCTGGACGCGAAAGTCGTTCTCGGCGCTATCTGTCTGGGCATGCTGCTGCTGCTCGGCGCCTCAGCCACGAAGCGCGAGCTGTATCTGCTGCCCATGCTGCCGCCACTGTCTGTGCTGCTTGCAGCCCAGGCCGAAGCGTGGTGGGCACGGCGTCCGCAAGGCGAGCTCCGGGGCGCTGCCTGGTGGTTTCAGGTGACCTGCGTGGTGTTGTTCGCAACTGTGCCGACGATCCTCGTGCTCGCTCACCTGCAGCGCACTTCCCTGCAGCCGGTCGACAGGACTGCTGCCGTCTTCCTGACACTCGTCGCCGCGCTTACGGCCGCAGTTGTGGTGCTTGCCTGGCGCGGCCGGGGCACGAAGGCATTGGGCGCGCTCGGCGCCTGCGTGGTCGCGGCTGTCGTGGGCCTGTTGGTCGTCGATACGCGTCTGCTGGCACCGGTCAAGGACATGACGCCGTTCGTGGCCCGGGTTGGCGAGCAACTTCCGCACGGGTCGCCGGTCTACGCGACGGGCGATATCGACGAGACGCTCGATGGCATCGTGCCGTTCGTGACCGGGCGTGTTGTTGTTTCCATGACGGCGTCCGACATCGACAAGATCCGGCCTCGCTACGTCCTCGTGCAGGACAAGAAAGGCGGCCGCACAGCGCCGCAACCGGGCGCTGCCTACGCGCTGCTCGAAGACCGACATTTCGGGCCGGGACGCTACATGGCCCTGTGGCGGCGTCGGCCAACAGACGTTTCCCAACGACGGTGACAGACCAATGCGTGCAATTGTTCTTGCCAATAACGATATGGGGTGTGTCGGTATCGAGGCCTTGTTGGCCCACGGCTTCGACATCGCGGCCGTCATCACGCATGCGGATGCGGACAGTGAAAACATCTGGTCGCGCAACGTTGCCGAACTCGCAGCGCATTGCAATTTGCCGGTATTCGCGCCAGACGACGTGAGTCACCCGCTTTGGCTCGCCAAAATTCGCGCGCTCGAGCCGGATGTCCTGTTTTCGTTCTATTATCGGAACCTCGTCTGCCGGGACTTGCTGGCCATCCCGTCGGCCGGCGGCTTCAATCTGCACGGCTCCATGCTGCCCAAGTACCGGGGCTGCGCGCCCGCCAACTGGGCGATCCTGAACGGCGAGACGGAGATCGGCGTCACCCTGCATCGGATGACGGTACGGCCCGACGCGGGCGACATCGTCGGCCAGCATCGCGTCGAGATAGCACCTACGGACGATGCGCGTTCGCTGAACCGCAAACTTGCGCGCGCGGCCCGCCCCCTGCTCGACGTATGCCTGCCGTTGATCCTGGCAGGAAAAGCGCCACGCATTCGGCAGGACGAATCGGCGGCCAGCTACTTCGGCCGGCGCAAGCCCGCAGATGGCGAGATCGACTGGAGCAAGAGCGCGACCGAGACCGCGAATCTCGTGCGCGCTGTGACGAGGCCTTATCCCGGCGCGTTCACGCACGCGCATGGAGCCAAGGTCCTGGTCTGGAAAGCCGAGGCTAGAAACGAGACTGGGAGCCACAAGCCTGCCGGCACGATCGTGTCGACAGATCCGCTCGATGTCGCATGCGGCCAAGGCGTGTTGCGCATTCACTACGCACAGCAGCCCGGCGGCGTCTACTGCGGCGGCGCGCAACTTGCGGTCGATCTCAACCTGGTCGGTGGGCTGCGCTTCGACGCAGCGCGCTCCGACCCCATGCAGCAACAACACAGGACGCGCACGCACAAGACGCGCGTACTGATCCTCGGGGTCAACGGCTTTATCGGCAACTGCCTGAGCGAGCGGTTGCTGAACGATGGCCGCTACGAGGTTTACGGCATGGACTTGAACGATGATGCCATCGGGCGTTTCAAGTCGCACCAGGACTTCCACTTTCGCGAAGGCGACATCTCGATCCATCGGGAGTGGATCGAGTACCACATCAAGAAGTGCGACGTCGTCCTGCCGCTGGTGGCGATCGCAACGCCCATCGAGTACACGCGCAACCCCTTGCGGGTCTTCGAACTCGACTTCGAGGAGAACTTGAGAGTCGTCAGGCACTGCGCCAAGCACAACAAGCGGGTCGTGTTTCCGTCGACCTCCGAGGTGTACGGCATGTGCGACGACACGGAATTCAACGAAGACCGCTCGCGGCTGATTCTCGGGCCGATCAACAAGCAGCGCTGGATCTACTCCGCGTCGAAGCAGCTGCTCGACCGCGTGATCTGGGCCTATGGCCGGCAGGGGCTCAAGTTCACGCTGTTCCGGCCGTTCAACTGGATCGGCCCGCGGCTCGACTCGCTTGAGGCGGCGCGCATCGGCAGCTCGCGGGCCATTACCCAATTGATTCTCAATCTTGTCGAAGGCACGCCGCTGCTGCTCATCGATGGCGGCCGCCAGAAGCGCTGCTTTACCGACGTTGCCGAGGGCGTCGAATGCCTGTTCCAGATCATCGAGAACAAGGACGGGCGCTGCGACGGCAAGATCTTCAACATCGGCAATCCGAAAAACGAAGCGAGCATCCGCGAACTGGCCGAGTTGCTCGTCGCAAAGTTCGAGCGCCACCCGTTACGCCACTACTTTCCCCCGTTTGCGGGCATCAAGGAAATCGAAAGCGGCGCCTACTACGGTGAGGGGTATCAAGACGTGACCCATCGTCGACCCAGCATCCGCAACGCGAAACGCGTCCTGGACTGGCAGCCGGCGATACCGCTGGAGCAAGCGATCGAGTCGACGCTCGACTTTTTCCTGGCTGATCACCCCGCGACGCTCGGCTCGCCGGGCCTGCAGACGTTTACAACCAGCACGCCTACGACAAGCACGCCAACGTCAGTGAGGGTCGCGTAGTGACGCCGCTCGGGCTGCGCATCGACGTCGACACCTTCCGCGGCACACGCGAGGGCGTGCCGCGGCTGCTCGACGTCCTGGCCGCACACGACGTGAAGGCCACATTTTTCTTCACGCTGGGTCCCGACAATATGGGCCGGCACCTGTGGCGGCTCATCAAGCCGCGTTTTGCCGCGAAGATGATCCGCTCGCGGGCCGCAAGTCTGTACGGCTGGGACATCCTGCTGGCGGGCACGCTATGGCCCGGCCGGCACATCGGCGCCAGGCTCGGCCCTACCTTGCGCGCCGCGGCCAGCGCGGGTCACGAAGTCGGGCTGCACGCCTTCGACCATCACCGCTGGCAGGCCGCCGCGGGTCACATGACGGTCGAAGCACTGCAGCGCGAGATCGGCCGCGGCGTCGACGCTTTCAGCGATGCACTCGGCAAACGGCCCGACTGCTCGGCCGCGGCCGGGTGGATCTGCAATGAGCGCGTGCTCGAAGCCAAGGAGGCCTTCGGCTTTCGTTACAACAGCGACTGCCGCGGCCGCAGCGTCTTCGCGCCGAGGCTGAACCGCCGCCGCTTCGCGCCACAGGTCCCAACGACACTGCCGACCTACGATGAACTTGTGGGCCGCAACGGCGTCACCAACGAGAGCTACTATGACCGGCTCCTCGACCTGATGCGGCCTGGCGAGCTCAATGTGCTGACGGGGCATGCCGAGGTCGAAGGCATTGTTTGCGCCGCGCGCTTCGACAAGTTTCTCACGACGTGCAAGAACTACTGCTTCCAACCCGCGCCTCTCGCGCGGCTCCTGGACCAGACTGCGCGTCAAAGCGACGACGCGATCGTGCAGGCGCCCGTCGCAGGCCGTGACGGCGACGTCTGCTGGCAGCGCTCGGCGCTCGCGCACTGATCCGCAGGCCATGAACGCGGTCGTGGACAAGCTCGGCCCCGCACGCGGAAGTACACGCGGAAGCATGTACGATACGCAGCGCACGCGGTGCGCGATCGCGGCGTTGCTGCTGCTCTTTGCGCTGCTGTATGTGCTGCCGCTGGGCATGCGACCACTGCACAGCCCCGATGAAGTCAGGTACGGGGCAATCTCGCACGAGATGATCGAATCTGGCGACTGGGTTTCGCCACGGTTCAACGGTGTGCGCTACTTCGAGAAACCCGTGCTCGGCTACTGGCTCTATTCGGCGTCTCTGGCTGTATTCGGCGAGAACGCTTTCGCGCTGCGGCTACCGGCCGCGTTGGCGACAGCCCTGACCGCCCTGATTGTCTTCGCTTTTGCGCATCGCTTCGCGTCACCTTCGATTGCGGGGTTAGCAACCGCAATCTACCTGACGACGTTCAGCGTCGCGGGCGCCGGCACCTACGCCTCGCTCGATGCGTTCTTTGCGCTGTTCCTGACCGGCACCCTGGCGAGCTATTACTGTGCGCTGCGAGAGCCGCACTCGCGCCGACGCTACGGCTACCTGGCCCTGTGCGGCGCGGCCTGCGCCGCAGCCTTTTTGGTCAAGGGTTTTCTTGCGTTCGCAATTGCAGTCATCGTCGCAGCAACATTCCTCGTGGCCCGGCGGCGCTGGTGCACGTTGTTCGGCTCCCCGTGGGTGCCCTTGGCCGTGGCTGTTGTGCTGGTGCTGCCCTGGGCCGTGATGATTCACCTGCGCGAGTCTGACTTCTGGCGTTACTTCTTCTGGGTCGAGCATATCCAGCGTTTCATGGGCGAAGATGCGCAGCACGCGCAGCCATTCTGGTTCTACTTCGCCTGGCTGCCGCTCGGTGCATGGCCATGGTTGCTGCTGCTGCCGGCCGCGTTATCGGGCTTGCGGCTGCCCGGTCGCCACGACCGCGACTTCTTGTGGTACCTGGCGACATGGGCCATCGCGCCGTTGGTCTTTCTGTCGCTGTCCAGAGGCAAGCTGCCGCCCTATCTCCTGCCCTGCTTCGCGCCGCTGGCCATCCTGCTCGCAACCGGTCTCCAGACATATCTGGGCCACATTTCTCACACCTGCGCAGGAGGAGGGCGGGCCTTCCGCCTCGGAGCCAGCGCGGTTGCGGGGGTGTTCATCGCCATTGTGGCCGCTGTCGCTGCAGCGCAGGCCGGGGCTTTTGGCGACGCGCCCTACGCGCCGGATGAAACGGGCAAGCTCGCGGCATTTGCAGCCTGCATGGCGGCCGGCGCCGCGTGTGCGATCTCCGCTGGTTTTGCGCGAGCCCCGGTTGCAAAGCTCGCCGCCATCGCCGGCACAGGTGCCACGTTACTGTTGCCGCTGCACGTCGCCCTGCCCCAACGGCTTCTGGAACACAGCACTCTTGCTACGGCGGTGGCGCGCCATGCGGCTGGACCAGATGCGGCCATCGGTCCGCACACGGCTCTGGTGTCCGACGGATCCTTGTTCGGTACGCTGGCCTGGCAGCTGAAACGCGACGACATCCATGTGCTGGATCCGGGCGAGATCAAATACGGCCTGTCCTGGCCCGAGAGCCGGCATCGCTGGCTCGATCGCGCGGGGCTCGAGCACCTGATCGAAACGCACCACGGCCGCGGTGGCATCCTGATCGTGTGCAAACACAAGTGCGCAAGTCACGTCGAAAAAACGTGGCTGCCACCAACGGCCCGACGTTCGCAGCATGGCCTGGTCGTTTTCTGGCGCATCCAATGAACGACTTGCTGCTGCTTCTGGCCGTTTTTCTGCTCAGCTTGAGTCAAGTGCTGCAGAAGATCGGCGCTACGCGCCGGCTCGCGTCCACGCGCCGACCCGCCGAATGGGCCGCCGCGTTGCTGTCGCCCGAGCTGCTCGCGGCCGGCATCTGCGTCCTCGCGGGCACCGCCGTGTGGCTGTGGATCCTGTATCGCATGGACGTGAGCCGGGCCTTCCCTTTCCTGAGCTTGAGCTCGGTGCTTGTCGTCGTCGCGTCCCGGGTCATTCTGAAGGAGCACATTGCGGTACACCGCTGGGCGGGCGTCGCTCTCATCGCGCTCGGCATCGCGCTGGTGGCACGCACATGAGCGCGCGGTCGACTCGCTGGGTGAGTGTCGCCTGCCTGCTTTGTGCGATCGTGCTGTCGGCCGCGGGGCAGCTGGGCATGAAGGCCGGCATGCAAGAGCTGCATCGGCTCACGGCCATCCACGAGTTCGCACTGACGAACGCAGCACTGACCGCGTTCTGGCCGGCACTGCTGTGGACCGCAGGTGGGCTCGCGGCATACGGCCTGTCGCTGCTCGCGTGGCTCGCCGTGCTCGTTCGCTATCCGTTGCACTACGCGTACCCGCTACTGGGCTTGAGCTACGTGCTGGTATACGCGGGCGCGACGCATTGGGCGCTTCTCATGGAGTCTGCGACCGCTACACGCACGACCGGCACGTTGCTGATCCTCGTGGGCGTTGCGCTGGTGTCGCTCAGGGACAAGCGAAAGATGCGTTAAATTTCCGCATCAAAAGCGATAGCGAATCTTCGCCAACAGCTGATCGGCATCGCGTAATTCGAGGGCCTCTTCAAGCAAATCGGAACTGCGCAGCGACGCGCGTTCCAGTTCCAACTCGCCACCACGCGAATACACCAGGTAGAAGTCCGACTGCACGCCAAGCTGATAGCGGTAGCGCAGCTGCACCCCGAAACCGTTCGCGCTGAAGTCGGGGACCGGCTCGCCCGTCGCCTGCAGTTCGCCATCGTCGAGTACATACGCCTGGCCATCGCGCGTGGCGATCGCCAACCACTGTGCTTTCAGCCGCAACTCGTGACGGCGGCCGGGGAACCAGTTGGCGTCGAGATCGACCGAATACGTGCGCTGCCGATAGCGCCTGAAACCAAGCTCGTCGCCGTCCTCGTCGATCTCTCCGCCCCACACCAGCCAGTCACGGCCGTAGACCGGGCCGGCGCTGAGTTCCAGGTTGAAGTCGTCACGGGGGAACCAGTTGACGACCAATTCGCCTTCGAAGGTGTAACCGCTCAGGCCTTCCTGAAATATCTCCACCTCGCCGCCGATCTGCCAGGCGCCGCGTACAGGCCTGCGGTAGGACACAAACAGATTGCGCCGCGCCGGTTGATTCCAGTCGCCATTACCGCGCGAGATCAGGTCGTCCACCCCCGCGGATTCCCATTCGATCTCGAATTCAAGCTCGGCGCCGCTGCGAAACGAATTGCTCTGGGTCAAGGCCAGCGCGCCGGGCAGGCGGCGGCCGGAATCGTTCGTGCGCACCTCCACCTCGGCCCCCCAACTGGTGCTGCGCAACATCGAATCCTCGTTGTTGACCTCATGCTCGTACTCGCCCGACAACTGCAGGTGATTGAGGCTGTTGCGTTCCTGAAAGCCGAAATCGTTGAAGTCGAAGTTGCGTCCGAAATGGAGGGCTTCCAGCTCGTACTCCCAGCGGTCGGAGGGCGACCATGACGCGGTCAGCCAGGCGCCATCCCCGTTGCTGCGGCCTCCCTGTTCTTCGATGACATGTTCCTTGATGAAGCTGGCCAATATTTGCGCGTTGATCGATAGGTCTTCATGCAGCTGCCAGAAAAGATCGATCGCCTGCACGTCGGCTTGACGATCAAGTGCGGGTCGCTCGACCCGCGTCCCCAACCAGCCCAGCGACAGCGTTTCACTTAAAGGGCGAAACAATCGCGTTGCGTAGAAGCTGCGGCCGGCGTCGCCGGCCTCCTCCGCAACTAGCAGACCATAGCCCAGGGAACCGATCGATCCGTTGAGCTTGAGTGCGGCGTCGATGTCCGCAGCCAGGCCGGAATCGTCGTCCGACTCGCCGCCGATTCGGCGGGTGTAAATCAGAAAACCGTCTTCGGGTGTGCGCAGGTCGAAGAAGCCCTGATTCTCGGTGAAGAACGGCCGTTTGTCCGACTGGAACTCCTCAATCGCATCAAAGTTGACCACCAACTCATCGGCTTCGACCTGACCGAAGTCTGGATTGAACGTGGCGCTAAGCTGGAAGCCGGCGGAAGGCTTCCAGAACAGATCGGCGCCGGCCTTGTAGTCGCGCCTGTCGCGGATGAAATCGTGCTGCGCGGTAATGTAGGGAAAGACGTGGAACAACGAGCGGCGATATTGCGGGATCTCGATGTGATGGAACTTCGACACGAAGCGGGCACGTTCGGAAGAAGCCACCGGAAAGGCCTGGCGTTCCGCGTTTGACCCCAGCACGCGATCGAAATACACCGCCACGGTGCGCGTCGGGGCCTGGCTGTCGCGCATCGCCGTGACCGTCCAGGGAATCAACAGCTCGACGCACCAGCCGTGCTCGTCTTCATCCACGGCCCAGCTCCAGTCCGGATTCCAGTCCGGATTGAATTCGGTCTCATCGGTCACGATGTCGTCCTGGATCGAGCCCGACAGCAGCACCGCGAAGTCGTAGGCGATCTTGCCATCGGCATCGAAATCGATGATGAAGTTGACCCGGTCCGAGGCACGGCGCTGATCGCGCTCGATGCGCGGTTTGACGCGCGGCACCCCCGGCGGCTGTTGGTTGATAAAAGCGACCGCGATGCCCTCAGGCGTGGACAGCAGCCGCGCCTCGGTGCGCAGGCGCGGCGTGCCTCGTGTGTAAGGCTGGGTGACGCGGAAGTCGGTGAAGCGCTGCGCTGTCGCCCACTCCGGTTCGTCGAGACGACCGTCCACCGTGATCGTCGCAGCATTGGCTATGCCGGGCCAGGCGAAGGCGAGAGCGCATAGGTGAGCCAGAGGCAGGCGCATGCGTTACGCATTATCCGCGAACCTCGCCCCAAGTGTTGTCAGCGGCGTGTGAAGCAGGACTCGATTGCCGTCTGGTTGCCGTTTTCGTCACGCACCTGAATCTCGTACTTGACCACCTGGCCATGGCGAAGAATCTCCCAAGGTATCCTGAAGTGCGTCTGGCTCGGCGGCAGATCCAGGCTGAACTTCGAGTCGGACCCGTCTTGCAATTCGGCGAACACCTGGTATTTCTCCACATTCAGCGGTCCCGCCCGGCCCAGATCCGGATGCGAGGTGGTCACCGGTTTCCAGCTTATTGCCGATGTGCATGCTGTTGGCGATGCTCGGCGTGTGGATGACCGGCGGCGACAACAACATCTTCGTCCAGGTCGGGCTGGTGGTGCTGATCGCGCTGGCGTGCAAGAACGCGATCCTGATCGTGGAGTTCGCGCGCGAGCTGGAGATACAGGGCATGGGCATCGTGGAGGCCGCGCTGGAGGCCTGCCGGCTGCGCCTGCGCCCGATCATCATGACCTCGATCACCTTCACCACGGCGGTGGTGCCGCTGGTGCTGGCCACCGGCGCCGGCGCCGAAGTGCGCCAGGCGCTGGGCACCGCGGTGTTCGCCGGCATGATCGGCGTGACCGGGTTCGGCCTGTTCCTGACGCCGGTCTTCTACGTGGCGCTGCGCAAGCTGGTGGAGCGCGGCAAGCCCGTGGACGCGCAGCCGGACAACCTGGAGCCTTCCCATGCATGACCGACTTCTCGAGCGATTCCCCATGAGCGCGCGCGCGGTGCTGCCGTCGCTGCTCGCCGTCGCCCTGGCCGCCTGCGCGGTCGGCCCGGACCACGTCCGTCCCGAGCTGCCGCTCGCCGATGCTTTCGTGCAGGCCCAGGTGTCGGATCCGTCGGCACTGCCGGCGCCGGATGAGGCATTCTGGGAGGCGTTCGCCGATCCGCAGCTCGACGCGCTGGTCGCCGCCGCGCTCGACGCCAACCACGACCTGCGCATCGCCCTGGCCAGCTACGACCGCGCCAATGCGCTGCTGCGCGGCGCCGGTTTCGACCGCTTCCCGACCGTCACCGCGTTCGCGGAGGGGGCCGACAGCCGGGACCGTGCGCTCGTCACCCCGCCCGGCGGGGCCGGAGCGGCCAGCTGGCGGCTGTGCCCGAGGAAGCCCACGACCGCACTCCGGCAGAGCAGCACGCCGCCATGCGCTGGGCGCAACGCCTCAAGCGCGTGTTCAAGATCGACCTGAACACCTGCCCGACCTGTGGCGGGGCCGTCAAGCTGATCGCCTGCATCGAAGCCCCTGCGGTGATCGCCAAGATCCTCACTCACCTGAGCAACCAGGCTCCCGCAGCGGCCAGGGCCCTGTTCCCCGAGCCCCGGGCACCGCCGCCAGCGCGGCTGTTTGACTGACACCTGCCGCCCGCGGCCCTCAAGACATCGCCGCCCTGGTTTGGACCGCGGCGCGTCGCGTTCGGCCAAGAGCGCTGCCGCGCGGGCTGAGGCTCGGCCACAGGGCCGGAACCGGCCGCAAGGTGGCCAAAGGGGTTGCAAAGGGGCAACCCAGGTGGGAATTCGAGCTGCAATCGGCGTCAAGCGTGGGGTAAGCGGACGGGCAATGACTCGATGATTTCTACAAAAGGGCGTTTATTCTTCCTATACCCGCGATCCTCCTTCGATGTCGGCCGGAACGCATCCCGGGTCGACAGCCTCGAGACGGTGGATCGAGGTCGTGCGGTTCCGGCACCGTGGCCGGGACCGACAATATGCGATCAGCGGTATCCGCCCGCCCAGTGGCGGAGGTCACGATTCACGGGACGGCCTGCGCGGTTGCATCAGGACCGGGCGCCCGCTGCGGCAGGTCGCGTCGTCCATGTCCGCCCCGGCCGCGGACCGACGTTACAGCAGTCATGGCCGTCGCGCGGGTCGCCTGTGCGCCGCGTTTTGCCGAGGAGAGAACATCGTGCCGAAGTATGTAATCGAACGGGACATTCCCGACGCAGGCAAGCTGTCGCCTGAGGCGCTGAAAGCCATTTCGCAGAAATCCTGCGGCGTCCTTTCCGCCATGGGGCCACAGATCCAATGGCTGCATAGCTACGTGACCGCGGACAAGGTCTACTGCGTCTATATCGCGCCGGATGCAGAGGCCATCCGCGAACATGCCGCCCAGGGCGGGTTTCCCGCGGAGCGGGTTTCCGAAGTGGCGTCGATGATCGATCCGGTCACTGCCGAGTAGCACGAGTATGGCGGCTGGCCCGGCGGAGGGCCGGCGCCGGCCATCGCCTGCCGTCGGCCGGCATGCCGGCGGGTGCTGCCTGTGTCACGCCCAGGCGGAATCGACGAGAATCGGTGCTCTTTGATTCTGGAGGCACCGCATGGCCGGCGCCAGCCTGCTTACCCTGCTCGACGACATCGCCAGCATCCTCGACGACGTCTCGCTCCTCACCAAGGTCGCGGCCAAGAAGACCGCCGGCGTGCTCGGCGACGACCTGGCGCTCAATGCGCAGCAGGTCTCGGGGGTCAAGCCCGATCGTGAACTGCCCGTGGTATGGGCGGTCGCCAAGGGATCGGCGCGCAACAAGGTGATCCTGGTCCCCGCGGCGCTTGCGATCAGCGCCTGGCTGCCCTGGGCGGTCATGCCGTTGATGATGCTGGGCGGTGCGTACCTGTGCTTCGAGGGCGTGGAGAAGCTGGCACACCGTTTCCTGCACTCGGAACACGAGGACGCGAAGCGCCACGCCGAACACCTGCAGGCGCTCGCCGACGACGAGGTGGACCTGGTGGCGCGCGAGAAGGACAAGATCCGAGGAGCGGTGCGCACCGACCTCATTCTTTCCGCCGAGATCATCGTGCTGTCGCTGGGGGTGGTCGCCGGCGAGCCCTTCATGCAACGGCTGCTGGTGCTGACGGCGATCGCCGCGGCGATGACCGTAGGGGTGTACGGGCTGGTGGCGGCGATCGTGAAGCTCGACGACCTGGGCCTGTACCTGGCCGGCCGCGGCGGCGTGCGGGCGAAGCTCGGCCAGGGCATCGTGGCGGGCGCGCCCTGGCTGATGCGCGGACTGTCGATCGCGGGAACCGCGGCGATGTTCCTGGTCGGCGGCGGCATCCTGGTGCACAACATCCCGGTGGTGCACCACGCCATCGAGGGCCTGCTGCCGCACGGCTTCGCCGGCACGCTGATCGCGGCCCTGGCCAACGCGGCGGTAGGCGTCGTCGCCGGCGCGCTGGTGCTCGGCGCCGTGACGCTGTTTCAGCGACTGCGCGGCAGGCAGGCGGCCACGGACCAGTAGAGACGCGCAGCCGAAGCCTTCATCCTCCAGGACGCACCGGGAAGCCGCCCCCAAGGGCGACGCGGTCCTGCCCGGCGGTCCCGGTCGGGGGCACGGCCCGCTTACGCTTCATCTTTCCGATATCGGCGGGTCCGGCGTCGAATCCTCGAGACCCCGGCCCGGCTGGTCCGGTTCGCTGTCGGGATCGCGGATCGGCGGAATGGTGGGGTCGGTGGGTCGGTCCGGGATCGGATCGATCGGCCGGTCGGGCGTCGGGTCGCGTCCCGGGTTGGGGACCTCTCCGGGAACCGGTGGTCGCGGATTCGGATTCTGCATCATGGCGTTCTCCGTGGCGGACGCGTGGCGCTTGTCTCGGCCCTACCGTGCATGCGGCGATGCGTCAGGCACGTGAAACGGCGCCGCGCCCGACGCGGCGCGGCGTATTCACGATGCGTGGTTCAGTGGGCACGTCGCGAGCGCGCCCGGTCGCGCCGGGCGCGCATTCGGCTCGACGCCGGATCCGGATCAGCGTGCGGTCTTCTGCTGCTTACGGTCCGGCTGCTGTCCGCTCTGCTGCCCGGTCTTCGGCGCGGTTTTCTTTCCGGCCGGCGTTCCGGGATTGCCCTGCGTCGTTTTCTGCGGACGCTTGTTGTCGTTGCGGTTCATTGCCACTTCTCCGAGTGCTGTTGCGGCGCAGACACCTGTCTGCACGCGCACGCTACGCTCGCGAAGATCGCGGCCGATGTGAAAATGGATTGCCGCCGAAGCGGGAATTTACCCATCCTTCAGCTGGGGAACGGGTAGCGCCGGTGGCGCCGTTCCCTGGCGTACCGATCGGGCGGCACGGGGCCCCAAGAGTCCTCCGGTGCGATGGATTCACCCACCGCGCCGGAAGCAGTCGTCCTGGTGGTCGTCCACCATCCCCACCGCCTGCATCCAGGCGTAGGTGATGGTCGGGCCGACGAACTTGAAGCCCCTCCGCTTCAGCGCTTTCGACAGTCGCTCCGATTCCGGGGTGCTGGCCGGTACCGGTCCGCGCGTGCGGCGGGCATGGTCGCCGGCCATCGACCAGGCCCACCCGGCGAAGTCCTCGCCGTCCTCGCGCATCGCCAGGTACGCGCGCGCGCCGCCGATGGTGGCCTCGATCTTGGCGCGGGCGCGGACGATGCCGGCGTCCTGCATCAACCGGTCGACGTCGGCCGCGGTGAAGCGGGCGACGCGCTCGGGCTCGAACCCCGCGAAGGCGCGCCGGAACGCCTCGCGCTTGTGCAGGATGGTGCGCCACGACAGCCCGGCCTGGAAGCCTTCGAGCATCAGCATCTCCCACAGCATCCGGCTGTCGTGTACCGGCACGCCCCATTCCCGGTCGTGGTAGTCCTGCATCAACGGGTCGCCCTCGGCCCAGGCGCAGCGGACGACGCCGGTCACCGGCGGATCCGCGGTCGCGCGACCTGGGTGCCGGTGGATGGTCGAATCGGCAGGTGTCGCGGTCGGTTCATGGGCGTCTTCTCGGCTGCGCAGGCAGTACAGGATAGACGTTCGCCACGATCCGGAGAACGCGGATGCGCACCGTGGGCAACCGGCGGTGCGCGCCATAATGGGCGCGCGATCGACCGCGCGGTTGCGGTCGTCATCGCTCCTGTCCACTGCATTGGATGACGCATGCCAGCCATCGACAAGGTCGCCTGGATCCACATCGACGCCGGTCGCGTGCTGTGCGTGCGTTCGCACGGCAAGGACGCGTTCTACCTGCCCGGCGGCAAGCGCGAGCCGGGCGAATCAGACGAAGCCTGCGTGCGGCGGGAGATCCGGGAGGAGCTCGGCGTATCACTGCGTCCGGCCACTTTGCGCGCGGTCGGCACCTTCGAGGCGCAGGCGCACGGCAAGCCCGAGGGCACGCAGGTGCGCATGGCCTGCTACGCGGCCGGCTACGACGGCGAGCTGCAGGCCGATGCCGAGATCGCCGAGTTCGCGTGGTTGAGGCACGGCGATCGCGATCGCTGCTCGCAAATCGTCCAGATCATTCTCGATGCGCTGCATCGGCACGGCGAGATCGTCTAACCCGGCGAGCGCCGAGACAGTCTGCCGGCGGACGACCGCTTTGCCGGCCGCTTCACCGCCGTTCTGCCAAGGTGAAGGCCTTCGCAACGGGTGATTGCCATGAGCAGCGACAAGAAGCGCGACGACGGCGACCGGACGCGGCCTGCGCCGGAGGAGACCCCGCGCCACCGGGATCGGAAGGGGCCCGCGCATACCGCGGTGAACGACCCCAAGGCGTCCAAGGGCAGCGAGTTCGCGCGCGGCGGCAACCTGCCGGGGGAGAGCAACGATCCCAGCCTGGTGCACGGCCCGACCCGGACCCGCAGGGTGCCGCCGGACGCCGGCGACGACGGCAACGGCGGCGGTTGAGCGACGTCACGTCGCATCCATTGAGGAGGGACATGCCGTTCGAATCCGCCTACGCCGACCAGGAGCCGACCCGCGACGCGGTCGACGCGCTGCCCGGCCGCACCGTGCTGGAGTTCGGCGCGCCCTGGTGCGGGTACTGCATCGCCGCGCAGCGGCTGCTCGAGCCGGCGCTGGCGGCGCGCGACGACGTGCGCCATCTCAAGGTGGAGGACGGGAGCGGGCGTCCGCTGGGTCGCTCCTATCGGATCAAGCTGTGGCCTATCGCGATTCCCGCTTCGCACCGCCCGCGTGCCGCTCGACCCAGGCGACGAAACGGTCCATCCAGTCCTGCAGGAACGCGCGGCGGCCCTCGCCGATGTTGCCGTCGTCGTCGAACAGCCCGTCGGCCTTCAGGAAGACCTCGGGTTGGCCGAGCGTCGGCACATCCAGGTACGCCAGGCTGTTGCGCAGGTGCTGTTGCGCCACCGCGGTGCCGATGGCGCCGACCGACACGCCGACCACGCCCGCCGGCTTGTCCTTCCACACGCTTTCGCCGTACGGACGCGAGGCGTGGTCGAGCGCGTTCTTGAGCACGCCCGGGACCGAGCGATTGTATTCGGGGGTGACGAACAGCAGTCCGTCCGCGGCCGTGATGTCCGCCTTCAGGCGCTTCACCTGGTCCGCGGGGTCGTCGTCGTCGTCCTGGTTGTACAGCGGCAGGTCGCCGATCTTAATCTGCTCGAACGAGAACTCCGGTGGTGCCAGTCGCGCCAGGGCATGCGCGAACCTGCGGTTGAAGGAATTGCGGCGCAGGCTGCCGACCACCACGGCGATCCGATAGCGGCTCATGGGGGGAACTCCGGTTGCAATGCGGAAGGCGCATTGAACCGCGGCAACCGTGGCCGCGCCGTGATGCCGCTGCGCCGCGACGCAGGGGCGGGCGGTCGCTCAGGCGAGGGACAGCATCCTCGACGCGGCCAGCCAGAAACCGGTGGCGCAGATGACGCCGGCGACCAGCGCGAGCAGCCCGTCGTGGGTGATCAGCGCCAGCCCGAATGCGGTGAGCGCGGCGCCGGCGATGGAGTTGGCGAACGGGACGAGTTCAAGCGGCGGCATCGTCAGCGCGATCAGGATGCAGAGCAGCGCGATCGGATACAGCGCCAGGCCCTCGGCATCCGCCAGCACACGCAGCCGCGGGCGCGTCAGGCGGTCGGCCACGCGCGCCACCGGCCGCAGGACGCGCACCGCGCGCTGCAGCAGCCCGGCGGACACCGAGCGCCGCAGCGCCCATTTCGGCAGCCAGACATGGTGGCGCCGGCACAGCAGCTGCGCCGCCACCAGCAGGACCAGCACCGCCACCGCGCTCGGCAGGCCGGGTACGCCGCTCAGCGGCGAGAGCACGATCAGTCCGGGCACCAGCAGCAACGGGCCGAACGAACGCTGCCCGGCGGCCGCCAGCATCTCCGCGACCGAGACCTGTCCCTCACGCCGCGCCGCCTCGGCAAGGCGTTCGAGCACGCCTTCCAGGCCGGCGACGGTGGTCGCGGGGGTTGGACGCTCGTTCGAATCGCTCATGTCCGATCGCAACGGTGGATGGATCATGCTATCCGCCGGTCCGTGTCGGTCGCGTCTGGATCGCGGTGGCCCGGCTCACGCGCCGGGGACGCTTCAGCCCTCCACGTCGATCTCCGGATGCCGTGCCCGCCAGGCAGCCAGCGCGGCGCGGTATTGCGCCAGTTCGTCGGCGTAGAGATCGTAGATGCAGGTCTCGCAGCCGCTTTCGCAGCAGTCGGAAGGCAGCGGTTTTTCCGGTGCGACCGGCTGCGGATCCGGCTCGGGTTCCTGCGGCGCGCGCGGCCTGGGGGCGGAAGCGTTCGGCATGTAGGCACGGCGGTGATCGATGACACCACCTTAGCAAGCACGGGGTCGGCCACGCGTGCATGCCGATGTGTGCGTACATGGAATGCCGCGCAGCCGGGCGGCCGCGGCGACGCCATTTTCGGAATCTTCCCAACGACGCCGCCGGCACCGGCAGGCAAGCTTTCCGGGCCGGTCACGCGCGTGGACAGGCGGGCCCCATTCCCCTGGCGACCCGTCTGGATGGCCATCCCACGCGCAGGCCCGCCCAAGGGCTTGGGCGGGCCGCCGGCTTCGCCCGGCCGCTGCCCGGGTGACTCCGGCAGCCGCGGGGCGTCAGTTCTCGCCGGGGCCGAAGGTGAGCACGTGATTCGATGGCGGCAGCTCGTCGCGACGCAGCGCCGCCGCTCCCGCGGAGAGCGGATGCCAGCGGGCTGCGCCGAGCTCGGCGATGTCGGCATAGCGGCCGAGCAGCCGGAAACGGTCGAGCGCGAACGGCAGGCCTTCCGCCCCCAGGGTGGACGGGCCGTCGGCAACGCGGAGCAGCAGCGTCGCGATGCTGTAGCGCGTACCGGGATCCTGCATGAGCAGGTCGCCGTCGCCGTCGACGTAGTCGGTCTCGGCCAGCACCAGTTCCTGGTCGAGCGCGAGCTCGCCGGCATCGACCTGCTCGAGCACGGCGATCGCCACCGGCACCTTGATGGTCGATGACAGGTACCAGCGGCGGTCGCCGCCGCGGTCGAGCGTGCCGGCACCGTCGCCGAGCCGGCGCACGTACAGGCCGAAATCGCCCGGCATGTCGTCGTCGATGCGGGCGGCGGCGGCATCCAGTGGCTCCGCCCACGGCGGCGCGGGCGCGCCGGCGGGCGTTTCGACGCCGCCGCGCTCGGGCGCCTCCTCGGAGCGGCACCCCGCCAGGACGGCGGCGGCGAGCAGCATCGGCAGCAGCCGGTGCATCGGCAATGCCCTCATCGCGGACCCCATGGCCGCATCGTCGCCGGTGTCTCTCACTCCTCGTTTCTCGTTTCTGGCCTTATCCGCCAGACCGCGTTGCCGACGTCGTCGGCCACCAGCACCGCGCCATGCGCATCGACGGCGACCCCGACCGGGCGCCCCTGCGCCTCGCCGTCGGCGTTGACGAAACCGCCGAGGATGTCCTCCATCGGCCCCGCCGGCCGCCCGTTCGCGAAGGGCACGAACACCACCGTGTACCCGCTCTTGGGATCGCGGTTCCAGGAGCCGTGCAGGCCGATGAAGGCGCCGTTGCGGTAGCGTCCCGGTAGCGCGTCCCGCGCATCCGCGTCGGCCGTGTAGAACGCCAGGCCGAGCGGCGCGACGTGCGATCCCAGCGCGTAGTCCGGCACGATCGCCTTCGCCACCAGGTCCGGCCGCTGTTCGTCCGCGTCGAAATTCGGATCCGGGTGCTGGCCGAAATAGCTGTACGGCCAGCCGTAGAAGCCGCCTTCACGGATCGAGGTGAGATAGTCCGGCACCAGGTCGTTGCCGAGTCCGTCGCGCTCGTTGACCACCGCCCACAGTTCGCCGGTCCCAGGGTCCCAGTCCAGCGCTGTTGGATTGCGCAGGCCGGAGGCGAACACCCGGGTCTCGCCGCTGGCGGCGTCGACCTCGAGGATCGCGGCGCGATCGACCTCGGCCTCCATGCCGTTCTCGCCGATATTGCTGTTGGAGCCGACGCCGACGTACAGCGTGCCGCCGTCGCGGCTGGCGAGCAGCGCCTTGGTCCAGTGATGGTTGATCGGGCCGCCTGGCAGTGCCGCGACCTCGACCGGCGCGGTGGTGATTTCGGTCGCGCCCTCGACGTAGGGGAACTTCACCAGCGCATCTGCGTTGGCGACGTACAGCGTATCGCCAACCAGCGCCATGCCGAACGGCGACTTCTGGTTCTCCAGGAACGCGGTACGCATCTCGGCGACACCGTCGCCGTCCTCATCGCGCAGCAGGGTGATGCGGTCGGCGCTGGGTACGCCGGCGCCAGCGCGCTTCATCACTGCGTTCATCGCCTTGCCCTTCAGGCCCTGCTTCGTCTGGTCCTCGGGCGCGTTGCTTTCCGCGACCAACGTGTCGCCGTTTGGCAGCACGTATACGGTGCGCGGATGGTCCAGGTTGCGCGCGAACGCGGTCACCACGAAGCCCTCGGCGGCCGTCGGCCGTGCATCGTCCGCCCAGCCGACCGCGGGTGCGATGTTGATAGTGGGAATGAGCGACGTCCGCGGTTCCGGCAAGGCCGGAGCCGGACCGGTGCCGGGCGCGTAGGTGCCCGGCGTCGGCGGCTGCTGCGCAGCCTGGGTGGAGTCGCCCGGTGGTGGACCGCCGCTGCCGCAGCCCGCGAGCAGCAGACCGGCGAGGACGGTGGAGAACCGTGCGCGCTGCATCGCGACCTCCTGCCTGTGCGGATACGGCGACATTGCAGCATCGGCGGCGTGACGGCGGTATCAGCCCGCGATGCGCAGCGATGCGCCGGGAAGGTCGCGTGCCGAGCGTTGCGGGAGGTGAGCGCCCCGGCTCGGTGCGGATCAGGCGAGGTGACGCCCGCCCGGCCAGCCGGTGGCACGGCGCTTGCCGCCGCGCTTGGCGACGTAGAGCGCCTCGTCGGCCCGCTTCAACGCTTCCCCGAGCGAGACCGCAGCGGTGTCGACGACGTGATAGCCGACGCTGCAGGACACCGGTTCCCGCGCGCCGGGAAAATGCCGTGCAGAGGCCGCCTCGATCGCTTCTATGATCTTGTTGGCCACGCTTCGTGCACCATCGTCGTCGGTGACATGAAGCGCGATCACCGCGAATTCGTCGCCGCCCATGCGTCCGACGACGTCGTCGGCGCGCAACGTCTCGGAGAGTCCGACGGAAATGTCGCGCAGCAGGTCGTCGCCGGCGGCGTGGCCGAGTTCGTCGTTGATCGTCTTGAAGCCGTCGAGGTCGATGAAGAACACGCCGATCGCGTGGTGCAGGTCCGCCGCCAGCTGCCAGTGGTATTGGCCGTGAGCCTCGAAACCCGAGCGGTTGAGCAGCCCGGTCAGGGCGTCGCGCTCGGCGCGGTCGGCGAGTTCGCGCTGCCGCGTGCGGTCCAGGGTCACGTCGCGCAGCATTACGTGGATGCCGTCGACCCGGCCGCCGTGGTCGTGCTGGGGAATGAAGATCGCGTGCCAGGTGCGCAGGATCGCACCGTGCGGATCCTCGAACTCGATGTTGTGCTCCTTGCCGGCCATGGCGCGGGCGACGCCCTCGACGAAGTACGGCGTCGCCGGCTGCTGGACGAGATCGACGATCGGCTTGCCGATCATCTGTTCCTGCGGGCGCCCGAGTTCCTGCGACCAGCCGCGGTTGACGAACTCCACCCGGCCCTGGCGGTCGAGGAACATCAGCAGCAGCGGCAGCGCGTCGGCCAGCGTCGCCAGGCGCCGGTCGCCGCGCCTGCGCGCCGCCTGTGCGTTGCGCTCGCTGGTGACGTCCTGGACGGTGCCGACGAAGCCGGTGAGCTCGCCGTCGACCATCATCGGCGCGGCGTGCATCCTGCACAAGACGACGCGGCCGTCCGCGTGCAGGAAGCGCTGTTCGCCGATGAACCGTTCCTCCCTGCGGGCAACGGCGTGCGCCCACTCGGCCATCGTGCGTTCGCGGTCGCCGGGGTGGAGCGCCTGCGTCCAGCCGTCGCCGAGCGCCTGCGCCTGCGGCAGGCTGGAGATCTGCTCGTAGGTGCGGTTGACGTAGGTGCAGCGACCGGCCGCGTCGGTGCGGAACAAGCCCATCGGCGCCGAATCGTTCACCGCCTCCAGTTCCGCGCTCTTGGTGCGCAGCTGCTTCTCGGTCCGCCGCTGGTCGGTCACGTCCTGGGCATAGCCCAGCACGATCGTCGCCTGGCCCGCGCGCCGATACAGCCGGTTGTGATACATCCAGGTGCGTACCTGGCCGCTGTGGTGCAGGGGCGTGATCAGGCCACGGTCCTCGCCTCGTTCGCGGATGCGGGCCAGATACCCGCGGAAATCGTCATGCGCGGCCGGCGGCAGGAAGTCCGACAACGGGTGCCCGATCATGCGGCTCGCATCGCGGCCCAGCGCTTCGGCGGCGGCGGGATTGAGCGCCAGCAGCACGCCGTCCAGGTCGTGCGTGCAGATGCAGCCGAGGCTCTGCTCGAACACGTCGCGATAGCGGCGCTCGCTTTCCTCCAGCCGCTGCTGCGCCTGGCGCTGCTCGGTCACGTCGTGCACGATCGCGATCCGGCATCGACGGCCATGAAAGAGGATGGGCTCGGAATGCACGCGCACCGGCACGGTACGGCCGTCGGCGAGCACATGCCGCCAGTCGCGGCCATTGAAGCCGTCGTGCCGCTGTGACTCCAGTATCGCGATGAAATCGGCGCGCTCCTGTGCAGGGCGGATATCGAGCGCGGTCCGCGCCAGGAATGCGGGCCGGTCGTAGCCGTAGAACACCAGTGCGGCATCGTTCACGGCGACGAAGGCAAGGCTCTCCTCGTCGTAGACGAGGACCGGCAACGGGTTGCGGTCGAACAGCGCCTGCAGTTCCTGCCGGGCCTGGCGCGCGTCGTTATCGAGGCGCTGCCGGGCGCAGGCGTAGCGCAGCGCGCGCTCGAGCGTGTCCGCCTTCACCTCGCTCTTGTGCAGGTAGTCCTGGGCGCCGGCGGCGATGGCACGCTCGCCGATCGCCAGGTCGTCGCGTCCGGTCAGTACGATCACCGGCAGGTCCGGGTGACGCGCCACGATATTCTCCACGCCCTGCAGGCCGTGGCAGTCCGGCAGTCCGAGATCGAGCAGCACCGCATCGTAGTGGCTGCCGGCGAGCATGTGCGAGGCACCCGCCAGGGTGGAGGCGAGGTCGACCCGCCGGGGTGTATTCGTCGCCCGCTCGAGCAATGCGGCATACAGCAGCGCGTCGCCCCTGGTGTCCTCGACCAGAAGAAGGGTCTGTGCAGGCTTCATCCGGGCAGGATAATCGAAGCCCCGGAGCCGTGCCGTGGCGGCGATACGGTATCCGGGGCATGGATTTGGCCGCGCTGACGGCGCGGTACGGCGCCGCTACCCGCCGGCCCGGATTGCCGGTTGTGAAGATGCGACCGCTCCCCAGGGCCAGCATCGCCGGCGTGCGCGCATCGGCGTAGGCTTGTCGTTCGACCGCTCTGCCGTGGGAGGCAAACATGGGGACGACCGTTGCGACGGCGCCGACGAAAGGCTATTGGGCGATCGCCGTCATCGCCCTGCTGTGGAACCTGCTGGGCGTGGTGATGTTCGTGGTGCAGGCGAACATGACACCGGAGATGCTCGCCGCGCTGCCGCCCGAGCAGCGGCAGCTGATCGAGGGCACGCCTGCCTGGATCGATGCCGCCTTCGCCGTCGCCGTGTTCGGCGGCGTGCTCGGCGCGCTCGGCCTGCTGCTGCGCAAGCGATGGGCGAGGGTGTTGTTCGTGGTGTCGATGCTCGCACTGCTGGTGCAGATCTGCGGCAGCCTGGCGTTGACGCCGGCCTGGCGCGTCCACGGTCCTGCGGTGCTGGCGATGCCGGTGCTGCTGCTGGCGATCGCCGGATTCCTGGTGTGGTACTCGCGCAAGGCGGTGGCGCGCGGTTGGATCGCCTAGGGATGCCCTGATTCATTCCTCTCCCCGGTGGCAGAGCCGCTGGGGAGAGAGTTGAGAGGGTTCCCCCAGGCAGGACCTGCGGGCGTGGTGCCGGAGTTGGCCGTCGTGGTTCGGGCAGATGCGTGAGCCGCGCCGGCCGGCAGCCCGCTCAAAAACCGGCCGCCGCCAGCAGCGGTGTCGTCTCCTGCCAGCGCGTACGCGCCTGCAGCGCGCGCAGTTCGACCAGGACCGCCGCGCCGGCGACCGTCGCGCCCTGGCGCCGCAGCAGTGACAGCGCGGCCTGCAGCGTGCCGCCGGTGGCGAGGACATCGTCGACGATCAGCACGCGCGCTCCGGGCGCGAGCGCATCGGCGTGCATCTCCAGGCGGTCGCTGCCGTATTCGAGCGCATAGTCCTGCGCCAGCGTCGCTGCCGGCAGCTTGCCCGGCTTGCGTACCGGTACGAACCCGGTCCCGAGTGCCTGCGCCATCGCCGCGCCGAGGATGAAGCCCCGCGATTCGATGCCGGCCACCGCATCCAGCCCCGCATCGCGCCATGGCGCGACCATCTCGGCCACCGCGGCGGCGAACGCTCCGGCATCGGCCAGCGCCGGGGTGATGTCCTTGAACACGATGCCCGGGCGCGGGAAATCGGGGATGTCGCGGACCAGGCGTCGCCAGTCGGCCATCGCAAGCTCGTCGTCGTGGTTGGAGCCGGCATGTTACCCGTCGCCTCGGTGGTGATGCGCGATCCTGACCCGTGGTTCCGTAGGTGAGCAGTGCGCGGTTGCCAGGAAAGCGTCGTTTCACCGCGCATTTGCATGCCCGGTGCGAGCATTCGCATGCCCGGTGCGAGCATTCGCATGCCTTGCCAGCGTGGAGGACAGTGCCATGAAAGTGATCCGAACACTCGTCTGCCTGGGCGTCGTCTCGTTCGCCGCCACGGGCGCCATACAGGCGCAGACCACCGTGCAGCCGGCGCAAACTGCACCGCCGGCGGAAGTCTACGGTCCGGAGGACGAAGGCCGCAGCTTCGCCGACGGCAGCCGCGTCGTTTGCGAGGACGTGGAAGTGCAGCGCAACAGCACCGATCCCAACCGGATCGGCGGTATGGCGGCGGGCGCCGTGATCGGCGGCCTCGTCGGCAACCAGGTCGGCAGCGGCGATGGACGCAAGCTCGCCACCGTGGGCGGCGCGGTCGCAGGCGGCGCGATCGGTCGCAAGGTCCAGGGCGACCGGCAGGAAGCCACCGGCGACCGTGTCGTCGAAACGCAGTGCCGGCGCGTCCGGCGCTGAGTCGCGTCTACCTGATCTCCGCGATTTGACGCGGACGGACTGTCACGGAATGCAAACGGGGCGCCAGCAGGCGCCCCGTTTGCGCAATCCGGCATCCGGATCCTGCAACTGCCGCGTCAGGCATCGGCACCCGCGTCGGTCGCTCCGGCACCCGGCGGCGTCAGCCGCATCAGTCGACCTTCGCCGCCGCGGCTGCCGTCCTCCAGCAGCCAGATGGCGCCGTCGGGACCCTGTTCCACCTCGCGGATGCGCGTGCCCATGTCGAAGCGCTCGGCTTCGCGCGCGCTGTCGCCGTCGAAGGCGATCCGCACCAGCGACTGCGACGACAATCCGCCGATGAAGCCGTTGCCCTGCCACTCCGGGAACTGCCCGCCGTCGTAGATGATGAATCCCGCGGGCGAGATCACCGGCGTCCAGCTGATCACCGGTGTGCGGTAGTCGGGATTGGTGCTGTGGTCCGGGATCGGACGGCCGTCGTAGTGTTCGCCGTCGGAGACGATCGGATAGCCGTAGTTGACGCCCTTCTCGACCAGGTTGAGTTCGTCGCCGCCCTTCGGGCCCATTTCCGGCGCCCACAGCCGCCCGTCGTCGTCGAAGACGATGCCGAGCGGATTGCGGTGACCCAGCGACCAGATCTGCGCGGCCACGCCGCCCCGGTCGGCGAACGGGTTGTCGGCCGGCACGCTGCCGTCGTCGTTGAGGCGGATGATCTTGCCGAGGTTCGCCTGCATGTCCTGCGCCGGGTCGAACTTCTGCCGCTCGCCGGAGGTGATCCACAGCATCCCGTCGCGATCGAAGGCGATGCGGTGGCCATAGTGGCCCTGGCCGGAGACCTTGGGCACCTGGCGCCAGATCACCTCGACGTTCTCCAGCGCGCCGCCACCGCTGCCGTCGAGCGTCAGCGTCGCGCGTGCGACCGCCGCGCCGGCACCGCCATCGCCGGCTTCGGCATAACTGACGTAGACCGTGCCGTTGTCGGCGAAGCGCGGGTGCAGCACCACGTCGCCGAAGCCGCCCTGTCCGCCGTACGCGACCTCGGGAACGCCGCCGATGTCGCCGCGCGTGTCGCGCTCGGGGTCGTACAGTTTCAGGGTGCCGGCCTTTTCGGTCACCAGCAGGCGGCCGTCGGGCAGGAACGTCATCGCCCACGGCTCGGCGAACCGCGCCACCTCCTCGACGGCGAAAGGCCGTCCGTCCGCGGCCGCCGCTTGCGCCGTCGGTGTCGGTGTCGGGGACGATGCGGTGGTATCGCCGTTGCAGGCGGCCAGCAGGGTGGCTGCGCAGGCGGCGGCGAGCAGATGCTTGATCACGGGAAGATCTCCGGCGGGGCTGAACGGGGGAGGTTACGATAGCCCAGGTCGGGGCGCATCATTGCGGCGGCGCGCACATGCGCGATGCGGTTGGAGGTCCGGATGTTGCCTGCACGCGAGATCCGCTGTCCGTATTGTGGCGAACCGGTCGAGCTGCAGATCGACGATTCCGCCGGCGACCAGGATTACATTGAGGACTGCCGCGTCTGCTGCCGTCCGATCGAGGTCGCCGTACGCATCGGGTTCGACGGCGCAATCGAGGTGCAAACGCGTGCGGACGATGCGGTCTGACCTGCGCCGGCGGCGCGGGGAATGTGAATGTTGTGTTGCATTCATGCGCGATGGCCGCATCGAACGGCTGCCGTGATCATCTGCATGTACATGTAAGTACCCGAGCCCCCGAGCTTTCCGCTTGCATTCGCTTTCTTGGTTGCGGCGGACCTAGCGAAAAAAGCGATTGCATTGGTTAACGATGTGTTTTGCGCACCGCTGGGCCGTCGTTGACATTCATCGGGTCACCGCCAAGCTGCGAATCGTGCGGAGTGCATGCGGCTCGGCCGGCATGAAATTGGCGTACCGGGCGATTCGCTTCCGCGCTTTGGCTATCCAACTGGAGATTCCGATGAAAAGCAATGCACGCAAGCCCCTGGCTGGGCTGATCGCCCTCGCCGCCGCCGTCGCGATGCCGCTGGCATTCGCGCAGGAGGCCGAGCCGATGACGCAGGACCCGACCACGACGCAGGATCCGACCACCCAGGCTTCGCCGACCGAGCAGGCAGCGCCGGCCCAGCCCGCCGAAGGGCAGGTGACCTGGGCCGACCTGGACGCGGACGGCGACGGCAACCTCAGCCAGGGCGAAGCCGGTGCGCACCCGGCGCTGAGCACGGTGTTCGCCCAGGCCGATACCGATGGTGATGGCCAGCTGACGCCGGACGAGTACCGCAACTTCGCCGCATCGCAGGGCGCCACGC
Source organism: Luteimonas salinilitoris (assembly GCF_041300785.1). Lineage (NCBI taxonomy): Bacteria > Pseudomonadati > Pseudomonadota > Gammaproteobacteria > Lysobacterales > Lysobacteraceae > Luteimonas > Luteimonas salinilitoris. The sequence goes on from NZ_JBFWIB010000004.1 coordinate 172,053, forward strand.
CTCCGGGCGGCGGCCAGTAAGCGGCGCTATCGGATCCGCGGCTGACGCGGATCCATCGGATTCCGGCGTCGACGACGACGGCGCGGAACGAAACGACGGGGGCGGCCGCAGGGCCGCCCCCGTTTTCGTTGCCAGGCGATGACCCGGAGTGATGATCCAAGCACGCTTTGCACCGTTCGTTCGACGGAAAAAAGCGCGCGCTCCTATAGAATGCCGCGATGGCAACTGCAGCGGACGATCGCATCCGGCTGGTCGGCTTCGACGGCGACGACACGCTGTGGCGCAGCGAGGACTACTTCGACGACGCGCAGCGCCGGTTCGAGGCGATCGTCGGCGCCTACGTCGATCTCGAGGACAGCCGGGCGCGCGAACACCTGTACGCGGTGGAGAAGGGCAATCTCGCGCTGTTCGGCTACGGCGTGAAGGGCATGGCGCTGTCGATGATCGAGGCCGCCGTCGACATCACCGGCGCGCGCATCGGCGCCGCCGACCTGCACCGCATCGTGCAGCTCGCCAAGGACATGCTGCAGCATCCCGTGGAGCTGCTGCCCGGCATCCGCGAGGCGGTCGAGGCGATCGCCGCCGAGCACCCGATCGTACTGATCACCAAGGGCGACCTGTTCCACCAGGAGAACAAGGTGCGGCGCTCGGGCCTGGCCGATCTGTTCGGCCGCATCGAGATCGTCAGCGAGAAGGATCCGGCCACCTATGCGCGCGTGCTCGGCGAATTCGGCATTGCCCCGCCGCAGTTCGTCATGGTCGGCAATTCGCTGCGATCCGACATCGCGCCGGTACTGCAGCTCGGCGGCTGGGCGGTGCACATGCCCTATCACCTGACCTGGGCGCACGAGCGTGAAGCCGGTCCGGTGGACGACGAGCGGCGGTTGCGCACCGTCGCCGCGCCGCAGGAACTGCCTGCCGCCGTGCGGCAGATCGTGGAGATGGCTGAAATCGTTTGCAGCCAGACGCCCAGCCGCGTCGCATGAATCGCGTCTTTACGCCGTCGTCACGGTAGCGTTCGAAACGGCGCAGTTGCGGGGCGGTTCACCTGTCCTGCCGCATGGTGTTTGCGGACCCGGCGCAGCTTTCCGCCGGGCGACAGACAGACGCAAGGAGAAGACGATGAGCACGAGCAACCTGTCCCGCTGGTTCGCTCCGGTTGCGCTGGCGGCCGGCCTGGGCCTGATGACGCTGGTCCCCACGCCCGCGCGTGCCGACGACGATCTGGTCCGGGTGATCGTCGACGTCGCCGACGTGGTGCTGCGTGGGAGTACGCCTTACTACCGTCACGGCAACTATGGCTACAACGATCGGTTGATCGTGTCCCGCGACCGCTATGGCCGCCCGGTCTACTATCGTCAGGCGCCCCGCTATTACCAGGCCAGCCGCTACCGCTACCGTCCTGGTCCCCCGGCGCATGCCCCGGCGCACGGCTATCGCGCCAGGCATGGCAGCTACGGCAATGCCAGGTGCGACCGCAAGGGCCGCTGCAAGGCGCATTATTACGATCCGCGCTACGATCGCGACTACCGCGATGACCGGCGTCATGCGTATCGGGACCGCCGTTGGCGCTGAGCACGGATCGGGACCGCTCTGCCTGCCGCACGCCGCGATGCGGGACGATGCTTCCATTGGAGGGTGACATGAAAAAGCCGCGTTTCCGCTCCCGCCTGGCCGCTTTCGCGGTTGCCGCATTGGTGTTGGCGGCGGCGTCCGCGCCCGTGGCGGCGGCCGGCCCGCTCGAGTGCCGGCTCAACTTCAGCATGTCGGGCTGGTCGGCGTTCTACAAGACCGCCGACGGCACCGGCACCGTGACCTGCAACAACGGCCAGAGCCTGCCGGTGCGCATCAGCGCCAGGGGCGGGGGCATCACTTTCGGCAAGACCCGCATCGACAACGGCACCGGGAACTTTTCCGGGGTCAACAACATCCGCGACGTGATCGGCGGCTATGCCACCGCCGAGGCGCACGCGGGCGCGGGGAAATCCGCCAAGGCGCAGGTGGTGACCAAGGGCTCGATCTCGCTGGCGCTGGCCGGGACCGGTGAAGGCTGGGATCTCGGGGTCGCGTTCGGCAGCTTCGTGATTTCCGAGCGCTGAGCGCCATGCGGTGGGCTGAAGCCCACCCTATCGCGAACACCGGGCATAGGGTGGGCCTTGGCCCACCGTCTAGTCGCCGGCGCGGTGGCGGGTATCCTCGACCGCCGGCGCCGCCCGCAGGCTGCCTTCCACGCCGTCGCCGATCTGCAGGGTGAACCAGCGCAGGGCGACGGCGTAGGCGCCCAGCAGCACGGCGGCAATGCAAAGACCGACCAGCCAGCGGCGCAGGCGATGGCGGGGCTTGGTGGACGTATTCATCGGTCGCTCCTCCCACGAATCGACGACCTGTTTCCGGGAAAGGCGAACGACGCAATCCCGTGAGGACAGCGTGGGCGGGGCCAGGTGTGCGTGGTGTGTAGGCGACGCCGGCTGCGCGCTGCGGCACAATCGCGGCATGCGCTGCGTGCTTCCCGTGCTGGTGCTGCTTGGTAGCGTGTCGCTGGCCGGCTGCGAACGCGTGCCGGCGCCGGATCCGCAGGCGCAGGGCGGGCACCTGGAATGGCGGGGCGTCTCGTCCTGTGCCGACTGCGACGGCATCGACACGGTCCTGCTGCTGCAGCGGCAGGGCGAGGCGCGCAGCTACCGGCTCGCAGAAACCTATCGGGTCGCCGGGAGCGGCGAGCGCTTCGTCGAGGCCGGGCAATGGCAGGCCGAGGGTGCGCTGATCCGCATGCAGGGCGACGGCGGCAGCCTGCGGGTCTATGCCGTGCTTCCGGACGGCCGCCTGCAGGTCCGGAACGATGCCGGCCGCCGCCTGCCACGCGGCAGCGGACGCCATGCGCTGGAACCGGTCGTCGCCCGCGACGGTCAGTAACAGGGCCACTGACCGACACCTATCGCGCCCGCGGATTCGGGGCGCCGTACCACGGAGAACATCGATGCACATCCGCAACCGCCTACGCGCCTTCGTGCTCGCCCTCGCGCTGCCGCTGGCGGCCGCCGCCGCGGCGCAGGATTTCGCCTACGACTGGGATCCGCGCAGCGGCGATGCCTGGATCGACGGGCACCTGGGCGACATCAACGACTACGGCCACCGCCACCGCGATCCCTTCATCGACGAGTTGGTCCGCTACCGCGATGCGCCCCGCGACCTCGTGACCGGTCTGCTTGCCGAGCGCGGCTGGGCGCCGGGCGACGTCTACTACGCCTGTTCCCTCGCCCAGATCGTCGGCCGGCCCTGCCGGCGCGTGGTGGAGGAGTGGGAACGCAGCCATGGCGAGGGCTGGGAAGCACTGGCGCAGCGGCTGGGCGTCGCCCCCGGTTCGCCGGAGTTCCAGCGCCTCAAGCGGGGATTCGTCCCCAGCTACCAGCGCTGGGGACGGCCGCTGGTGCTGGACGAGGAGCTGCGCAAGGCGTTCCCCGAGCACGGCAAGGTGAGCGCTGGAGACGTTGGCGAAGAACCCGGATCCGGTGCAGAAGCGTCCGACGAGCCGCGGGCGGCAAAACCCGGCGGGGACGACGCGTCCTGATCGATCCGGTTGCGCATGCGCCGGCTCAATCCACTGCGTCGGAGACCGGAGACGGCGCGTCGACGGACGGCGGCGCGCTCGCTTCATCGACCGGTGCGCCGAGTTCGAAACGCATCCGCGCGAAGTCGATCGTGAAGGAGGCGAACGCGCCGAGGACGTCGCCGCCGAGAACGCCCATGTTCCGGGTCTCGACGTCGGCCGAGTCGGCGATCGCGATGGTGAGTTCCGGCAGCCGCGTTTCGCGACCGTCCAGGCGCACCCGCACGTCCGGCCAGGTGGCGATGCGCCGCTCCGTGGCGCCGCCGGCGCCGCCGACCCGCTGCCGCCCCTGCGGCAATCCCTGCAGCAGCGAGGCATGCCGCTGCGCGAAACGCGACGACAGCGACGAGCGCGGGGCGCCCGTGTCCAGGTGCAGCGGCACGGCGATGCCGTCGACCGAGACGTCGACATGGAGGTCGCTGCCGACCACGCGCAGGTTGCCGGCCGGGCCGTCGGCATCGCCATCGGCGACGGGCTCCGGCGTCAGGCGGCCATCGGCATCGAAGCGGATGCGGCGCAGCGCGCGCATCACCGGGAATCCGAGGATCGCGTCGATCCGGTAGCCGCCCGCGACCGGCATTTCCAGTTGCGCATCGTCGAGCACCAGGAACACCACGTTCGACAGGGTCGACCCGGCGAACTCCAGCCGCTCGGCGACTCCCAGCCGGGTGGGGACCGCGTCGCGGCTGCCGCTGCCGACGCTGGCCTCGCCCTCGAGCAGGCGCAGGCCGAGCCGGCGCGCGGTGGAGGCCGAGACCACCGACAGGTTGGCACCGGTATCGAGCACCGCCTCCTGGTCGATGCCGTTGACGGCCATCGTCGCGCGCAGCAGGCCGACCTTGTCGCGGCAGGTCGCGACCGCCTCCGGCGCGAACGCCAGCACCGCCTGCGGCGGGACCGCCGCGAGCTGCGTGGCGATGCCGTGGAACTGGGCGACATCGTCCGCACGGTCGTCGGGATCGCCGTGCGTGGCGAGCAGCGCCTGCCAGGCGCCGGTGGCGTCCGCGGCGCGCGCATAGTCGCCGGCGGCGAAACTGGCGTCGGCGGCGATCGACCAGGCGATGCGCAGGTGCCGCGGGTCGGGGTCCTGGGCGGAGAAGAACGGCGCCAGGGCGCGCAATGCGGCATCGTCCTGCAGCCGCGAGGCGGCGATGCGGGCCTGGGCCAGCGTGGCCAGTTGCGGATCGGCGATCCGCGGCAGTGCGGCTTCGAGCGCGAACACCTCGCCCTTGCCGGCGTCCGCGAGCAGGGTTTCGGCCTGCACCGCGGACAACGGCGGCGCGTCCCCGGCCTGTGCCATGGCAATGGGCTCGAGCGCGAGCAGCAGGCAGAGGAGCAGCGACACCAGCAACACGCCATGGCGCCGGAAGCGCGCCAGGGGGCTTGTGGAGTAGGGGTAGACAGGCATACTGAAGCCTCGTTCTGCATGAAAAAATTATCGTAATACAGAAATAAATATGAATTCAACAGAAATTAACACCAAACTCTACCGGGCCGCCCGCCGGCTGCGCCTGGTGGCCTGGGCCGGTGCCGTGCTGTGCCTGGTCGTGACCCTGCTGGCGGTCTTCGCCCCGCTGGCCGGAACCCGGGGCCTGCTCGCCGCCGTCCTCGACACCGATGGCCTGCCGCACGCCTGGGCAGCGGCGATCGCGCTGGTCGTGGCGGGCCTGGTGGCCGGCGCCCTGTTCGAGCTGGCGCGGATGCTGGGCCGGGTCGGGCGTGGTGCGCTGTTCGCGCCGCCGGCGACACGGCATTTCCGCCGCTTCGCGCTGCTGCTGGTGCTGGCCGCGCTGCTGCGGCTGCTGCTGCCGGCGCTGGCCGCGGTGGCGCTGGCGGCGATGGGCGAGTCCATGACGGTGACGCTGTCGTTCTCCGGCGGCGACCTGCTGGCGCTGTTCCTGGCGGTGGTGTTCTTCTTCGTGGCACGGCTGTTCGACGAGGCCGCACGCCTCGAAGAAGACAGCCGCGCGATCGTCTAATGGCGATCGTGGTCCGTCTCGACGTGATGCTGGCGCTGCGCAAGGTGCGCTCCAAGGACCTGGCCGCGCATGTCGGCATCACCGAATCCAACCTGTCCCTGCTCAAGTCCGGCAAGGTCCGCGGGATCCGCTTCGAGACCCTGGGTCGGATCTGCGAGTACCTCGACTGCCAGCCGGGCGACCTGCTGGCCTGGGAACCCGACGCGCCGGACGCGGACTGAACCGGCGGCAGTAGCCTGTCGGGGGACGATGGAGTACAAATGTACTCCATGGAATCCCTGAGCCCCCGCCGCGCCGCGATCCTGGCCCTGATCCGCGACCGGGTCGCCGCGCACGGCCAGCCGCCGACCCTGGCCGAGATCGCCGCCGCCTGCGGCCTGGCCTCGCGCGGGGCCGCGCGCAAGCACGTGCAGGCGCTGGCCGAGGCCGGGCTGATCGAGGTCACCGCCGGGCAGGCGCGGGGCATCCGTCCGGCCGGGCTGCGCGCGCGCGCCGACCTGCTGCGGCTGCCGGTGCTGGGCCGGGTGGCGGCCGGCGTGCCGATCGGCGCCGATGCCGGGTTGGCCGATACCCTGACCCTGGACCTGCGATTGTTCGCGCAGGCGCCCGACTACCTACTGCGGGTGCAGGGCGATTCGATGATCGACGACGGCATCCTCGACGGCGACCTGGTCGGGGTGCGCCGCGGCAGCGACGCGCGCGACGGCCAGACCGTGGTCGCGCGGCTGGACGGCGAGCTGACGATCAAGCGACTGGCGCTCGGCACCGATGCCATCCGCCTGCTGCCGCGCAACCCGGCTTACGCGCCGATCGTGGTGCGACCGGACCAGGAGTTCGCGATCGAGGGCGTGTTCTGCGGCCTGGTCCGGCGCGGCTGAGATGGGCGCGGTGGTCGCCCTCGACGCGCTGCTGCACGAGCGCCGGGTCTGGAAGGGCCGTCCGGCGCCGGCGCCGGCCAGCGCGCAGCCGACCGGGCATGCCGCGCTGGATGCGGCATTGCCCACCGGCGGCTGGCCGGAGTCGGCGCTGAGTGAACTGCTGATCGCGGCTGACGGCATCGGCGAACTGCGGCTGCTGTGGCCGGCGCTGGCGCGGCTGTCGCGGGCCGGCGAGCGCATCGTGCTGGTGGCGCCGCCGTACCTGCCGTTCGCCGCCGCCTGGCAGGCGGCAGGCGTCGACCTGCGGCAATTGCACGTGGTGCAGGCGACGCGGCCGCGCGATGCGTTGTGGGCGGTCGAACAGTGCCTGCGCTCGGGCAGTTGCGGCGCGGTGCTGTGCTGGCTGCAGGACGCCGACGACCGTGCGCTGCGGCGGCTGCAGGCGGCGGCGGAAACCGGCAAGACATTGGCCTTCGCCACCCGGCCGCTGCAAGCAGCGCGCAATCCGTCGCCGGCGCCGCTGCGGATCGCGCTCGACGCGCAGCCGCCGCAGCTGCGGGTGCTCAAGTGCCGCGGCGGGCTGGCGCCGCCGCGGCCGCTGCCGTTCCCCGCGGCGGCGGACCGGTGAGGGCGGCATGCGCTGGGCCTGCATCCTGTTGCCGCAACTGGCGCTCGACGGTGTCCTGCGCCGCCGCGTCGATCGCGACGCGCCGCTGGCGCTGGTCGCCGGCACGGCGCAGCGGCGGGTGCTGCACGCGGTCAATCCGGCCGCGCGTGCGCTCGGCCTGAAGCCGGGGCTGACGCTGACCGCGGCGCAGGCGCTGGCCGGCGCCGTCGAGACCGTCGAACACGACCCGGAGGACAGCGTGCGCTGGCAGCGTTTCCTCGCCGCCTGGGCCTACCGCTTCAGCTCCCAGGTCAGCCTGCGCTACCCGCATGCGCTGATCGTCGAGATCGGCGCCAGCCTCGGCCTGTTCGGGCCCTGGCCGCGGCTGGAGGCGCGGTTGCGCGAGGAACTCGCCGCGCTCGGTTTCCACCACCGGATCGTGGCCGCGCCGAACCCCGCCGCCGCGCGCGCGCTGGCCAACGCCCATGACGGCCTGGCGATTCCCGACGGGGACGGCATGCGCCGCGCGCTGGCGCAGCTGCCGGTGGCGCGCGCCGGCTTCGCGCCGGAGGTTGCCACCGCGTTCGAACGCATGGGACTGCGGCGGCTGGCGCAGGTGCTGGCGCTGCCGCGCGCGAGCCTGGTGCGGCGGTTCCCGGCCGCGGTGCTGCGGCACCTGGACACCCTGGCCGGCGAGCGCCCCGAGCCGCTGCAGTGGTACCGGCCGCCGGATCGCTTCGATGCGCGCATCGAACTCGGGTTCGAGGTGGAGTCGCACCAGGCGCTGCTGTTTCCGCTGCGGCGCCTGAGCGCGGACCTGGCCGCGTACCTCGCCGGCCGCGATGGCGGCGTGCAGCGCTTCGAACTGCGGCTCGAGCACGAGGACGCGGCCGATACCCGCGTGCCGGTGGGCCTGCTCGGCACCGAGCGCGAGCCGGCGCTGCTGTTCGAGGTGGCGCGCACGCGGCTGGAGCGGACCGGCGTGCCGGCGCCGGTGCGCGGAATGCGGCTGGTCGCGCGCGAGCTGCCGCCGTTCGCGCCCGCGCACCGCGAACTGTTCGACGAGCGCCCGCAGCAGTCGATGCCGTGGGCGCAGCTGCGCGAGCGCCTGCGCGCGCGGCTCGGCGACGAGGCCGTGCACGGCCTGCGCGTGCATCACGACCACCGCCCCGAGCATGCCTGGCGCGGCGAGGACGCAACGAAACCCGTGCCGGCGCCGGCATTGCCGCGCCCGGGCTGGCTGCTGCCGCGGCCGATCCCGTTGCGCGGCGGCCCGCCGGAGCTGCTGGCCGGCCCGGAGCGGATCGAGAGCGGCTGGTGGGACGGCGACGTGCGCCGCGACTACTACCGCGTCGTCACCCGCCAGGGCCAACAGGCCTGGGTGTATGCGGCGCCGGGCGAGCGCGGATACTTCATGCTGCACGGGTGGTTCGGATGAGCGTCGCGCCCGACTACGCCGAGCTGCACTGCCTGTCGAACTTCAGCTTCCAACGCGGCGCCTCGAGCGCGCCGGAGCTGTTCGTGCGCGCGCGCCAGCAGGGCTACCGCGCGCTGGCGATCACCGACGAATGCTCGCTGGCCGGCATCGTGCGCGCCTGGCAGGCGGCGCGCGAGGTCGGCCTGCCGCTGATCGTCGGCAGCGAACTGCGCGTCGCCGACGGCCCGGCCTGCGTGCTGCTGGTCGAAACCCTGCAGGGCTACCGCACCCTGTGCCGGCTGATCACCGACGCCAGGCGCCGCGCCGACAAGGGCACGTACCGGCTGCTGCGCAAGGATTTCGCCGGCGGCACCGACGGATTGCTGGCGTTGTGGCTGCCGGACGAGTCCGCCGACGAATCGCACGGGCACTGGCTGCAGGCGCTGTTCCCGCAGCGCACCTGGCTGGCGGTGGAACTGCATCGCGGACCGGACGATGCCGCGCGCCTGGCCCAGCTGCTGGCGCTGGCGCAACGGCTCGGCATGTCGGCGGTGGCCGCCGGCGACGTGCACATGCACGCGCGCGGTCGCCGCGCACTGCAGGACACCATGACCGCGATCCGCCACCACGTCACCGTGGCCGAGGCCGGGTGGCGCCTGTTCCCGAACGGTGAGCGCCACCTGCGCCCGCGGCACGTGCTGGCGGAGTTGTATCCGCCGGCGCTGCTGGCCGAGACGCTGCGCATCGCCGCGCGCTGCACCTTCGATCTCGGCGAGCTGAAACCGCACTACCAGTATCCGCACGAGCTGGTGCCGGCCGGGCACGACGCCGGCAGCTGGCTGCGCACGCTGGCGCTGCAGGGCCTGGAGCGGCGCGTGACCGAAGGCGCGCTGAAGAACGTGGAGAAAGTGGACGCGGTGCGCGAACAGATCGGGAAGGAGCTGGCGCTGATCGCGCACAAGCGCTACGAGAACTACTTCCTCACCGTGCACGACATCGTCCGCTTCGCACGCAGTCGCGGCATCCTCTGCCAGGGTCGCGGTTCGGCGGCGAACTCGGCGGTGTGCTTCGCGCTCGGCATCACCGAGGTCGACCCCTCGCGGCAGCGGCTGCTGTTCGAGCGCTTCATCTCGGCCGACCGCGACGAGCCGCCGGACATCGACGTCGATTTCGAGCACGAGCGGCGCGAGGAGGTGATCCAGTACGTGTTCGGACACTACGGCCGCCACCGCGCGGCGCTGGCGGCGGTGGTGATCAGCTACCGCGGCGCCGGCGCGGTGCGCGACGTCGCCCGCGCGCTGGGGATGCCGCAGGACCAGATCGATGCGCTGGCGCGCGCGTTCGGCCGCTGGAGCGTGGAGCTGCCGCCGGACGCGCACCTGCGCGAACGCGGCTTCGACCCGGACAGTTCGCTGCTGCGGCAGGTGCTGGCGCTGACCGCGCAGCTGATCGGATTCCCGCGGCACCTGTCGCAGCACCCCGGCGGCTTCGTGATCTCCGAGCACCCGCTGCACACCCTGGTGCCGGTGGAGAACGCGGCGATGGAAGACCGTACCGTGATCCAGTGGGACAAGGACGACCTGGACGCGGTCGGCCTGCTCAAGGTCGACGTGCTGGCGCTCGGCATGCTCACCGCGCTACGGCGCTGCTTCGACCTGTTGCGCCGGCACGACGGTCCGGCCCTGACGCTGGCGACGATCCCGCCGGAGGACAAGAAGACCTACGACATGATCTCGCGCGCCGACACCATCGGCGTGTTCCAGATCGAGTCGCGCGCGCAGATGGCGATGCTGCCGCGGTTGCGGCCGCGGAAGTTCTACGACCTCGTCATCCAGGTGGCGATCGTGCGGCCGGGACCGATCCAGGGCGACATGGTGCATCCGTACCTGCGTCGCCGCTGCGGCGAGGAGGCGGTGACCTATCCTTCGGAGGCGCTGAAGACCGTGCTGGTGCGCACCCTCGGCGTGCCGCTGTTCCAGGAGCAGGTGATGGAGATCGCGATCGAGGCCGCCGGCTACAGCCCGGGCGAGGCAGACGGCCTGCGCCGGGCGATGGCGGCGTGGAAACGCCATGGCGGGCTGGAGCCGCATCGCAAACGACTGACCGATGGCATGCTCGAGCGCGATTACACGCCCGAGTTCGCCGCACGCATCTTCGAGCAGATCAAGGGCTTCGGCAGCTACGGCTTTCCCGAGTCGCACGCAGCCAGCTTCGCGCTGCTGGCCTACGCCAGTTCCTGGCTCAAGTGCCACCACCCGGCCGAGTTCGCCTGCGCGATGGTCAACAGCTGGCCGATGGGCTTCTACAGCCCCGACCAGATCCTGCAGGACGCGCGCCGGCACGGCGTCGGCGTGCGTCCGGTCGACGTGCGCCACAGCGACTGGGACTGCTCGCTGGAACGGATCGCCGATGCGCCGCGCGAGAGGCCGTTCGCGATCCGCATGGGCCTACGGCTGGTGCGCGGCCTGCGCGAGGACGACGCGCGGCGCATCGAGACCGCCCGCGCGCAGCGGCCGTTCGCCGACGTCGCCGACCTGTGCGAACGCGCCGGCCTCGACCAGCGCGCCCGCGCGCTGCTGGCCGATGCCGGCGCCCTGCGCGGCCTGGCCGGACACCGCCACCGTGCGCACTGGGCGATCGCCGGCGTGGAAGCGCAGCGGCCGCTGTTCGGTGCCGATGCTTCCGCGCCGGAGCAGGCGATCGTGCTGCCGCCGCCCGACGTCGCCGCCGACATGTCCGCCGACTACGCCAGCACCGGCACCACGCTCGGCCCGCATCCGTTGCGGTTGCTGCGCGCGCAGCTGCGCGCACGCCGCTGCCGCAGCTCGCGCGACCTGGCCGCGCTGCCGCACGGGCGCAGCATCACCGTCGCCGGCTTGGTCACCCTGCGCCAGCGCCCGCAGACCGCCAGCGGCGTCACCTTCATGACGCTCGAGGACGAGCACGGCATGGTCAACGTCGTCGTCCGCAAGGACATCGCCGAAGCGCAGTGGCGCGCCTACCTGGAGTCGCGCCTGCTGCAGGTCGAGGGCAGGCTGCAGGCGGTGGCCGGCGTGCGCCACCTAGTGGCCCGCCGCCTGCACGACCTCACCCCGCTGCTGCAGGGCCTGGACGTGCGCAGCCGCGATTTCCACTGAGCCGGGGCCTGCTGGAACTGCGTGGCGATCGCGATTCCATCACCCCGTACCCCACGGCACGGTAGCCTGTCGTCATGGACTCCCTGATCGCCGCCTCCGCACGCGCCCTCGCCGCCGGCGACGCGCTCGGCGCCCTCAAGCGGGTCGCGCTGCGCGACGACCCGCCGGCACTGGCCCTGCGCGGCATCGCCATGGCCCAGCTGGGCGATCATCCACGCGCCCGCGAACTGCTGCGGCGCGCCGCCCGCGGCTTCGGTGCCCACGAAGGCTTGGCACGTGCGCGCTGCGTCGTTGCCGAAGCGGAGGTGGCGCTGGCCATGCGCGACTTCGCCGGCTCGCCGCGCATGCTGGTCACAGCCGCTGATACCCTCGAAGCGCGCGGCGATCGCGCCAACGCGTTGCACGCGCGGCTGATCGCGGTACGTCGGTTGCTGCTGCTGGGCCGCATCGAAGAAGCCGGTGCCGCGCTGTCGCGCCTCGACGCGCGCGGTCTGCCGCCGACGCTGACGGCGGTGGCGGGACTAGCCGCGGCCGAGGTCGCGCTGCGCTCGCTGCGCACGACGCCGGCGCGAGCGGCGCTGGACCGCGCGCACGAAGCTGCCGAGCGTGCGGGCATACCCGCATTGCTGGCCGAGGTGGTCGAAGCACGCACTGCGCTCGACCGTCCCGCCGCGCGCCACATCCACGCCGGGCACGAACGGCCGTTGCGCCTGGACGAAATCGAAACGCTGCTCGCTGCCGGCACCCTGATCGTCGACGCCTGCCGTCGCGGCCTGCGCACGGGCGATGCGTGGTTCCCGCTGGTGCGCAGGCCGGTGCTGTTCGCGCTGGTGCGCGCATTGGCGGAAGGCTGGCCTGGTGATCTCGACCGCGACGCGCTGATCATGCGCGCCTTCCGCAGCCGCCATCCCGACGAGACGCATCGCGTACGCCTGCGCGTGGAGATTGGCCGACTGCGCAAGCTCGTCGCGCCGCTGGCCGGCATCGAAGCCACCGCACGCGGCTTCGCACTGGTGCCGCGCGTGCGGCGGGACGTCGTCGTCCTGGTGCCGCCGATCGACGGCGAGCAGGCGTCGCTGCAAGCGTTGCTGGCCGATGGCGCCGCCTGGTCCACGTCGGCGCTGGCGTTGGCGCTGGGGGCCAGCCAGCGCACCGTGCAGCGCGCACTGGTCGAACTGGAGGCCGCCGGACGGGTGCGTTCGAACGGGCGGGCGCGGGCGCAACGCTGGCTGGCGCCGCCGCTGACGGGATTCACGACGATCTTGTTACTCCCCACTGCGTTCTCGCCCGAGTAGATTGGCCCCGCAGCGCCGCTCCGAGGCGCATCAAGGAGGCCAAGCCATGAATCGCAACCCGAGCACAGACAAATCCCAGGTACCGGCGCAAGCGGCCGAGATCGTCCGCGAGTACGGCCCGTTCGCCGGCGCCGACCGCGTGGGTGGCGTCACTCACGACGGCCGCCACGTCTGGGCCGCCACCGGCGCCAAGCTGGTCGCCTTCGATCCCGAGAGCGGCGAGCCGGCACGCACGTTGGCCCGCACCGGCGACGCCGGCACGGCCTTCGATGGCACCTACCTCTATCAGATCGCCGAGACACGCATCGACAAGATCGATCCCGCCACTGGCGACGTGATCAAGTCGATTCCGGCGCCCGGCAGCGGCGGCGATTCGGGGCTTACCTGGGCCGAGGGCAGTCTGTGGGTGGGCCAGTACCGCGATCGCAAGATCCACCAGGTCGATCCGGAGTCCGGCGCCGTCATTCGCTCCATCGAATCCAACCGCTTCGTCACCGGTGTGACCTGGGTCGACGGCGAGTTGTGGCACGGGACGTGGGAGGACGACGAGAGCGAAATCCGTCGAATCGATCCGGAGAGCGGTGCCGTGCTGGACCGGCTGCAGATGCCGCAAGGCACCGGCGTCAGCGGGCTCGAATCCGATGGCGCAGACCTTTTCTATTGCGGCGGCGGCGGGACTGGAAAGGTCCGTGCCGTGCGACGTCCAAAACGACTCGCCTCCTGATTGCACACGGCTCGGCCGCCGCCGGACTGGCGGCCTGGGATCCAAAGTGGCCGCTGTACGCGCTGCACATCGACATGGCGCAAGCGCATGAATCGCCACGGCGGTGTGCAGGCAATTCATGCAACAGACGATGCCGGCCGGCGCATGCCAAGCATTGGCAGCAAGGCTGACGCGATTTTTATCTCACAGCACTTATGACAGGAGAGAAGACATGAGAGAAATTTATGCCGGTGGATGCGCCTGCGGGGCGATCCGTTATGAAATTTCCGGCGAACCCCTGTTCGAGAATCACTGCCAGTGCCGCGACTGTCAGCGGAAAAGCGGCACCGGGCACGGATCGTACCTGACCTTCCCGCGCACGGGCGTGGAACTCCAGGGCGAGGCGACGCATTGGGACATCGTTGGCGATAGCGGCAATGTGAAGACCCGCGCCTTCTGTCCCGCCTGCGGTTCGCCGATATACATGACGTTTGCGGCCATGCCCGATGTTTTCACCGTGCACGCCGCGAGCCTCGACGATCCCAGCCGATTCAAACCGCAAGCAGTGACGTACGGCGTGCGCGGGTACGCGTGGGATCACCTCGATCCAGCCCTGCCGAAATTCGACAAGATGCCGCCGACGTGAAATGCCGCCTGACCTCGTGAGGAGAAAATCATGAACACCCTCGTTGCCGAATCGAACACCGCTCATCATCCGGTCGTATCCAAAGACCGATGGATGGCCGAACGCGGGAAGCTGCTGACACGCGAGAAGGAACTGACGCGCCTGCACGACCAGGTCGCGCGCGAGCGCCGCGCGCTGCCATGGGTGCGCGTCGACAAGAACTACGTCTTCGATACGCTCGAGGGCGCGCGCACGCTTGCCGACCTGTTCGAAGGCCGCCGCCAGTTGCTGGTGCAGCACTTCATGTTCGCGCCGGGCTGGGAGCAGGGCTGCAAGAGCTGCTCCTACATGGCCGACCACAACGACGGCGCCAACCCGCATCTGTCGCAGCGCGACGTCGCGTTCCTGGCCGTTTCGCGCGCGCCGCTGGCCGACATCGAGCGCTTCCGCCAGCGCATGGGCTGGAAGTTCAAGTGGGTGTCCTCGCACGGCACCGACTTCAACCACGACTTCGGCGTCAACTTCACCCAGGACGAAATGTCCACGGGCAAGGTCCGCTACAACTACGTCACGCAATCCTTCCCGCATGAAGAGGCACCCGGCATCAGCGTGTTCTACCGGGACGATATGGGCGAGGTCTTTCACACCTATTCGCGCTACGGACGCGGCGTGGAAGTGATGATGCACGCGTACGCCCTGCTGGACCTCACGCCCAGGGGCCGCGACGAGGACGCTCTGGACTATTCGATGGCATGGGTGCGTCACCACGACCGTTACGTGCCGGAAGTACCGGTGAAGGCGGCCGCCGCCGCCGCGTGCTGCCGAGCGCGGGCCTGAGCCTGCCGCGTTCGCCGTGCTCTGGTCCCGATGGCTGCGACGGCCCTGAATAGGAGCGGCATTCGCGGTCGGGTTGACCATATCAAGCGTGACCCCCGCTATCACGCAGCCAGCACCACCCAGGTGCCATCTTGGATGTGCGGGCAGTCAAGTCCTGCGGTTGCAGGTTCCGGACTCTGCAGCGAGATCATTACGGATCAGCGAGCGGAGATCGCCGATGAAGCCCAAGCGGACAACAGCAATCGATCCACGCAGCGCGGCATCCGCCTAGCCGCATCGGCGCCGGATGCGCCGCGTCGCACGTGACAGAAGCGGCTGTGATGACGGTTCTCGCTCCTGGATCAGGTGGCCGTCAGCGTACGAGTGGAACTACCATGAAGCGCCTTCTCTCGATCTGCGGGATCGCTCTTTCCATCGTTCTGCTTCTGGCCGGCCTGACGATCTGGAACAGGTACTTTCGTATCCCGCCGGTCGATCTTCTGCCGCTTCCGGACAACCTGATCACGCTCGAATCCTCTGCCGGTCGAGAGCTGCTTGCCGAGAGCGAATTCATCGCCGACTACGAACGCCTCACTGCGAATTTCGTGCCGCAGTCGCGGCGTGCGTTCTGCGGTGCCGCCAGCTCCGTGATCGTCCTGAATGCACTGGGAAGCCCGGGCGCGCCTTTGGATCAATCCTCGTTCTTCAGCGATTCCGCCAGGAGGATCAAGGATCCTCTCCGGGTCAGCCTGTCCGGAATGTCGCTGGGGCAGCTCGGCAAACTCCTGCGCGCCCACGGCGTCGAAGCCACGGTGATCTACGCCTCCGATACCGATGTCGACCACTTCCGCGCGATTGCGCGAAGCAACCTGATGACGAGCGAAGACTTCGTGCTGGTCAACTACCAGCGTGCGATGCTGGGGCAGGTCGAGATGGGCCACATCTCTCCACTTGCCGCCTATCACGCCGAAACCGATCGTTTTCTCATCCTGGACGTGGCGGCCCACAAGTATCCGCCGGTCTGGGTCTCCACCGACGCGCTCTGGAATGCAATGCGTGCCCCCTTGAGAGAGTCTTCGCCGCGGACGCGCGGTTTCATCGTCGTCCGGGAGGAGGCGTCCAGGCAGCCGGCACCGCTCTCCCTCATCCGGCCAGCCTCGGTGCGGGACGGCTGCGAGTCGTGCCGGTGGCGTCGCCGCGACGCCGTTGCCGTTGCAGTGCTTCGGTTTCGGCTCGACGCGCGTCTGGTGTCGGTTCTGGCCGTCCGGGTGGCAGCTGCGGCCAGCGGCATCGGTGACTCATTTCATGGCAACGCGTCGGACGGCGGGCAGCGACCGTCAGCTTTTCAACCGGCCCGGGGGCGCCATCTCGATGAAGGCCGGCGAGGGATGGACAATCGCGTATGACACCGTCAACGTGATGAGCGCGATTGCGCTCACCTTGGGCCCGGCGCTGCGCGCGCGGCTTTGCTCCGCTTCAGCGGCGATTCGTCAGGATGGATCCTGCGTTCGGCGGTGGCCGCTTCCGCGTGTTTCTTGGCGCAGGGAGGTCACGCTGGCATACGATTGTGCCGAGCCTGGTGCCAGCGGCGCCGGCTGATCGTCGCGGCTTTCGTGCGCACCAGTCAGGGGTGCACTGGGCGAGCGTAGAAGGGCGAAATCTGGCGAATTCGAGTGCGCGGCGTGCACGCGGGGTAAATTATTGACTAGAAAAGAAAAAACCCTGGCTGTTGCGCCCATGATGGATTGGACGGAAACGCTTTTAAATTCAACTGTTTGCGAAGGCGCGTGTGCAGGGGTTGTGCACACGCCGTAGCGAAACTTTGGTCAGTTCGCCTAACTAGCATGGTGTGTGCTGAGCTTAGACGACATTTGCCGGAGGTGATGGAGAGGCTTCGCTGCGCGTGTCCTCGATGAACTCCGCAACGATACCGGCCATGTCCGTGCCCAGCTGCTCCGGAACGAAATGGCCGACGCCTTCCAGCAATGCGATCCGGTGGTTTGGGAATGCCGCTTCCCAACGATGCAGCTTGTCGAGTGTGCCGACCGGGTCTTCCAAGCCCCATAGGATTTGCAGTGGCTTGGATGCGATGATCCGTCTCCGATTCCAGAGACCCGCGAGCCATTCGCTCTCGCCGATGATGGCCTGCGCGAAACGCCACGGGCCATTGCGCGAGTCGGGCGTGGGAAACGGTGCCTGGTAATGCCGATGTATCGCGGGCGGGAGTTTTCCGGTTCGGCCGTAGACCGCCTTCATGACGTACTTCGGGAAGGCGTTGAAACGACGGCAAAGGAATCGGCCGAACGGTCCGCCGACGATGCGGCTGAAGCGCTCCGCGCCGGTAATGCCTTCGAGCGACCAGAAGTGGGTGTTGGCGATGACCAGGCGCGCGACGTTGGATGGGCAGTCGAGCGCATAGGACATGCCAATGGGCCCGCCCCAGTCGTGCAGCACCAGCGTGATGTGCTTCAGGCCGAGGGCGTCAATGAACCCGAGGAGGTTTTCGGCATGCAGGCGTGGACCGTAAGGCGCATCCGCAGGTTTGTCTGAGAGCCCGAACCCGAGATGGTCGATCGCTACGCACCGATAGCGATCGCGCAAGGCCAGGATCTGCTTGCGGAACATGAACGACCAGGTCGGGTTGCCGTGCACGAACAGCAGCGTTTCGCCTTGGCCCTCGTCAACGTAGTGCAGATCACCGTAGCGGCTGCGCCAGTAGTGGGATGCGAATGGGAATTCGGCTCGATCGAGCCAAGCTGGTGAGGGTGGCATGGCGGTGCTCCAAAAAGGATGGTCGATAGGGCGGCGGCTGCAGCGTGCTGCGTTTGTGATTCGCTAGATGAACCGAGCGATTGCCATGCCAATTACCGTGATTGTGAGTAACCCCGCTGCCGGGTAGTGCAATGCAGCCACGCGCCCAGTCGCCTTCGCCCGGCGCAGTCTCAGGAACGCCGCGATCTGCAATACCAAGGCGAGGCCCGCTGCCGCGATGCCAATCGCTAGGACCAGCTCCGCATTTCCAAAAGGCCCGCGATGAAAAACATGCCACAAATATCCACCGGTCAAGATCGTCAGGGCCGCGGCCCCGGTCTGGGACGCAAATAGCCGACGAGAATCTATTCCGTCGATACGTGCAATGACGAAACTGCTGCCTGCCCAGAACACTGCAGCCAGCACATGAAGGGCCAGGATCACTACCAAAGCGCTTTGCATGATGGTTCTCGCATATTGAGTATACTCAATGTATAGTTAATTCACAACGGTTGCAAGCAGACGGACCGGGGCCAGGGCGGCGGTGCCACTTTGCGCAGTGCCGTTATACTCGCGCGGCTCTATCTAAGCGCTTCGCTTCTGCTCTAATGCTCTCCAGAGATGACACGCCGCCCCTACGCCAGTCCTGCACGCGCTGCTGCCGCCGCCGAAAAGCGTGATGAAGTTGTGCGGTCGGCAGCGAAATTCCTTCGCGAGCAGGACATTGCACGGTTTTCACTTGACGCCGTGGCGAAGGCGGCGGGAGTTACACGCCTGACCGTCTACAACCAGTTCGGATCACGCCGCGGATTATTCGAAGCGGTGTTTGATGAGATCGCGCGCACCGGCGGACTCACCCGGCTGCCGCACGTCATTGCGGTCGAAGACCCAGTCGAAGCGCTCAAGGGGCTAGTCGATGCCTTCTGCCATTTTTGGGGTAGTGATGCGGCGCTGGGCCGATTGTTTGATGCGATTGGCCTCGATCCGGAGTTCGGTGAAGCGCTGCTTGCCCGCAACGAACTGCGCCGTGGCGTGCTCGGCCGACTTGTCGGTCGTATGCACCTGGATGGCGTGCCGGCCACAGCTAAGCGAGATGCGATAGACCTGATGTTCACGCTAACGAGCTATCCAGCCTATCGACTACTGGCGGCCAGCAGGTCCGATAAGGCAATACGCAGGATCGTGAAAGAGGCCTGCTTAGACGCGGTGGACCGCTTACGTCGGACTTCGACCAAATAAGCACACTTCGCAACTCTGGTGGCGAGCAGATCGCGTGCCGAGTGGGCTCGATCGCTCAAGCCGGGAGCTTCGATTCTTGATCTCGGCTGCGGTCATGGCGCGCCCATCTCCGCGGCATTGCATGGCTGCCGATTTCGGCAATTTCCTTACTCTGCGCAAAGGAGCACGAACCATGAGTACTGCGAGCGACGCCAGGTTCTGGGATAGGTTTTCACGGAGCTATGCCAAGTCTCGGATCGGAGATCCGGCCGGATACGCGCGCACGCTGCAGTGCACGCGAGGCCATCTGGGACAGGATGACCGGGTGCTCGAACTGGGTTGCGGCACGGGAACGACGGCGCTCCGGCTTGCAAGCGGTGTGCGGAGCTATCTCGCGACGGATATTTCCTCCGGAATGATCGCGATTGCCGAAGAGAAGCTGGTAGCCGGCCCAATCGCTGGCCTTGCATTTCGCATCGCGACCGCAGAGGCGTTGGCGCAGGAGGTAGGGCAATACGAGGCCGTGCTGGGGTTCAATTATCTCCACCTGCTGCGCGACGTGTCTGGCACGCTGCGCGTCATCCATGCCTTGCTCGCACCCGGCGGACTATTCATCTCCAAGACTCCGTGCCTCGGGAGCATGAACCCGCTTATTCGGCTTGTCCTATTGCCCGTCATGCGCGCGGTCGGAAAGGCGCCCCAAGTCGTCAGCACCTTCAGTACGGTAGAGCTGGAACAACTGATCACCGTCGCAGGTTTCGACATTTTTATCACTGAGAATCACGCGACCAGGGGCAAGGATGACCGTCCCTATATCGTGGCGTGCAAACAGTGATTCAAATGACGAACCCCGTATGAACTCTGGCCCTTTCGGCGCGCAGTCGGACACTGCAACTGTCACCAAATGACAGCGAGCGGCGATAGAAGCCATTAGTGCTGTTTCTGGCTTTGTTTGGCCCGGGGGCCTGAAAGCTCCCGCCGGCCTACACGCCAGCGTGGCATCTTCGATCGCAAGCCGACCGGTTTTAAGATTGGTTGGACGCTGGCTGATCCGGGACAGTAGGTGGCAGGGACCGAAGAATTTCAGCAACCAGGTCCCCGACGCCGGTTCCCACGCCAAGATGGGTCATTCCCATCCGGACGACAACCAATCGACGAGATGGCACGATTACGATGAATTGGCCTAAATAGCCGCGGGCGTAGAACATGTCTTTCGGTAACTGCGGCATGCCCCACGGAGCATCCCAATACGGGACTACACCGTCGTTCTTGACATTAAGCCAGAAGCCAGCGCCGTAGCCGGTGTCGAGGCTCTGTTTGGTGGTGTATTCCACCCATCCGTCCGGCAGAATGCGGTGACCGTTCGCAACGCCGTCATCTAGATAAAGTTGCCCAAGTTTCGCCCAGTCTCGTGCGGAGGCATAGACGTGACTGGCCCCGATCGGCGTACCCGCCACATCTGTTTCAATGACAGCCGTGTGCATTTTTAGCGGCGCGAAAAGCTGTTCGCGAATGTAGGCTTCCGCCTCGACTCCACTACCGCCCGCAGCATCTCGAACCATGCGCGATAAGAGCTGATACCCCAGATTGCTATAGCCCCACGCAGTCCCTGGAGTTGCATCAAGAGGGACGGACTCGGAGTACGCTGCGGTATCAGGCTCCAGAAAGAACATGCGGGTCATGTGGTTGACGGGTCCGCCTCGCTCATCGAACGGAAGGCCGCTCGTCATCCTAAGCAACTGGTCGGGCGTGATCGCGGCTCGAAGGTCTCCCGGTTGCTGCCACGCGGCGATCGGCGCGGGCTGTCCTACACTGAGGCGCCCTTCGCGTACTAGTACGCCCACCAGAGCACTGGTCAGAGATTTCGATAACGAATGACCCCAAATCGGAGTATCAGGGCCGTAGCCGGGTGCGTACTTCTCGGCGATGAGGCGCCCGTCGTGGAAGGCCACAACAGCCTTGGTATTGCGCTGTTTGTTCGGCGCTGGATCCTCGAATGCTCTTTCGATAGCGCGTGCGATCCGCGCATCATGCGAATAGGCAACTGGCAGCGTCTCGGTCGTAGGTCGCGACGAAGTCTCTGCCAGTCCGCGGGCTTCCGGAATGGCGCTGCTGTCGGCCACGAGCAGGCACCCAAGGCCATTTCGATATGCTGCTCTCGAGGCGAAGGCACCGGCGATCGTTGCCCGCACTTCGCGCTTGGTGCGATTGATGTCGTAGCGGAGCGCCCAGGCGACGTAGCTCATTCCCCCTTCGGGGACCTGCTCCTCGCGAAATACCCGCCCGGGATCGACGTTGGAGACAAAAGCCGCCGAGCAAAGAGATCGGCTCACGGAACCGGTGGCGACGCGGAGGACGGCCCCGCCCTCACTCGCGACGAGAAGCCCTCCACCAGTGATCGCGACCACGCCAATAGCCACCGTGATCAGCTTGGACTTCCGCCTCATCGGGTCCTCCAGTCTCATTTTGGATATTAACTATACACGGCGTTTATGTAATGATGCGATGCTGATGGGTTCACTACGAGGGCTGCGTCCGCTTTTGACCCAGTTGGCGAGTTGCGGAAAGCAGGCGTGGGCGTCGCACTATGCGATAGACGGTGGCGGGTGGAATATTTCGATGGGTACAGCCGACCCGAGTTGCCTTGAGGCCGAGGCGATCCAGCAATGCACGTGACACGGGGGGCCGCGGACCGTAGGTGAATTGGTAAAAGGCTCCCTCCGCACGCAGATGCTCGAACGCCCCAGCGAGGATCGCCATCACCCTCTTTGGCTTCATGGAGAGCAGCGGCAGACCGCTTATGACGTGCCCGGCGAATTGACCTTCGAGAACACGGGTGCGAAGGAGTTGGGCGGCGTCCATGCACTTCACGCTTGCGTCGGGGAATCGGCGGCAAAGCAGGTCCGCGAAACCAGCATTGCCTTCGATCAGAGTGATTTCGCTTTCACGCACGCCACGCGCGAGCAGCGCGTTCGTGAAAATGCCAGTACCGGGCCCGAGTTCGATGATCGGGCCGTTCTCCGGAACAACGTCCCTGGTGATCAGTTGCGCCAGTGCCGTGCCGGATGGCGCGATCGCGCCGACTTGCAGGGGATTGGCAGCCCATGCGCGTGCAAAACTGAGAACGTCCGCCGTACTCATGGCGAATCCGCTGTGTCTGGAAGGGCCGCATGGACACCGGTGAGCTCTTCTGACAGCTGCCACAGGCGTTGAGCGAGCTGCTCGTCGCGCGCGGCCACGCTCGGCTGCACCTGTGTCGGATAGCCCTTCTTTTCTTTCTTTCCGTCAGGCCCGTAGAACTGCCCGCCCGCCACGTCGTGAGCGGTGGCGGCGTACAGCTGCGGCAGCACGCCCATTTCCGCAGGCTGCGCCATAAATCTGTTGCCGATGCGCATGAACAGTTTGAGCAGGCCACTGGGGCCACTCAATTGCAGATTTGTCGCAGCGTACCCGGGGTGTGCCAGCATGCTCTTGATTGGCAGGCCCGCTGCGCGCAGCCGACGATCCAGTTCCAACGCGAACAGGACGTTCGCGAACTTGGATTGGGCATAGAAGGCAACGCGTCCGTACTTGCGGCTGCCGGTCAGGTCGTCAAAGTGGATGCTTCCGCGCTTGTGGAGATCGGAGCTGATCGTGACCACACGGCTATCGCGGCGCAGCAACGGCAGGAGCAGGCAGGTCAGGGCGAAATGCGCAAGATGGTTGACTCCGAACTGCAGCTCATGACCCTGCGCGGTCAATGCACGCGGCGGCATCATCACGCCGGCGTTGTTGACCAGCACATCCACTGACAGGCCGCTCGCGTGCAGGTGCTCAGCGAAGGCTTTCACCTGGTCGAGGTCCGACAGATCGAGCGGATGCAGTACGGCGCTTCCTTTGGGCCTGGCCGCAAGAACCCTCGCGTGGGCCGCTCGCCCCTTCGCCAGATCCCGCGACGTCATGATGACGCGGGCGCCGTTCTTGGCCAGGTGCAGGCTGGTCAGGAATCCCAGCCCACTGTTGGCGCCGGTGACGACTACTGTCCGCCCAGTCTGATCGGGGATATCCCAGGTGGACCACAGGCGCTTCGCCATGGAGACAGGCGAGCCCTTTACAGCCGACTGCGCATTCATTTCCCATTCCTATCTTTACGGTGTTAACATCAACCTACCGCATAATTTGAACGCTGTAAAGATGCCGCGAGCCAAGGTTCAGCCAACCCGTGCCGACAGCTACCACCATGGGGACTTGCGCACCGCATTGATTCAGGCGACCGACGAGATCCTAGCCGAACGTGGCGTTGAAGGTTTCAGCCTGCGCGAAGCAGCGCGGCGCGCCGGTGTGTCGCCTGCGGCACCCGCTCATCATTTTGGAAGCGCCACAGGCCTGCTGTCGGAAGTAGCACTGCTGGGATTCGATGACCTGGCGAAGCACCTGCGCGTCGACGCATCCGAAGGAACGCCGGTCCAACGGCTTCGGAAGCAGGGCATCGGTTATGTGACCTTCGCGTTGAAGCATCCAGGACGATTCCACCTGATGTTTCGCCGCGATTTGCTCAGTACCGACCACACAGTGCTTCAGCAGGCGGGTGCCAATGCAATGGCACAACTGGAGGACACCATTCGCGCTCTTCACTCTGTTCCCGCTGACCGGTCATTGTCCGCCGACGCACATGCCGCTCTGCTAGCTGCCTGGTCGATGGTGCATGGCTTCGCTCATCTCGCACTCGACGGAAAGCTCGGCCATATGCATGACGGTGCGACCCCAGAAGCGCTCCTCGACGACGTGCTTCCTAAATTGCTCGAAAGCCAGTGGCCAGATCCGTAGTGCGGCAATGTGCGTGAAAGTCTGCTCTGGCCGGTAGCAGTCATTAGTCCAGCGACACCCGATCTGGCCGACTTGATGCGAAAAAATGGGGTCAGGTTCGCTTACGAATAGCGGGGTGAGATTTGCTTTCTGCGATGACACCTTGACGTGGGGTTTGAGCCGTTGCAAACTCGCCCCAAGGAGCGTCGAAACTCCTCTAAGAGCGGTCCCCACCTCCGACAATCCGGTGGGTTTTTTGTGCCCGTGCAGCTGTGGGCACGGACCGACGCGATGCCTGCGTCGGGAGGGCGGCTAATACAACACCCTTCGGGGAAATACGCCCGCCGGCTCTTAGCGGTTTCGAACCTCCCGACTTCCCGTCCGCCCTGTCGCGGTGGGCGGCCACTTCATGGAGTGAGGAGGCAACGATGTCGAAGCGTGAATCGGATGATCTGGACGTGCCGGGCTATTGGCTGCCGGAAGACAGCCAGTTCCGGCTGGCGAGGCTGCGCGATCACGTCAAGTTCCTGGCGCGGCTGGCGCAGCCGCGCGTTGCGGACGAGGCGTTGGAATGTGCGCCCGACGTGCGCATGGGCGAACTGGCGTTCTGCCTGGAGGCGCTGGCGGAGCAGTTGGACCTTGTGTTGGGCGAGGTCGCGTGGCCAGCGCAACGGACGGTGACGGCGAGTGCGCCAGAACGCGGCGTCACACTCGCGGCGACGCAGGCGCCTGATGCGGACCCCGGCCACTTTGCCTTCGGCGTTACCCTGGACCAGATCGACACGCTCGATCGCTTGATCCAGACGATCTCGGCCCATGGCGATGTCGTGGCGGCCAGCAACACTGCCGAGCTGGCCAACTACACCCTGCCTTCGCTGGGACATGCGATCCATGACGGGGCGGCCGCCGTGCGTGAGCTTCTGGATCAGGTGCAAGTGCAGCGGCTGGGGCAGGGCCCTCGTCTGCGATCCGGCGTGGGTGAAGAACAGGGTGCGTACGCTGCGGGGCTCACGTCCTTGGCGGTGGGCGGCCTGCCTGGTCCCAGTGCTGCCACTTCTGGCATATCGGCCGCTGGAGCATGCCAGGCAGTCGGATGCGTGCGCCTGCACTGATCACGGTTAATTCACGCGCCGACGAGGGTTGGCTGGCCTCTGTTTATGTGATAAAACCTCTGCTAAACATTGTTAGTAGCATAGGAAACATCACATTGGCGGATGCTGGCGGCCAACGCGTCAGGGCCCTCGAACTGCTGAGGGTTCGTCCCGTGATGCGGCTGAGGGACTTCATCGCGCACGGTATCGATCCGGAGACGCTGGCGCGTCTGGTCCGGGAGGAGGTGGTCATCCGTCCCGCGCGCGGCCTCTACCAGCTCGCCGACGCCCCGATCGACGCCCGTCGCACCCTGGCCGAGGTGTCGGCGCTGGTGCCTAAGGGCATCGTCTGCCTGGTCTCTGCGCTGCAATTCCACAGCCTG
This sequence comes from Luteimonas salinilitoris, assembly GCF_041300785.1. Lineage (NCBI taxonomy): Bacteria > Pseudomonadati > Pseudomonadota > Gammaproteobacteria > Lysobacterales > Lysobacteraceae > Luteimonas > Luteimonas salinilitoris. The sequence continues at coordinate 197,345 of NZ_JBFWIB010000004.1, forward strand.
ACCCTGCAGACGCCTTCGATGGTCTGGCTGGCCATCGACCGCGGCGCCTGGCGCCCGAAGATCGACTACCCGCCCGTCCGCTTCGTGCGCTTTGCCGGATGGGCGCTGACGCAAGGGATCGAGCGACACCGCATCGAAGGGGTCGAGGTGGCGGTGACCGACCCGGCGCGGACGATCGTGGACTGTTTCCGCTATCGCGCGAAGATCGGCCTGGACGTGGCGATGGAGGGGCTGCGCGAGGGACTGCGCCAGCGCAAGGCGACGGCCGACCAACTTTGGCGGTACGGGACCAAGGCCCGGGTTTGGTCGACGATGAAGCCTTACGTCGAGGCGATGGTGGCCGATGGCGCGTGAGCCCAAGCAAAAGAATGTCGGGGCCTCGGTTCGCGCCCGGCTGCTCCAGCGGTCCCGCGCCGATGGCACGGATTTCCAACTGCTCCTGACGCGATACGCGCTGGAACGGTTGCTGTACCGGCTCAGCCGGTCCGTCCACCGCGACCGCTTCATCCTGAAAGGGGCCATGCTGTTCGTGACCTGGGTGGAAGATCCCTTCCGGCCGACGCGCGACCTGGACTTGCTCGGTTACGGCGACCATCGCCCTGAGAAAGTTCAAGACGCCTTCCGTGCCATCTGCTCGGAGCCGGTCGACGACGATGGCGTCACCTTCGATGTTGACGGGCTGGATGCGGCGCCGATCCGGGAGGACATCGAGTACGGCGGCGTGCGCGTGCGCACCCAGGCCAGCATCGCCGGCGCGCGCGTTCCGATCCAGGTCGACGTCGGGTTCGGGGACGCGATCACTCCAGGGCCGGTCGAGATCGACTACCCGGTCTTGCTCGATGCGCCGGCGCCCCGGCTGCGTGCCTATCCGGTCGAAACGGTGGTGGCGGAGAAGTTCCAGGCGCTCGTCGTTCTCGGCATGGCGAACAGCCGGCTGAAGGACTTCTACGACCTCTGGACGATTGCCAACACTTTCGAGCTGGATCGGGCTGCGCTGGCCGCGGCCGTCCGCCAGACCTTCGCCCGGCGCGAGACGCCGTTCCCACAGGAAAAGCCAACCGGCCTCAGCGACGCCTACGCCGAGACGTGGGACGGGCAGTGGCGGGCCTTGCTGACGCGAGAACGCATGGCGGCGGCGCCCGAGCGTCTGGCGACGGCGATCGCCGACTTGGAGCGGTTTCTGTTGCCGCTGCTGGAAGAGGAGGAGGGCAATTGGCGCTGGCGACCGCGCGACGGTTGGACCAGGGAAGCCGACCACTAGAAGCAATGCAGTTTGCTTCGGATATCGGGGTCAGGTTCACTTTTCAGTCGCAGTTCGACCCATTGCCGGCGACCAGCGAGAATAGCGGCCTGTCATCCTTGCCCGACCGCTTCCACCATGACCGCTTCCGGCCAGTCGCTGCCAGATCCATTGCCCGACGCGGCGTCGCTGCGCCTGTCCGTCGCGCCGATGATGGACTGGACGGACACCCATTGCCGGGTCTTCCACCGCCTGCTGGCGCCGCATGCGCGGCTGTACACCGAGATGGTGCACGCCAACGCGGTGATCCACGGCGATCGGGCGCGGCTGCTGGCGCTGGATCCGGTCGAGCACCCGGTGGCGCTGCAGCTGGGCGGCAGCGAACCGGAACTGCTGGCGCAGGCGGCGGCGATCGGTGCCGCGCACGGGTTCGACGAGGTCAACCTCAACTGCGGCTGCCCGTCGGACCGGGTGCAGGCGGGGCGCTTCGGCGCCTGCCTGATGCGCGAGCCGGCGCTGGTGGCCGACAGCGTCGCGGCGATGATCGCGGCATTGGCCGATGCACCGGGTCCGGTGCCGGTGACGGTGAAGTGCCGGCTCGGGGTGGACGACGACCATGACTACGGCCGCTTCCGCGCCTTCGTCGACACGATCGCCGATGCCGGCTGCCGGACCTTCGTGGTGCACGCGCGCAACGCCTGGCTGCAGGGACTGAGTCCGAAGGAGAACCGCGAGGTGCCGCCGCTGCGCTACGACTGGGCCTGGCGGCTCAAGCGCGAGCGGCCGGACCTGGCGGTGATCGTCAACGGCGGCATCGCCGACGCCGATGAGGCGACGGCGCACCTCGAACGCACCGACGGCGCCATGCTCGGTCGCGCGGCCTACCACGATCCCTATCTGTTGCATCGTCTCGACGTCGCCTGGTTCGGCGGTGTGTTGCAGTCGCGCGGCGAGCTGCTGCGCGCGCTGCGCCCCTACGTCGAGGCACAGCTCGCCCGGGGCATGGCGCTCAAGCACATCACCCGGCACGTGCTCGGGCTGTTCAACGGCCAGCCGGGCGGACGCCGCTTCCGCCAGGTGCTGAGCGAAGGCGCCCACCGGCCGGGTGCCGGCTGGAACGTGGTCGAGCGCGCGCTCGCGGCCACCGAGTCCGGGCGCCGCGCCGCCGCATGATCACCCGCGATCCGGACGTCTTCCTCGCCTTCGGCCGCGACTGCCCGCCGGATTTCGGCCCGGCGACGGCGAAGGCGGCGTTCCTGGTGGCGCCGGACGGCTTCGCCCGCGCCGAGCAGTCGGCCGCCGACAACCGCTACATGGCCGAAGCCGGCGCCTTCGACGCCGCGCGCGCCTCCGCCCAGCACCGCGACCTGCAGCGCGCCATGGCCGCGGCGCTGCCGACGGTCTGCTTTCCCGGCGATCCGCAGGCGCCCGACGCACTGTTTCCCAACAACGTCTTCGCCACGGTGCCGGGGCGGCTGATCGTGGGCCGGATGCGCCATCCGGTCCGCCAGCGCGAGGCCGCCCGCCCGGATATCCGCGGCTTCTTCGCCGGGACGCTCGGTTATGCGGTCCACGACCTGTCCGGCCAGCCGCATCCGTGCGAACTCACCGGCGCGCTGGTGATCGACCGCGCCCGCGGGCTCGGCTTCTGCGGGCTGTCCGAGCGCTGCGACGCGGCCGGCGCCCGCCTGCTGCACGGGGCCTTCGGGCTGCGCGCGACGCTGCTGTTCGAACTCGCGCCCGGCGAGTACCACGCCAATGTGGTGCTTGCGGTGCTGGCCGGCCGGGCGGTGCTGCTGTGTCAGGACGGTTTCGCCGATGCAGGCGTGGCCGACGCGATCGGACAGCTGTATGCGCCGCACGCGATCCGGCTGTCGCCGGCGGAGCGGGCGGGTTTCGTCGGTAATGCGATCTCGCTCACCGCTGAGACCGTCTGGATGAGCGCGGCTGCCGCGGCCGTCCTGACGCCGGCTGCCCGCGACGGATTGGCGCGGGCGGGCTTCGGACTGGAGGCAGTGGCGCTCGATGCCCTCGAATCGGCGGGCGGTTCGCTGCGTTGCTGCATTGCGGAAATCTACTGAACGGGCGTCATCATGGGGTCGTGACTGAACAGACCCCATCGGCTTCAGAAAAGTTAAGGACGGATTCACCCCGGAATATCAACAATTTGGGCCCGGACAGAGAACCGGGCACCCTATTCATCCCACTGCGGGAACCATTATTCATGTCCGTTTTCTGTCGTTCGCTGCTGCTGCCGCTGCTGGCCGTCGCCCTCGCCGGCGCGACGACCGTGCACGCGCAGGGTCGTCAGGACCGCGGTCAGGGACAGGGACAAGGGCAGGGACGTGAGCGGGCCCGGTCCGAGCAGGGACCGCCCCGTGCCGTCCCGCAACCGGAGCCGTCGTCGCGCCTGCGTCGGCAGGACGCGATGGCCGATTCCATCCGCCATATCCGCAGCTCCACCCGCGGCACCCTGATCAGCGCCGAGCGCATGCATTCCAACGGCCGCGAGATCAATCGAATCAAGGTGCTCGACGACCGCGGGCGGGTGCGCGTCTACGAGGACGATCCGCAGCGGCGCCAGCAACGCTCACGTCGCGACAACGACTGAGTTCAGATACTTGAACGCAACGGCCGCAGCGCGGCCACCGATCCCGGAGTGACGCATGCGAATCCTGCTCGTCGAAGACGAAGCCCCGTTGCGCGAGACCCTGGCCGCCCGCCTGAAGCGCGAAGGCTTCGCCGTGGATGCGGCGCAAGACGGCGAAGAGGGGCTGTACATGGGGCGCGAGGTGCCGTTCGATGTCGGCATCATCGATCTCGGCCTGCCGAAGATGTCTGGCATGGAACTGATCCGCGCGCTGCGCGACGAGGGCAAGCAGTTCCCGGTGCTGATCCTGACCGCGCGTTCGAGCTGGCAGGACAAGGTCGACGGTCTCAAGCAGGGCGCCGACGACTACCTGGTCAAGCCCTTCCATGTCGAGGAGCTGCTGGCGCGCATCAACGCACTGGTGCGGCGTGCCGCCGGCTGGAGCAAGCCGACGCTCGAGTGCGGTGCGGTGATCCTGGACCTGGCCGCGCAGACGGTCAGCGTCAACGGCCAGAACGTCGACCTCACCAGCTACGAGTACAAGGTGCTCGAGTACCTGATGATGCACGCCGGCGAGCTGGTCTCGAAGGCCGACCTGACCGAGCACATCTACCAGCAGGATTTCGACCGCGATTCCAACGTGCTCGAGGTCTTCATCGGCCGCCTGCGCAAGAAGCTCGATCCGGACGGCACGCTCAAGCCGATCGAGACCGTGCGCGGGCGCGGCTACCGTTTCGCGATCCCGCGGAGCGGTGAGCAGTGAGGCGCGCGCGGACCTGAGCGTGTCCGCGCCGGGGCGCCGGTCGATCGTCCGCGGCCGTGCGTCTAGCGGCGTTCGCCGTGGCGCGATCCGGTAGCCTGTCGCCATGGCGATCGAGCATCGACGACGCGCACTTCCCTGGCGGCCGCGCTCGCTGCAGGTGCGGCAGTTGCTCGCGGCGAGCCTCGGGCTGGTCGCGTTCCTGGCCCTGGCCGGCTACGCGCTGGACCGGGCGTTCGTCGATGTCGCCAGCGAGCGCCAGCGCGATAGCCTGCGCGGATTCGCGGAAAACTATGCGGGCATCGTCGAGTTCGCCCGCGACGATACGCTGATCCCGCCGGAGTACCCGCCGGACGAGCGCTTCAACCGCCCCGGTACCGGCCTGTACGCGGCGGTGATCACCGCCGAGGAACAGTGGTATTCGCCCTCGGCCCAGGGCCCGCAGCTGCCCGAACTGACGATGCTCGAGGGCGGCCAGGAGCGCTTCGACGGCCCCCTGCCGATCGTCGACAGCGCCGGCGCGCCGGGCGAGGTGATCCGCTACGGCATGGGCTTCGTGCTGGTGCGCAATGCCGATGAGATTCCCTACACGGTCTACATCATGGAGGACGCCGGCAATCTGCCACAGCAGGTGCAGGTCTTCCGCCAGGCGCTGTGGCGCTACCTCGGCGTGGCCGGCCTGATCCTGTTGCTGTTGCAGATCGCGGTGCTGCGCTGGAGCCTGTGGCCGCTGCGCCACGTGATCGAGGAACTCAAGCGGGTACAGCGCGGTCAGGCCAACCGGATGGGAGAACTGCATCCGCGCGAGCTGCAGCCGCTGACCGACAGCATCAACGCGTTGATCGAGAGCGAGCGCCAGAACCTCGAGCATCAGCGCAACACCATGTCCGACCTGGCGCACAGCCTGAAGACGCCGCTGGCGGTGCTGCGCACGCGCCTGGACGCCGGCGACGACAGCGGCCTGCGCGAGGAGGTGGAGACCCAGCTGCGGCGCATGAACGACCTGGTCGGCTACCAGCTCGGGCGCGCGGCGTCCAGCGGCCACAAGCTGTTCGCGGCGGCCGTGGAGGTCGAGCCGCATGCCGAGCAGATCGTGCGCGGGCTGGAGAAGATCTACGCCAGCAAGGGCGTGATCTGCGAATTCGACATCGGCCCGCAGGCGCACTTCCATGGCGAGCCCGGCGACCTGCAGGAGCTGCTCGGCAACCTGCTGGAGAACGCCTTCAAGTGGGCGCGGTCGCGGGTGCTGCTGACGGCCAGGCCGGGCGAGTCCGCGCCCAACCGCCGCCCCGGCCTGCTGCTCGCGGTCGACGACAACGGCCCCGGCATTCCGCCCGAGCGGATCGGCCACGTCCTGCAGCGCGGCGTGCGCGGCGACGAGCGCGTGCAGGGCCACGGCATCGGCCTGGCGATCGTGCAGGACATCGTGCGCAGCTATCGCGGCGAGCTGCAGGTGACGGAGTCGGAGGAACTGGGCGGTGCGCGCTTCGTGGTGACGCTGCCGCCGGGGCTGTAGGAGCCAGGAACGAGTGAAGAGGAACGAGAAACGAGTGAATGCAGCGCCCGGGGAGTCACGCCCTTCTCTCGTTTCTCACTTCTCGTTTCTCGTTTCTCGCTCCATCGGCGACCGGCCGTACAGCCGCCGCAAGTGCGCGGCCACCTCCGGCAACTGCCGGCGCAGCGTGGCCGGATCGCTGAAGTGGTACTCGCTGCACACCGCGAAGAATTCTTCCGGCGCTTCCGCCGCGTACGGGTCGATCGCGATGTCGGCGTCGCGTTCGACCTCGGCCACGAAGCCGTCGTAACTGTGCTGGAAGTCGCGTGCCCATTGCCGTTGCCAGTCGCGCGGCAGCGGCGGGGTGCCGTCGAGCACGCCGTCGAGCGCGTCGAGCTTGTGCGCCATCTCGTGCACGGCGACGCAGAGGCCGGCGCCCGGTTGCGCCAGGTCGGCCTCGATGTCGGCCCAGGACAGGATCAGCGGTCCCGTCTCCCACGCTTCCCCGATCAATTCGTCGTTCCACTCGTGCAGCACGCCGGCGGCGTCGACGTGGGTGCGGTTCACCCGGAAGGCATCCGGATAGACGATCAGCTGCGACCAGCCGTGCAGCCCTTCGGCGCCGAACTCGAGCAGCGGCAGGCAACACAGCGCGGCCAGGGTGGTGCGGCGATCGTCGTCCAGATGCAGTCCGCCGACGGCGGTGATGGTCTTGTCGTGCAGGAAGCGCGCGGCCAGCGCTTGCAGGCGCCGGTCGCGGGCCTCGTCCAGGCGTGCCGCCCAGGCGACGCGGGCACGCATCCGGTGCCAGAGGTCGGAAGGGATCGGAGCGGGGCTGCGCCGCAGGCGCCGGATCAGGCCGAGCACGCGTGCCGCGCCGACCTCAGCGGAACATGCCCGGCAGGAAGCTGTGCCAGCGCGGCGCGCGGACGTTGTTCTCGGTATTGCCGCCCGGGGCGCCGGTGGCGCCTTCCTTGGCGGCGGGTGTCGTGGCGCCGGGACGTTCGCCGCGCGGGGCGCTCGTGCCGGCATCCTCCTCGGCCAGTGTGCTGGTGGGACAGCCGCCGTCGCCGTTGGCGCCGGCCTGGCGGACTTCGCGGGCCAGCAGCGGCAGGCTGGCGGAGCAGAGCAGCAGCAACAGCGCGAATCGAAGGAGCATGGCGGCGACCTGTGAAGGAAGGACGGCAACGCACAACGACCAACTATAGCGCGGTTGTGCCGCCGTTGCCGGGCGGCGCATGCTGCATTGCGGCAGAGAGCGTCCCCCGCCGGCTCGCGATCGGCCAGGCGGTGCGGATACGCGGATAATCGCGGTCCGGCCTCCCGCAGGATCTCCGCTCCGTCCGTCACGACATGAATTCCGAACGCGCCCTGCTCGAACGACTGCTTGCCGGCCCGGTATCGGGCGACGCGTTCGCGCGCGCCTGCGGCCAGACCCGGGCGGCGGTCTGGAAGCGGGTCGAGGCGCTGCGGGCCGCCGGGATCGCGATCGAGGCCAGTCCCGGGCGCGGCTATGCCCTGGCGGAGCCCCTGGAACTGCTGGACGCTTCGCGGATCCGCGAAGCGCTTCCGCCGGAGGTCCGGGCCGGCATCGCCGATCTGGACGTGGCCTGGTCGCTGGATTCGACCAATTCCGAGCTGCTGCGCCGCGAGCCCCCCGCGATCGGCACCGCGGTGCTGCTGGCCGAGCGCCAGAGTGGGGGGCGCGGCCGTCGCGGCCGCGACTGGGCCTCGCCGCTGGCGGCGAACCTCTATCTCTCGTTGTCGCGCCGGTTCTCCGGCGGCCTGGGGCGTCTCGGCGGCCTGGGGCTGGCCGCCGGCGTGGCCGCGGCGGACGTGCTGCACGCGCTCGGTGCGGCGCGCGTGCGCCTGAAGTGGCCGAACGACCTGGTGGTGGTGCAGGACGCCGAGCTGCGCAAGCTCGGCGGCCTGCTGGTGGAAGGCGGCGGCGAGCACGCAGGGCCGGCGCGTGCGGTGATCGGGCTCGGGTTGAACCTGCGCATGCCGGCCGCCGCGGCCGCCGTCATCGCGCAACCGTGGACCGACCTGGCCGCGATCGCCGATGACCGGATGCCGCCGCGCAACGCGCTGGTGGCGGCGCTGGTCGCGCGACTGGTGCCGGCGCTGGCGCGGTTCGACCGCGACGGACTGGCGCCGTTCCTGCCGCGCTTCGCCTCGCTCGATGCGCTGGCCGGCCGCGCGGTGGAGGTGCATGCCGGCGACGGGGTCTACGCCGGCATCGCGCTCGGCGTGGCCGGGGACGGTGCGCTGCGGGTGCGCCTGGGTGATGGCGAGCGGTGTTTCCACGCCGGTGAAGTCAGCGTGCGCCGTGGGGCTGCCGCATGAGCGAGTGGTTGTTCGACCTCGGCAACAGCCGGCTCAAGTTCGCCCCGCTGCGCGAGGACGGCGGCATCGGCGAGATCGTCGCGGTGGCCCATGACGGGACTGCGTTCGCTGCCGGCTGGGACGCGGCATTGCCGGCGCGTTTCGATGCGGCCTGCTTTGCCAGCGTGGCTGCGACGGAACTGCGTGTAATCCTGCTCGACACGCTGGCCCGGCGCTGCGGGCGGGTATCGGCCGCCACCACGCTGCGGCATTGCGACGGTGTCGAGATCGCCTATGCCGAGCCGCAGCGGCTCGGCGTCGACCGTTTCCTGACGCTGTTGGCCGCGCATGCGCGCGGCGCCGGGGCGAGCCTGGTGGTCGGTGTCGGCACCGCGTTGACCCTCGACCTGGTCGATGCGCACGGGCGCCATCGCGGCGGCCGCATCGCGCCGTCGCCGGCGCTGATGCGCGAGGCGCTGCACCGGCGCGCGCGGCAGCTGCCGACGGATGGTGGCGATTACGCCGAATTCGCCGACGACACCGTGGATGCGCTGGCGTCGGGCTGCGAAGGCGCGGCGCTGGCCCTGGTCGACCGCAGCCGCGATGCCGCACGTGACCTGCTGGGCGGCGAGCGGCCGCGGCTGCTGCTGCACGGCGGCGGCGCGCAGGCGCTGGCATCGCGGCTGGACGGCGCCGAACCCGCTCCCGCGCTGGTGCTCGAGGGACTCGCGCGCTGGGCACGGATGGCGCCTCCGGCCTGAGTGCTCCGATATGCGCATCGCGTGCGGGAAGCACGCGCGGTGCGCGCTTACAATCCACCGATGCTCCTGCGCGCCTCCATCGTCCTGTTGCTGGCCCTCAACCTCGGCGTCGCCCTGTGGTGGGCGATGCGCTCGCCGCCCGTGCCGGAGGCGCCGTCGGCGCACCCCGCCGGCGTTCCGCGGCTGCAGTTGCTGTCGGAGGCGACGCCGCAGGCGCGCGCCACGGCGGCATCGGCAGGTGCCGCCGATCCGCAGCCGGAGGCGGCCCTCGCCGAGGCCGGGGAGGCCGGTGCGCCGCGAACCGAAACGCCGCCCGCGCCGGCGGACGCTTCCGGTGAAGACGCGGCGGCTGCGCCGACGCAACCGTCGCGCTGCCTGGCGCTCGGCCCGTTCGCCGATGCCGATGCACTGGCGACGGCGCGCACGCGGTTGCAGCCGCAGGTGCTGCATCTGCGTACGCGCGAGATCGTGGAAGCGCCGCGCGGCTGGCGGGTGATGCTGCCGCCCCTGGCCGATCGCGACGCGGCGCAGGCGGCGGTGCAGAACCTCGTCGCCGCCGGGTTCAATGACCACTTCATCATCGCCACGGGCGAAGAGGCGAACGCGATCGCCCTGGGGCGCTTCAGCGGCGAGGCCGCGGCCAGGCGCCACGCGGCCAACCTGCGTGCGGCCGGCTTCGGCGCGCAGGCCGAGCCGCTGGGCGACGCCGGTACAAGGCACTGGCTCGATGTCGCCGTGGCCGACGGGTTCGATGCCGCCGCGGCACGCACCGAAACCGGCGCGGCGCGGGCCGATTCCGTCGACTGCGCCGGTCTCGCTGAAGCCGCCGCGGCGGCGCGTTAGAATGCCCGCCCTCCCGAGTCGCCTCGGGCCATCCACGCCGGCATAGCTCAGCTGGTAGAGCAACCGCCTTGTAAGCGGTAGGTCGTCCGTTCGATTCGGACTGCCGGCACCATCACCACGGATGACGACGATGACGCGGACCTATCCACCCGTTTCGATCCTGGGCGTGCCCACCGACGTCGGTGCCGGCCATCGCGGCGCGCGCATGGGGCCGGAGGCGCTGCGGATCGCCGGGCTGGCCGAGGCGCTGCAGGCGCGCGGCGTCGACGTGGTCGACCGCGGCAACGTCGACGGTCCGCCCAACCCATGGCTGCCGCCGGTGGAAGGTTATCGCCATCTGGACCAGGTGGTCGCCTGGAACCGCGCGCTGATGGACGCCTCGGCCGCGGAGCTGCGCGCCGGGCGCATGCCGGTGGTGCTCGGCGGCGACCACAGCCTGGCGATCGGATCGATCGCCGCGGTCGCCAACCACTGCCGCGCGCAACGACGCAAGCTGCGCGTGCTGTGGCTCGATGCGCACTCGGACTTCAACACAAGCCGGGTCACGCCTTCGGGCAACATCCACGGCATGCCGGTGGCCTGCCTGTGCGGCATCGGCCCCGACGCATTGACCGGCATCGGCGGCCACGTTCCGGCGATCACGCCGGACCAGGTGAAGCAGATCGGCATCCGCTCGGTCGACCAGGAGGAGAAGCGGCTGGTCAAGGAGCACGGGTTCGACATCTTCGACATGCGCTTCATCGACGAGGTCGGCATGAAGCGGGTGATGGAGCAGGCGCTGGACGGGCTCGACGCCGACACCCACCTGCACGTCAGCTTCGACGTCGATTTCCTCGATCCCGGGATCGCCCCGGGCACCGGCACCACGGTGCCGGGCGGGGTGAACTATCGGGAAGCGCAACTGGTGATGGAGATGATCGCCGACAGCGGCCGCATGGGCTCGCTCGACGTGGTCGAGGTCAGCCCGGCGCTGGATGATCGCAACGTGACCGCGGAACTCGCGGTGGACCTGGTCGAGAGCCTGTTCGGCAAGTCGACGCTGATGCGCGATTGAGTTTCGGCGGTCGCCCGCCTGCGTCGTGGTGCCGGCGGCGCGAAACTGAACGGGGGTGACCGGGAGCACCGGTTGCCGGGCGGAATCGACATGGCTTTCACGCCGATTTGCGGTTTCATGTCCACACGGGTCGCCGGTTCGGGACGCGCACGACAAAGCGACCCCTCAACACAGGAGAATTCCATGAAGCGTTTGACAGCCCTGCTGCTGCTCGCCCTCTTTTCCGCCGCCACCATGACCGCCTGCAACACCGTCGAAGGCGCGGGGAAGGATGTGCAGAAGGTCGGCGAGAAGGTCGAAGATGCCGCCGACAGGACCGGTGGGACCGATCCGGACTGATGCTTCGCGGCCGCTTGGCACGCGAAAAACGGAAGCCGGCGTTCGCGCCGGCTTTTTCGTGCCTGCGGGCTTGGCACTGAATGCTGAACCGCTCAGCTCGTTCATCGACGTCAGCACGACCCAACGCAAATTTGACCGAACGCGAACCCGGGCGTTGCCACGCTGTCGCCGACGGCGAACCGCCGTGGCCGAAGACGGAGACAGGCGATGAACAAGGACATCATTTCCGGCAAGTGGACCCAGATCAAGGGCCGCGCCCAGGCGCAGTGGGGAGACTTGACCGACGACATATTCGACGTCGCCGAAGGCGACAGCAAGTACCTGGCCGGCAAGCTGCAGGAGCAGTACGGCTGGACCCGCGAACGCGCCGAGCAGGAAGTGCAGGACTTCGAGCGCACGCTCTGATCGCGCCAGGCAGCCCTTTCCGTTGCAGTGAAGCATGGGCCGTCGCCACGGGTGCCGCGAATAAATAGCCGGCACCTCAAACCACAGAATGGGTGTTGGCCCATCGTGATAGATCCGGCTGCCTATTGATATCGCTCATGGGCGATGAGCCATGTCTCACTGCAGGGGAAAAAGAAATGCCTGGCGCGCATTTACAAATGCCGAAACGGCACGCGGCGTTCGATCCACAGGAAGAATCCACGACCGATTCACCGCGGGTCCGGGACGAACCCGCCGGGGAACGCCTGCGGCGATGCGTCTTGGTGCCCTCGCCAGGCGTACGGCCGTGGCAGGATGCCCATCGCCGCCAACCGCTGCGGCGCGTCGTAGCGCAATTGCGTCACCTGCATCGGCCGCGTGCTGGCGCGCACGAAACCGGTGCGGTGGGTCGGTGACCATTCGCGTTCGCCATGGCCGGTGCCGATGCGCTGCCTCGAGGCGCCGTGAGCGCTGTCGGCGGTTTCCGCTTCGGCGGCGGACTGCGGCGCGAGCGCGCGCGTTTGGCGCTCGTCGCCGGCGACCGGCGGCGAGGGCGGACGCGGCGGCGCGTGCCGCCGCTCGGCGAACACCGCCACGCCGATCACGCCGACGTGCCGCGGCCGCCCGGTGCGCGCCGCATAGCTGTCCGGCAGGTCGGTGAACACGAACCGGGCGACATCGTCGAGCGATTTGCGCCAGCCGGTGATCTCGGCGCTCTGCCATGGCGCCAATACGTAGCCGGCCTGATCGGGGTCGGCGGTCTCGCCGGTGACTGCGTTGACGCCGTCGACCGACAGCACCACCAGCACCCGCCGGTCGCTGCCGTTGGTGATCCGCACCGCGTACGGGCGCCCGGGCATCCCTGCGATCCAGGTGTCGCCGCGATGCCGGTGCTGCGACAGCCACTCTCCGGTATCGCGATCGACGACATCGAGACGGACCGGCGAACCGGCGCGGGCGGGCGTACAGGCGGCGGCGAACAGGATCGCGGCGAGCAGCAGCAGGCGGGACATGGCGCTTCTCCGTATGGGTCCTGGTAGAGAACGCGCCACCGCCGCGGCCGGGGTTGCGGTCGTGGCGCGGGCGGTCCGAAGCCGTGCCGCCCGCGCCAGCGGTTAAACTTCGGCCCGGCTTCCCGCTCGGCTGCGCAATGTCCCCACGCCTCGTCCGTGTCCTCACCGGCATCACCACCTCCGGTACCCCGCATCTCGGCAACTATGTCGGCGCGATCCGGCCGGCGATCGCCGCCAGCCGCAGCGCGGATGTCGAAAGCTATTACTTCCTCGCCGACCTGCACGCCCTGATCAAGGTGCAGGAGCCGGCGCGGGTGCAGCGCTCGACGCTGGAGATCGCCGCCACCTGGCTGGCCTGCGGCCTGGAGCCGGAGCGCGTACGTTTCTACCGCCAGTCCGACATCCCAGAGATCACCGAGCTCACCTGGCTGCTGACCTGTGTCGCCGGCAAGGGCATCCTCAACCGCGCCCATGCCTACAAGGCGGCGGTGGACCGCAACCGCGCCGAGGGCGAGGATGACGACGCCGGCATCAACGCCGGCCTGTTCATGTATCCGGTGCTGATGTCGGCCGACATCCTGCTGTTCAATGCCGACCGGGTGCCGGTGGGGCGCGACCAGATCCAGCACATCGAGATGGCGCGCGACTTCGGCCAGCGCTTCAACCATCTCTACGGCGAGCACTTCACGTTGCCGGAAGTGGAGATCGAGGAGCGGGTGGCGACGCTGCCGGGCCTGGACGGCCGCAAGATGAGCAAGAGCTACGACAACACCATTCCGCTGTTCGCGTCGCGCGCGGAGCTGAAGAAGCTGATTTTCTCGATCATCACCGACTCGAAGGCGCCGGGCGAACCCAAGGACGCCGACGGCTCGGCGCTGTTCCAGTTCTACCGCGCCTTCGCCAGCGAGGACGAGACCGCGCGCATGCGCCAGGCCTTCGCCGAGGGCATCGCCTGGGGCGAGGCCAAGCAGCAGCTGTTCGAGCGCATCGATGTCGAGGTCGCGCCGTTGCGCGAACGCTACGAGGCGCTGATCGCCAGGCCGGAGGTGATCGAGCGGCAGTTGCGCGACGGTGCGGCGCAACTGCGGCAACAGGTCGCGACGCCGTTCCTGCGGCGCCTGCGCGAGGCGGTCGGACTGCGCGAGTTGTCGCAGGCGGCCCCCGAAGCCGAAACGGCCGCCGAGGCCGGACGGGCGCCGCCGCAGTTCAAGCAGTACCGCGAGAACGACGGCCGTTTCTACTTCAAGCTGGTCGACGGCGATCGCGTGCTGCTGCAGAGCGTGGGCCACGATTCGCCGCGCGACGCCGGACAGCTCATCGCCCGGCTCAAGCGCGAGGGCAGTGCGGAACTGCATCATCTTGCCGGCCAGGGCGTGCATCTGGGGCAGCACCTGGTCGGTCACCTGGCCGAAGGCGTGGCGGTGGAGGAGCTGCTCGAGGCGCTGGCGAGGTTCGCCGCGGACGAGGCATGAGCCCGCTGGTCGAACTCAACCTCGCGCTGATCCTGTTCCTGCCCTGGTTCCTGATCCTGGGCGTGCTGTTCTGGTTGCTCCCTCGGGAGCCGCGCACCGCCGGCCGCCGCGCGTTCGACATCGCCGCGCTGCTGCTGGCGCTGGTGGCGTTCCTGCTCAGCGTGCACTGGGCGCACGGCAGCGCCGATCCCGTCTACGGGCACATGTGGCGGCAGGTGCTGGCGACCGCGATCGGTTACGGCGTGTTCCTTGCGGTGATGACCGTCGCATTTTTTCTGCGACGGCGCTGGCTGTGCGCGCGTTGAACGCAGTGTCGGTTGCGACCAAAGCCGAATCGCGGGGCAGGCGGGCGACGACCTAGACTGGAACGCCCCGCTTCACGAGCGTGCCATGCGCGATTCCCACGGCATCGTCACCATCGATACCGGCTACCAGCGGCCGAACTTCTGCGCCGCCTATCTGATCGTCGAAAGAGGACGCGCCGCCTTCGTCGACTGCGGGACCAACCGCAGCGTGCCGCGGTTGCTCGCCGCGCTCGACGCGCAGGGCCTGTCGCGTGAGGCGGTGGACTGGCTGATCCTGACCCACGTGCATCTCGATCACGCCGGCGGCGCCGGTTCGCTGATGCGCGCACTGCCGAACGCGACGCTGGTGGTGCATCCGCGCGGTGCGCCGCACATGATCGATCCGGCCAAGCTGGCCGCCGGCGCGACGGCGGTGTACGGCGAGGCCGAGTTCGAGAACAGCTACGGCACCCTGGTGCCGGTGCCCGAATCGCGGGTGACGGCGGCCGGCGACGGCCGTGTCGTCGACCTCGCCGGCCGGCCGCTGCTGTGCGCCGACACGCCCGGTCACGCGCGCCACCACCTGGCGGTGTGGGACGCGCGCAGCCGCAGCTGGTTCGCCGGCGACATCTTCGGCCTGTCGTACCGCGAGTTCGATACCGCGCGCGGTGCGTTCGCGATCCCCACCACCTCGCCGGTGCAGTTCGACCCGGAGGCGATGCGCGCCTCGGTCCGGCGCCTGCTGGGCGAAGCGCCCGAGGCGGTGTACGTGACCCACTACGGCCGCGTCACCGACGTACAGCGGCTGGGCGCGGACCTGATCGCGCTGGTCGAGGCCACCGTGGCCGCCGCGCGCCGCCTGGACGGCGACGGCCAGCGTCACGCGCGGCTGGTGGAAGCGCTGACGCGCATCTATGTCGAACGTGCACAGCGGCATGGCGTCTCCGACGCGCAGCGTGCGGTGCCGGCCTTGCTGGCGATGGACATCGAGCTCAATGCGCAGGGACTGGAAGTCTGGCTCGACCGCGAAGAGCGAGGAACGAGAAACGAGGAGTGAGAAACGAGAGAGGAGCAGGTCCTGGTCCTTGGCGCGGCTTTTACTCGTTTCTCGTTCCTCTCCACTCGTTCCTCGCCTTCAGTCCCAGGTGTTCAAATGCGACCCGAATGGTTCGCGCTGCTGGCGCACGATGCAGAAGCGGTGGCCGCTCGGCGCCTCCATCACCCACCAGCGCTTGACGAAGGCGATCTTCTTCGCGCCCAGCTGCTCCAGCCGTTCGGCCTCGGCGTCGATGTCGTCGGCTTCGATATCGAGATGCACGCGCGATTCGTGCTCGACTTTCTGCAGCAGCAGGATCGGTTCGTCGCGCTCTGTCTTGAGGGCGGCGTATTTGCCGTCGCCGTCCTCGTCATCGCTCTCGACCGGTTTGCCGAGCGCGCGGCTCCAGAACTCGGTGGACGCTTTCAGGTCCTCGACCCGGCAGTCGAGGACGAAGGTGGACAGGCGGCTGCGATGGGACATTGCGATCCTCCGTAGGGGCGGGTTTCGATCTGCGCAAGCCCGGGTGGACCGGCAGCCCGGTGCAGATCGCGATCAGGTGGCGATTGTCACTCGCCGCCTTTGCGGTAGGTCAGGGTCAGGCGACTGAGATAGGCTTCGTCCGTCACGACCGATACGGTCCTGACCAGGGCCGCTCCGATCCGTTCGATGCGATCCGTGATCATGGTGTCGCCGTCGTCGACGCGCAGCGCAACACCGGGATACTGCGCTGCGCGCTCGACCCGGATCTCCCGTTCGTCGGGCTGCAGGTAGATGCGGGATGCGCGTTCGACGGTCCTGCCGTCGAACGGCGTCGGGTGATGCATTTCCTCGACACCATCGGCGTCGTACCAATAGGTGTCCGGCCGGCCGGTGACGGTCTCGGCGAAGCGGCCGTCGGCGGCGACGACGAGGGTCAGGCCGTGCGCCGGCGCGAGTTCGTGCAGCCGCCGATAGCTGTCGCCGGCGAGCCAGGCGCCGATCTCGGCCTCCCTGCGCCCGACGTCATGGAACTCGGTCACCTCGGCGCGTTCGTGCAGGCTGCCGGTGAGCAGCCAGGTGCCAACGAAGATCTCGGCGATCGTGCGTAGCGCTTCCATCGCTCAGCCGGCGAGCGCCAGATCGTCCAGCATCGCCCGCAGGAACCGCGCCGCCTCGCCGCCGGTGCAGGCGCGGTGGTCGAAGGTGACCGACAGCGGGATCAGCTTGTGCGATTCGAAGCCGCCGATCACCGGGGTGATCTGGTGGCGGGCGCGGCCGGCGGCGACGATCGCCACGCACGGCGGCACGATCACCGGGGTGGCGTAGCGGCCGGCGAACATGCCGAAGTTGGACAGCGAGATGGTGTAGCCGCCCAGCTCGCTGGCCGGGATGCTGCGATCCTCGACCTGTGCGCGCAGGCGGTTGACGCCCTCGCGCACGCCGCGCGCGTCGAGCATGTCGGCGTTGCGCAGCGCCGGCACGAACAGGCCGTCGTCGGTGTCCACGGCGACGCCGAGGTCGACGTGCGGGTGCAGGGTGCGGGTGAGCTTGTCGCCGTCGAACCAGGCGTTGAGCGCCGGCACCGCGCGCGCCGCCGCGCAGATCGCGCGCACCAGGCGCGCGGTCATGTCGTTGCCTTGTGTCCAGGCGTGGATGTCGGCATCGTCGCTGAGCGTGGTCGGGACCACCTTGGCATGGGCGTCCGCCATCACCCGTGCCATGTTGCGGCGCACGCCCTTGAGCTGCTCCGGCTGGCCGCTGGCGGATACCGTCGGGGGCTGGGTGCGCATGGGCTTGCCGGAGGCGGAGAGGGTGGTGCGCTGGTCCTCGCGTCTCCCTTCGGGAGGTGCGGCATGCGACGGGACTTCGCGGGCCCCCCTACCCGCGCCTCCAGCCCCTCTCGCGGCGGCAGAGGGCAAGACGGCGCTGCCGTCGGCGGCGGCCTGCTTGACGTCGGCCATGGTCACCACGCCGTCGGCACCGGTGGCGTGCACGCGGGCGAGGTCGACCTTGAGCTTGCGCGCCAGCGCGCGCACCGCCGGCATCGCCCTGACGCCGCCGGCCGAGCTGGCGCGCTCGGCGTGCACCGTGTCGGAGGACTGCATGGCGCCGACCACCGTGCCGCTGTCGGCGCGCTCGCTCTCGCCGGCCGCCCCTTCGGGCGCGGCGTCGCCGGCGTCGGAGATGGCGCCGCCGTCGTCCGAGGCGACGACCTGGTCGCCGTTGCTCGGCGCCTTGCTGCCGGTGCCCTTCGTCGGCTTCGGCCCGTGGTGGTGGCCGGTGTCCTGGCCCTCGGCGCGCTGCGGCAGGTCCGGGTCGATCTCGAACGTGGCCAGCACCGCGCCGGTCTCGATCACGTCGCCGGGCTCGCCGGCGAGCTCGAGCACCTTGCCGGACACCGGCGAGGGCACCTCGACCACGGCCTTGGCGGTCTCCATCGACACCAGCGGGTCGTCGAGGCGGATGGTGTCGCCCACCTTGACCGACCATTCGACGATGGTGGCGTCGGGCAGGCCCTCGCCGAGGTCGGGAAGCTTGAAGGTTGTCTTGTCGGCCATGTCGGTTCGGTCCTCTTCGATCCGGCGGGATTTCCGTTGGCGTGGGCCGCGGGTCCGTGCCGGCGTTGCTTCAATCCAGGTATTCCAGCACGCGCGCCGGGATCCAGCCATGCGCACCGTCGGCGTTCCCGGCCCACCACCAGCCGGCGAGCTCGCGCTGCAGGCGCAGTACCTCGCCCGGGTCGGCGTCGAGCTCGAGTGTTTCGTGATCCGCCTGCGCCGTGGCCTCGCCGTGCTCGCGGTCGAACAGCGCCGCCGGCACCCAGCCGCCCAGCCCGCCGGCGAGCGTGGTCCAGACGAACTGCGGCCATTCCGCGTCGCGTTCGCCCAGCGTCACCGTCTCGCCCGCGTGCATCCGCATCGCCGGGCGATCCGGAGCGCGATACGCGGCGATGACGCGCGCGCGCCGCATCTCAGCCCGCCGCCACGGCCCGTTTCGCCGCGGCGACGATCCGGTCCACGCTCGGCAGGTATTTCATCTCCAGCCGGAACAGCGGGATGTGGGTGTCGTAGCCGGTGACGCGCTCGACCGGCGCCAGCAGGTCGTACATCGACTCCTCCGCCAGGCGCGCGGCGATCTCGGCGCCGAAGCCGGCGGTCTTGGCGGCCTCGTGCACGATCACGCAGCGGCTGGTCTTCGCGACCGACTCGGCGATGGTGTCGAAGTCGAGCGGCTTGAGCGTGGCCACGTCGATCACCTCGGCGGAGATGCCGTCCTCGGCCAGCCGGTCGGCGGCCTCCAGCGTTTCCTTCACCTGCGCGCCCCAGGTGACCAGGGTGATGTCGTCGCCGTCGCGCAGCACGTAGCACACGTCCAGCGGCAGCGCCTCGCCGTCGTCGGGCACCAGCTCCTTGTACTGGCGGTAGATGCGCTTGGGCTCGAAGTAGATCACCGGGTCGGGATCGCGGATCGCCGCCAGCAGCAGGCCGTAGGCGCGCGCCGGCGAGGAGGGCATGACCACGCGCAGGCCGGGCACGTTGGTGAAGATCGCCTCGTTGGCCTCGCTGTGATGCTCGGGCGCGCGGATGCCGCCGCCCCAGGGCACGCGCAGCACCATCGGGCAGTGCAGGCGGCCGCGGGTGCGGGTGCGCAGGCGCACCGCGTGGCAGACGATATGGTCGACCATGGGATACATGAAGCCGTCGAACTGCGACTCGGCGACGGGTTTCATGCCCTGCGCGGCCATGCCGACGGTGAGTCCGGCGATGGTGGTCTCGTCCAGCGGGGTGTCGAGCACGCGTTCGGGGCCGAACTGCTGCTGCAGGCCGGCGGTGGCGCGGAACACGCCGCCGTTGACGCCGACGTCCTCGCCGAGCACCACCACCGAATCGTCGTGGCGCATCTCCCAGGCCAGCGCCTGGGTGATGGCTTCGATCAGGGTGATCGGGGTGTCCACTTTTGCTTCTGCAGGAGGGGCCTCAGCCCCTCCTGCAGGGGACTTCGCGGCGCTCACGAGCGCTTCTCCAGGGCGATGGCGGCCTCGCGCTGCTTCAGCAGGTCGGCCGGCGGGTCGGCGTAGAGATAGTCGAACATCGCCTCGACCGGCTGCACCTTCGATGCCAGGTAGGCGTCAATCTCGGCATCGACGCGCTTGCCGCATTCCTCGGCCCAGGCCTTCTCCTGCTGCTCGTCCCAGAGCTTGCGCGCGGTGAGGAAGGTGCGCAGGCGCGGGATCGGATCGCGCTCCCAGGCGGCCTTCACCTCTTCCGCGGAACGGTAGCGGCGGGCGTCGTCGGCGGTGGTGTGGTCGTGCAGGCGATAGGTGAGGAACTCGATGACGGTGCCGCCTTCGCCGTTGCGCGCGCGCTCGGTGGCGCGGCGCATGCCTTCCATCAACGCCACCAGGTCGTTGCCGTCCACCTGTAGGCAGGGCAGGCCGCCGGCGATGCCCTTTTGCGCCAGCGTCTGCGCGCCGGTCTGTGCCGAACGCGGCACCGAGATCGCCCAGCCGTTGTTGATCACGCACAGCACCAGCGGCAGGGTGTAGGCGCCGGCGGAGTTGAGCGCGGCGTAGAAGTCGGTCTTGGACGAGCCGCCGTCGCCGCAGCAGGCGACCGCCAGCCGCGGTTCCTTGCGCAGCTTGAACGCCAGCGCGGCGCCGGCCGCATGCAGGCACTGGGTGGAGATCGGCACCGACCAGGAGAAGTCGTGGCGCGGCACCTCGAAGTCGTTGCCGCGCTCGTCGCCGCCCCAGTACATCAGGATCTCGCGCGGATGCACGCCGCGCATGAGCTGCGCACCGTACTCGCGGTAGCTGGGGGCGAACACGTCCTCGGGCCGCATCGAGGCGCCGATGCCGATGTGGGTGGCCTCGTGGCCCAGGCTGGAGGCGTAGGTGCCGAGCTTGCCGGTGCGCTGCAGCGCGATCGACTTGGTGTCGAAGATGCGCACGAACAGCATTTCCTTGAACAGGGGCAGCAGGGTTTCGGGGTTGGCGAAAGCCTCCGGGAAGTCGGCCACCGGCTTGCCGTCCGGGCCGAGGTATTGCAGGTATTCGATCTCGAATGTCGCGGCGACAGTCATGCGCTGATCGGTCTGGACAGGGACCGACAATGTTAACCGCTGCCCCGTGACGGCCCGTTGCGCGATGCGTCATGACATGCGGGCAGACCTGTGCCCGTGCGGCGAGCCGGGCGCCACGGGCTGTGGAATGGCCCGCCTCAACCCCGCATCGGGCGAAGAACAAAAAAACCCCGGCCGGAGCCGGGGTTCAAGGAGCAATCTTTCGGGCGGACCGCTGCCCTCAGGGCGTGAAGCTGGCGCGCAGCGAGACGCGGGCGTGGGCGCGTTCGCCGACCAGGCGGATGTACCAGGTCCCGGCCGCCGGGGCGGCCACGTGGATGATCTCGTTGTTGCCGGGCCGGGAGGAGATCGCATCGTAGGCGTCGTCGGTCGGAAGCTCGCCCAGGCGCGCGGTCAGCGTCACGTCGCCGTTGCCGCCGTAGCTGAGGATGCGCAGGTTGCGTGCGCCGGCCGGCACCTCGATGCGGTAGAGATGAGCGTCGCCGGCCACGCCCTCGATGCCGGTCACGGCCGCGCGGTTCTGCAGCTCGACCACCTCGGGCGAGGCCTCGGTGACTTCCACCGATGCGCCGGCATCGTTGTTGCCGTCCTCGGGGTCCTGGGTCTGCGAGGTCGCCGCGGCGGCCAGCGTGACCGTGGCGCCGAGCGCGCTCTCCGGCGCGGTGGCGCTGATGCCGAAGACCGCCTCGGCATCGGCCTCGAGCGTGTCGGCCGTGCAGGCGATCGAGGTGCTGTCGCTGCCGCTGGTCGGCACGTCGCAGCTCCAGCCGTCCGGGGCCGAGACCGCGAGGTCGTCGAGTTCGGCGTCGAGCGAGAAGCCCACGCCCGGGAACGCCGCCGCGTCCGGACCTGCGTTGGTCACGGTCACCGCGAATTCCATCGCATCGCCGACGACCGCGCTGTTCTCGATTGCCTCGGCCATGACCCCGAGGTCGGCGAAGGTCAGCGCCTGCAGCCGCACCAGCAGCATGGTCGGATCGTGGTCGGACAGGCGCGTGGGCGTATCGGCGTCGTTGCGCGCGACCTCGGGGAAGTCGGCGTTGATGCGGGCGTGGCTGACCGCATGGCCGGCGATGTCCGCCGAATCGAGCAGTGCGCGGTTGACCAGCACGTGGTCGAGCGACTGCGCCTGGTAGTCGAACACGAACGAGTAGCGCTCGGCCGGATCGGCGTCGAGCGTGGTGTTGTGCAGGTCCTGCTCGACCAGGTCGACGCCGTCGCCGTCGACCGCGGTCTCGTCGTCCGGCGTCGGCTGGCCGGTGACCACGCCCAGCGCGTCGACGTGGCCGTCGTTGAACTGGAAGGCGTTGAAGTCGCCGAGCACCACGATCTTGCGCGCGGGATCGTCGTCCTGCATGCCGTCGATCAGCCCGGCCAGATGCTCCGACTGCGCCTGGCGCTTGGCGCGCACGCGCGCGCCGGTGGTCAGCCAGCCGCTGCTGCCGCTGTCCTCGCTGTCGATGCCGCTCAGCGAGCGCTGGTGCACCACGATCGGCGTGACCGGCAGGCTGCGGCCGTCGGCGAAGTGGACGATGGCGTCCATCACCAGTGGCGGCCGGTCGTTGAGCAGGGTGCTGGAGCCGTCGGGATTGGCCAGCACCGCGTCGGCGCCGGCCTGCTCGACCGACAGCACCTCGACGCGGGCGACGCCGGCCGCGACCTCGCCGGTGCGGGCCAGGAAGCCGACGTCGATGCCGCCGATGTCATTGCCTTCCTCCAGCCACGCGGCGTAGCCGGGATCGGGATCGCCAGCCGTCACGGCGTCGGCGTTGATGCGCTCGGCCAGCGCCTGCAGCACCGACAGGTTCTCCACCTCGGTCACGCCGAGCACGTCGGGCGTGTGCAGGAACCGGCGGATGGCGATCGAGGCCTTGTTCAGACGCATCTCCAGCGCTTCCGGGGTCAGCACCGGATCACCGGTGGCCGGATCGTTGTCCGTGTCGAAGAAGCGCTCGAGGTTGTAGGTGGCGAAGGTCGCGTGGTCGGCGGTCGGGACCATTGCCGCGCGCGGCTGGCCGGCCTCGCCGCACTCGGCGACGAGTTCGGCTTCCGGGTAGATCGTGTAGCGACGGAAGGTGTAGTCGAGCGGGCCGGTGAGCGAGCCGTCGACGATCTCGCAGCCTGCGGCCACGTCGGCGGTCGGCGCGCCGATGGTGCCGCTGTTGACCACGATCAATTCCGGATTGAAGTCCCAGCGCGGGATGTTCGGCGCGGTGCTGCCGAGCGGGTCCGGATCCGGGATCTGGATACCCGGCTCGCGGAACGGCCGCGCGGTGCCGGTCACCACCACCGCGAAGCGGCCGTTGCTGCCGCCGGTGGCGGACGGCTCGTTGGTGAAGCCGCCGGTCGGCGCGACTACGGTGAAGCTCGGAGCGGTCACGCGCATGCCTTCCAGGTGCTCGAGCTGGTCGAGGCCGCCGTCGGCATTGGGCATGTCGACGGTCAGCGCCACCGGCGCCGGCAGCGGATGGCCGCCGGACAGCTGCACCACGGACGGCGAGACGATCTCGGTCAGCGGCAGCTGGTGCGGATCGGCGGCGGGAACGTATTCGTCCACCGTGCCCTGCACCAGCACCCGGCTGCCGACCGCGGCGGCGTCCGGCGGCGCGCCGCCGGTGAACACGAAGATGCCGTCCGACGTGGCCGGATTGCCGTCGTCCTCGCCGTCGGCGCTCTGCAGGAAGAAGCCGTTGTTCTTGCGTCCGGTGACGACGCCCTCGGTGGCGACCGCCTCGCCGTCGTAGGGGGAGAGCTGGCCGTCGCCCTGGATGGCGTGGATCGCCAGGGTGGTGACGTCGTCGTTGAGGATGGTGCCGGTGGCCTGCGCGCGCGCGATCAGCGCGCCGACGGCGTTGTCGAGATCGACCTGGAAGGTCTCGTCCGGCTCAGTGCCGCCGTCGCCGAGCACGTCGACGGTGATCGTCACCGAGGTCTCGCCCTCGTCGATGGTCGCGGTGCCGCTTTCGGTGATGTAGTCCTCGCCGGCGACGGCGCTGCCGTCGGCGGTGGCGTAGTCGACGCTGACGCCGCCCGGCCCGGCCGGCTGGTTGAGGGCGATGCTGAAGAAGAACGGCGTGTTGCCGCCGTCGCCCTCGGCCGCGCTGGTGTCGGCGATGCTGAGGTAGGCCTGGCCGCCGCCGCCGCAGACGTTGGGAATCGCGGCGCTGTTGCGCGGCGCCGGCGTGCCGGCGGCGAAATCGGCCGCGTTGTCGTTGCTGTCGCTGCAACCGTCGCCGGCGCGGAAGCCGGCGGTGGAGCTGTTCAGGCCCGGCGCCGTGCCGCTGCCCTCGAAGTAGTTGGCGCCGCCGAACCCGACCAGGTCGAGGATCAGCGCTTCCTGCGCCGGCGTGCAGGGATTGTTGCCGCCGTTGCAGCCCAGGCCGGTGGTGGAGTCGACCAGCGCCGCCTTGCCGGAGGCGGCGGACATGTTGATGGTGCCCGAGGCGTCC
Source organism: Luteimonas salinilitoris (assembly GCF_041300785.1). Taxonomy (NCBI): domain Bacteria; kingdom Pseudomonadati; phylum Pseudomonadota; class Gammaproteobacteria; order Lysobacterales; family Lysobacteraceae; genus Luteimonas; species Luteimonas salinilitoris. Next base: position 221,493 of record NZ_JBFWIB010000004.1, read on the forward strand.
GCGGCGGGCAGCGGCTCGCCGGTGCTGCCGCCGGCCAGCGCGACCAGGTAGTAGCGGCCGGGCTCGAGGGTGTCGCCGGGCAGCACGACGAGTTGCGTCGGAGTGGCGCCGAAGTTGCCGGTCCCGGTGGCGCTGGCGTACTGCAGCGACTTGCCGGACAGCGATACCGCGTCGTCTCCGCGGTTGAACAGTTCGACGTAGTCGTTGGTGAAGGTGGCGCCGCTGTTGCCGCCGCCGCCGTAGACCTGGCTGATGACGACCTGGGCCTGGGCGCCGCCGATGCCGCAGGACAGAAGCAAGGCCAGCCCGAGCTGGCGACCGATACCGCGCATGGTGGTACTCCCCTGGAAAGAATGATGCTCGATCCGGCCCCCCCGGCCGCCCGATTGTGCCCGGAACCGATGTCGGTTGCATGACGCCGCCGCCGCCGCCGACCGGGCCGGCGGGGCGATTGGGTTAATCTGCATGGATGACCGACCAGCGCAACGAACGGCCGCTCGAGGCGGGCATCCACATCGACCTGAACGGGCAGCTGACCTACGCCGGCTATCTGCGCCTGGACCGGTTGCTGTCGGCGCAGCAGCCGCTGTCGGACCCGCCGCACCACGACGAGATGCTGTTCATCGTCCAGCACCAGGTGTCGGAGCTGTGGATCAAGCTGATGATCCACGAGCTCTCGGCGGCGATCGCGCACCTCAGGCGCGACGAGGTCTGGCGCTGCCGCAAGGTGCTGGCGCGCTGCAAGCAGGTGCTGCGGCAGCTGACCGAACAGTGGTCGGTGCTGGAAACGCTTACCCCGGCCGAGTACCTGGAGTTCCGCGAGATCCTGGGGCCGTCGTCGGGATTCCAGTCGCTGCAGTACCGCAGCATGGAGTTCCTGCTGGGCAACAAGAATGCCGCCATGCTGCGGGTGTTCGCCCATGATCCGGAGGGCCAGGCGGCGCTGCGCGAGGCGCTGGAGGCGCCGAGCCTCTACGACGAGTTCCTGTGCTACCTGGCGCGCTGGGGACATGCGGTGCCGGAAAAGCACCTGCAACGCGACTGGCGCCAGCCGCATGCGCTGGACCGGGACCTGCTGCCGGTGCTCGGCGCCGTCTACGAGGATACCGACCGCTACTGGCGCGAGTACGCCCTGAGCGAGGACCTGGTGGACGTGGAGACGCAGTTCCAGCTGTGGCGCTTCCGCCACATGCGCACGGTGATGCGGATCATCGGCTTCAAGCGCGGCACCGGTGGTTCCAGCGGCGTGGGCTTCCTCAAGCAGGCGCTGGAGCTGACGTTCTTCCCGGAGCTGTTCGAGGTGCGCACCCACATCGGAGCGCCGCGGGAATACGGCGCCTGACGCCTGCATCCCGTAGAGCCGAGCTTGCTCGGCTGCTCCCGGTTCCGGAGCCGATGCAGCCGAGCGAACTCGGCCCTGCAAGGGCCCCGGCGGCGCCCGGGCTCCGGAGCCGAGCAGCCGAGCAAGCTCGGCTCTACAGGAAACGGCGGCTCCGGGGCCGGGGGCAGCGGAGCAAGCTCCGCTCTACGGGGTGAGCCGGTCCGCTGGACCGTCGCGGCGCTCCGGGGCTGCTAGGATGCGGCGGTTCATCCTACAGACAGGAGCCAGCGCATGAGCCAGCCCAGCCCGGAAACCGGGGCAGCGTCACGCAACGTGGTGACCCGTTTCCTCGATGCAGTGGAGCGCGTCGGCAACAAGCTGCCGGATCCGGCGATGCTGTTCCTGATCCTGATGGTCGTGGTGTGGGTGGCTTCGGCCCTGCTGGCCAACATGAGCTTCGCCGAGGTCGATCCGCGCAACGGCGATCCGATCCAGATCCGCAACATGCTCAGCGGCGCCAGCTTCACCGAGTTCATGGCGCAAATGGTGCGCACCTTCGTCAACTTCGCGCCGCTGGGCGTGGTGCTGGTGGCGATGCTGGGCCTGGGCGTGGCCGAGCACACCGGCTTCATCAGCGCCGCGCTGCGCGCGATCCTGTCGTTCACGCCGAAGATGCTGCTGACCCCGGTGCTGATCGCGGTGGGCGTGCTCAGCCACGTGGCGGTCGATGCCGGCTACGTGCTGGTGATCCCGCTCGGCGCGGTGATCTTCTATGCCGCCGGGCGGCACCCGCTGGCGGGCATCGCGGCCGCCTTCGCGGGCGTGTCGGGCGGGTTCTCCGCCACGCTGTTCGTGCCCTCGAGCCTGGACCCGTTGCTGGCCGGGCTGACCCAGGAAGCGGCACGGATCATCGATCCGACGGTGGTCGTGAACCCGCTGAACAACTATGTCTTCACTACCGCCTCGACCTTCCTGGTGGTCGCGATCGGCTGGTTCCTGACCGACAAGGTGATCGAGCCGCGCCTGCGCCGTACCGAGGTCGACGGCGACGTCAGCGAATTCCAGACCATGGACGCGCTCGAGCCGCGAGAACGCAAGGGATTGCTGCTGGCGGTGCTCGGAATGGTGGCGGCGGTGGTGGTGTTCGCGGTGTCGATGATGCCGGAGACCTCGGCGTGGCGCGCGCCGGCCGACGCGGTGCCGCCCGGCGGGCACCCGCTGCTGGTCGCCGCGGCGCCGGTGATGCAGTCGATCGTGCCGCTGATCTTCATCTTCTTCCTGATTCCGGGCGTGATCTACGGCTACGTGGCCGGCACGGTCAAGAGCCACCGCGACGTCATCCAGGGCATGAGCAAGGCGATGGGCAGCATGGCGTACTACATCGTCATGGCGTTCTTCGCCGCGCAGTTCATCTACGCCTTCGGGCAGAGCAACCTGGGTGCGCTGATGGCGATCAAGGGCGCCGCCTGGCTGCAGGCGATGAACTTCCCGATGGGGGTGACCCTGGTCGGCATCGTGCTGCTGTCGAGTTTCGTCAACCTGATGGTCGGCTCGGCCTCGGCGAAGTGGGCGCTGATCGGCGCGGTCATGGTGCCGATGCTGATGCAGCTGGGCGTCTCGCCGGACCTGACCCAGGCCGCCTACCGCGTCGGCGACTCCAGCACCAACATCATCACGCCGCTGATGCCGTATTTCCCGCTGGTGGTGGTGTTCTGCCGGCGCTACGTGCAGTCCAGCGGCATCGGCACCCTGCTGGCGCTGATGCTGCCGTTCTCGATCACGCTGCTGGTGGTGTGGACCGCGTTCCTGATCGGCTTCTGGGCGCTGGGCATCCCGCTGGGCGTGGGCGCGAGTTACGTTTATCCGGGGTGAGCACGAGGCGTTTGCGAGGCATTGCCTCGCGCCTCGGGCGAACGCCCCGCGCGCTGCGCGGGGCCGGGGCAGGCAAGCCGGGCCGGGCGGCCCGGAGCCGGGATTGTTCCGCCATGGACGGCACGGTGGACGATGCCAAAGCCCTCAGGTGCGGCCGCCGGCCAGACCCTTGAGCCAACGCGACAGCAGTAGCAGGAACACGCCCGGTCCCGCGGTCCACAGGAAGATCGACAGGAACATGCCGGGCATCTGCGGCAGTGACTCGTGGTCGAACTGTCCGGCGATCAGACCGGCGAACAGGTTGCCGAGCGAGACCGAGATGAACCACAGGCCCATCATCTGGCCGAGGAACTTGCGCGGCGCCAGTTTGGTGACCGCCGACAGTCCGACCGGGCTCAGGCACAGCTCGCCGGTGGTGTGCAGCAGGTAGGTCAGTACCAGCCACAGCGGCAGTACCTGCTCGCCGGCAGCCGCGAAGGTGGCGGCGAGGGCCATCACCGCGAAGCCGAGCCCCAGCGAGACCAGGGCGAGGGCGAACTTGAACGGCACCGACGGATTGAGGTTGCGCGCGCCGAGCCGGAGCCAGATGGCGGCGAACACCGGCGCCAGCAGGATGATGAAGATCGGGTTGATCGACTGCAGCCACGACGCCGGCATCTCCCAGCCGAAGATCATGCGATCGGTATAGCGCTGGGCGAAGATGTTGAGCGAGGAGCCGGCCTGCTCGAACCCGGCCCAGAACATCGCCGAGAAGATGAACAGGATCGCAAGCAGCCAGACCCTGCGCTTGTCCTGCGCGTCGACGCGGCCGAACAGCAGGATGTAGGTGAAGTACACCACCGCGATGCCGATGATCACCGCAGCCGCGCTGCGCGCGACAAGCTCCGGATCGATCGTTACCACGCCGGCGAACACTGCGACCACCATCGCCGCCATCGCCGCCACCGCGATCCAGAGCCCGCGCCACTCGTTGCGCAGCCGCGACGCGTCGACGGGGTCGTCGAAATCCCGGGTCGGCCGTGCGCCGGCGTCGCCCAGCTTGGGCCGCTGGACGTGGTACTGGATGACGCCGAGCACCATGAACACGCCGGCGGCGGCGAAGCCGTAGTGCCACTGGACCTTCTGCGCCAGCCAGCCTACGGCGAGGGGGCCGACGAAGGCGCCGAGATTGATGCCCATGTAGAACAGCGAGAAGCCGGCATCACGGCGCGCGCCGCCTTCCGGATACAGCTCGCCGACGATGGTCGAGGCGTTGGGCTTGAGCAGGCCGGTGCCGATCACGATCAGGAACAGGCCCAGATAGAAGAACGGCAGGTTCGGCACCGCGAGGCTGAAGTGGCCCAGGGCGATGATGATGCCGCCGTACCAGACCGCCTTCTGCTGCCCGATCAGCCGGTCGGCGACCCATCCGCCGGGCACCGCCAGCAGGTACACGCCCGCGGTGTAGAGCCCGTACACCGCGCCGGCGTGCTGCTCGGTGAATCCGAGGCCGCCGGCCTCGACCGCGGCGACCATGAACAGGAACAGGATCGCCCGCATCCCGTAGTAGGAGAAGCGCTCCCACATTTCCAGGAAGAACAGGGTGTAGAGACCGGGTGGGTGTTTCGCCTGGGCGGCTGCCGACTGGTTCATGGATGGACTTCCGGATGGACAAACCCGGGCACCATGGCCTCCGCGATTGTTCCACGTCAATAGCCGGGCGGAAGCGGCGACGCGGGGCCGCCGCAGCGGCGACGGAGCGAAGTGCGCGGTCGCTACGGCCGCGAGGCCAGGTCCAGCTTGGTCAGCAGCCGGTCGAGCATGGCGCGCTCCTCGTCGTCCAGCCGTGCCAGCAGGTTGCGCTCGTAGCCCAGCGCCAGCGGCACCACCTCGTCGTAGACCCGGTAGCCGGCCTCGCTCAGCTGCAGCACCGAGCGGCGGCGGTCGCTGCCGTGCATCTCGCGCTCGAGCAGCCCGCGCCGCAGCAGCCGCGCCACCGCGCGGCTCACCGCCACCTTGTCCATGGCGGTGCGGTCGGCGACGGCGTTCGCCGACAGTTCCGGATAGCGGCCCAGCACCGCGATCACCCGCCACTCGGTGATGCCGATGCCGAAGCGCTCGGCATAGGCGGTGGCGATGGTCTGGCTGACGTGGTTGGACAGCACGCTCAGCCGGTAGGGCAGGAAGCGCTCGAGCTCCAGCACTTCGTGCGCGGCGGCGCGGTCCTGGGGTGGCGTGGGGTCACGGCTCATGCTGCATTGCACCTTGCAAATGGTTGCATATGAAACTATAAAGGAGATTCGTCAATCGCATGGCGCACTGTAGCGCGCCGTGCCCGCACAGCAGGAGTCGATCATGAGCGCCCAACCCCACGCGCAGACCCAGGGCCCCAACCTCGGCATGCAGGTGACCACGTTCGAGAACCCGATGGGCATCGACGGCTTCGAGTTCGTCGAGTTCGCCGCCCCCGCGGGCCGGGGGGCGATGCTGCACGACTACTTCCGCAAGATGGGGTTCAGCGCCGTGCTCAGGCACCGGTCGCGCGCGATCACCGTCTATCGCCAGGGCGGGGTGAACTTCCTGGTCAACGAGGATCCGGATTCGTTCGCCGCCGATTTTGCCGCCGCCCACGGGCCCTGCGCCTGCGGCTTCGCGATCCGCTTCGCCAAGCCCGCCACCGAGGTGTTCGACAAGGTGCTGGAGAACGGCGGCAAGGCCGTGGACAACAAGGCATCCACCAGGGCCGTCGACGTGCCGGTGGTCAAGGGCATCGGCGACTGCATGCTGTACCTGGTCGACCGCTACGGCGGCAAGGGCACGGTCTACGAGGACTTCGTGCCGGTCGAAGGTGCCGACCAGGATCCGCCCGGTTTCGGGCTGACCTTCATCGACCACCTGACCCATAACCTGTACCAGGGCAACATGCAGAAGTGGTCCGACTACTACGAGCGGTTGTTCAACTTCCGCGAGATCCGCTATTTCGACATCAAGGGCGCCAAGACCGGCCTTGTGTCGAAGGCGATGACCGCGCCGGACGGCGTCGTGCGCATCCCGCTCAACGAGTCCAGCGATCCCAAGAGCCAGATCAACGAATACCTCGACGCGTACAAGGGCGAGGGCATCCAGCACATTGCCTGCTTCACCGACGACATCTACGTCACGGTGGAAAAGATGCGCGCGGCGGGTGTCGAGTTCCTGGACACGCCCGACACCTACTTCGAGGTGATCGACCAGCGCATTCCGAACCACGGCGAGGACGTGCAGCGCCTGGCGCGCAACAAGATCCTGATCGACGCCGACGCCGAGACCAAGCAGCGCCTGCTGCTGCAGATCTTCACCCGGAACGCGATCGGCCCGATCTTCTTCGAGATCATCCAGCGCAAGGGCAACGAAGGCTTCGGCGAGGGCAACTTCCAGGCCCTGTTCGAGAGCATCGAGCGCGACCAGATGAAGCGCGGCGTGCTGTAGGCGATCGATTCGGCCACGGATTTGCGCGGATGAACGCGGATATCTCTTGGCTATGGTTGATCCGCGTTCATCCGTGTGGATCCGTGGCGAAAATGCTTTGAAGGAGTGATGTGGTGAACACGCGCTACATGTCCGGCTTCGGCAACGAGTTCGCCACCGAGGCCGAACCCGGCACCCTGCCGGTCGGGCAGAACTCGCCGCAGAAGGTCGCGCACGGGCTCTACGCCGAGCAGCTGAGCGGCACCGCGTTCACCGCACCGCGCGGCGTGAACCGGCGCAGCTGGCTGTACCGGATCCGGCCGGCGCTGACGCACGGCGGCTTCGCGCCGTTCGAGCAGCCGCGCCTGCACGACGATTTCGTCCACGGCCCGGTTTCCCCCGACCAGCTGCGCTGGAGCCCGATGTCGATTCCCGCGGAGGCGCCGGTCGATTTCGTCGATGGACTGTTCACCATGGGCGGCAACGGCCATGCCGGCGCGCAGCAGGGCGTCGGCATCCATGTCTACGCCGCCAACGCCTCGATGGAGGGGCGTTTCTTCTACAGCGCCGATGGCGAGCTGCTGATCGTGCCGCAGCAGGGGCGGCTGCGCATCGCCACCGAGCTCGGCCTGCTCGAGGTCGAGCCGCAGGAGATCGCGGTGGTCCCGCGCGGCATCCGCTTCCGCGTCGAACTGCCGGACGGGCCCTCGCGCGGCTACGTGTGCGAGAACTTCGGTGCGCAGCTGCGATTGCCGGACCTGGGGCCGATCGGCGCCAACGGCCTGGCCAATCCGCGCGATTTCCTCACGCCCTGCGCGGCCTACGAGGACGTGGAAAGCGCGGCTGTTGGGAAGAATTTCGAACTGGTCGCCAAGTTCCAGGGGCACCTGTGGCGCGCCGACATCGACCACTCGCCGCTCGACGTGGTCGGCTGGCACGGCAACTACGCGCCCTACAAGTACGACCTGCGCCGCTTCAACGCGATCGGCTCGATCAGCTTCGACCATCCCGATCCGAGCATCTTCACGGTGCTCACCGCGCCCAGCGACACCCCGGGCACGGCCAACATGGACTTCGCGATCTTCCCGCCGCGCTGGCTGGTGGCGCAGCACACCTTCCGGCCGCCGTGGTTCCACCGCAACGTCGCCAGCGAGTTCATGGGCCTGGTGCACGGTGCCTACGATGCCAAGGCGGAAGGGTTCGCGCCCGGCGGCTGCTCGCTGCACAACTGCATGAGCGGGCACGGGCCGGACGCGGCGACGTTCGAGAAGGCGTCGAACGCCGACCTGTCGAAGCCGGACGTGATCGCCGACACCATGGCCTTCATGTTCGAGACCCGCGCGGTGATCCGGCCGACGCAGCAGGCAATCGATGCCGGGCACCGGCAGCGCGACTACCAGGCCTGCTGGGTGGGGCTGGAGAAGCATTTCACGCTGCCTCGCCGGGAGCGATAACAACGCGTAATCCGTGGATGAGAAGCGCCTGGCCGTCATCCCAGCGCAAGCTGGGATCCAATGTGATTTTGTCGCCGGCGTCGAGGCCAAAGCAAAATGGATGACCAGCTTCGCTGTTGTAAAGCGCTTCCAGCTTGCGCTGGAATGACGGGGTGCGGACTGTCGGTGACGATGTTGGTGGCGAGATGGCTGCGGGTTATCGCCCGGCGCTTCCGCGGTCGGGGCACCGGACGGGCCGGCCGTACCAATCTGCGCCGCGCCGCTCGCGATCGCGTACGCTTGCCGTCACCATCCGGCCAGGAGCCACGTCATGAAGATGCGGATTTCGCTCTTCGCCGCTGCACTGCTTGCATTCGCGCTGACCGCCTGCCAAGGCGAGAAGGCCCCCGACCCCGTCGGAGATGCACCTGCGGCCCCGGCCGGCGACGCCATGGACGATCCGGCGGCACCGCCGCCGCTCGACCAGCCCGAGGAGGACGTACCGCCGGCGACCGCGGCCGATGCGGTCGCGGCGATGGGGATGCCTGCCGAAGGTGCGATCACCTTCGAGGGCTTCGGCCCGGCCGCGTTCGGCGCCGACCAGGAGCAGGTGCGCATGGCCTGGGGCGCCGACCTCGGCGAGGCCACGCCCTCGGAGCCCGGCGGTTGCTATTACCTGATGCCGCAGCCGCAGCCATCCGACGGTTATCGTCTCGCCTTCATGATCGAGGGCGATCGCTTCTCGCGCATCGACGTGCGCGCCGACGACATCGCCGCACCGGGCGGAGGCCGGGCGGGCATGAACGCCGACGAGATCGAGGCGCTGTATCCTGGCCGGGTCGAGACGCGTCCGCACAAGTACATCGAGGGCGGCAAATACCTGCGCATCGCCGACGAGGCGGGCGGCGAGGGCGTGCTGCTGTTCGCCACCGACGCCGACGGCCGGGTGACCGAATGGCGCATCGGCGTGCCGCCGCAGGTGGACTACGTCGAAGGGTGCTCTTAAGGGCTAGGAACGAGAAACGAGGAGTGAGAAACGAGAGAAGAGCCTTGGTCCGTACTCGTTCATTCCTCTCGTTTCTGTTCCGCGCCTGGAATCGCGGCAGACCCGCGGCGAGGAGTCTGCGAGGTGGGCTACGCCGAGAGCCGCCCTCAAGTGCAGGAAACGGGAACGAGGCGCAGGGCGTTCGCTTTTACTCGTTTCTCACTCCTCGTTTCTCGTTCCTGGCTTTCAGCTAAAGGAGTCCGGCGATGATGATGGAGTCGATCGGCTGGTTCGTACTCGGCCTGGCGCTGCTGGCGCTCGGTGGCGATTCGATCGTCAAGGGGACCTCGGGCCTGGCGCGGCGCCTGGGCGTGTCGCCGTTCGTCGCCGGCCTGCTGCTGCTGGCCTTCGCCACGTCGCTGCCGGAGCTGGCGGTCAATGCACGTGCGTTCGCGATCGGCGAATCGCAACTGGCATTGGGCAATGCGGTCGGCAGCAACATCGTCAACTTCGGCCTGACCCTGGGACTGGCGGCGCTGGTCGCGCCGCTGGTGCTGCGGATGCGACTGCTGGCGCCGATGCTGGTGCTGCTGGCGGCGGCGACGCTGGCGACGATCGCCTTCGGGCTCGACGGCCGCATCGGCCGCCTCGAAGGCGCCGGACTGCTGCTGGGTTTCGCCGCGATGCTCGGTTTCCTGCTGGCGCGTGCGCGGCGCGAGGACGCCGGCGTGCGCGAAGAGATCGCCGGCTACGTGGCCACGCGTCCGCTGCTCGGTCTCAACCTGGTCCGGATCGCGGTGGCGGCGGCGCTGCTGTATTTCGGCGCCGGATACGTCGTGCAGGGCGGCCTCGGGCTGGGCGCGGTGTGGGGGTTGTCACCGCTGCTGGTCGGACTGCTGCCGGTGGCGATCGGCACCGCGCTGCCGGAAGCGGCGGCGGCCATCATGGCGGCGCGGCATGGGCGCGGCGACATGGTCGCCGGGCACGTGCTCGGTTCCAGCCTGTTCAACCTGCTGGTGGTGGTCGGCGGCATGGCCGCGCTGCGGCCGCAGCCGCTGCCCGCCTCCTTCGTGCGGCTGGAACTGCCGGTGGCGATCGCGTTCGTGCTCGCCCTGTACCCGATGCTGCGCGGCGACCTGCGGATCAGCCGCCTCGAGGGCGGCATCCTCGTGGCCGCGTTCGCGGCGTGGGTCGCGTTCGAATTGCTCCTGATCTGACCACACGCCCCGTGACCTCATCCCGTAGAGCGGAGCTTGCTCCGCTGCCTTAGGCTCCGGAGCCCACGCAGCGGAGCAAGCTCCGCTCTACGGGGGGGGCTGGTCGTTGCGGTCGCTCTCCGTGGTCGGCGGCCGCGGGTTCTCGTCGGCCAGCGACAGCGCCGCCTTGGCCATCAGATGGGCGCTGATCGGCGCGGTGATGAACAGGAAGCCGGTGATCAACAGCTCGCGCAGGCCGAGGCCGTCGCCGAGCGCCGCGTGGTGGCCGATCGACGCCAACAGGATGCACCCTACGCCCAGGGTGGTGGCCTTGGTCGGGCCGTGCAGGCGCTTGAAGAATTCCGAAAGCTTGACCAGGCCGATCGAGCCCACCAGCACGAAGAAGGTGCCCACGGCCAGCAGCGCCACCAGCAGGATCTCGAAGGCGGCGCTCATTCGACGATGTCCCGGCGCAACACGTACTTGCTCAGCATCACCGTGCTGACGAAGCCGAGCATGGCGATGATCAGCGCGGCCTCGAAGTAGATCGACGAATCCAGATACATGCCGAACAGGATCAGCAAGGCGATCGTGTTCACGTACAGGGTGTCCAGCGCCAGGATGCGGTCCGGCACGCTGGGCCCGCGCAGCAGTCGCCACAGGCTCATCAGCATCGCCAGGCCGACCGCATACAGCGCCACGGCGACGGCGGTCTCGATCACGGGAAGATCTCCTTCAGTGCGGCCTCGTAGCGCGTCTTGATGGTGTCGATCACATCGTCGGCGTCCTTGAGGTTGAAGCAGTGCACCAGCAGATGGCGACGATCGTCGCTCAGTTCCGCCGACACCGTGCCCGGCGTCAGCGTGATGATGCTGGCGAGCACGGTGATGCCGTGGATGTTGCCCAGTTCCAGCGGCACCTGCACGAAGCCGGGGGTGATCGCGCGCTCCGGGCCGAGGATCCGCCGCGCGACCTCGATATTGGAGCGCACGATGTCGACGAACACGGTGCCGCCCAGCCGCAGCGCCATCAGCAGGCGGCCGATGTGCGCGCGCTCGGGCTTGAGCATGTCGGCGAACAGCGGCAATGCGATCGCCAGCACCAGGCCGATGACCAGCTGCCCGGGACCGAAGTCGGAGACCAGCAGCAGCCACAGCGCCAGGACCGCGATGCTCAGCGGCAGCGACGGCAGGAAACGTCTCATGGCGACGGCGCCCTCCTTTGTGGCGCGGTGCCGCGCACCTGCTGCATGTAGTCGGCGGGCGCCAGCACCTGTTCGGCGGCGGCCTGGGTATAGCGCAGCGCCGGGCCGGAGGCCAGCATCAGCACGACACCGTAGCCCAGCAGCAGCGCCACGGCGATGCGCTGCGGCGCGCGCGGCGGCCGCGGCGCGGCGGCCGTGTCGGCGAACGTCTCCGCGCGCCAGATCAGCTGGCTGCCCGAGCGCGCCAGCGCCAATACCGCCAGCAGGCTGGTGATCAGGACGGTGCTCCACACCCAAGCCAACCGCGTCTCCGGCACCGCCGCCAGCAGCATGAACTTGCCGATGAAGCCCGGCAGGGGCGGCAGTCCGCTGATCGACACCGCGGCGACCAGGAACAGCAGGCCGAGCGCGGTCTTGTGCCCGAGCGGCGCGGCGATGTCGAGGCGGTCGCCGGCCTTGCCGCGCTGGCGGCGGATCATGTCGGCGATCAGGAACAGCGCCGCGACCGCGAAGGTGCTCTGGATCAGGTAGTACAACCCGGCCGACAACGTCCCGGGGGTGCCCAGGGAAAAGGCGATGAACAGTGTCGCCGCCGAGGCGATCACCAGCCACGCGGCCTGCGCGCGCAGCGTCGGCGAGGCCAGCGCGCCCAGCGACGCCAGCACCAGGGTGACGATGCCGGCCGGCAGCAGCCAGTCCCAGGCCCAGCCGGCCAGCGCGCCCGCCTCGCTGCCGAACACCAGGGCGTACACGCGCAGCACCGCGTACACGCCGACCTTGGTCATCACCGTGAACAGCGCGGCGACCGCCGCCGGCGCGCGCGCGTAGGTCTCCGGCAGCCACAGGTACAGCGGCAGCAGCGCCGCCTTGGCACAGAACACCACCAGCAGGATGCCGGACGCGGCCTGGATCAGCGCGACGTCGCCAGGATCGGCCTCGGCCACGCGCAATGCCATCTCCGCCATGTTGAGCGTCCCGGTCAGGCCGTAGAGCAGGCCGAGGGCGACCAGGAACAGGGTCGAGGCGGTGATGTTGAAGGCGACATAGTGCAGGCCGGCGCTCATCCGCGGGCCGCGGCCGCCGCTGAGCATCAGCCCGTAGGAGGCGATCAGCAGCACCTCGAAGAATACGAACAGGTTGAACAGGTCGCCGGTCAGGAAGGCGCCGTTGAGCCCGGCCAGCTGCAGCTGGAACAGCGCGTGGAAATGCAGCGCGCGGCGGTCCCAGCCGGCGCAGGCGTACAGCAGGCAGGGGATGGCGAGCAGGGCGGTGGTCAGCAGCATCATCGCGCCGAGCCGGTCCACCGTCAGCGCGATTCCCAGCCGCGCCGGCCAGTCGCCGAGCAGATAGACCAGCACCTCGCCCTGGCCGGCCTGCCGCGCCAGCAGGATCGCGACCGCCAGCAGCGCACCCATGGACAACCACGACACCAGCCGCTGCGCGGCGACGCTCCGGCGCGGGACCAGCAGCGCCAACGCGGCGGCCAGCAGCGGCAGCAGCACCGGAAGGACCGGCAGGTGGTTCATCGCTCCGTCTCCGGCGTTTCCGGCTCATGGCCGTCGACGTGGTCGCTGCGGTTGTCGGCGCGGCTGCGCATGGCCACCACGATCGCGACCGCGGTCATCGCGAAGGCGATCACGATCGCGGTCAGCACCAGCGCCTGCGGCAGCGGATCGGTGTAGTTGGCCAGCGTCTCGGCCACGCCTTCGCGCAACACCGGCGGCTTGCCGATCACCGGGCGCCCGGACGCGAAGATCAGCAGGTTGGTGGCGTAGGACAGCAGGGTCAGGCCGAGGATGACGTCGAAGCTGCGCGCGCGCAGCAGCAGGTAGACGCCGCACGCGGTCAGCACGCCGATGCCGCTGGCCAATGCGAGTTCGATCATGGCGCCAGGTTGTCCGGTAGGTACGTCATCAGGCTGCGTTCCCCTGCGCCGGCGGGGCATCCTTGGACTTCACCGCGCCCATCATCGACAGGATCAGCATCGCGCCGCCGAACACCACCAGGTACACGCCGGCGTCGAAGCCCAGCGCGCTGGCCAGCGGCACTTCGCCGATCAGCGGCAGGTGCGGGTCGGCATGGCCGCTGGTGAGGAACGGCGCGTCGAACAGCATCGACGCGACGCCGGTGCCCACCGCCGCCAGCAGGCCGATGCCGATGCAGCGCGCGTAGTCGAACCCCAGTCGTTGCTGCACGTACGCCGAGCCCTGGATCACGTACTGCAGCAGCAGCGGGATCGCCAATACCAGGCCGGCGATGAAGCCGCCGCCGGGCTGGTTGTGGCCGCGCAGGAACAGGTACACCGACACCGCCAGCGCCAGCGGGAACAACAGGTGGCTGAGCTGCGCCGGCATCGGCAGTGCGATCGGATCGCCGGGGATCACCTCGTCCGCCGTCAGCCGCGTGCGCCGCAGCAGCGCGTGCACCACCAGGCCGGCGATGCCGAACACGGTGATCTCGCCCAGCGTATCGAAGCCGCGGAAATCGACCAGGATCACGTTGACCACGTTGCTGCCCCAGGCCTCCGGCAGCGAACGCGCCAGCAGCTCGCCGGCGATGGTCTGCGTGGGGCGGGTGATCACCGCGTACACCAGCGCCGTGACGCCGAGCCCGGCCGCCGCGGCGATCGCGGTGTCGCGCCAGCGCCGCAGCGTCGAGCGCCCGCGCGGCGATGCCTTGGGCAGGTAGTTCAGCGCCAGCAGCATCAGCGCGATGGTCGCCACCTCCACCAGCAGCTGCGTCAACGCCAGGTCCGGCGCCGACAGGAACACGAACACCAGGCTCACCGCCAGGCCGACCGTGCCGATCATGATCAGTGCCAGCAGGCGCTGCCGGTGCAACGCCACGGTCGCGATCGCCGCCACCACCATCACCAGCCACAGCAGCCACCCGAGCGCCGGCATCGGCTGGCCGCCGCCGCCCTGCAGCGGCGTTGCGCCGGGGGTTCCGGACAGGAGCCCGGCCGCGAACGGCGCCGCCGCCAGCACCAGTGTCGCCAGCACCATCAACAGCAGGTAACGCTGCAGGCTGCCGTTGGCGATGGCGGAGGTGAAGCGCCAGGCCAGCATCAGCAGCGCCTTGACGTTGATCCGGAACAGCCGGTGTCCAAGCGAGCGCCGGATGATCGCGTGGAGGTTGAACAGCCGGCGCAAGCCGAAGTACAGCGCCACGCCGAACACCATGCTGCCGATGCTCATCAGCAGCGGCAGGTTGAACCCGTGCCAGACCGACAGGCTGTACGCGGGCAGCGCGTCGCCGAGCACGCCGCGCGCCGCGGTCGCCAGCACCGGCGCGACCGTCCATGCCGGCACGATGCCCACCGCCAGGCAGATCACCACCAGGATATCCACCGGGATCTTCATCCAGCGCGGCGGCTCGTGGATCTCGCGGTCGACCGCGCGCGGCCCGTCGCCGAAGAAGGTGTCGTGCACGAAGCGCAGGCTGTAGGCGACGCCGAACACGCCGGCCAGGAACGCCACGAGCGACAGCCCCAGGCGCATCGCGTCGTGGCCGCTGATCTCGAGCGCCTCGGCGAAGAACATTTCCTTCGACAGGAAGCCGTTGAGCAGCGGGATGCCGGCCATCGCCAGCGAGGCGATGATCGCCAGCGCGCTGGTGAACGGCATCAGCCTGCGCAGACCGCCGAGGCGTCGCATGTCGCGGGTGCCGGCCTCGTGGTCGATGATGCCGGCGGCCATGAACAGCGACGCCTTGAACACCGCGTGGTTGAGGATGTGGAACACGCCGGCGACCACCGCCATCGGCGTCGACAGCCCGAACAGCAGCGTGATCAGGCCCAGGTGCGAGATGGTGGAGTAGGCCAGCAGGCCCTTGAGGTCGTGCTGGAAGATCGCGTTCCAGGCACCGACCAGCAAGGTTGCCGCGCCGACGCCGCTGACGGTGTAGAAGAACAGGTCGGTGCCGGCCAGCGCCGGATGCAGCCGCGCCAGCAGGAACACGCCGGCCTTGACCATGGTCGCTGAATGCAGGTACGCCGAGACCGGCGTCGGCGCCGCCATCGCGTGCGGCAGCCAGAAGTGCAGCGGGAACTGCGCGCTCTTGCTGAAGATGCCGAGCAGCACCAGGCCGAGCATCGGCGCGTACAGCGGATGGGCGCGGATCGCATCGCCCGAGGCCAGTACCACGTCGAGCTGGAAGCTGCCGGTGATCTGCCCCAGCAGCAGCACGCCGCCGAGCAGCGCCAGCCCGCCGCCGCCGGTGATCGCCAACGCCATGCGCGCGCCCTCGCGGGCGTCCTTGCGCTGGGTCCAGTAGCCGATCAGCAGGAACGAGCTGATCGAGGTCAGCTCCCAGAACACCACCAGCAGCAGCAGGTTGCCGGCCAGCACCATGCCCAGCATCGCGCCCATGAACAGCAACAGGTAGGCGAAGAAGCGCGGCGCACAGTCGGCGCTGCTGAGGTAGTAGCGCGCGTACATGACGATCAGCACGCCTATCCCGAGTATCAGCCCGGCGAACATCCATGCGAGCCCGTCCAGGCGCAGGTCGAACAGCAGGCCCGCCTGCGGGATCCAGTCGTAGCTGACCTGCGGGATCTCGCCCGCCATCACCGCCGGAGTCAGCCACGCCAGGATCGCCAGCCCGAGCAGCGGCGCCGATGCGGCCAGCCATGCGGTCGCCGCGCGCGGCACATCGCGCAGGACCGCGACCACCAGTGCCAGCACGAAGGGCAGGGCCAGCAAGAGTTCGAGCATCGGTCTCCTTTCTGGGCGTCGGCTGCGCCGTGGGGACGCGCAGAGGAAGGCGATTCTAGCAGGCGGCTTCGCGCCGCCGGTTCGGCCCTCGCCGGAAAGCGGGAATGGGGAATGGGGAGTCGGAAGAGCATGACTGCTCTTGCCCGTCATCCCAGCGCAAGCTGGGATCTCTTTTGATCTTGCGGTTGCCTTGAGCAGCAGCGCCGCCGCAAATGGATCCCAGCTTGCGCTGGGATGACGAGTCAGAGCGCTAGGCTCTTCCGATTCCCGATTCCCGATTCCCGATTCCCGATTCCCGATTCCCGATTCCCGATTCCCGATTCCCGGCCCGCCGCATCGCCTATGCTTGCGTCATGTCAGTCCGGCCCGCCATGTCCCGGCATGCTTTGCGCCCGTGCCCGGCGCGTTCCGCGTCATGAGCTCGGTGCGGCACGCCCTGGTGTTCGGCGGCAGCGGCCAGATCGGCGCGGCATTGGTCGGGCGGCTGCGCGCATCGGGCTGGGAGGTCGTCGCGCTTTCGCGCAAGCCGCCCGCCGACGGCGCCGGCCTGCGTTGGCTGTGCGGCGAGTTCGCGGCGCTGCCGGCGCTGCCGGGCGCCTGCGACGCAGTCTTCAGCTGCGGCCCGCTGGACCTGTTCTCGCTTTGGCATGCGCAGGCGCGCATCGACTGCCCGCGCGTGATCGCGTTCGGTTCGACCAGCATGGAAACCAAGCACGCCGCCGCCGATCCCGACGAGCGCGCGCTGGCGCAGCGTCTGCGCGAGGCGGAGGCGCGGATCTTCGAGGTCGCCGCCGCGCGCGGCACGCGGGCCACGCTGCTGCGGCCGACGCTGATCTACGGCGCCGGCCGCGACTGCAACCTGTCCCGCATCGTCGCACTCGCCGCGCGCACCGGATTCTTCCTGCTGCCGCGCGGCGCCCGCGGGCTGCGCCAGCCGGTGCACGTCGACGATCTGGCGGCCGCCGCGCTGGCCGCGTTCGATCAGCCCGCCAGCGTGGGCCGCGGCTATGCCCTGCCGGGCGGTGAAACCCTGCCGTACCGTGACATGGTCGCGCGCACCCTGGCGGCACTGACGCCGCCGCCGCGGCTGCTGGAATTGCCGTCGCCGCTGTTCCGGCTTGCGCTGTCGGCCGCGCACGCCGGCGGACGCCTGCGCGGGCTGCCTCCCGGCGCGGTCGCGCGCATGCGCGAGGACCTGGTGTTCGATGCCGCCCCGGCACGGCGCGACCTGGGCTACGCGCCGCGCCCGTTCGCGCCGCGTGCCGAGATGTTCGTCGCCGGCCCGTAGAGCGGAGCTTGCTCCGCTGCTCCGGGCTCCGGAGCCTGCGTAGCCGAGCAAGCTCGGCTCTACGGATCTCGGCTCCGGAGCCAGTGTAGCGGTGCAAGCTCCGCTCTACGGTGCGTTCGGTTCAGGCCGCCGGACTGGCGTCGTTCACCGGCGTGCGTGCCTTGCGCAACGTGCGCAGCGCGATCACCAGCACCCCGCCCAGCACCATTGCGCCGCCGATCCACATCGCGGGGCCGGGCCGGTCGCCCCAGAACACGATCCCCAGCGCCACCGCGATCACCGGCGTGATCAGCAGGTAAGGCGTGACCTGCGCCACGGGATGCCGCTGCACCAGCAGGTAGAACACGCCATGGCCGAGCAGCGATGCGAACACCGCTGAATACAGCGCGCCGCCCCAGCCGATCCAGCTGGCCGCGCGCAGTTGGGCGAAGCTGCCGGGTTCGAACACTGCGCTGATCGCCAGCAGCGGCAGCAGGCCGATGATCGCGGTCCAGCCCTGCTGGCTGATCATGTCGATGCCGCGCAACTTGCGCATGAGCACCGTCCCGAGCGCCAGCAGCAGCGACGACACCAGCATCACCGCGAGCGCCGCCGGTACCGCCAGCACCATCGGATCGAATCCCAGCACCAGCACGCCGCCGAAACTCAGCGCGATCGCGAAGCCGGTGCGCCAGGCGAAGCGTTCGCCGAGCAGCCACCACGCCAGCAGCGCCGCCATCGGCACGTAGCTCTGCATCACGATCGCCGGGGACGACAGGTTGCCGGCCATGTGCAGCGCCAGGAAGCTTGTGCCGAAATGCAGCACGCCGTTGACCAGCGCCACCGCCGCCAACAGCGGCCACTGCGCGCGCGGCGGCGGCTTGACGAACCACACCAGCAATGCGGCCAGGAACGCCATGCGCACGCCGGTGAACAGGAACGGCGGAATCTCCCGCAGCGCGTAGGCGGAGGTCAGGAGATTGACCGCCCAGAACAGGCAGATCAGCAGGACCAGTGTGAAGTCGCGCCCGCCGAGTCCACGCGCGCCGGCGTTCACGCCCTCACCAGCGCCAGCCCAGCCTGCGATAGAGCTTGGACAGCACCCACGCCGGGCCGATCAGCAGGTACACCAGGTCGGTGAGGAAACTCGGCTTCTTTCCTTCGATCTTGTGGCCGATGAACTGCGCGATCCAGGCGACCACGAACACCGCGATCGCCAGTACCAGCAGTCCGCGCGTGCCGAGCACCTGGTACAGCCACCACGTCAGCGCGCCCAACAGCAGGTAGACGACCAGCATGCCGAGCCCGAGCGAGCGCGAGGAGCGGTAATAGAACAGCCACGAGGCGAACATCGCCACGCCGGCCCAGATGCCGGGGCGGAAGAACGCGCCGGTGGACGGGATGCACCACAGCAGCGCGATCACGCTCCACAGGATCGCCGGCACCGCGAACACGTGGATGATCTGGTTGGTGTCGTTCCGGTGATCGCCCGAGTAGCTGGCGAACCAGCGGTCGATCGGGCGTCCGGTGTGCTCTGCGGTCGCGGTCATGGTGGCCTCCAGGTTGGTTGCCGGCAGCGGCAATCCCGCTCGCAGAGCATATCGCGACCGCCGGTGCGCCGGCGTCGAGACGCAGCGCTGCGGTGCACCTCTCCGCAGCCGCCGCCGGCTGTTCATCCGTAGGAGCGCGCCATGCGCGCGATGCCGCGCCTGGTTGGTTCAGTCGATCTCGATGTCCGCCAACCGCCGCAGCGCCTCGGCGTAGCGGGCGCGGGTGCGCTCGATCACTTCCGGCGGCAGGTGCGGGCCCGGCGCGGTCTTGTCCCAGTCCTGCGTTTCCAGCCAGTCGCGCACGATCTGCTTGTCGTAGCTCGGCGGGCTGCTGCCGACCTGGTATTCGTCCGCCGGCCAGTAGCGCGAGGAGTCCGGCGTGAGCATCTCGTCCATCACGTACAGGCGGCCGTCGGCGTCGGTGCCGAACTCGAACTTGGTGTCGGCCAGCAGGATGCCGCGCTCGGCGGCGTAGGCGGCGGCGAACCGGTACAGGCGCAGGGTGGCGTCGCGGATCTGCTCGGCCAGGTCGGCGCCGATCCGGCGCACGGCGGTGTCGAAGTCGATGTTCTCGTCGTGCTCGCCGACCGCCGCCTTGGTCGATGGAGTGAAGACCGGCTCGGCCAGTTGCTCGGCCTGGCGCAGGCCGTCGGGCAGGCGGATGCCGCTGACGCAGCCGGTGCGCTGGTAGTCCTTCCAGCCGCTGCCGATCAGGTAGCCGCGGGCGATCGCCTCCACCGGCACCGGGCGCAGCTTCTTCGCCACCATCGACCGCTGCGCGTACGGCGCCGGATCGACGCCGGCCGGCAGCACCGAGGCGACGTCGATGCCGGTCAGGTGGTTGGGCATCAGATGCGCGGTCTTGCCGAACCAGAAATTGCTGATCCGGCACAGCATCTCGCCCTTGCCCGGGATCGGATCGGGCAGCACCACGTCGAAGGCCGAAATGCGATCGGTGGCGACGATGAGCAGATGGCCGCCGGTGGACTCGGAACCGGCGTGGCCGCGCGCGCCCGGCGGCAGCGGCTCGTCTCCGAGATCGAACACGTCGCGCACCTTGCCGCGGTGGCGCAGGGCCAGGCCAGGCAGGTCGGCATCGAGCAGGGTCGTGGCCAAGGCAGTACCCAGACGGAATCGGGCTGGGCAGTGTAGTGCGGTTGCCGCCGAGGTGCATGTCCGGCCGGGTCCGCGGGCGCCCGTCCGCCGCCGCCGCGTCTCGCCGCCGCAGGCGGGTGCCACTACACTAGCGGCGATGAGACGCTGGTACGGAAAACTGCTCGGCTTCATCGCCGGCTGGCTGCTGATGCGCCACCCGGCGGGCGGACTGATCGGCCTGCTGATCGGCCATGCCTTCGATGCCGACTGGCTGTTCCCGCGGCGCGCGGCGCCCTATCGCGTGCTCGGCGTCAGCGACGACGCCAGCCAGGCCGAGATCGACCAGGCCTATCGGCGGCTGATGGCGCAGCACCACCCGGACCGGTTGTCCGGCGCCGCGCCCGAGTTGCGCGCGCAGGCGGAAAAGAAGGCCCAGGAGATCAACGGCGCCTACGACCGGATCAAGGCGCTGCGCCGAAGATGAGAAACGGGTAACGAGAAACGAGGAACGAGGAACGAGAAACGAGGAACTAGAGCTGAGAACTGCCCCGACTCGTTTCTCGTTCCTTATCTTTCGTTCCTCAGCCCTACCCCCCATCGCTCCAGAGCCGAGCTCCCTCATGCAACCAGCCGTCATCGCCCCGTCGATCCTCTCCGCCGATTTCGCCCGTCTTGGCGAGGAAGTCGACGCCGTGCTCGCCGCCGGCGCCGATTGGGTGCACTTCGACGTGATGGACAACCACTACGTGCCCAACCTCACCATCGGCCCGCTGGTCTGCGAGGCGCTGCGCAAGCACGGGGTCACCGCCCCGATCGACGTCCACCTGATGATCGAGCCGGTGGACCGCATCGTGCCGGACTTCGCCCGGGCCGGTGCCAGCCTGATCAGCTTCCACCCCGAGGCCAGCCGCCACGTGCACCGCACCATCCAGCTGATCAAGGGCGAAGGCTGCCGGGCCGGGCTGGTGCTGAACCCTGCCACGCCGGTGGACGTGCTCGACTACGTGCTCGAGGACCTGGACCTGGTGCTGGTGATGTCGGTCAACCCGGGCTTCGGCGGGCAGGCGTTCATTCCGTCGGCGCTGGACAAGCTGCGCACCGTGCGCGAGCGCATCGACGCCAGCGGCCGCGCCGTCCGCCTGGAGATCGACGGCGGGGTGAAGCCGGACAACATCGGCGCGATCGCCGCCGCCGGCGCCGACACCTTCGTCGCCGGCTCGGCGATCTTCGGCCATTCGGACTACGCCGACGTCATCGCGCGCATGCGCCGGGCGATCGTCGCGGGCGGCTGAAAAAAAAACAGCGCCGGTGGGAAGCCCCCCGGCGCTGCCGCTGGAGGCAATCCCGCCTCCGTCCGTCGTCCCTGCGATGGACTCCCATGCTCCACGTCGATGATGACGTCCGCATGACATTCACGGCGCGCGTCGCCCGGACGCTGCTAGCCTGCGGCTCCCCCAAGCCGAGTCCGACCCATGCCGTCCCGGCACTGGCGCCTGATCCTCAACGGCAAGTCCGCCGAAGACGAACCGCTGCGCGAAGCCGTCCATGCGATGCGCGATCGCGGCATCGCCCTGGAGGTGCGCGTGACCTGGGAGCCCGGCGACGCCGGGCGCTATCTCGCCGAGGCGATCGCCGATGGCGTGGACACGGTGATCGCAGGCGGCGGCGACGGCACCCTGAGCGATGTCGCCGGCGCGCTCGCGCGGCGCGACGAAGCCGCCGAGGCGCTGCCGGCGCTGGCGCTGGTACCGCTCGGCACCGCCAACGATTTCGCCGCATCGGCCGGGATCCCGGCCGAACCGTTGGCCGCGTTCGAGCTGGTGCGGGCGCAGCCGCCGCGGCCGTTCGATCTGCTCGGGCTGGAGGCCGACGGTGCGGTGCACTGGTGCGCCAACCTGGCCAGCGGCGGTTTCGGCACGCGCATCACCGTCGAGACCGACGAGGGGCTGAAGAAGATGCTCGGCGGCCTGGCCTATCTGGTCACCGGCATTGCCAAGGTCGGCCGGATCGAGCCGTTGCAGGCGCGCATCGCCGGGCCGGACTTCTCCTGGCAGGGCGGCTTCATCGCGCTCGGCATCGGCAACGGCCGCCAGGCGGGCGGGGGCCAGGTGCTGTGCCCGGATGCGCTGGTCGACGACGGCCTGCTCGACCTGACCGTGGTGCCGGAACTGGAGGGCGGGGTGGCTGCCACCCTCGGCACCGTGGTCAGCGCGGGTCGCGAGGCGGCGCTCGAACAGGTGGCGGTGCGCGCGCGGCTGCCCTGGGTGGAGATCGACGCGCCGGAGCCGCTCGTCCTCAACCTCGACGGCGAGCCGATCCAGGCGCGCCGCTTCCGCATCGACTGCGTGCACGCGCGCCTGCGGATGCACCTGCCGCCGGACTGTGCGCTGCTGTCCGCAACGCGCTGATCGCCTCGCCGCCGTTTCCGCGCCAGTCCAAAGCGCATCGCCCGGCGGCGGAACTTCGCGCGACCGGCTAAAGTAGCGGCCATGGACATCCCCCCGTTCCGACGTTCTCCCAAGGCCAGGGCCTGGCGATGGTGGCGAAGCGCCGCCGCCCCCGCCCCTTCGCCTTCCGAGGACACGCCGCGTGATCACGCAATCGCAGTTCCAGCAGTACGCCGCTGACGGCCATACCCGCATCCCGGTGGTGCGCGAGGTGCTGTCGGACCTCGACACGCCGCTGTCGGTCTATCTCAAGCTCGCCGACGGCCCGCATACCTACCTGTTCGAATCGGTCGAGGGCGGCGAACGCTTCGGCCGCTATTCCATCATCGGCCTGCCTGCCGCGCGCGTATACGCGTTCCGCGGCCGCACGCTGGAGGTCTGCGAACACGGCGAGGTGGTGGAGACGCGCGCGATCGACGATCCGTTCGCCGAGGTCGAGCGCCTGCGCACCGAGCATTCGGTGCCGGTGCTGGACGGCCTGCCGGGCTTCGCCGGCGGCCTGGTCGGCTGGTTCGGCTTTGAGTGCATCGGCTACATCGAGGACCGCCTGGCCGACGGCGACAAGCCGGACGAGCTCGGCACGCCCGACATCCTGCTGATGCAGTCGGAAGAGGTGGCGGTCTTCGACAACCTCAAGGGACGGCTGTACCTGATCGTGCATGCCGACCCGCGCCGGCCGCAGGCCTGGGCACGCGCCAATCGCCGCCTCGACGCCCTCGCGCACCGGTTGCGTCATGCCGGTGCCGGGTATCCCGAGACGCTGCAGCCGGCGGCGCTGGAGGAGGCGGACTTCGTCTCCGGCTTCACCCGCGAGGGTTTCATCGCCGCGGTCGAGAAGTCGAAGGAGTACATCCGCGCCGGCGACATCTTCCAGGTGGTGCTGTCGCAGCGGCTGTCGGTGCCGTTCACCGCGCGCCCGGTCGACGTCTACCGGGCCCTGCGCGCGCTCAACCCGTCGCCGTACATGTACTTCCTCGACGTCGGCGGTACCCAGGTGGTCGGCTCCTCGCCGGAGATCCTGGTGCGGCTGGAGCATCCCGGCGCGGGGCAGGGCGGCCTGGTCACCGTGCGCCCGATCGCCGGCACGCGCCCGCGGGGCAGGGACGCGGAGGAGGATGCCGCGCTCGAGGCCGAGCTGCTGGCCGACCCCAAGGAGCGCGCCGAACACCTGATGCTGATCGATCTCGGTCGCAACGACGTCGGCCACGTCGCCCGGGCCGGCACGGTGCAGGTCGGAGAGCGCTTCGGCATCGAGCGCTACAGCCACGTCATGCACATCGTCAGCGAAGTGACCGGGCGGCTGAAGGACGGCCTGAGCTATGCCGACGTGCTGCGCGCGACCTTCCCGGCCGGCACCGTCAGCGGCGCGCCCAAGATCCGCGCGCTGGAGATCATCCGCGAGCTGGAGCCGGTCAAGCGCAACGTGTACTCGGGCGCGGTCGGCTACCTCGGCTGGAACGGCGACGCCGACACCGCCATCGCCATCCGCACCGCCGTCATCCAGGATGGCCGCCTGCACGTGCAGGCCGGCGCCGGTATCGTCCACGACTCCGACCCGCAGAAGGAATGGGAGGAGACGATGAGCAAGGGGCGCGCGTTGTTCCGCGCCGTGGCCGAGGCGGCGAAGGGATTGTGACGGTGCGGCCGGAAGGAACTTCCTCGGGATTCCACGCGGCCGTCATTCCCGATCCACCGACGATGTACGAACGATCATGGAGAGCTGTCATGCGCCTGTTGCACAACGCCTTTCTCGCGGTGACGTTGGTCGCCCTGACCGCATCGGCATGTTCCGCACGACCAGGTGCGGACGCGGGTGAAGCCCGCATGCCCGAAGACCGGGATCGCACGCCCATGACGGGCATGCCGAATCCCGCATCCGTCCACTGCGAAGCACTGGGCGGCAGCCTGGAAATCCGTACCGATGCGGACGGCGGGCAATATGGCATGTGCCGTCTGCCCAATGGCCGGACCTGCGAGGAGTGGGCGCTGTACCGGGACGGTGAGTGCACCGCCGGCCCAGAGCGATAGAGGGCGTCGCTTTTTGACAAGGCGGCTGGGAGGCCAGGCGGCCGCGAACCGCTGCCGGAATGCGCCGGGACCGACGCGGGCGCATCGGCCGTGGCGGCGCGTGGCCGTCACCGGCTGCTAAGCTGTCGCACCTTTTTTCCTCCCCACGCGTCCTGCGCTCGCCACCATGCTGTTGATGATCGACAACTACGACAGCTTCACCTGGAACCTCGTGCAGTACCTGCAGGCGCTCGGGGCCGAGGTGCGGGTGGAGCGCAACGATGCGTTGAGCGTCGAAGAGATCGAGCGGTTGCGTCCCGAGCGTATCGTGATCTCGCCGGGGCCGTGCACGCCGAACGAGGCCGGGGTGTCGCTGCAGCTGGTCGAGCGCCTGGGGTCGACCACGCCGATCCTCGGCGTCTGCCTCGGCCACCAGGCCATCGGCCAAGCCTACGGCGGGCGCGTGATCCGCGCCAAGCGGATCATGCACGGCAAGACCTCGCCCGTGCGGCACCGGGGGCAGGGCGTGTTCGCGGCGCTGCCCGACGGCTACGAAGCCACCCGCTACCACTCGCTGGTGGTCGAGCGCGACGGCCTGCCGGACTGCCTGGAGGTCACCGCCTGGACCGAGCTGGAGGGCGGCGACTTCGAGGAGATCATGGGCCTGCGCCATCGCGAGCAT
Organism: Luteimonas salinilitoris; assembly: GCF_041300785.1. Taxonomy (NCBI): domain Bacteria; kingdom Pseudomonadati; phylum Pseudomonadota; class Gammaproteobacteria; order Lysobacterales; family Lysobacteraceae; genus Luteimonas; species Luteimonas salinilitoris. The sequence goes on from NZ_JBFWIB010000004.1 coordinate 246,693, forward strand.
CCGGTGGAAGGCGTGCAGTTCCATCCGGAGTCGATCCTGACCGAGCACGGGCATGCGCTGCTGAAGAATTTTCTCGCGCGGTAGCCTGCACCGCCGTCCCAGCGGAAGCCGGGATCCATTTTTGCTTTGCTTGGCTTTGGCTAAGAAGGCAACAACAAGATCAAAATGGATCCCAGCTTGCGCTGGGACGACGGGCAAAGCGGCTATGCTCTTCCCGATTCCCGATTCCCGATTCCCGATTCCCGATTCCCGATTCCCGATTCCCGATTCCCGATTCCCGATTCCCGATTCCCGATTCCCGATTCCCGATTCCCGATTCCCGATTCCCGATTCCCGATTCCGGCACTCCCCATGTCCATCATCACTCCGCAAGAAGCCCTGCAGCGCACCATCGAGCACCGCGAGATCTTCCATGACGAGATGGTCTGGCTGATGCGGCAGATCATGCGCGGCGAGGTGTCGCCGCTGATGACCGCGGCGATCCTGTCGGGGCTGCGGGTGAAGAAGGAGACGGTCGGCGAGATCGCCGGCGCGGCCACGGTGATGCGCGAGTTCGCGCGGCCGGTGCAGGTGGCCGACCGCCGCCACCTGGTCGACATCGTCGGCACCGGCGGCGACGGCGCGCACAGTTTCAACATCTCCACCGCCAGCATGTTCGTGGCCGCGGCCGCCGGCGCCAAGGTCGCCAAGCACGGCAACCGCAGCGTGTCGTCCAAGTCCGGCAGCGCCGACGTGCTGGAGGCGCTGGGCGCCAGCATCGAACTGCAGCCGGAGCAGGTGGCGCGCTGCATCGACGCCACCGGCATCGGCTTCATGTTCGCGCCGGTGCACCATCCGGCGATGAAGGCGGTGGCACCGGTGCGGCGCGAGATGGGCGTGCGCACGCTGTTCAACATCCTCGGACCGCTGACCAACCCGGCCAACGCGCCGGCGATCCTGATGGGCGTGTTCCACCCCGACCTGGTCGGCATCCAGGTGCGCGTGCTGCAGGAACTGGGCGCCGAGCGCGCGCTGGTGGTATGGGGCCGCGACGGCATGGACGAGATCTCGCTCGGCGCGGCGACCCTGGTGGGCGAGCTGCGCGACGGCCAGGTGCGCGAGTACGAAGTGCATCCCGAGGACTTCGGCATCGCCATGGCCGCCAGCCGCAACCTGCGCGTGAACGATGCGGCCGGCTCGAAGGCGATGCTGCTGGCCGCCCTGGACGGGCAGGACGGCCTGCCGCGCGAGATCGTAGCGTTCAACGCCGGGGCCGCGCTGTACGTGTCCGGCATCGCGGACTCGATCGCCGCCGGCATCGAGCGCGCGCGGGAAGCGATGGCGTCCGGCGCGGCGCGGGCGAAACTGGAGGCCTTCGTCGCCGCCACCCGCGGTCTCGCCGGGCAGGATGGAGATGGAGCGACGCGATGAGCGACGTGCTCCACCGGATCCTGCGCCGCAAGCGCGAGGAGGTCGACGAGCGCATGGCGGCGCGGCCGCTGGCCGAACTGGCCGCGCGTGCCGCCGATGCGCCGCCCCCGCGCGGCTTCGCCCGCGCCATCGAGGCCAGGATCGCCGCTGGCGACCCGGCGGTGATCGCCGAGGTCAAGAAGGCCAGCCCGTCGCAGGGCGTGATCCGCGCGGATTTCCGCCCCGGCGAGATCGCGCGCAGCTACGAGGAAGGCGGCGCGACGTGCCTGTCGGTGCTGACCGATGCCGATTTCTTCCAGGGCGCCGACGAATACCTGGTGAACGCGCGCCAGCACTGCGCGCTGCCGGTGCTGCGCAAGGATTTCACGATCGATCCGTACCAGGCGTACGAGGCGCGCGTGCTCGGCGCCGACTGCATCCTGCTGATCGTCGCCGCGCTCGAGGACGCGCGCCTGGCCGACCTCGCCGGGCTGGCGCTGGAGCTGGGCCTGGACGTGCTGGTCGAGGCGCACGACCGCGACGAACTGGAGCGCGCGCTCCGGATCGGGCCGGCCGCGGGCCGGGCACCGCTGCTGGGCGTCAACAACCGCAGCCTGCGCACCTTCGAAGTGTCGCTCGACACCACCCTGGCGCTGCGCACGGCGGTGCCGGACGATCGCCGGCTGGTGGCCGAGAGCGGTATCCACACCGCCGCCGACGTGGCCAGGCTGCGCGGCGCCGGCGTCGAGGCGTTCCTGGTCGGCGAGGCCTTCATGCGCGCGCCGGACCCGGGCGCCGCGCTGCGGCAGCTGTTCTTTCCGGCATGAGTGCGCCCGGCATGAGCGGGAATTTCCCCGAAACGCGGGCGGATGCGCCGACGATCGTGTTCGATTTCGACCACACCCTCTACGACGGCGATTCCGGCAGCCACCTGTTCGCCTGGCTGATCCGGCGCAGCGCCTGGCGCACGGCGCTGGCGCTGCTGGCGGCGCCGGTGCTCGGGCCGATGATCGCGTTCCTGCCCACGCGCCGCCACGGCATCTCCGGTTTCGTCTGGATCGGTACCGTCGGCCTGCACCGGCCACGCACGCTGAACGCGCTGATCGACCGCTATGTCGCGCACGACCGCGACGGCATCCGCGCCCGCCTGCTGCCGCACGCGCTGGCGGTGCTGCACCGGCACCGCAGCGCCGGCGACCGCGTGGTCATCGCCACCGGGGCGCCGCCGGAACTGGCGCGGGCGATCCTGGCCTTCGTCGCCCACGAGGAGGTGCCGGTGATCGGCAGCGCGGTCGGCCCGCGCTTCGGTGCGGTGACCGCCACCCGCCACTGCCATGCCGAAGAGAAGATGCGCATGCTGGCCAAGGCCGGCTACGCCTCGGTCGACATCGCCTATTCCGACAGCCGTGCCGACCTGCCGCTGCTGAAGGCCGCGCGCGCGCCGGTGGTGGTCAACCCCAAGCGCGGCGCCGTCGACATGTTCCGGCGCGTGCTGCCGCCGGGCACGCCGATCCTCAACTGGGGCTGCGCCGACCGCGGTGGGGATCCGGTCACCAAGGCCTGAGAGCCGATTGGCCGCGGATTTGCGCGGACACGCGCGGATTCAAAGGCATACGGCAAAGCCGGGAACTCGCCTCCCGGCCGCGCGGCCTGCTTTCCCGATCCGCGTGTGTCCGCGCAAATCCGCGGCAAAAAGGCTTCTCCTGAGGCCGGCTCAGGCATCGCCCAGGCGCTTGATGAAGCGCAGCGTGCCATCGCTGTAGCCGCAGGCCCTGTAGAAGGCGTGCGCGTCGGTGCGCTGCGAGCCGCTGGTGATTTCCAGGCGGGCGGCGCCGGCGAAGCGGGCCCGGCGTTCGGCCTCGCGCAGCAGCTGGCGGCCGAGGCCGCGGCCCTGTGAGTCGTTGCGCACCACGAGTGCGGTGATGCGGCAGGTGAGCGTATCCAGCGGCAGGTAGTACATGAAATCCAGCGCCAGCAGCCCGCAGACCACGCCGTCGAAGCGGGCCACTACCAGCGCCTGGCGGTCGTTGTCGACGATGCTGCGGATGCGCCCGGCCGCGTCCTGCGGATCGCACGGGTAGCCCATCTCGGTCAGCAGCGCAGCGACGTCGTCGGCGTCGACCAGGGAGGCGCTGCGCAGGTCGGCCTGCGGCAGTGCCTCCAGGTCGAACCGGGGCATGGTCAGCGGGTTCCGTAGAGGACGATGGTCTTGCCGCGGGCGTGCAGCTTGCCGTCGATCTGCAGTTTCTTCAGGACGCGCCCGGCCATCTCGCGCGAGCAGCCGACCAGCCGCGCCAGCTCCTGGCGCGAGATCCGCAGCTGGGTGCCCTGCGGGTGGCTCATCGCCTCCGGCTCGTGGGTCAGGTCGTGCAGCGTGCGGGTGATGCGGTCGGTGACGTCGAGGAACGCCAGGCGCCCGGCCTTGCGGCTGGTGTGGATCAGGCGGCGCGAGAGCTGCGCGCCGATCGCGTACAGGACCTGCGTGGCGTCGTTGACCAGCGTGCCTTCGAACAGCTGCTGCAGCCGCTCGTAGCTGATCTCGGCCAGCTCGCACTGCACGCGGGTACGCAGGATCACCTCGCGCTTGTCGGATTCGATGAACAGCCCCATCTCGCCGACGAACTCGCCGCTGCCGAAGTAACCCAGCACCAGTTCGCGGCCGTCGTCCTCCTCGGCGATGATGCTGACCGAGCCGCTGACCACGTAATAGAGCGTGCCGGCAGGATCGCCTGGACGGAAGACATCGGTGCGCGGCGGGTAGCGCCGCCGATGGCAGTGGGCGAGGAAGCGCTCGATGGTCGCCGGTGACGGCATGAGCGGATGCGAAGCGTGCTGGTAGGGATTGATCAGGGCCACGGCGGTCGGGTTCATTACCTGAACAGATCGGGGGAAGATGCGAGAGTAGGCGGTTGCGGACGATCGGGCAAACCCTTTGTCGCGAAGCCAACACCGTTTGCCCCATAATTCACGTTTTCGCCTGTACCCACCGGGGGACGACCATCGTGGTCAAACCGCTGCCTCGCCTGAAGCTGCAGGGCTTCAACAATCTCACCAAGGCCCTGTCCTTCAACATCTACGATGTCTGCTATGCCGCGTCCGAGGACGAGCGGCAGCGCTACATCGCGTACATCGACGAGGCCTACAACGCCGACCGCCTGACCCAGATCCTCACCGACGTGGCGGAGATCATCGGCGCCAACATCCTCAACATCGCGCGCCAGGACTACGATCCGCAGGGCGCGTCGGTCACGATCCTGATTTCCGAGGAGCCGGTGATCGACCGGAAGGATGCCAAGGGCGTGATCTCCGACGCGGTGGTCGCGCACATGGACAAGTCGCACATCACCGTGCACACCTATCCGGAGACGCACCCCGACAACGGCATCGCGACCTTCCGCGCGGACATCGACGTGGCCACCTGCGGGGTGATCTCGCCGCTGAAGGCGCTGAACTACCTGATTGAGAGCCTGGAGTCCGACATCGTGGTGATGGACTACCGGGTGCGCGGCTTCACCCGCGACATCAAGGGCAAGAAGCACTACATCGATCACAAGATCAATTCGATCCAGGACTACCTGGCCAAGAACATCAAGTCGCGCTACGAGATGCTCGACGTCAACGTCTACCAGGAGAACATCTTCCATACCAAGATGCACCTGAAGGACTTCGACCTCGACCAGTACCTGTTCGAGGAAAAGGCGCGCAACCTGTCGTTCAAGGAACGGATGAAGATCGAGGCGCGGCTCAAGCGCGAGATCGAGGAGCTGTACCACGGCAGGAACCTCGTCGATTGACGAGGTTCCGGGAATGGGGAATCGGGAATAGGGAATCGGCAAAGCAGATGTTGCCCTGCAAGCAAACGGCCCGGTAATGCGGACGTTCGCGATCGAGGCTGCCGGGAGTTGGATGCCCGGTACTGGCTCTTGCTCCTGCCGTTCCGATTCCCCATTCCCGATTCCCCATTCCCGCCGGATCTAGGGCGGGCCTACGGCCCGCCCTAGATCCGGTAAGCCACCGTCTTCATCACTTTCGATGCCAGCGCCATGACCGACGGGATCGGCTGCGGCAGCACGCGCGCGCCGGCCATCTCGGCGTTGTCGGCGTGGCGCGCCTCGTCCTCCTTCATCTTGCGCAGGATCTCGCGGCTGCGCAGGTCGGCTTCGGGCAGGGTCTGCAGGTGGTCCTCCAGGTGCGCCTCGACCTGGCGTTCGGTCTCGACCACGAAGCCGAGATTCCAGCCGTCGCCGCGCAATCCGGCCGCGACGCCGATCGCGTAGCTGCCGGCGTACCAGAGCGGGTTGAACAGGCTGGGGCGGTCGTCGAGCTCGCGCAGGCGGTCGGCGCACCAGGCCAGGTGGTCGGTCTCCTCCTGCGCGGCCTCCATGAGGTGGGCGCGGGTGGCCGGGTCGCGTGCCACCGCCGCCTGGCCGACGTACAGCGCCTGGGCGCAGATCTCGCCGACATGGTTGATCCGCATCAGGCCGGCGGCGTGGCGGCGCTCGTCGGGCCGGAGCTCGACCTCGGCGGTATCGCCGGCGGGATTGGGGCGCGTGGCCGGCGGGTTGCCGAACACGGTCTCCAGTGCGTGCTGGGCCTGGAAGAGGAAACGGTCGAGCGGGGACTGCGAGCGGGCGGTGTCCATGGGGGCCTCCGGGTGGGGTGGGGCTGCGGCTGGGCGGTCCTGGCGGGAGGCAGCGCCGCCATTTTCCCGCCATCTGCCGCCCGCCGCCAGCCGGGCGGCGCCCGGTCGGTTTCTGGTCGGTTTCCGGCCGGGGCCGACTTGCGGGCGGCGGGCGGCGCCTGTATCATTTCGCCTCTTTCGTTCCGCCAATTCACATCGCGCGGCAAAATTCCGCCAGCAGGCCTGCCGGAATCAGCCCGACGAATCACCGACCGAGTACCAGAATCCAGTCATGAAGACTTTCACCGCCAAGTCCGAGACCGTCCAGCGCGACTGGTACGTGGTCGATGCCGCCGGCAAGACGCTCGGCCGTCTGAGCAGCGAGATCGCCCGCCGTCTGCGCGGCAAGCACAAGCCCGTCTACACCCCGCACGTCGACACCGGCGACTACATCATCGTGGTCAACGCGGAGAAGGTGGCGGTCACCGGCAACAAGCTGGCCGACAAGAAATACCACCGCTTCACCGGCTACATCGGCAATCTCAAGACCGAATCCCTGGGCCAGGCGCTGGAGCGCCACCCGGAGCGCGTCATCGAGATCGCGGTCAAGGGCATGCTGCCGAAGAACACCCTCGGCCGGGCCATGTATCGCAAGCTCAAGGTCTACAAGGGCGCCGAGCATCCGCACACGGCCCAGCAGCCGCAAATCCTGGACATTTGAACATGGCAATTCAGCAGAATTACGGCACTGGCCGCCGCAAATCCTCCGTCGCCCGCGTGTTCCTGCGCAAGGGCAGCGGCAACATTACCGTCAACCAGCGCCCGCTGGACGAGTTCTTCGGCCGCGAGACCGCGCGCATGATCGTGCGCCAGCCGCTGGAACTGACCCAGAACACCGACAAGTTCGACATCACCGTCACCACCCTCGGCGGCGGCACCACCGGCCAGGCCGGTGCGATCCGCCTGGGCATCGCCCGCGCGCTGGTGGAGTACGACGAGTCGCTGAAGATCGAGCTGCGCAAGGCCGGGTTCATGACCCGCGACGCGCGCGAGGTCGAGCGCAAGAAGGTCGGCCTGCACAAGGCACGCCGCGCCACGCAGTTCTCGAAGCGTTAATCCATCGGCGTTACAATCGTTTCATAGCCCCGTCGCCAAGTGGTAAGGCACCTGACTCTGACTCAGGCATTCGGTGGTTCGAATCCATCCGGGGCTGCCAACCACGGAGTCGCCCGTCGCCGATGCGGCGGTGCGAACGGAAAAAACCCGCCGACGGCGGGTTTTTTCTTGGGCGGGGCTCTTCCTTGTCCCGCCTTCTTCAATGCGGGCAGGGCGTCGGGAAGTTGCGGCATGGCCACAACGGGGCGCAACGGCTCTTGTGGGAGTGGCAACAGCATGCTGTTGCCGGGAAGTCGCGACTGGCCCCCCTGGAGTCGCGACTTCCCGGCGGCGGCATGCCGCCGCCACTCCCACAAAGGCGCCTGCGCTCGCAGGCAGGCCGAGCCTAAAATGCCGTGATGACGACCCTCCTGGCTCCGCCGTACCTACCGATCGACGGACTGCCTGCGGGCATGCGCGAACGCGGCTTCGGAGTGCTTGCGCCGGCGGACGTGGCGGCGCTTTGCGGGCATCCGCCGGCCGCGCTCGCTGCCATGCGCGACAGCTGGGACCGGCTGCCCGAGGACACCTACCTCAAGGACGGCGGGCGCTATCGCCGGCGCCGCCATTCCTGCTTCGTGGTGGAGGGCGACGTGATCACCCAGGCGCCGCACCGCGCGCACTGGCAGCCGCGCGACTACAACGCCCTGCACGGCGGCATGCGACGGTGGTTCGAACCGGTGGAACCGGAAGTCGTCGCCAGCCCGGCCTGGACCGGCCTGCTGCTCGGGCTCGGGCGGCTGTGCTCGGCGCTGCGGCCGGTATCGCCCTGGTACGTGGAGGCGCACCAGTTCCGCATCGACACCAGCGACGGCATCGGCCGGCCGACGCCGGAGGGCGCGCACCGCGACGGCGTCGACTACGTGGCGGTGCTGGTGGTCGAGCGCACCGGCATCAAGGGCGGCGAGACCCGGGTATTCGAGGCCGAGGGGTCCAACGGTCAGCGCTTCACCCTGGCCGAGCCGTGGAGCCTGCTGTTCCTGGACGATGCCCGCGTCATCCACGAATCCACCCCGATCCAGCCGGGGGACGATCGCGATCACGGCCACCGCGACACCCTGGTGCTGACCTGGCGCGCCGCCGGCTTCCAGGGCGACGACTAGGACCGACATGCGCCCCTGTAGGAGGGGCTTCAGCCCCGACAGGCAGCGGAAAAGCCCGGCAATCGACCTTCGCAACGCGCGGCGGCGCGTTTGTCTTCGCGGCCACCCTGAGATGCGTCTGGCGCGGTCGGGACTGAAGCCCCTCCTATAAGGGGAGATGGTGCCAGGCGGTACGCCTTTGGGGCCTCGGGCAGCCTGGGACGGGCGCCGGCATGCCCGTCACGGCGCCTTTCTCCCGGGACTGGGCTAGGATGCGACGCGCAGGGTGGAGGGCCGCCTGCGTGGGGGAGCGAGCGCATGGACCAGGACTTGACCGGGCTGCTGCACGCGTGGCGCGCCGGCGACGAGGCTTCGCGCGACCGCCTGCTGGCGCAGGTCTACGACGCACTGCGCGGCATGGCGGCGGCACGCCTCGGGCGCGGGCGCAACAGCCACACCCTGCAGCCGACCGCCGTGGTCAACGAAGCCCTGCTGCGCCTGCTCGGCAACGACACCGACTGGGAGGACCGCGCCCACTTCTTCGCCCTGGCGGCATTGAAGATGCGCGCGGTGCTGGTCGATCACGCGCGTGCGCGCGCCGCGGAAAAGCGCGGCGGCGATGTCGCGATGCTCACGCTCTCGCACGCCGACCGCGAGGCCGGCGGCGACGTAGAGATCGACGTGCTGGCGCTGCACCAGGCACTGGAGCACCTGGCCGAACGCGACGAGCGTGCCGCACGCGGGTTGGAGATGGCCTATTTCGGCGGCATGGAACGCAAGGACATCGCCTGCGTGCTGGGCGTCTCGGTGCCCACCGTGGAGCGCGACCTGCGCTTCGCGCGCGCCTGGTTGAACCAGCAGTTGGCATAGCGCACGGCCGGGGAGGAACGAACAATCATGGAAGCGGCACGCTGGCAGGACCTGCGGCAACTGTTCGATGCGGTCTGCGACCTGCCGCCGACGCAATGGGCGCCGCGCCTGCGCGACCTGAGCGATGATCCGGCCCTGATCGAGGAGGCCCTGGCCCTGCTCACGGCGCAGACCGCCAGCTTCGACCGTGCGCTGGAGCCGCTGGGCGAACTGATCGCGACGCTGTCGGCGAGCGAGCTGCAGGCCGGCGACCGCCTCGGCGCCTGGCAGCTGGTGGAGCGCCTGGCCAGCGGCGGGATGGGCATCGTGTTCATCGCCGAGCGCGCAGACGAATTGTTCCGGCAGCGGGTTGCGATCAAGCTGCTGCGCGGCAGCGTGGCCAATGCAGCCGTCGCCGAACGCCTGGCGTCGGAGCGCCAGATCCTGGCGGACCTGCAGCATCCCAACATCGCGCGCCTGTACGACGGCGGCACCACGCCCTCCGGGCAGCCGTACCTGGTGATGGAATACGTCGCCGGCCTGCCGCTGGACCGCCATTGCGAGCGGCACGCGCCCGACCTGCGCCAGCGCCTGCGGCTGTTTCTGCGCATCTGCCGGGCGGTGCAGGCCGCGCACCAGCGCCTGGTGGTGCATTGCGACCTCAAGCCCAGCAACGTGCTGGTGCGCGAGGACGGCGAGCCGGTGCTGCTCGATTTCGGCATCGCGCGGATGATGGGCGAAGGCAGCGATGGCGATACGGGCGGCTTCTGCACGCCGGCCTATGCCAGCCCGGAATTGTTGGCCGGCGCCCATGTCAGCGTGGTCAGCGACGTGTTCGGCCTGGGCGTGCTGTTCACGGAATTGCTGGCATGTCGCCGCACCGACCGCGGCGTGGCCGATCGCGAACGCCCGATGCCGGTGCCGAGCGCCCTGGCCGCTGCCGATTGCGCCTGGAGAAAACGCCTGCCGGGCGACCTCGATGCCATCGCCCTGCGGGCCTGCGCGCTGGACCCGGCGCGGCGTTACCCTTCGGTGGAGGCGTTCGCGGCCGACATCGAGCGGCACCTGGCCCGGCAGCCGGTCACGGCGCGCGCGCCCACCTTGCGCTACCGGTCCGGCCGCTGGTTGCGCCGGCATTGGCGCGAGAGCGCAGTCGCGGGTGTCGCCGTGCTCGCGGCCGCCACGTTCGTCTGGCGCCTGGGCGAAGAGCGCGCACGCGCCGAGCAGGAAGCGGCAGTTGCCGGCCAGGTCGGCGACTTTCTGGTGGCTGCGTTCGATGCCGCCGATCCGCACATGCGCGGCGCTCGGGGCACGGAGGACGTGAGCGCGCGCCAGGTACTCGACGCCAGCGCCGCACGCATCGATGAGGCTCTGGATACGACGCCGGCAGTCCGGGCCCGCCTGCGCGCCGTGCTTGGGCGCGCCTACCGCAATCTCGGCCAGTCGCAACGCGCCGAGGCCCTGCTGACCCAGGCGGCGGAGGGGTTTCTCGATCCGCAGGTGGCGCAGCCCGGCCCGGCCGCGCAGGCGCTGAGCGAGCTGTCGCGGTCGTTGAGCCAACGTCAGTACGGAGAGGCGGCTGTCGCCGCGGCGCGGCGCGCATTGGCGTTGCGGCAACCCTTGGGGCGCCCGTTGGATACCGCCGACGCTTACGACGCGCTGGGCTTGGCGCTGTCGGCGAAAGGGGATTTCGCCGAAGCCGAACAGGCCCTGAAAGCCGCGCTGGCCCTGCGCGATGAACGCGCCACGCCGGCCTCGCCCGCCGAACAGGCGCGGACCCTGCACAATCTTGCCCAGCTGTACCGCCAACGCGGCGAGCTCGAACGCGCCGAGCGCAGCTACCGGGACGCGCTGGCGATCCGGCGTCGTCTGGGCGAGCGGTCGGTCGATACCCAGTCGAGCCTGCACGGCCTGGCGATGAGCCTCTTCGCGCAAGGCAAGCTCCCTGGCGCCAGACGGGTGCAGGACGAAAACCTGCAACTGGCGCGCGCGTTGTACGGCGAGGACAGCGACCGGGTGGCCAATGTACATGTCGATCTAGCGGGCGTGCTGCACAACCTGGGCGACTATGGCCGGGCGCGTGCGCACTATCGCCAGGCGCTGACGATCATGGCGCGGGTGACCGGAGACGACAGCCTGGACTACGCGCGCATCCTCAACAACTTCTCCGGCCTGGAGTATGCGCGCGGCGCCGTCGACGAGGCCGAATCGCTCTGTCGGCGCGCCATCACGATCCGCCGCTCTCATCTGGGCGACGAGGAGCGCCGGGTATTGCGGACCGAAGCCGCGCTCGGTCGGATACTGGCACGCAGCGGACGCGTGCAGGAAGCGCAACCTCTGGTGGAGCGGGCATTGGCGGTCTGGACGAGGCGTTACCCGGATGACCACGCCGGAATACTGATGGTGCGCCTGGGTCATGCCGAATGGCTGCTGGCCCAGAACCGCCTGGACGAGGCCGATGTCGCACTGGCCGATATCGATATCGATCTCGATCGCGGCGAGTACAACGCATTGATGTCGATGCGCCCCGCCGCCTTGGCGGCCGAGTTGGCGCAGCGACGGCAGGATTGGGCGGCTTCAAGCCAAGCTTGGGAACGACTCCTGGCATTACCCGCCGCAACCTGGGCCGATCCGGTCATGATCGGAAGATGGCGGGTGCCCTACGCGGAGGTTCTGGCTGCGCAGGGCCGGTTCCAAGCCGCAGATGAGCAGCTTCGGATCGCCGCACCGCCACTGCGCCGCGAACTGGTACCGGACGACGAAATGCTGCGGCGCCTGCACGCACTGGAGCGCACTCTGTCCGCGGTGCGCGCTGCGGGTTAGTCGAAGAAAGAGAGCGGAGACATGATGTCTCCGCTCCCGTGTGCCGACAGCGCCGGTGCCGGATCACGGCATCACAGGTCCAGGCCGAAGCCGATGCCGGCCGAACGTTCCGAACCGCTGAAGGCGCCGCCCAGGGAGAACGAACCGCGCCGACCGATGCGCTTGCCGCAGCCAGTTGCACATGCTCCCGCAATCGGTGAACTCGCCGGAAGCCGAACAGGACGCCTCGGTGCCGTTCGCACAAGCCTTCTGCACCGAGCAGTCCTGCGGCGCCAGCCCGGTGCTGATGTCACTTACTTCTTTGTCCAGCTGGCGTCGTGGGCGTTCTGCAGCGCCCGGCACTGGTACGGGTACGTGCCGCCCATCGAGTTGATGAGCAGGACCACCTGCACGCCGGTCGGGAAGTCGACGATGCAGGTGTCCACGCCGCGCGGCTGCACGGCGGCCGCACATACGCTGACTCCCGCCGGCACGGGCAGGTTCGGATAGCACAGGTCGCCGCCGTGCATGCGGTACGTCCCGAAGACGCCGGTGCCCATGGATCCGTAGTTCGCCGGATCCATCCAGCCGAGGAATCCCTCGTACATCGTCGCCCGCGTCACGGGGTTCAGGATCTTGTCGTTGTAGCGCAGGTGCGCGAGGAACTGCGCCAGCTCGAGCGCCGAGAAGTACCACCCGCCGCTGCCGGCGCTGAAGAGCCAGTCGCCAGGTTCCACGCTGCCGACGGTCTGTGGGAACCAATGGAAGCGAGTGGTCGGGGCCTCCGCCGGGTTCGGCGCCAGGGCGGGGCCCTCGCAGGTATCGTACGGAAAGATGATGATGCCGTCGGAGAGGCCCATCCTGGGCAGCAGGAAGCACTGGATTTTCAACCGATACGCAAGCGCGGTCCACTGGTCCTCATGTGGCAGGCAGCCGTCGTTCGCGTTGTTGCAGCCGCCGATGATGTTGATGAGAATCACGCGGAAGAGCGCGAAGTTGCCGTTGTCGTAGAAGAATCCCTGGTCCGATATCCGGGCACCGGCGGCGATGCAGGCCTTGATGCCGTCGAAGCTCATCCCGCAGCCTCTCCGCCCGCCCCCGCCGTTGCGCCCCCCGAGGCCGCTGGTGTGCGTCATGAGCTGGCGGAACGTCAGTTCGCCGGGGTCGATCACAGCGCCGGCACTCTGCGGGCGCGTCCAGTCAAAGGGCAGGTACGGCGCGATCGGATCGTCGACCGAGATGTCGCGCGCCTGCAGCAGCTCGAGCACCGTCGCCGCCGTCAGGGTCTTCGTGACGCTGGCGATGTTGAGTTCGTCCGATGGTGTGAAGGGAACCGGAGGATTAGAGTCCGCGGACGTTCGCCGGAAACCGTTGCCCCAGCTGTCCACCAGCATGCCGCCCTGGTTGACTGCGACGGCGTAGCCGGTGGTCTGGCCATCGAGCACGAATCGCAGGCGCGCCCGGAACTGCGGAACGTCGAAAGCGAGCGCATTCTTGATCGGGAGCACCTTCTTGTAGAACTTTGCCGCACCGCCCGGGTCTCCGATTGCAAGGAGCCGGTCGCCCAAAGCCAGGTTCGCTTCGGCCATCGCGAGCTGCCTGGGATCGACGCCTGCCGCCCGGGCGACCCTCAGCATGTTCGCGGCCAGCGACTGCGCGACATCGCCCAGCCGTCCCCCCTGTCGGCGGAGTTCGGCGCGCAGCGCCGGGTCGGTCGAGACGCGCGCGGCGGCGTCGAAGGCGTTCACGGCCGTCGCGACGTCTCCGACTACCATGTCGAGCCGCGAGTCGAGCGCGAGGAAGTGCCCTCGCGCATTGTCGGCCTGCTTGCGGGCGTGGCGCAGCTTCGCGAGCACGGCGGCCGGCAGGTCCGAGCGCCCGAGCTGGGCATCCAGTGCAGCAACGACTGCCCGCAGCGTCGTGACCGGATTGTCGGCCTGGGACTCCGGCGGGCCGACCTGGAAACCGCCGTCGGGGGTGAGTTCGGCATCGGTCTGCGTCTGCGCAAACGTCGCCCCGGGAAAGACGGCAAACACGAGCAACACTACGAGAATGCGTGTCGATGGATTCATGGCGGGTCCTTTCTGCGGAGAGTTCGGAGGGGTCACATCCACACAACCGCGGAAAGCGGATCGGACCCATCAAATTTCCTCCAGGCTGCGGATAGCACGGCTGCGGAGGTCGAATGGCATTACGCTGCGGGCCAGCCGCGCGCGCAGTGGCGCCTGGCTGCGCCGGGAACTGGTGCCCGGTGCCGAGTTGCTGCAGCGACCGGAGGCGCTGGAGGGCGCCGTGCCCGGGCCCGAGCAGGGCGGCCCGGGCTGAGTCACAACACGGCTTAGCCGCAGGTGCCGCGGTTGATGGAGGCGGTGCCGTCCCTGGCCACCGGTGATTACAGGTCGACGCCGAAGCCGATGCCGCCGGAGCGCTCACCTCCGCTGAAGGCGCCACCCAGCGAGAACGAGCCGCGTCGGCCGATGCGCTTGCCGTAGCCGACCGACAGCGCCTGCTCGCCGCCCTGGAAGCCGGCGCCGACCGCGATGCGGCCGCGCGGGCTCTGCGAGCCGGCGGCGTTGATCGCCATGTTCAACATCGCCGCGCCCATCGCCCCCTGCCGGTCGATCCGTTTGTCCTGGCGATGCAGGCGGCGGTCGACGTCGTCGAAGCGGTCACCCAAGGCATCCAGCCGCCCGTTGATGGAGCTCGGGTCGAAGCCGATCAGGTTGGCCACCTGGGTGTCGGTGTAGGCGTTGGCGGTGGACAGCGTCTGCGCATCGCCGGCGTCGGCATGGACGGCGGCCGAGGCGAGCGTCGCGCCGTCGCCCGCGTCCATCTGGCCCTTGTTGACCGCATCGTTCGCGGCGGTGCCAGAGGCGACGTTGGAGATCCGGGTGCCGTCGGCGCCTTCGAGCGCAATGGTGTCCATGTCGGCGTTCTCATAGGCCACGCCCAACGGGTTGCCGGGACCGGCAGGACCCTCCGGGCCCTCGGAGCCTCCCGGGCCTTGAGGGCCGGCCGGCCCCTGGGGCCCTGCCGGGCCCGCAGGGCCCGGAACGCCGCCCTGGTCCGACAATGCCGTCAACCGATTGTCGACCGCAGCAAATGCGCCGCCGACGTCGTGATACTCGGCGCCCTGGATCACATATGTCGGCGCGGTGAACACGCCGCCGCCGAAACCGACTCCACCGCCCAGTGCCGTGGCGTAGGGGTGCAACTGGCCGACATTGACCGCATCGGTGTCGGTGCTGCCGGCGGCCAGGTTGACCAGCCGGCGTTCGCTGCCGGCGCCGCCGATCGACACGGTATCGGCCTGGTTGGCCACCGAGTTGGCGCCCAGCGCCACGGCATTGACCGCGTCCGCCGTGGTCGCGCTGGACATGCCCAGCGCCAGGCTGGACTCGCCTTCGGCCAGGCTCAGCATGCCCAACGCGGTGCTGCGGTCGGCCAGTGCGCGGCTGAACTCGCCGATCGCAGTGCTGACGGTGCCCGCCGCCCAGCTTTGCGCGCCGATGGCCGTGCTGTTGTCGCCCTCGGCGTGACTGCTCGCGCCGAAGGCGCTGCCGAAGTAACCGCTGGCCAGTGCGGCGGTGCCGGTGGCCGTGCTCCAGAAGCCGCTGGCCTGGCTCAGCGCCCCGGCCGCGAGACCGGCTTCACCGCCGGCAACCGCGGTCGAGCCCAGCGCCGTGCCGAGCAGGCCGCTGGCGACGCTGTCCACGCCGATGGCGGTGGCGTACGCACCGGTGGCACTGCTGCCGCGGCCGACCGCGGTGGCGTAGTCGGCGCTGGCCTCGCTCAGCACGCCGAGCGCAGTGCTGCGAAGGCCGCTGGCCTCGCTGCCGGCGCCGAGCGCGGTGGAATGTTCGCCGGAGGCGAGGCTGGCATTGCCCAGCGCCGTGCTGCCCAGGCCGATGGCCCGGCTGCCCGCGCCCAGCGCCGCGGTGGCCGAAGCGCTGGCAATGCTCGAGGCGCCGACCGCCACCGAAAGCGTGGCGCTGGCGTTGCTGCCGACGCCCAGGGCTGTGGCCGCCTGGCCGCTGGCCACGCTCAGGTGGCCGATCGCGGTGGCGTAGTCGGCGCTGGCCAGGCTTTCGGCGCCGAAGGCCGACGCGTTATCGCCGCCCACCGAGCTCAGATGGCCAACCGCCGTGGCCCTGAGGCCGGTGGCCCAGCTTTCGGGACCGAAGGCCGAACTGTAGTTGCCGTTGGCCCTGGCCAGGTAGCCGTTGGCGGCGGCGAACAAGCCACCGGCCGAGCTCAGGTAGCCGGCCGCCGTAGAGCCGCCGCCGGCGGCGTTGCTGCTCACACCGGTAGCGGTGCTGAAGGCACCGGTCGCGCGCGCGCCGGCACCAAAGGCACTGGCGTTGTCCGCGGATGCGAGCGTCAGTTCGCCGGCATCCGGGGCGCCGTCGTTATCGGCGTCGTACCAGCCGCCGACCGCCGTGCTGCCAGCGCCGGTGGCCTGGCTGTAGGCGCCGACCGCGGTCGCGCGCGCGCCGGTGGCGTTGGCGTCGCCGCCGAATGCGGAACTGTGGTCGCCGGTCGCTGCGCTGGACATGCCGACCGCCGTACTCATCTCCTGCGTGGCGGTGGCCGACGCGCCGATGGCAAGGCTGCGGATGCCGCTGGCTTCGCTGTTGGAACCGATCGCGACCGTGAAGTTGCCGCTCGCGTCGCTGTTCAGGCCGTACGCCACCGCCTCGTTGCCGGCGGCGGCGCTGCCGTTGCCGCAGGCCAGCGCGTTGAAGCCGACGGCCGTTGCGGTCCCGCCTCCTTCGCCCGCCGTTTCGTAGTCGCAGACGTCGCCCGCCCATGCCGTGCCGGTAGCGGCGAAGGACAGGGCGATGGCAACGGCCAGGGCGCAACGCTGGCGTCGCGCGATGATCATGTTCGGATGCTTCATGTGAACTCTCCTGATGGGTAGGTATCGCGCGGACGCAGAGGGCGTGCCCTCGACCTGGAGATCGAATCCGGTCGGGCCTCCCCCGGCTTCCGGGGCGGTGACCTTGTCGCGCTTGAACAATCAACCGCTGAAACAGCGACAAACCCATCACCCGATTCGCCGCGAGTGGTGCCGGCACGCTGCTGCGGAGGGCCTTCGGCTGGCGCACGCCGGCCTCGCGTCGGCATGCAAAAAGCGGGCGTGACGACGTCATCGCCACGCCCGCCGCCGGGCCGCCCGTGGGCCTCGCCCGGACTTGGGACAGCCGTCAGAAACCGATACCCACGCCCAGTGTGGTCGAGCGCTCCGAACCGCTGAACGCGCCGCCGACGGTCAGCGCGACACGCCTGCCGATGCGCTGCTGCAGGCCGATCGAGAACGCCTGCTTGCCGTTGTATTCGCCGGCGGCGAAGCCGAGGCGGCTCTGCCCCTCTTCGACTGCCGACGCGCTGGCGGCCATGCCGATCATCGCCGCGTTCAACGCGCCGGCACGGTCGATGCGTGCGTCCTGACGGTGCATGCGGCGGTCGACATCGTCGAAACGATCTTCCAGCGCATCGATGCGACCGTTGATCGAGCCCGGGTCGAAACCGACCAGGCTGGCGATCTGCGTGTCGGTGTATTCGTTGGCCGTGTTGAGGGTCGCGGTGTCGCCGGCATCGGCATAGGTTTCCGCCGCATCCAGGGTGGCGGCATCGCCGGCCTCCATGTCGCTGCGGATCGCCGCCTCGCGGTCGTCGGTGTAGGCATTGGCCGCGGTACCGCCAGTGGCGACCGCGGTGTCGGTGTAGGCGTTCGCGGTGGCCAGCGTGGCCTGCAACTGCGACAGGTTGACCGCATCGGTCGCGCCGGTGCCATCGGCGACGTTCACCACGCGGCGTTCGTTGCCGGCACTGCCGATCGACACCGTGTCGGCCTGGCCTGCCACCGAGTGTGCGCCCAGCGCCACCGAGTTCTGGCCGCTGGCCAGGCTCTGATTGCCGAGCGTGGTGCTGTCGACGGCGCTGGCCGAACTCAGGGCGCCGATGGCGATGCTGCCGTCCGCCGATGCCAGGCTCTGCGTTCCAACTGTGATCGCACCGACGCCGCTGGCGACGCTGAGCGCACCCAGCGCGGTGCTCGATCCGCCGCTGGCCGTGGCCCTCATGCCGAAGGCGGCATCGGCGAACAGCCCGGCGCTGCTGTCGGCGCCGATCGCGGTGCTGGCCATGGCCAGCGCCTCGCTGCCGTCGCCGACGGCGGTGCTGTTCTGTGCGGTGGCCAGGCTGTTGGTGCCGATAGCGGTGCTGTACTGCCCGCTGGCTTGGCTCAGCACGCCGATGGCGACGCCGTGCTCGCCGGTCGCCTGGCTGGCGACGCCAAGAGCGATGCTCCTCTCGCCCGAGGCGTTGCTGTTGCTGCCGGTGGCGGTGCTGTATTCGCCCGAGGCCTGGCTCGACGAGCCGGTGGCGGTGCCGGACAGTCCGGTGGCGAGGCTGTAGGCACCGGTGGCGGTGCTGGAGGCGCCGCTGGCCTGGCTCAATGTGCCGGTGGCGGTGGCGGAGTTCCCCGAGGCCAGACTGGCCAGGCCGATGGCGGTACCGAAATCGCCGCTGGCCAGGCTGATGTTGCCGTTGGCGGTGCTTCCCGACCCCGAGGCAACGCTGTAGGCGCCGGTCGCGGTGGCACCCAGGTCTGTCGCCCGGCTCATGGTGCCGTTGGCGGTGCTCATGCCGGCGGAGGCAGTGCTGCGTTCGCCCGTGGCCGTGCTTTCATCGCCCGAGGCGGTGGCGGCGTTGCCGTAGGCGGTGGAATCCTCGCCGGTGGCCTGGGCGCTGGTGCCGCAGGCGGTGGCAGTGGCACCGGGGGCGTTGGCGCCGCCGTCGTCTTCGCCGGCAGTGGAAAGATCGCAGGTCTCGCCGGCGACCGCGGCGCCGGAAAAGGCGAGGCAAAGAGCGACAGCCAGTGCCGAGGACAGGCGATGGCGGGGAGGGGCGGACAGGATTTGCAGGTTCATGGCGTACTCCGAAAGTTAGGATGGAATCGCGCAGTCGCAGAAGGACGCGCCCTCGACCGGAATCGTTGAACCGGCCGGGCCTTTCCCGGCTTCCGGGGCAACGACCACGCCGCGCTTGCAGTACCAACCGGCAAAGGCGCGGCGGACCCATCACCGCGCTTCGGGCGTCGCCGGCGGAAGCCCGACATGCGGCCGCGCCGGGGCCTTCGGGCGTCCCGGTTACAATCGCAACCATCGCGCTGCGGCGCCGGAAACACGGAGTCCCGATGAAGCTTGGTTCCCTGAAGGAGGGCGGCCGCGACGGCACCCTGGTCGTCGTCTCCCGCGATCTTTCGCGCGCGGTGCGCGCGGGCGAGATCGCCGCGACCCTGCAGCGGGCGCTGGAGGACTGGTCCAATCTCGCGCCGCGGCTCAATGCGCTGGCGCAGCGGCTCGAGGACGGGCAGGCGGCCGGCGCCTTCGATCTCGACATGGCCCAGCTGGCGGCACCGCTGCCGCGCGCCTACGAGTTCGTCGACGGCAGCGCCTACCTGCCGCACGTGGAGCGCGTGCGCCGCGCGCGTGGTGCCGAGGTGCCGGAGAGCTTCTACACCGATCCGCTGATGTACCAGGCGGCCAGCGCCGGCTTCTACGGTCCGCGCGACCCGGTGTGCGTGCCCAGCGAGGACCACGGCATCGACCTGGAGGCCGAGATCGTGGTGGTGACCGACGACGTGCCGATGGCGGCGACGCTGGAGCAGGCGGCGGCGCATATCCAGCTGGTCGGACTGGTCAACGACGTCTCCCTGCGCAACCTAATCCCGGGCGAGCTGGCCAAGGGCTTCGGCTTCCTGCAGTCGAAGCCGCGCTCGGCGTTGAGCCCGGTGTTCGTGACCCCAGACGAACTGGGCGAGGCCTGGCGCGGCAACAAGCTGCACCTGCCGCTGCTGACCCACGTCAACGGCGAGTGGTTCGGAGCGCCGGAGGCGGGCGTGGACATGCAGTTCGACTTCGCCCAGCTGCTGGCGCACGCGGCCCGCACCCGGCCGCTGTCGGCGGGCACGATCGTCGGCTCGGGCACCATCGCCAACCAGGACACCGGCAAGGGCGCGTCCTGCTTCGCGGAGAAGCGCACGGTGGAAACGCTGGAACACGGCAAGCCGCTGACGCCGTTCATGCGTTTCGGCGACACCGTGCGCATCGAGATGCTCGATCGCGAGGGGCATTCGATCTTCGGCGCCATCGAGCAGCGGATCGAACGCCAGTCCGGCGCCTGACCGGACGGGGCCGCGGCAGCCGAACGGGCGCCGCCACGCGACGGGTGGACGGCCACTGCGGCGGCTTCCGCGTTAATGTTGACGACAGGCGGCCACAGGGGGCGCATGGGAGAGGGAAAGATGGCGGAGCCGCTCACGCTGTACTCGTATTGGCGTTCGAGTGCGGCCTATCGGGTGCGGATCGGCCTGAACCTCAAGGCGCTGCCGTACGAGATCGTGCCGGTGCACCTGGTGCGGAACGGCGGCGAGCAGCTCAGGCCGGAGTACGCCGCGGCCAATCCGCAGAAGCTGGTGCCGATGCTGGAGCACGGTCGCCGCCGCCTGCTGCAATCGCTGGCGATCCTGGAATACCTGGACGAAGTCTGGCCGTCGCCGCCGCTGCTGCCCGCCACCGCGCGCGAGCGCCAGCGGGTGCGCGCGCTGGCGCAGCTGGTCGCCTGCGACATCCATCCGCTCAACAACCTGCGGGTGATGCGCTTCTTCGAGCACGATTGGAACGTGCCCCAGCCCGAACGCGACGTCTGGATGCGGCACTGGATGACCGAAGGCCTGGCGGCGTTCGAGGCATTGTTGTCCGATCATCCTTCCACCGACGCGTTCTGCGACGGCCATGCGCCGACCCTGGCCGACTGCTGCCTGGTGCCGCAGGTGTACAACGCACGCCGCTTCGGCGTCGATATGACGCCGTATCCGACCATCCGCCGCATCGAGGCCGCCTGCCTGGCGCTGCCGGCGTTCGAGGCCGCGCGCCCGGAGCGCCAGCCGGATGCGCCCACGTAGGAGCGCGCCGCGCCAAACAGCTCTTTCCGTTGCGGTGAGACAAGCCCCGTCGCCACGGGCGGTGCCAATCAATAGCCAAGCCCTTCACGATGGATCAGCACCTCACCCATTGGCTCGAGGTGCGGGCTATTCACTGACACCGCCCGTGGCGACGGCCCAGTCTTCACTGCGGCGGAAAGGGCTGCCTGGCGCGGCATCGCGCGCATGGCGCGCTCCTACGGGGGCGGCTGCATCCGAGAATGCCGGCTACGTGTGCTCATTCTCCGGCGCGCTGTCGAAGACATCGGCGTAGGGGTCGTGCTCGCCGCTGCCGCCCTCCGACAGCCGGAACTTCAGCGCCAGGCCGTCGCGCGAGTCGGCGGCCTTCAGCGCTTCCTCCATCTCGATCTTGCCTTCCTTGTAGAGCCGGAACAGGCACTGGTCGAAGCTTTCCATGCCTTCTTCCAGGGTCTCCTCCATCGCCTGCTTGATCTCGTGCACCTGCCCGCGTCGTAGCAGGTCGCGGATCATCGGCGTGTTGATCAGCACCTCGGCCGCGGGCAGCCGGCGGCCATCGACGCCGACCACCAGGCGCTGGCTGACCACCGCCTTGAGGTTCAGCGCCAGGTTCATCAGCACGTTCTTGTGCGCGTTCTCGTTGAAGAAGTTGAGGATGCGCTCGATGGTCTGGTCGGCGTTGTTGGAATGCAGGGTCGCCAGGCACAGGTGGCCGGTCTCGGCGAAGGCGATCGCCGCCTCCATCGTGGTGGCGTCGAGGATCTCGCCGATCAGGATGACGTCCGGCGCCTCGCGCATGGCGTTCTTCAGCGCGTTGTGGAAGGTGTGGGTGTCGAGCCCGACCTCGCGCTGGTTGACGATCGACTTCTTGTGCTTGTGCAGGTACTCGATCGGGTCCTCGATGGTGAGGATGTGTCCGGACGTGTGGCTGTTGCGATGATCGATCATCGACGCCAGCGTGGTCGACTTGCCCGAACCGGTGGACCCGACGATCAGCACCAGTCCGCGCGGGGCCATGATGATCTGCTTGAGCGCCTGCGGCAGCTGCAGCTCCTCGATGCTGGGGATGACGCTGCGGATGGCGCGGATCACCATGCCGATCTCGCCGCGTTGCTTGAACACGTTGACGCGGAAGCGCCCCGAATCCTGCAGCGACAGCGCCATGTTCAGCTCCAGCTCGCGCTCGAACACCGGCACCTGACCCTCGTCCATGAGCGAATAGGCGATCTTCTTCACCATGCCGGTGGGCAATCCGGTGTTGCCGAGCGGGTACAGTCTGCCCTCGACCTTGATGTAGACCGGCGCCCCGGTGGTCAGGAACATGTCCGAGGCGTTTTTTTCCGTCATCAGCTTCAGGAAATAGCCGATGTCCATGAACGAATCCCCTTTCGGCCGTGATCGGTCGTTGCGATCCGGCCGCCTGCTGTCGACAATGGCCGCAGATTCCCCATCGGTACGGCCGCCAATGTCAGCTAGCATTGCACAATTGAGAGTGTTCCTGCAGGCCTCCGCCTTCGGGATCGTGCTGGCGCTCACAGCTTGCGCCAGTCTGCCGCCGCCCACGACCGAACTGGCGGCCGCGCAGCAGTCGGTCGCCCGCGCGTCCGATGCCGATGCCGATCAGTACGCGCCGGAGGAAATCGCCCAGGCCCGGACCCTGCTCGGACAGGCCCAGGCGGCGATGGCCGGCGGCCGCGAACGCGACGCGCGCAGTGCCGCGCTGAGCGCTTCGGCGCTCGCCGACCTGGCCCGCGCCCGCAGCCGCGAGGCGGTGGCCAATACCGAACTGGCGCAGCGCCGGGCGCAGATCTCCCGGCTGCGCGAGCAGTTGGGTATGGAGGAGGACTGACATGAAGACCCTATCGTCCTGGATGTTGCTGGCCCTGCTGTGCGTCCCGGTCTGTGCTTCCGTCGCGCACGCGGCGGACGACCCGGCCGCGCAGCGTCTGTTGCAGCGCCTGCAGGCGCTCGACGCCGATCCGGTGCAGAGCGGTTTCGCCCACTACGAGCGCCTGCAGGCACGGCAGGCCGTGGACGCCTACGCCAATGCGCGCGGCGATCGCGCCCAACCGCTGCAGGTCGCCGAATGGCGCGTGGAGACCGCCGAGACGGCCGCGCGCACCGAGGCGATCCGGCGCGAGATCGGCGAACTGGATCGCGAGCGCAGCGACCTGCTGGTCGAGGCCAGCCGGCAGGAGGCCGCGCGCGCGCGGCAGGAGGCCGAGCGCATGCGCGTGCAGGCGCAGATCCAGGCCGAGGAGGCGGCGCGCCTGCGCATGGCGGCGGAGTCGGAATTCAGCGCCCGCCAGGAAGCCGAGATCGTGCTTGACGGGGTCGCCAGCGACCAGGCGGCCAAGCTGCGGGCCGCACGTGCGCGCGAAGCCGAGCTGGCCCGCCGTGAGGCGGAACTGATGCGGGCGGTCGAAGACGAGGATTGATGCACCCCGTCCGGCTGTTTAACGAATAATTTCTAATCGATTCAGCCGCTTGAGCCCGCCTTCGGCGAGCGCTCGAAACGGCCATGAGATCGCAGCCGGCGTCCGGTCCGCCCATTCAGGAAAGACCCATTGGCGTCGCCGCGCGCTCCCGTCGGGAGCGCTTGCCGGTCCCGATCCGGAGGAGTAGGGTCGAGTTCACAGGCGGCGTCCGATCCGGTCACCGCCTGCCGACAGGCCGATGACGATGACCCAGACGCCCCGCCCCGAGGAGCATGCCGCCGGAAGCAAGGTCCGCGCGGACGCTCACGAAGGGCGACCCGCGCAGTCCGTCTCCGGCCGGACCCACCTGCAACGCCCCGAGCCCTCGCCGGCCGGGGCGTTTTTGTTTCCGATCCCTCACCCCACGGAGGCTTCCATGTTCGAAGGGCAACCCCAGGCAGAGCTCGACGCGGTGTTTCAGGCCAACCCCGAGTTCCGGCGCCTGTACCACCACCATCAGGAGCTGGACAAGAAAGTCATGGACGCGGAACTCGGCGTGCTGCCGATCGACGACACCACCCTGACGCAGATGAAACGCGAGAAGCTCGCTGCCAAGGATCGCCTGACCCGGATGTACGACACCCTGCACCACTGACGCAGGACACCCCTTCCTTTAGCGGGCGGAGCGGTGCGATAATCGCGCCTCCTTCCGACGACGCCCGCGGGCTCCAGCCAGCATGCCGATCCACGATTCCGTCCTCGATCTCATCGCCGACACCCCGGTCGTCCGCGCGCAGCGCCTCGATGCCGGCCCCTGCGAGCTGTACTTCAAGCTGGAAAGCCAGAATCCCGGTGGCTCGATCAAGGACCGCATCGGGCTCTCGATGATCGACGCCGCGGAGCGGCGCGGCGACATCCGGCCCGGCGACACCCTGGTCGAGGGCACCGCCGGCAACACCGGCATCGGCCTGGCGCTGGTGGCGCAGCAGAAGGGCTACCGCCTGGTGCTGGTGGTCCCGGACAAGATGAGCCGGGAGAAGATCTTCAACCTCAAGGCGATGGGCGCCGAGGTGGTGCTCACGCGCTCCGACGTGGCCAAGGGCCACCCCGAGTACTACCAGGACCTGGCCGAGCGCATCGCCCGCGAGACGCCGGGTGCCTATTTCGTCAACCAGTTCGGCAACCCCGACAACCCGGCCGCGCACGAGCACGGCACCGCGCCGGAGATCCTGCGGCAGATGGCCGACGTGGGCGGACTGGACGCGGTGGTGTTCGGCTGCGGCAGCTCCGGCACCATGACCGGACTGTCGCGGCATTTCGCCGGGCATGCGCCGGAGGTGGAGCTGATCCTGGCCGATCCGGTCGGCTCGATCCTCGCCGAGTACATCAACGAAGGCACCCTGAGCGACAAGTCGGCGAGCTGGATGGTGGAAGGCATCGGCGAGGACTTCCTGCCGGTGATCTCGGATTTCACGCGGGTGAAGAAGGCCTACGCGATCAGCGACCGCGAGAGCTTCCTGGCCGCGCGCGAGCTGCTGCGCAGCGAGGGCATCCTCGGCGGCTCCTCCACCGGCACCCTGCTGGCAGCGGCGCTGAAGTACTGCCGCGAGCAGACCGAACCGAAGAAGGTGCTGGTGTTCGTCTGCGACACCGGCAACAAGTACCTGTCGAAGCTGTACAACGACTACTGGATGCTGGACAACGGCTTCATCGAGCGCGAGCAGTACGGCGACCTGCGCGACCTGATCCTGCGGCCGTACTCGCAGCGCGACACGGTAGTGCTGGCGCCGGGCGACCTGCTGATGACCGCCTACCAGCGCATGAAGCTGTACGAGATCTCGCAGCTGCCGGTGATGGACGGCGAGCACATCGTCGGCATCCTCGACGAATCGGACGTGCTGCTGCACGTCTACGGCGACGAGGCGCGTTTCCGGGATCCGGTCTCGACCGCGATGGTCAGCAAGCTCGACATCATGGACGTGAAATCGCCGATCGAGGCGCTGCTGCCGGTGTTCGACCGCGGCCAGGTGGCGATCGTCGTCGACGACGACCGCTTCCTGGGCCTGATCACCCGGATCGACCTGCTGAACTGGCTGCGGCGGCGGGTGCAGTAGCCGGCGTTTGGGCTCGCCGGCGTACCCTCGCGGTGAGCGGGGCCCGGCGTTGCAGTGCCGTTCCTGTGGGAGCGACGGCAGTCGCGACGCCGATACCACTCGAACCCCAGCAATCACCCGGAACAAGCATTGGGCGTCGCGACTGCCGTCGCTCCCACAGCGCCGCCGAACCTGAACGCTGCCCGGCCCAGCAGCCGTGAGGCGGTTCCACGATCACGCAGCGGTGCCCGGTATGGGCCAACCCGCCCGATGGTAGAATTCGCGACCTGTTTTCACTGGATTTCATCTGTATGACGGACGACCGCGGAGCGGCCGACACCAGCCCGGAAAACTGGGGTCTGGGGACCAAGGCCATCCATGCCGGCCAGTCGCCCGATCCCAGCACCGGCGCGGTGATGCCGCCGATCTACGCCACCTCCACCTACGCCCAGCGCAGCCCGGGTGAGCACCAGGGATTCGAGTACTCGCGCAGCCACAATCCGACCCGTTTCGCCTACGAGCGCTGCGTGGCCGGGCTGGAGGGCGGCAGCCGCGGCTACGCCTTCGCTTCCGGCATGGCGGCCACGTCCACGGTGCTGGAGCTGCTGGATTCGGGCAGCCACGTGATCGCCATGGACGATGTCTATGGCGGTACCTACCGGTTGTTCGAGCGGGTGCGGCGCCGTTCGGCCGGGCTGGACTTCAGCTGGATGGATCTGAACGACGCGGCTGCGTTCGAGGCGGCGATCCGGCCCGAGACCCGGATGGTCTGGATCGAGACCCCGACCAACCCGCTGCTCAAGCTGGTGGATATCGCGCGTATCGCGGAGATCGCCCGCAAGCGCGGCCTGATCGTGGTCGTCGACAACACCTTCTGCTCGCCGATCCTGCAGCGCCCGCTGGCGCTCGGTGCGCATCTCGTGCTGCATTCGGCCACCAAGTACCTCAACGGCCATTCCGACGTCGTCGGCGGCATGGTCGTGGTCGGCGACGACGCCGAACTGGCCGAACAGCTGACCTTCCTGCAGAACTCGGTCGGAGCGGTGCAGGGCCCGTTCGACAGCTTCCTGGCGCTGCGCGGACTGAAGACCCTGCACCTGCGGATGAAGGCCCACTGTGAAAACGCGCAGGCGCTGGCGGAGTTCCTGGAGTCGCATCCGGCGATCGAAAAGGTGATCTACCCGGGCCTCGCCTCGCATCCGCAACATGCGTTGGCGAAGCGGCAGATGGACGGCTTCGGCGGCATGGTCTCGATCTGGCTCAAGGGCGGGTTCGAGGCGGCGAAGCGATTTTGCGAGAGGACGGAGCTGTTCACCCTGGCCGAGTCCCTGGGCGGCGTGGAGAGTCTGGTCAATCATCCGGCAGTGATGACGCATGCATCGGTGCCGGAGGAGAGGCGTGAAAGAATGGGACTCAGTGCTGGCCTGGTGCGTTTGAGCGTGGGTGTCGAAGAATCGACAGACCTCGAACTCGACCTCGAATGCGCGCTCGCGCCCTGATACGCACTCCGGATAGCGACCCTCGATGGCATCCTTCTTGACGCACCTGCGGGACAGCATGCGCTATCCCGAGTTCTGGGCCTACTCCAGCTGGCTCGATATCGCCACCAAATATCGCCGCACGCGACTCGGACTGGCGTGGATATTCATGCCGGTCGCGGTATTCGTCGGCGCCATCGGCAGCATCTATTCGAGGATCATGGGGCACGATCCCGAGTACTACATTGCATATCTGGCGACTGGTTACGTGGTCTGGCGCTTCATGGTCCAGTGCACCAATGAGGCCGCCTCCATTCTGCGGGGGCACAAATCGTTCATCATGGATGGGCGCACCCGGCTGACTGATTTCGTGCTTCGGTCACTTTCGAAGGCGTTCTTCTACTTCGCTTGTTCGGTGCTGATCGTATTGGCGGCGCTGCTGTGGTCGCCGCAGATGCACGGAACGAACCTGTTGACGCTGCTCATCACTTTCCCGCTGGTCATTCTGAACATGATCTGGTGGTCGACCTGCATAGCGCTGATAGGCGCCCGGCATCCTGACGCGGGTGAAGCGGCCAACACCATGCTCCGCTTCGGCATGCTGCTGACGCCGATCCTGTGGGTCGGAGACCGTTTTCCGCCGGGCACATTCGGATGGTGGGCCGTGCATGGCAATCCGGCCTATCACCTGATCACGGTCGTGCGCGCGCCGATTCTCGGCGAGTCCGTCGAGACGATCAGTCTCACATACGTGGCAGCCATGACCTTGGCGGGGTGGGTGCTCGCTGCTGTCCTGTATCGCCGATACTCGCGCTTCGTGCCGCTTTGGATATGAACGGAGATTCCCGATGACGGCGTACATCCGGGCCCGGGGAGTGTGCCTCGAAGTCCCATATTATCTCCAGCCGGAGCAACGAAACACATCGTGGCTTCGCACCCTGCTGGGCGCCGTCACGTCCGTTCCGAAGCGACACTTTGCAACGCTACTGGACGATGTCTCCTTCGAGATGGAGGAAGGCGATAGGGTGGCACTGATCGGGCGCAATGGAGCGGGTAAGACTACATTATTGCGGGTGCTGACAGGCGCCTTTCAGCCGACCCGTGGCCATGTCGAAATGAGCGGCACGAAGCAGGCGCTGTTGAATCTAGGTCTTGGCTTCAATCAGGAGGGCACCCTGATCGAGAACATCTACCTGCGAGCGACGGCAATGGGGATCCGAGCGGCACAGGTCCGCACGATGATCGACTCCATTCTCGATTTTTCCGAACTCGGAGACTTGGCGAATCGCCGCCTGTTCACCCTGTCCTCCGGTCAACGGATGCGGCTTGGCTTTGCCATTTCGACCTCGGCCCAGCACGACATCATGCTTCTGGACGAGTGGTTCGGTGCCGGTGACGCGCAGTTCGTTCGAAAGGCGCGCGAGCGCCTAGTCGACCGAGTGGAGGGCAGCAAGATCGTGGTCGTTGCGAGTCACAACACCGAGCTCGCCAAGAAGTTGTGCAATCGTGGGCTCGTACTCCAAGCTGGTAGGGTCGCATACCTGGGGCCGATCAAGGACGCGCTCGTTCACTACGCGGACATCGTCCGCAATGCCAACAGGGCTAAGACAGAGGCACTGGAAGATGCCGGTGCGAGCCTGCAATCTTTCCCGAAAGACGCGGGTGGCGCGTCACCGCCAGCAGAAAAGACCCGTGTAGTTTCAGAAAGAAACGCTGGAAACAGGGGCTGAGCACATGCGAGGCAGGACATGCACCTCCGGGAGTCGGTCCGGCAATGATCCTGCATCTGTTCCGGATGATAGGTGTGTCCAGTACGACGATACTAAAACTCTCGGGCGTTGAGCCATGCAGCTCCAACACTGCAACCTTGGCTCATTGATCGGTTCTCCGGAAGGAAATCCCTACACTAGATCAGGTAACTGAAAATGGTAGATAGCACAAAGCCAGCATCCGGCTCCAGGAATATCGGGACGCTCTCGGTAGTCGGGCTCGGCTATATTGGTCTGCCGACGGCGGCCATGTTCGCATCGTCAGGAGTCGACGTGATAGGTGTTGACATCAGTCAACGGGTCGTGGATGCGGTCAACAGCGGAAAGGCGCATATCGAGGAAGGTAACCTCGATGAACTGGTCGGTCGTTGCGTCGAAGCCGGGCGTCTCCGTGCGACCACAACTCCACAGGCCGCCGACGTCTTCATCATCGCTGTGCCGACGCCGGTTGCTCACGACGACTCCCGCTTGCCGGACGTGTCGTACATCCAGTCTGCTGGCCGTGCCATTGCGCCACTCCTCAAGCCCGGCAACCTTGTGATTCTCGAGTCGACCTCCCCGGTGGGGACGACCGGGATGCTTGCGGACCTGCTGGCACTGGCGCGGCCAGACCTGAGTTTTCCGCAGCAGGCAGGTGAAGATGCCGACATCTGCCTTGCATACTGTCCGGAGAGGATCATCCCGGGACAGATGCTCAAGGAACTGGTGGAAAACGACCGCATCGTCGGTGGCATGACCCCGCGCTGCGCGGAGCGAGCTGCGGAAGTTTACAAGACGTTCGTTCGCGGCATCTGCCACGCCTCGACGGACAGGATCGCGGAGATGGTCAAGTTGACCGAAAACGCGTTTCGCGATGTCAACATCGCGTTTGCGAATGAGCTTTCGATGATCTGTGATGATCTGGGGGTCGACGTATGGAAGGTCATCGAGTTTGCGAACCGGCACCCGCGTGTGTCGATTCTGCAACCCGGCGCGGGTGTCGGGGGGCACTGCATTGCTGTGGATCCGTGGTTCATTGTCTCCAGTGCACCCGATCGTGCCAGAATCATCCGCGCTGCACGGGAGGTCAACGACAGCAAGCCGGAGTTCATCGTTGCCCAGGTCGAGTCGGCGCTCAGGCGAAACCCAGACGCCAGCATTGCCTGCCTGGGGCTCAGCTACAAGGCCGATGTGGACGACTTCCGCGAGAGCCCTTCGCTCGAGATTGCAACGGTCCTATCGGCTAGATATCCAGGGCGTGTCCTTTGTGTAGACCCATATTCCCATGTGTTGCCTGCGGAGGAAGCGGAGGCCCGGGGTTTGTCATTTGCAGATATCGATGCCGCCGTGGACAAGGCGCAGATCGTCGTGGTGCTGGTGCCTCATAGCGCGTTCCTCGCCTGTCCCCGTCCCGAAGGCGCCATCGTGGTCGACCCGGTTGGATTCTGGTGTTGACCTCTGACTAGCCTGGAGTATGCAGATGCCTGACCCGCAGATGTCAACACCCGCCGTCTCGAGCACAGATTCTGGTGTTCGGCGCATTGAGTCGCCCGCGTCGGTACGTTTGCCTGCCGCTGATGTCTGGCAGCGGTTTCTCTCGATTCGAGATCAGGTCAGAGGACGGAACAGGGTTCTTCTGATCGGAGCGAAACTTGCTTCACTTGCGGTGTTGCTGGTGCGCGAAGGTTGTGGGATTACTCTGCTCGATGCGCAGCCCGATGGCTTTGATGCGCTGTCCGAGGAGCTCGCTGCGGAAGGATCTGGGGTCGCACACGTGTTGCGAGGCCTCGACTCGAACACGTTGCGCGAGGCTCTCGCAGAGAATGGCTACGATGCGGCAGTCGTTCTCGACGGCTATCGTTTCGAACTGGAGAGCCTTCTGCCACTACTGTCTTCGGCGATGAGCCCCCAGTCCATCCTGATTGCCGTCGTCGCGTTCGATGGTCGTGGTAGCCGGACGGCCGAGCCGGTATTTCCCGGCATGCTCGTCCAGGCGCTTCCTGAGTTTTCCGTCGAGCGGCTCGCTGTGTCCGACGGGTTTGTCGAGTCCGTTTTTGTTCGGGACTCGAAGCCGATGACAGTCGATGAGCATTCAATCCTGGCTACGACGGAACTCGCGGCTTCCGAGGAAATGCGCAGGCTCTCCGGCAAGGTACGAACGATCGAGCAGGAGCTGCAGGATACGCGCGAAGCGTTGGCGGAGTCCGAGCGGCAAGTGAGCGAGCTGCGCGAAAGCACCTCGTTCCGTCTGGGATTCGCCCTGGTGATGTCGATCCGGTCTCCAGGATCGCTCATCAAGCTCCCGATGACGCTCGCCCGTTTGTTTCGTGGCCGGCGTACCCGTACGGTGCAGGTGCAGAAGAAAGTGCGGACAGGCCTGACGGACTGGGAAAAGGAGGCGCTTCGTCACCAGGCCAGGCAGTCGATGCATGGTGGCGCGGAGATGGTAATGCGCTCTATCCAGTCCCGTCTCCCCGATGCCGAGGAATCTGGGCTGGCTTTTGCATACCTGATCGCAGCTCAGGCCTGCGGCGCTGAAGGGCGGCGCGATCTGGAGTTCGAAATCGCCTCGCGTGCGGTCGAGCTCAAGCGCTCGGTCGGGATGTTGCGTGGATTCCTCCACGTGACTTTGCGTTGCCGGCAGATGCAGGCTGCCAGCGATACGTTGAAGGAACTGCATGATGCAGCGAGAAGCGGCAACAAGATAGCCGAAGGCTTCATCGACCAGTTCAAGACTACCTCCTCGTACAAGATTGCAGTGCTGGAGGCAATTCCACCTCGCCCGGAGCGGTGGTCTCCAGCTGAAGGTGATCGATTCGTCTATGTCCTCCACAACAGCCTTCCGTACTCGTCCGGTGGCTATGCAACCCGTTCGCATGGCGTTGCGGTTGGACTGGCGGAACGTGGGCACCAGGTTGTCTGCGTTACCAGGCCCGGATTTCCACTGGACATCAAGCCGGAGTTGGCGCCGGTCGATATCCCGATCGTGGACACTATCGACGGTGTGCAGTACCAGCGCATAGTGTCGCCAAGCAGGGCAGGGGTCGCCGAGTATCGCTACATACTTGACGCAACAGAACGGCTCGAGGCAGAGTTGCGCCGCGTGAAGCCGCGGTACGTGCAAGGCGCATCCAATTACCTGACCGCTCTGCCTGCCCTGGTGGCCGCCAGGAAGTTGGGTGTCCCGTTCTTCTATGAGGTCAGGGGCCTTTGGGAAATCACGCGGATGTCGCGTGACCAAGAGTTCGCGAAGAGCGTCTCTTTCGATGTCCAGCGTCATATCGAAGGTACGGTCGCACGCGAGGCGGATCATGTATTCACATTGACCGAACCAATGAGAGAAGAGTTGATTGCGCGGGGCGTGGACCCGGCGCGCATCACCCTTCTGCCCAATTCAGTCGATGCGGAGCGTTTCCAGCCAATCGCGAAGGATCTCGAGCTTGCGCGGCAGCTTGGCTTGCCGGAGTCGGTTCCGGTCATCGGCTACATCGGTACCTTCGTGATCTACGAAGGGCTGGAGCATCTTGTAGAGGCTTGCGTCAAACTGCACGAGCGGGGACATGATTTCCGACTGGTTCTCGTTGGAAGCGAGAATGCGTCGGGGCAGGAGCGCGGACCGATCACCGAGGAAGTGCTGCGCATTGCGCGGGAAGGCGGGATCGAGGACAAGCTCATCATGCCAGGGCGGATTCCCCATGAGCTGGTGGAGTCCTACTATTCCTTGCTCGACATCTGCCCGTTTCCCCGGAAGCCATGGCCGGTTTGCGAGATGGTGTCGCCGATGAAGCCGTTGGAGGCCCTGGCAATGGAAAAGGCTGTTGTCGTGTCCAGTGTCCGAGCCCTGACGGAAATGATTTCGGACGGGCAGACAGGACTCGTGTTCGAAAAGGGTAGTTTGGGCAGCTTGGCCGAAGTGCTGGAACGTTTGATCGTCGATCCCGCGTTGCGCCAGCGACTGGGTAAACAGGGGCGCAAATGGGTCATCGAGGAAAGGTCGTGGCGCAAGGTTGTTGATTCCATCGAAGGCGTACTCGGGCGCTTTGATACTGGAAGCTCTGAAGATGCGAGTGCGTCGCCCGCCATGGAGGCCGTGGCGGCGTCTCGCCTCTGATGGGAGTGGTGCAGGGAAGACTGAATGATGCAGAAGCAGACATCTCCTGGCCAGGAGCGTGATTCCGGCCTGCTGGAAGAATTGATTCTCGAGCGAGATCGGGTCTCGTGCTTTTTCTTCGGGAAGCTGGACGCCGAACGTGCGGAAGCATTGGCACGCGCCGAGTTACAGCTACTGCGGAACTCAGGTGGTGTCCGCCTCGGGTTGGCGCTGGCCGCAGCAGCGCATTCGCCGCGAGCATTGCTCAGGTTGCCGAGTGCGCTCTGGGAGGTTCGAAAGCACCTGCGGACACGAGCGTCGCAAGACGATGGGCCGCCGTCGACTCGACTGCCACCCGAAGTATTGGTGCAGGCTGCAGCAGACGCGCCGCTTCGGAGCCCGGAATTACCGCCGGACTCCATCCATGGGCTTCGTGTCGCTGCGGTGCTCGATGAGTTTACCTACGAGTGCTTTTCGCCGGAGTGCGAGATCGTCAATCTTCCGGCTGAGGGCTTCGAGCCGATTCTGGACGCGCTTCGGCCGCATCTTTTGCTCGTTGAGTCGGCATGGCGCGGCCGGGAGGATGATTGGCGTGACCGGATCCATCCCGCATCCGGGGCGCTGGCCCACCTTGTAGGCTGCTGCCGCAGGCGGGGCATCCAAACGGCCTTCTGGAACAAGGAAGATCCTTCCCACTTCGATCATTTCATCGATGCCGCGAGACTGTTCGATCATGTTTTCACCACCGATCAGCGTTGTGTCCCGCGGTACAGGGATGTTCTCGGTCATAATCGTATTGAGGTGCTCGGGTTCGCATGTCAGCCGGCGATGCACAATCCACTGGAGAACTGCGAGCGTAGGCAGATTGCGTCATTTGCCGGGTCGTGGTATGCGCAGTATCCGGAGCGCGCGAGGGATTTCGAGGAACTTGTGCGGCTGGTGAAGAAAGTGGTCCCTGTTGAAATCTATGACCGCAATACCGGTCGCGGCGATCCGTCGTTCATGTATCCGGCCGAGTATCGACCCATGGTTCGGGAGGGAGTGCCTTATCGGCAGGTCGGAAAGGTATACAAGTCGGGAGACTTCGCGATTACGGTGAATACGGTGAAGGATTCACCGACCATGCTGGCGCGCAGGGTATACGAACTATTGGCGAGCAATACGATCACCGTCAGTAATTTCAGTGTGGCAGCCGACCGAGTCTTCGGCGACTGTATCCTTATGGCTGGTCGAGACCACGACCCGGGTGAAAGGCTGAAGTCCTTGCGCGACAACGATGACGCGCGATGCCGATTCAGGCTGCGTGGGCTACGTGAAGTGTTGTCTCGCCATGTCGCATCCATTAGATTGTCCGAAATTTCCGGCGCTATGATCGGCAGCGTTCCTGTGGCGAGGCCTTCTGTATGCGTGGCTGCCCGGGTGTCCTCGCGAGAAGAGGCCAGTGCGGTGGTGGCCATGTTCAACGCGCAGCGGTGGGAGGAACGTTCTCTCGTGCTGGTCGCGTCTGCTGCATGGGTGAATGCAGAATGTGAGATCGACGGTATCCCTATTGTTCTGCCAGAAAACGGTGATCCCGGGTTTTCTGAACGCCGGGTCGAGAATGAATGGGTTGCCCTCTACGATCCGCGCGACTACTACGGTCCCTGTTACTTGCTCGACTTGATGCTGGCAACCTCTTATGCGGAAAGCTCCGTTATCGGGAAATCGACCAGGTTTTCACTTGCCGAAAAGAGGTTGGAACTGGTAAGGGGCGCGCCGCAATACCGTGCGGGAGCATTGCTGCCTGTGCGGGCTTCCATTGTCAGCCGTTCGTCGCTCGGCATACGAACTATGGGGGATCTCGTGGCGTGGGTCGAGAGTCCAGGGGATGGCCAGATCGGCCTTGCCGTGGATCAGTACAGCTATTGCGAGGCCGGTGCTGCTGCCAAGCCGGTGTCGGTCGATGTGGAATGAGCTGAAATAAGGTGGGTAGAGCCGAAGCATCACCGCCTGTCGCTGCTGGACGCATGTTTTCATCGACTCCTCTGTTTTTGCTGCCTCAAACTGCGCTGCTGTGCGGTGCTCGAACTGAAATTCCAGCAAGTTAAAGTCGTAGCATCTGGGCCGGCCTGATTTTGCATGGCCTGGCCGAGTACGACAAGATGCTTGAATCCCGGAAATGCATCCGGTCTTCCTCGCATGCCATCTCCTACCCTGTCGCACATCACAGAAGAGCACGTCCAGATGTATTTGCCAGACGATACCAGCGGATTCATCCTTGCGTCCTCTTGGACTACCGCCTCACGGCGCAACCAATTCTCCGGAATCTGCTATACCGATAGCGCCATCATCATCGGTTCCTGGGGCTACGAGCGGTACAGCCAGCAGACGCCTCACAACGTGCGCGACCTCGCCGAAGGACGCTTCAGCGTGATCCGCTTTGACGGAAACCGGCTTGAAGCTAGGGTGGATGCGCTCGGGCAGGACATCCTCTATTACTTTCACCAGGGTGATGCCTGGGCCGTTTCAAATTCCTTTCTGGCCCTTGCCCGTCATCTCGTCCAGCAGGGAGTCCGGCTGACTGCTGACTATGCCACGTTGCGCCTTCCTCTCATCACTCACTCCATGGCGCAGCAACTGCTATCGAACGATACGGGGATACAAGAAATCAGGGTTCTGCCCGCTGATCGCTACCTGCGCATCCAGCTTGACCGTCCCGCCGTCCGACCTGAAGTCCTGCCTTGCGGAGACCTCTCCAATGAGGGGTTCGTTGGCCGTGACGAATACGTCGAGACATTGATCCGGTTCGTAGCCCGTTCGGCGTCACGCTCAGCGGCCATCGTCCGGCACTTTGGCGATAGAGCATGCTTCGATATCACCGGGGGACAGGACTCCAGGCTGGTTCTCGCCCTGCTCGCAGCTTCTGGCATCGAGTTGTCGGAGTTGAACTTCCTTTCCAATCGCCGGTACGAAGAAGACTACAAGGTGGCATCGGCACTCGGCGAGGTGCTCGGATTCCAGGTGCGAAACAAGCAGGTTCGTCTTGCCGGCACCACCGCTGAAACGGCCTATGAAATGTGGAAGCTCGGGAATCTGGGAGTCTACTACCCTGTATACGCCGCCAGAGGCCAGGTGCCGCAGCACGCCGTGCATTTTCACGGCGCATGCGGCGAGTGCTATCGAGACTATTACGGCGCGACCGCCGCGACCTTAGTAAAGAACATCAATCGTCAGTACCCGGGCCAGGCCCTCGCGGCCGCCTACGCCGATAAGATGGCAAAGGCATTCGCTGAACTGGGGCAGGATACTGATGCGCCCGATTCGATGATGATCCACTACCGCCACTTCCGGTCGCGCTTTCACTTTGGACGCAGCGCGTTCCGCAACCTCAATTCCCTTCTGGTCACGCCTCTGGCTTCGCCGGACCTGATACATGCCACCCGCCACCTGTCCAGAGAAGCGATGACCGACTCACAACTAGCGCTGGATCTGCTGCTGTTGGCATGTCCAGAGCTGGCCACGCTGCCGTTCGACACTCACGACAAGGCGTTCAAGGATGAGCGCTTTGCACAGTCGCCATTCCGCAGGGGCCGTCCAGAGATTGCTCCTTTTCTGCGCGATTTTGACGTTTTCTGCGGTCCCGCCCCGACATGGGAAGATTCGACCTCGGCCTCAAAACAAGAAAGTTTTCGGGATATCCTGCTCAATGACCTTCTCGACAAGGCGGAAGCCGCCCAGGGTACGGGCTTGTTTCCGGCTAACGCTGCGACCAAGGCTGCGTCCAAGATCGTGAGCGGTAAACGATTCACCGCGGATGCCAAAATCGCCGCCCACATCATCAGCGTTGGAGAAATCGCAACGTTGGTTGCGGGAGGGGCGGAACCCCCGCGGCAGGCGCCCCGGCGCCCGCTGAAGGTGCAGGCCTGGCGCGTGGGCTCGCTTGTGAAGGCATACGCTTCGCTGGCCGACGCTTCTGCCTTGGGGAACGATGTCGAGTACGCTTTTTATTTGAAGGCGAACCATGAACGCCAAGCCACGCGTTGGTACTCCAAGCAGCGCAGCGTGGAGTTCGAGCTGGATGGCAATACTGATGCTGGAAATTTGCAGGTGCAGGGCTTCGTCCGCGCGACCCGCGACCCGAACAAGAAGCTGTCGACGATAGTGGCCGTCACGACACTGGACTGACGAGTGGCAGTGCAGCGGGCTCTATGCGTGGCGGCGTCAGCCGCACAGCACGCGGGGAAGACCGGTGCCTGTTGGGGCTGGTCAAGGAGGCTTGCCTGGAGAGCGGCACGGTCTACGGCTATCGCAAGGTCACCGACGACCTGCGCGATCTGGGCGAGCGTTGCTACGAAACGCGGGGCGATTCGGGCATTATCTCAGCCGGAAGAAGCAGGCTCCGGCTCGCACGAACAGGCAGTTGAGGGGAACACGTGAAGACGTTTATACGGGATCCGGCGGCGTACAGGGCGGACATCGACGGACTGCGTGCAGTGGCCGTGCTCAGTGTGGTGGCATACCACATAGATGAATCGCTTGTGCCAGGTGGCTTCACCGGCGTCGATATATTCTTCGTCATCTCCGGCTATCTGATCACCACGATTCTTGCGCGCGACATCCGGGCGGGCAGGTTCTCAATCGCGGAATTCTATCGTAGACGACTGTTGCGAATTGCTCCGGCCTACTTTGCTGTCACCATCGCGACGCTGCTGGCTGGCAGTATGGTCCTGCTGCCGGACGATATGCGTGGTCTCGCAGTGTCCGCCGGCTGGAGCGCCCTTGCGTTGCCGAATGTCTACTTCTGGTTGCACCTGGACACCGGATACTTCGCGACGGCAAGCAATCAGGTTCCTCTCCTTCACCTCTGGTCGCTCGGTGTCGAGGAACAGTTCTACGTCATCTGGCCATTGGTCTTGCTGCTGCTCGGGAGGTGGATCGGTTGGCGAACGGCGTTGCTGTGGTGCGTAACCTTGGCAGCCGTGGGCTCATTTCTGGTTGGGCAGCATGCGGCCACGTCAGACTCCTCGTTCGCCTACTACATGTTGCCTGCACGCGCCGGCGAGTTGTTGGTGGGCGGGCTGCTCGCCTTGCGTGGAGTCCCGGCTGGTGATGACAACAAGCATGGAAGGTTCGCCGCCGAGGTCTCCGCACTCTTTGGCTTGATCCTGATCGCATGGGGCCTGTTTGGGCTGGACAGCGAGTCCATCTTTCCGGGGTTCAATGCCCTGTACCCGACTGTTGGCACGGCGCTCCTGATCTATGCAGGAATCGGCGGCACGCCTTCTTTCAGCCGCTTTCTGCGCTGGAAGCCAGTCGTATTCATTGGCCTTATCTCTTACTCGCTGTACCTGTGGCACTGGCCAATCCTGGCCTTGATGCGGTACACGGTGACCACCCTCAGTCTGCAGATGGAACTGGTTGCCGTCCTGGGGATGCTGCTGGCTTCGTACGCCAGCTACAGATGGATTGAAGTCCCGTTCCGCCAAGGACGTCCCTCACGAGTGCTGAGAAGTCATGCGCTGGCTTCGTACGCCGCATTCGTGCTTGTGATCGGCGGCGTCGCATTCGGGTTGGTGAAGGTGTCGGATGTGCAAGAGTCCAGAATCGTTGCCCGACATGAGGCACAGCTGCTCGCGTTGACTGAACGGATGCAGGCGGCGTTCGCCTATGACTACAACTGTCAGCGATCTACTTACGATCCGAAGTTGGTAACGCACAGGAAGTGCGTGATTGGCGAGGCTGGTGCAGTCGAGCGTAATGCGGTTCGCGCCCTGCTGGTTGGGGATTCTAATGCGGCTCACTATATTGGAGTGCTGGGGGCTATTGCGGAGTCGGAAGGCTTTGCGTTCCGCAATCTCAGCGTGTCGTCTTGTCCGCCGTTATTCGGTGGAGGGGACAAATACGGAAAGCCGACGGACCGTCAAGGCTGCTCCCGCTATCGAGCGCAGATACGCAAGCAGACTCGGAAGTACCCCTACGTTCTCCTGGGCGCCCAGTGGACATCTCACTCAAGGACCGAAGGTTTCGAAAAAGATCTGAACGCCACGTTGCGGGAACTGGGGCGTAATGGCGCAACAGTTGTCCTTCTCGGCCAGGTCCCCAGGTTTGCCTCGTTCAACCAGAACTGTGAGATCGCGAGGATCTCGAAGCCGGCGCTGGAGTGTGAAGCTGCCAGCGGGGGCGGTGTCGTTCCCCGGATCAACGAACGCCTGAAGGAGTTGGCCAACCGGTACTCACACGTGGAGTACATGGATGTGTCGGACATCATTTGCCCGAAGGGAGCGTGCTCCCCTTACCTGGCCAGTGCGCCGATCTACTTCGACGCCGGGCACCTGAGCATGACTGGCTCCTGGGACGTGGGTCGCGAAATCGTGGCGGGAGGCATTCCCTTGGCCGACGTCTTCCGTGGCATGAGGCAGGGAGCTTCCGCTGTTCCCACATCTCATTCGATGTCGAACATCAGATAGCGCACGTTCTTGCCTTTCACCGTTCCGCCAACTGCGGGCAGGTCGAGCAGCCCGAGGTCATGGCGTTCGCCGATGGTGCGAAGCCCACGTGCAAAATCGGTCCCTCCCTCATAGGCCGCGGCTTGTATCCAGAGTTCATCCATGTGCAGCCGGGAGTGACTCCGGATTGCCAGGAACGTACGTTCGAGCAACGAGGTCGCCTCCGTCGGGAGCTTGAGCACCCTGGCTCCCCGCACCACGTCTTCACCCCAGCCACTTACGGCCTGGAAATGCGCCGGGTACGCCAGGAGGTCGGCAAGCTCCAAGGGAGTGTATGAGCTGTCGGTGCGCTCCAGCTGCGCGGCAATCCTGGTCATGTACGAGCCGGCTGGGTTGAACATCCGCTGCAGGTCGAAACCCTCAGCTTCAACGGCGTAGGCCAGGCAGAGGATCCCGTAGGTGAAGCACTTGCGGCATTTGTAGCACCATCGTGCGTCCAGTGATTCACACATGTAGATCGCAGGAACGAGGTCGGGGCGCAGCTTTGCGATCATTCCAAAACCCAGCTTCGGGGGAAGTGCAAAGCAGAGCGAACGAATGGTGGTCGGAACGCCGAGATCCCGATAGACGCTGTCGATGTAGCGCAGCACCTGCGGATGCGCGCGCCGGTACGCCGAGCCATGGAATTCAAGTGCATCGTACCCATGGCAGAGGAAGTGGGGGTGTCGCGCCTCGATATAGGGAATGAAGCTGCAAAGATAGCGTGCGAGATGGATGGACGCCGCATCGGCACGATCGATCACCTCGGCGTGCATCGTCGAACTGACGGAGAAGTACTCGAACGAAGTGCGCTTCCCCAGCGTCGGCAGGACATGGCTTTCGAACGCCTCCCTGTGACGCTCGGGAGACTTGGCGCTCCAGTGCATCCGCAGGAGATCCCTGGGGCGGTTTGGATAGAGTTGCTCCGCCAGTACCAGCGCCGCAACGCTATCTTTCCCGCCTCCGTACAGGAGCCCGATCGGGCTGTTGCCAGACGGTTCGCTGCTGCGGGCCAACGGCTTGTGCTGCGTCGTTGCGGTGCGGACATGGATGCGCGATGGCAGCATGTGGTACCGCCGCCATGCGAGCACGTCCGCCTCGGGCATCGGCTGCGGCAGCACGATCTCGATCTCGCCGGGGACGTTGCGATCAATGATCGGGGCGAGCAGGCCAAGGCCCATGGACAACAGCCCGCGGTCGCTCGTGCTGGTGTCGAACGAGTATTGCAGATCGAACCCGCCACTCTTGAACATGCGGGTACCGGGGACGTCGAAGCGAATGCCCCGCCGGCTGGCGTTGATCTCGATCCTGATTCTTTTCATTCGCGAAACTCAATGGGTTGCGGAGCTGTCGATCAGCCGGGGGTTCCATATCTCTACGTGAGAGGCTCGTCTCCAGGAGTCACGCGTACTCTTCACGTTCGACTTCAGGGATAGTTCGACCATGCGGCAGCCAGGCTGACTGAAGATCCCGTCGACGGTGATGAGACGAAAATTTCTTTCCTTCAACGGTATGCCTATCCTTCGATGCACTTCGCCGTCGCTGGAGACCTCCAGCACGAACGAGTCGGGGCGGTCCTGGCGCTGGTATAGCGCAAAAAGGAAGAACTCCAACGAAGTCCGCCGCGAATCAGTGCAGACCTGTTTCGACATCACGATACGGTCACCCCGCTCCATTGGCAGGGGGTGTTCCATGATCGTGAAGAAATTCGAAGCGTACTTGGCCAGGCGCTTGGAGTCGCCCCCGGCGTCCTCCCGGATCCAGTCCTTGATCGATCCCTTGGCGTAGTACTCGGTGTTGAACGCGAGCGGCCATGGATGGGGTGAGTGTCCGGGCCCTTGCCGCCCATCGACGGGGCGCCTTTCGACCTCCCAGTTCGTGATGATGCGCCCGTCCTCGGCGTCGTAGAATGCGTCAAGTGCAGCCCTCGCTGTCATGTAGGTGCCGCACAGGAGGGCCACGCCGACAACCGACGTGATCACGCCACGCTTGCTTGCGATGCCCGGTTTGGACGGCACCGTAGACGCCAGCCACGAGATCAGCATGAGATACGCCAGCCACCCCGAGTACAGGTTCGGTGGCTTGTTCTCGAAGAAGCCGAGCAAGGATGTGGCGAGAAGCAATGTGAACACCAGGGCCAGCAGGACTGGAAGTGGCGGTGTCCGGCCCGATAGGGCGGCCACGAGGAGGGAAAGCGTGATCGTCACAGCGAGGATGAAACCGAACGCGTTGGTGTAGCCGACCAGTA
This sequence comes from Luteimonas salinilitoris, assembly GCF_041300785.1. NCBI lineage: Bacteria > Pseudomonadati > Pseudomonadota > Gammaproteobacteria > Lysobacterales > Lysobacteraceae > Luteimonas > Luteimonas salinilitoris. The sequence continues at coordinate 288,097 of NZ_JBFWIB010000004.1, forward strand.
CGCTCCTGGTTTCGGGAGACATCCCGGCAGGCGATCTGAGGGATACGTCCCAGTCGCTTGGGTAGCCGAGCTGGAACAGTCGTGGAGACACTGCGCGGATGAGCCTGAGCTTGCTTCCTTCCGGGTCCGCCCAACTGGTCAATACGATGGACTGCGCGAAATCGACCACTGCTGCCGATCCCTGTTCGCGCTTCTCGGTGAAGCGTTCGTCGAACCGCACCCAGGTGGCACTTCGCGCATTGCCGAAGACGCCGCCGTGCGCCGCCATCTGCATGAGCGGCGCCGCACGTACGCGGTCGACCGTGTTGGATTTCATGAATCCAGCCTGTTCTGCTGCGAAGATGAGAGGCGCGAACAGCAGCAGGGCAGTGATGGCGACGACGAGCGGCGCGGGTTTCCGGAACTGCCAATCGCTGGTCTGGCGGTCCGATGTCGAGCGAGCGAGCATGAGCAGTGCTGCGGTGATCAGCATCGCCAAGGGCAACATGGACGCCGCCCCCCGCTGGATCTCGAGGAGCACGACGGAGAATCCACAGACAAGTGCGTAGGCAATGACTCTGGGCCAAGCCATGGCCCTGCGGGGCGCCGAATAACTTGCGCGAGTCATCGACCAAAGCGCCATGGTGAGGATCAGGGTTCCCCAAAGGTCATGGCTCGGAAACAGCGCATCGAATGCGGGCATGGGACATAGCAGGAACAGGACCGTGAACGCCTGTGCCGCCTGGTGATTGCGAGAGATTCGCAACATGTCGTATGCGAGCAGTGCAGTGAGCAGCCAGCCGAATGCGTTCACGATCTTCAGCGCGATCGGAGCATCGCCAAAGATCTTGTAGACCGGATAGAGAACCACGGATGCGCGTTGCTTGTAGATCGACGTGCCGGCATTGACGGCACCGTTTTCAACCATCGCCTTGGTGCTTTCCCAGTACCGCAGGAAGTCGCCGGCCCACCTTGGCTCCACTGTGACGATCAATAATGCCTTGACGAGAATTGCCGCCGCCGCCGCGAAAGCGAAAAACGGCAATATCGGAAGCGGAGAGCGTCGCCTGGCCAAATAGATGGCGGAAGCCAGCGTCGCGAGTACGAGTGCGATCAGGAGGGCTCGCACGGGCGCGCTCGGCGCGACAGCTTCCGGGTCGCCAAGCAACTGTGCAGCCGGAAGACGGATCGCCGCACCAACGAAAGCAGCCAGCAACAAGAGCCCGGCGGCTTGTACTGATTGCGGGAGCAGCGCAAAGGCCGCGGAAAATCTAGTCACTGGTCGCTGGGTCATGGGTACACGTAGTTGTCAGGTTCTCGGGACCACGCCCTTGGGCGCGGGAAGGTACCGGTTGTGACAAGAGGCGGTCACGGAACGCTTTTTGGATCGGCGTGATATCGGACGGAAGGATCGATGTTCAGGTACTCGCGCGCGACGAACTGCGGCCGGTTTCCGACGTTCAGCAGGACCCGGCCGACGTACTCGCCGATCACGCCCAGCGCTATGAGCTGAATGCCCCCCATGATCAGGATAGCGACGATCAACGAAGTCCAGCCCACTGCTATCGTCGGGTTCATGATTCTTTGCGCGACAAGAACGACCGCAAAGAAGAAGCCGAGCAGCGAAAATGCAATACCCGCCATCGACGCAAGCCGGAGGGGGGCAACGGAAAAGCTGGTCGCCATCTGCAACCACAGCGAGATCGACTTCCGGAGGCTGTAGCCGGATCTCCCGTCTTGCCTGGCATGGTGCTCTCCCGAGATCGTGGAGATGCGCGTCGTGCTCTGCAGTATCAGGCCGTCGAGATAGACGAACGGTCCCTCGTAACGCAGCATCTCCTCCTTCACATGGCTGCGGAACGCCCGGAACGGTGACAGATACAGGCCAGGCGGCTTGCGCAGCAGCCATCTGGCAACGAGGTCGTTGAACCAGCTCCCCAAGCGCTTCCACGCCGCATGCCTGCGGGACACGAATTGCATGTAGCAAACGTCCGCGCCGGATTGCAAAGATTCAACCAGTCGCGGAATGTCCTTCGGGTCGTGCTGCAGGTCATCGTCCATGGTGACGAGAATGCTGCCGCGGGCATATCGCAAGCCAGCCATGATTGCATTGTGCTGCCCGGCATTCCGGCTCAGATCAATGCCCCGTAGCCATGGTCGGGAAGCGGCCAGGTTTCGGATGACCGGCCAGCTTTCGTCCGGGCCATCGTCATGTACAAGGACGACTTCGAACGACTCCGGGTTGTAGTCTCCGGTCAGCTCGCGCTCCAAGCCTGCGATCAGTGCCGGTAGGATCCTTGCGCTGCCGTACACCGGGATGACGATCGAGAGCTGGATTTCAGTTTGGTCGGCCATAATATTTCCGAAGTAGCCTTTCGACGTAGCCTTCGCCCAGGTCAATCCCAAGCTGACGGGCTATCTGTTGGGCAAAGCGGGCATCGATATGCAGCCGCCCCCCCTTCTCCTCGAGACTGTAGTTTGCCTTTTTTCCCAGTACTCTTTCGAATGTCGTCATGAGCGCAGGCATGGAGATCGAACGCTCCGAAGCAATCGTGACGACGCGGCTCTCGGAAGGTTCCATTCCGGCGATGATTACCTCAGTGATGGCGGCTACGTCATCGACATCGATCAAGTTGCGTTCCGCGTTGGCCCAGATGCTGAACGACTCCCCGCTCTCGATCCTGTCATGGAGGAAGTTCGTAAGGGTGTGTGGGTTCTCGGTGCGGCCGACGACCTGGGGCAGGCGGACGACCAGGCCGCCCTCGTCGGAAACGACGAACTCCTCCATGGCGAGCTTATGGCGGGCGTACGGAGTGTGCCGGCGGTCGTCGTCTGTGACGCTGCAGCTTCCAAAGTAGACAAGGCGCCCTGTGTGATCGCGCCGCATTGCCGCCAGCATCTCGAACTCCCGATCGAACTGCAGTCGGGATGTTTCATGGGAATTCGAGACGCCGGACGCGAATATGAGGGTATCGCTTCGTGTGGCGAAGCGGGACATGAAGCTGCGCGCCAGTAAGCCGGTGCCGACGATCATTTATCTGTTCCCCAACATTCGACCAACTCCGCCTGTATCAAGAATTTATTCATGCGGTGCCTGATTCGCAGGTGCGGGGTCGTCATTGAAGACAAACCTATCGGCAAGTATGAAGAAGACAATGGTGTAGGGGACGATGCCCGCTACATGCGTCAGCATCGTATATTCGGGAAACGCGCTATCCAAGGCTAGAACCGCCAGGAGGTTGCCGGCATAGGACACCAGGAACGCTAGCAGGTACCGGAGCAGCCGCCGGATGCTGCGTGGATCCTTCCGAAAGGTGAATCGGGAGTTCGCAACGAAGCTGACGCAGAATCCGACTAGGTAGCCCGCGGCATTCGCGACCAACGGATGAAGTCCAGCTGCTATGGAGCCTACGATGATGCTTAGGCCCACTGCAGTATTGAGCACGCCCACCAGGGCGAACTGGATCAGCTTCAATTGCATCTAGCCGTGGGCCTGGATGAAATATTGGGCGCCTATCGGCAACGCGCCAAGGAACCTCTCTGTCGGGCGCAGGGCCGCAAGCGATCGGGGAAAGAACATGGTGTACCGAGTGCGGGTGCGGCTGAACCCCGCGTCCCGGATCAGGGTGGTGGCCCGCCGGGCGCTTAGAAGTACCGCATGCTCGTCAAACGGGCATTCCCGAACGACCTTTCGCGTGAGTGGATTCCATGGGTTGTGCTCGAAGAAAAAGAACTCGCCGCCAGGCCGAAGTACCCGCAGGATATCCCGCATCGATGCCGGCCAATGATCCGGCTCGATATGGTGGAAGACGCATGAGGTGAATACGATGTCGAAGCTCGCATCCGGGTACGGCAGCCGATCACCGTCGAAACATGTGAATTTCGCGATGTCGGCATGCCGGTCCTTCGCCAGGGCGAGGCTCTCTTCCGACACATCGGCGCCATGGAGCCGTGCGCCTGGAAAAAGCTCGGAAAAATGGGGGGTCGTGCCGCCGACGCCACACCCGAAGTCGAGTATTTCCGGCTCGGCATTGTCAACGCGCGCGAATGCGCTCAATCTGGCAACTTCCCGCACCTTGTAGCGAGCAAAATAGTCGGGAGCTTCTCCGCTGATGCGGACGCTTTCCGCATGCAGATCGCGATAATCCTTTGCATAGCGGTCGAACTCGGCGTCTTCGTTCCTGGTCATGTGCCACCGCTGCAAGGAGGATTTCGCAATTATCGGAGCATGCCGGCGATGATGCCGGCAATGCGTCCCGATGCCCGGCCGTCGCCGTAGGGGTTGTGTGCCTTGGACATCCTACTGTACGCGTCGCCGTCGTCGACGAGCGCGTTGATTTCAGAGCATATGAGCTCGATATCCGTGCCGACCAGGCGTACGGTACCCGCTTCGACTGCCTCGGGGCGTTCCGTAGTCTTGCGCATTACCAGGACGGGCTTTCCGAGTGCCGGTGCTTCCTCCTGTACGCCCCCCGAGTCGGTGACGATCACGTGGGACTGTTGCATGAGGTAGACGAAGGGAAGATAGTCCTGCGGCTCGATCAGATGTACGTTGCCGGCGCCGGACAGGTACTTCCGGACAGGTGTCTGGACATTTGGATTGAGATGTACGGGATAGACGACCTGAAGATCGCCGCGCTCCGAGATCCGTGCCAGCGCCTTGCAGATGCGCTCGAACCCCTCGCCGAAATTCTCGCGGCGATGGCCGGTCACCAGCAAGAGCCGCTTGTCGGGATCGAGGAACGGGAAGCGCGCTTGCATGGAAGCTCGCAGATCTCCATCCGATTTCAGGCGCTGGTCCATCTGGAGCAGGGCATCGATGACGGTATTTCCGGTGACATGGATGGCCTCCGCCGCGATACCCTCCCGCAGCAGGTTGTCCTGCGAGCGATGGGTGGGTGCGAAGTGGACCGTGGTGAGCGGTGCGGTCAGGCGGCGGTTCATTTCCTCGGGCCATGGAGCCTGCATATTGCCGGTACGCAGGCCGGCTTCGACGTGCCCGATCGGGATGCGTGCGTAGAACGCTGCCAGCGCCGTGGACAAGGTGGTTGATGTATCTCCATGCACCAGGACCATGTCGGGCTGCAGTTCCGCGAGCACCGGGGTCATCTTCTGGATGATGCGTGCGGTGATGTCGGGCAATGTCTGGCCCGGCTGCATGAGGTCAAGGTCCGCGGCAGGCGTGATACCGAAAATCTCGAGCACCTGGTCCAGCATCTGTCGGTGCTGGGCCGTCACCACCACTTGGGGCTCAAGGGTGGGGTGGGCCTGCAGCGCATGCACCAGCGGCGCCATCTTGATGGCTTCAGGGCGCGTGCCGAACACCACCATGACCTTCTTCTTGTTGCTCATTGCACGCTCATCAGTGGAATCGATGGAACCAGGGGCCGCCGCTGCGCAAGCGCGGCTTCTCCCTGGCTCGACAGCAGCGGGTCAAAGCGCCGCTTCCAGTTCCGGCAACACCTTGAACAGGTCGCCGACCAGTCCGATATCCGCGATCTCGAAGATCGCCGAGTCCGGATCCTTGTTGATCGCGACGATGGTGCCGGCGTCCTTGATGCCGGTCAGATGCTGGATGGCGCCGGAGATGCCGATGGCGATGTACAGATCGGGGGCGATGATCTTGCCGGTCTGGCCGACCTGCAGCTCGTTGGGCACGTAGCCGGCGTCGACAGCGGCGCGGGAGGCGCCGACCGCCGCGCCGATCTTGTCGGCGAAGTCGAAGATGATCTTGAAGTTCTCCTCCGAGCCGACGCCGCGGCCGCCGGAAACCACGCGCTTGGCGCTCTGCAGGTCGGGGCGGTCGGACTTGCCGGCCGCCAGGTCGACGAAGCGGGTGTGGGTGGGCAGTTCGGCTTCGACGGTGACGGCCTCGATGTCGGCGCCGCCGTCGCGAGCGGCTTCCGGCCAGGAGGCGGTGCGCACGGTCGCGACTACGGGGCGGTCGGCCGTGGCCTGGACGGTGACGATGGCGTTGCCGGCATAGATCGGTCGGGTGAACACATGGCTCGACTCGACCGTCATCAGGTCCGACACCTGCGCGGTGCCGAGCAGGGCGGCGACCGCCGGCATCAGGTCCTTGCCGAAGGTGGTGGACGGACCGAAGACGTGGCTGTAGCCCTCGGCCAGTTTCGCCACCTGCGGCCCGAGCACCTGCGCGACGGGATGGGCGTTGGCGTCGTTGGCGACGGTCAGCACCTTGCGCACGCCGGCGATCTTCGCGGCATCGGCGGCGACGGCAGCGGGATCGGCGGCCAGCACCAGGATGTCGATGGCCTCGGGTTTCAGCGCCTGGGCGGCGGAGACGCATTTGGCGGTCGAGCCGTTGAGCTTGCCTGCGAGATGTTCGGCGACGATCAGAACGTTGGACATGCGGAATTTCCTTTGAAGTCCTGTAGGAGCGCGCCATGCGCGTGACGAGGCTTTCCCGGTACGGCCATCGCGCGCATGGTGCGCTCCTACGAAGATGAACGGCTAAAGCAGGCCTTTTTCCTTCAGCTTCGCGACCAGTTCCGCGGCGTCCTTCACCATCACGCCCTTGCTGCGCTTGGGCGGCGGAGCATAGCCGGTGGTCTCGAGGAAGTCGCCCGGCTCCACGCCCAGATCGGCGAAGGCGATCGTCTCCAGCGGCTTGCTCTTGGCCTTCATGATGTCGGGCAGCTTGATGAAGCGCGGCTCGTTCAGGCGCAGGTCGGTGGTGACCACGGCCGGCAGGTCGACTTCCAGCGTCTCCAGGCCGGCGTCCACCTCGCGGGTGACCGTGGCCTTGCCGTCGGCGATGACCAGCTTGCTGGCAAAGGTCGCCTGCGGGCGCCCCCACAGCGTGGCCAGCATCTGCCCGGTCTGGTTGGCGTCGTCGTCGATCGCCTGCTTGCCGAGGATCACCAGGTCCGGCTGTTCCTTCTCGATCAGCTTGAGGAAGGTGCGTGCGGCCGTCAGCGGCTGCACGGGCCCGTCGCTGACCACGTGCAGGGCGCGGTTGGCGCCCATCGCCAGGCCGTTGCGCAGGTGCGCCTGGGCGTCGGCCGGGGCGATCGTGGCCACCACCACCTCGGTGGCGACGCCGCTGTCGCGCAGGCGCAGGGCTTCCTCCAGGGCGATGTCGTCGAACGGGTTGGGCGACAGCTTGACGCCGTCGGTGACCACGCCGGAGCCGTCCGGCTTGACCTGGATGCGGACGTTGTAGTCCACCACGCGCTTGTAGCCGACGAGGATCTTCATCGTGCGAGGGGTTCCTTGGTAGGGCCCGGCCTTGGCGACTGCACGGGCGAGATCGAACGCCGATTTTAACCGGCAGGCAGCGGCGGCGCACACTCTTGCGCGGTGGCAGACGTCGTTTCCTCCGTGCGACGGGCGGAGGGGCCGGCTTGCCGGACACACGAGAGGCCCGGAAACCGGGCGACCGCCCCGCCGGCGGCGGCGAACGAAGAGGTCGGCATGGGCGGAGCAATCCGGACCGGGAGATGGGGCTGCGCCGCGGGTCCCGGCCAGGCGGCATTTGCTATAGGCTGAACAGGCATGTGCTCATAACGGAATGTCGCGCCCGGATCCGCTGCCGATCGGGGACACTGGACGCACGTACCGTCGCCCTGTCCGCCTGGCACGGTGTGGCCACTATGCTCCAGTCCACGAATCGTACCCGCCATCGCATGACCGATCCCTCCAGTCTTTCCCATCTCGACCGCCTCGAAGCGGAGAGCATCCAGATCCTCCGCGAGGTGGCCGCGGAGTTCCGCAATCCGGTGATGCTGTACTCGGTCGGCAAGGACAGCTCGGTCCTGCTGCATCTGCTGGTCAAGGCATTCCACCCGGCGAAGCCGCCGATCCCGCTGCTGCATGTGGACACCGGCTGGAAGTTCCGCGAAATGATCGCCTTCCGCGATCGCCGTGCCCGCGAAACCGGCGTCGAACTGCGAACCTGGACCAATCCGGACGGTCTCGCGCAGGGCATCGGCCCGATCAGCCATGGCGCCACCGTGCATACCGACGTGATGAAGACCCAGGCCCTGAAGCAGGCGCTGGACAAGTGGGGCTTCGACGCCGCGATCGGCGGTGCCCGGCGCGACGAGGAGAAGTCGCGCGCCAAGGAGCGGATCTTCTCGTTCCGCAACGCCCGGCACCGCTGGGACCCGAAGCGCCAGCGTCCCGAACTGTGGAGTCTCTACAACACCCGCATCCACAAGGGCGAATCGGTGCGGGTGTTTCCGATTTCCAACTGGACCGAGCTGGACGTCTGGCTCTACATCTTTCGCGAGGGCATCCCGGTGCCCTCGCTGTATTTCGCCGCCGAGCGCCCGGTGGTTGCTCGCGACGGCGCCCTGATCCTGGTCGATGACGAGCGTCTGCCGCTGCGGAAAGGCGAGATTCCCGCGATGAAGAAGGTCCGCTTTCGCACCCTGGGCTGCTATCCGTTGACCGGAGCGATCGAGTCCGGGGCCGAGACGCTGGAGGAAGTCATCGCCGAGATGCTGGTCGCCACCACCTCCGAACGCCAGGGACGGGTGATCGACCAGGATCCGGGCGCTTCGATGGAGAAGAAGAAGCAGGAGGGCTACTTCTGATGAGCGGTAACGCCGAACAGGCTGCGAGGGCCCGGTCGGCGGTTGCCGCCTACTTGCAGCGGCATGAGACCAAGAGCCTGCTGCGCTTCATTACCTGCGGCAGCGTCGACGACGGCAAGAGCACGCTGATCGGCCGCCTGCTGCACGACACGAAGCTGCTGCTGGACGACCAGCTGGCCGCGCTCGAGGCCGACAGCCGGCGCCACGGTACCCGGGGCGACGAGATCGACTTCGCCCTGCTGGTCGACGGCCTGGCCGCCGAGCGCGAACAGGGCATCACCATCGACGTCGCCTACCGCTTCTTCGGCACCGACAAGCGGAAGTTCATCGTTGCCGACTGCCCCGGCCACGAGCAGTACACCCGCAACATGGCCACCGGCGCCTCCACCGCCGACCTCGCCATCGTGCTGGTCGACGCCCGCAAGGGCCTGCTGACCCAGACCCGCCGGCACAGCTACATCGTCTCGCTGCTGGGCATCCGCCACGTGATACTCGCGGTCAACAAGATGGATCTGGTGGATTACGATCCAGAGGTGTTCGACGACATCGTCACCGGCTACCGCGCACTGGCCGGTCAGCTCGGCATCCCCAACGTCACCTGCATTCCGCTGTCGGCGCTGAAGGGCGACAACATGCTGGAGCGCTCGGCTGCGACCCCCTGGTACCAGGGCGAGACCCTGCTGGAGCACCTGGAAAGCGTGGATGCCGGCCGTGAGTCCGGCACCGGGGCATTCCGCCTGCCGGTGCAATGGGTATGTCGGCCCGACCAGGACTTCCGCGGCTTTGCCGGCACCGTCGCATCCGGGCCGGTCTCGGTCGGCGAGGAAATCGCGGTGCTACCGTCGGGGCAGCGCTCCCGCGTGGCCCGCATCGTCACCGCCGACGGCGACCTGCAGCGGGCCTTCCCCGGCCAGGCCGTCACCCTGACGCTGAGCGACGAGATCGACGCCAGCCGCGGCGATGTCATCGCCGCCGCCTCCAGTCCGCCGGAGGTCGCCGACCAGTTCGCCGTTCACCTGCTGTGGATGGACGAGCAGCCGCTGCTGCCCGGCCGCCCGTACTGGTTGAAGATCGGCACCCGTACCGTCGGCGCCCAGGTCACCGAGATCAAGCACAAGATCGACGCCAACACCCAGGACCAGCTGGCCGCCAAGCACCTGGAGCTCAACGAGATCGCCTACTGCAACCTCTACCTCGACCAGCCGATCGCGTTCGAGACCTATGCCGACAGCCGCGAGCTGGGTGCCTTCATCCTGATCGACCGCCAGACCAATGGCACCGTCGGCGCCGGCACGCTCGACTTCGCCCTGCGCCGCGCCGGCAACATCCACTGGCAGCATATCGACGTGGACAAGAGTGCGCGTGCCCGCATCAAGCACCAGCAGCCCAGGTGCCTGTGGTTCACCGGGCTGTCCGGCTCGGGCAAGTCCACCATCGCCAATCTGGTGGAGAAGCGCCTGCTGGCGATGGGTCATCACACCTACATCCTCGACGGCGACAACGTGCGCCACGGACTCAACAAGGACCTCGGCTTCACCGACGAGGACCGGGTCGAGAACATTCGCCGCGTCGCCGAGGTCGCGAAGCTGATGGTGGATGCGGGCCTGATCGTGCTGGTCAGCTTCATCTCGCCGTTCCGCGCCGAGCGGCGCATGGCGCGGGAGATGTTCGACGAGGGCGAATTCCAGGAAGTGTTCGTGGACACGCCGCTGCAGGTCGCCGAGCAGCGCGACGCCAAGGGCCTCTACGCCAAGGCGCGGGCCGGCCAGATCCGGAACTTCACCGGCATCGATTCGCCTTACGAGCGCCCGGAACGGCCGGAGCATGTCCTCGACACGGTCGCGGAGGACGCCGCCATCCTGGCCGAGAGACTGGTGAGGACGCTACTGCCCGATTAGCGTATCTGCCGGCAGGCGGGCCGCCAGCGCGGCGACCAGACGGTCGGCGGCGCCGGGCGAGCGGGACAGGAACAGCGACGGCTCCGTCAGCTCCAGTTCCAGCAGGTGCGGGTGGCCGTCGTCGCGGATCAGGTCGATGCGGGCATAGGGCAGGGGCCGGTCGAGTCCGAAGCGGCGTCGCACGGTGGTCAGCACGGCGTCGGCCAGGGAACGCTCGTCCGCTGCCGCCTGGCGCGGGCCGATGCTCTCGACGGCCGGAAGCGCTTCCCCGGTGCCGCCTTCGGTCAGCAGCGGTCCCTTGCGGATCGCATGGCTGAACGCGCCGTCGATGTAGACCAGTGCCGTCTCGCCCAGCTCGTCGACCGTGGCCAGGTAGGGCTGCAGCAGCACGCTGCGTCCGGCATCGAGCAGGCGGGCGATATGGCTGGCGGCGGCGACCTCCTGGTGCCCGGCATGGCGTTGGGCGTCGCGGGCGCCGGCGCCGACCGCCGGTTTCACCACGAAGCCGTGATCGTGTCGCACGGTGGACAGGAAGGCCTGCAGTGCCGGCAGCGGCTCGGCGTCGGGCTCGACGAAAGTACTCGGGATCACCGCCAAGCCGTCCGCCGCGAGGTCGGCCAGGTAGCGCTTGTCGCTGTTCCAGCGCACCACCGGCAGCGGGTTGAGCAGGGTGGTGGTGCGTTCCACGTCCGCGCACCAGGCCAGGAAGTCCGGCCGCCGCAGGGCGTAGTCCCAGGTGGAGCGCAGCAGTACGAGGTCGAAGCGGCCCCAGCCGACGCTCGCGTCATCCCAGGCCAGCGCCTGCGCCTCGAATCCGGCGCGGGCGCAGGCCGCCAGCAGCAGGGGCATGTCTTCGTCGTGGCCGGTGACCGCGATGGCGGTGGCGAGGGCGATGCGTGGCATCCCCTCAGTGTAACGGTCGCGCGCGCCGCGCCATTGCCCGAAAGTACGGTCGGCCCGGCGGCCGCCAAACGGTAGACTGTGCCTCTTTCCGCGTGAGGAGTCGCCCGATGGCCGAGGCCGTTGCCCCGTCGAGCGGGGATGCGAAGAACAAGCTCTATCCGGATGCCGCCGCGGCGCTGGATGGTGTGGTCGCCGACGGCCAGACGCTCGCCGTCGGCGGGTTCGGCCTGTGCGGCATCCCCGAGGCGCTGATCGCCGCGCTGCGCGATTCCGGCGTGAAGGAACTGACGGTGATTTCCAACAACGCCGGCGTCGACGGCTTCGGCCTCGGGCTGCTGCTGGAAACGCGCCAGATCCAGAAGATGATCTCGTCGTACGTGGGCGAGAACAAGGAGTTCGAACGCCAGTTCCTGGCCGGCGAACTCGAGCTCGAATTCAACCCGCAGGGCACGTTGGCCGAGCGCCTGCGCGCCGGCGGCGCCGGCATCCCGGCGTTCTTCACCCGCACCGGCTACGGCACCGTGGTGGCGGAGGGCAAGGAGACGCGGCAGTTCGGCGAGCACCATTACGTCATGGAAACCGCGCTCACCGCGGACGTGGCACTGGTCAAGGCCTGGAAGGCGGACCGGTCCGGCAACCTGGTGTTCCGCAAGACGGCGCGCAATTTCAATCCGGCCTGCGCCACCGCGGGCAAGGTCTGCGTGGCGGAAGTGGAGGAGGTGGTGGAGATCGGCGCGCTGGATCCCGACCACGTGCACCTGCCGGGCATCTACGTCGACCGCATCGTCCACAACCCGAACCCGGAAAAGCGCATCGAACAGCGCACCGTCCGCGAAGGGTGAGCGACTGCGCCTGGGCGATGCCCTGTCGGCATCGCCCGCAGCCGCGAACGCCCGGCCATGGATGGCCGGGCCGGGGCTGGAAGGACGGTGGTGTTTCGCCATGGACGGCAGCGACGATTCCCGAAACGAACGGAGAATGGAAAATGCCCTGGACCCGCGACCAGATGGCGCAACGCGCCGCGCAGGAACTCACCGACGGCGCCTACGTCAATCTCGGCATCGGCCTGCCGACGCTGGTGGCCAACCACATCCCCGACGGCGTCGACGTCTGGTTGCAGTCGGAGAACGGGCTGCTCGGCATCGGTCCGTTCCCGACCGAGGAGGAGGTCGACGCCGATCTCATCAATGCCGGCAAGCAGACCGTCACCGCGCGCAAGGGCGCCAGCTATTTCGGCAGCCACGACTCGTTCGCGATGATCCGCGGCGGCCACATCGACCTGGCCATCCTCGGCGCCATGCAGGTCACCGGCAAGGGCGACCTGGCCAACTGGATGGTGCCCGGCAAGATGGTCAAGGGCATGGGCGGCGCGATGGACCTGGTGGCCGGCGTCAAGCGCGTGGTAGTGCTGATGGAACACGTGGCCAAGGACGGCGGCCACAAGATCCTGCCCGAGTGCACGCTGCCGCTGACCGGCGTCGGCGTGGTCGACCGCATCGTCACCGATCTCGGCGTGCTCGATGTGACCGATGCCGGCCTGGAGCTGGTCGAACTGGCACCGGGCGTGAGCGAAGATGAGCTGAGGCAGAAGACGGGCTGCCCCATCGACTGATGTCCGGCGGTCCCGCTTTAGTCACCGACGGCTCGCGAGCCGCACTGTAAAGCAGCACTTTCGTGGCTGCGTTGCGAATGGTCGAGTCCTTCGCCCCGAAACAGGACTGACCGCAGATGCTGCAGTCGGATGCGTGCCCGTTACGCCAGTTCCGCCATTACCTGATCCAGACCGATGCGCCAATCGGGCAGCGTGATGCCGAAATCGCGCGCCAGCCGGGAGGTGTCCAGGCGCGAGTACGCCGGCCGGCGGGCCGGCGTCGGATAGTCGGCGGTGGTGATCGGTTGCACGCGAGGGGTGCGGGCAAGCAGCCCGACCGCCAGGGCCCGCTCGAAAATCGCCTCGGCGAAGGCATGCCAGGAGGTTTCTCCGTCCGCGGCGAGATGCCAGGTGCCGGTCGATCCCGGCGCGCGCGCCAGTGCCAGGGCGGTTGCCTGCGCGACCCAGGCGGCAGGGGTCGGCGTGCCGATCTGGTCGGCCACTACGCGCAATGCGTCCCGCTCGGCGCCCAGGCGCAGCATCGTGCGCAGGAAATTGTGCCCACGGTGGTCGTAGACCCATGCCGTGCGGAAGATCATGTGCCGGCAGCCGCTGGCGCGGACGGCGTCCTCGCCGGCGAGCTTGCTCGCGCCGTACACGCCCAGCGGCGCGGTTTCGTCGTCCTCGTGCCAGGGGCGATCCGAGTTGCCGGGAAAGACATAGTCGGTCGAGTAGTGCACGAGCAGTGCGTCGCGCGCGGCGCAGACCTCGGCCAGCTCGGCCACGGCGTCGCGGTTGATCCGGTATGCGACTTCCGCTTCCGCTTCCGCCTTGTCGACGGCGGTCCATGCGGCGGCGTTGACCACGACATCGGGCGCGACGCGTTGTACGAGCGCCTCCAGTGCACGCGGCGTCTCGAAATCGCCCGCTTCGCAGGGCAGCGCCGAGCCGGGCAGCCGGCCGCCGCGGGTGGCCGCGACGATGTCGCCGAGGCCGACCAGGCTGCGATGCAGCGCATAGCCGACCTGCCCGTTGGCGCCCAGCAGCAGGATGCGCATCAGTCCCGTCCGGTGAAGATGGGCTGCCGATCCCCAGCGATCTGGTGCAGCAGCGGCGCCGCCGCGTCCTTGGCCGAGAGCGACGGATCTTCGACCGGCCACTCGATGCCGATCGACGGATCGTTCCATGCGACGTTGGCATCGGCGGCGGCATCGTAGGGCGCCGTGCACAGGTACGAGAACAGGGCGGATTCGCTCAATACGACGAAGCCGTGCGCGAATCCTTCCGGAACCCAGAACTGGCAGCGGTTTTCCGCCGAAAGCATCACGCCCGCCCACTGCCCGAACGTCGGCGAGCCCCTGCGGATGTCCACCGCCACATCGAATACCTCGCCCTCGAGCACGCTGACCAGCTTGCCTTGCGGATTCGGCCACTGGTAATGCAACCCGCGCAGGACGCCCCGCGCCGAGCGCGACAGGTTGGACTGGACGAACTCCGGCCCGATCCCGAGCGCCGCATAAGGCTCACGGTTCCAGGACTCCATGAACCAGCCGCGCGCATCGCCGTAGACCTTCGGCTCGATAAGCAGGCATTCCGCAAGCGGTGTCTCCGTCGCCTTCACAGGGCGCTTCCCCGTTCGACGAGGGCGGCCAGGTATTGGCCGTAGCCGTTCTTCTTCAGTGGCTCCGCCAGCGCGAGCAATGCCTCGTCGTCGATCCAGCCGTTCTGCCAGGCGATCTCCTCCGGGCAGCAGATCCGCAGGCCCTGGCGCGACTCGATGGTCTCGATGAACGAAGCCGCCTGCAGCAGCGACTGATGGGTGCCGGTGTCGAGCCAGGCCGATCCGCGCCCCAGCGCTTCCATGTGCAGCTGCCCGTCGTCGAGGTAGAGGCGGTTCAGGTCGGTGATCTCCAGCTCGCCCCTTGCAGACGGCTTGAGCGACGCGGCCCGGTCGCAGACGCCGGCATCGTAGAAGTACAGTCCGGTGACCGCGTAGTTGGAGCGCGGCTGCGCGGGCTTTTCCTCGATGCCGATCACCTTGCCCGCACCATCGAGTTCGGCGACCCCGTAGCGTTCGGGATCGCTGACGTAATAGCCGAACACCGTGGCGCCCGCGTCGCGCGCGTTGGCATTCCGCAAGGTCTCGGTCAGGCCGTGGCCGTAGAAGATGTTGTCGCCGAGGATGAGGCAGCTGGGATCGCCGTTGATGAAATCGCGGCCGATCGTGAACGCCTGCGCCAGCCCGTCCGGGCTGGGCTGCACGGCGTAGCGGAGCTCGACGCCCCATTGCGAGCCGTCGCCGAGCAGGCGCTGGAATAACACCTGCTCGTGCGGGGTGTTGATTACCAGGATCTCGCGGATGCCCGCCAGCATCAGCACGCTGAGCGGGTAATAGATCATCGGCTTGTCGTACACCGGCAGCAGCTGCTTGCTGATGCACTGGGTGATCGGATACAGCCGGGTTCCGGAACCGCCGGCGAGAATGATGCCCTTTCGATTCATGCAGCCTCTCCCTCGCCGAGGCGCTCGAGCCGGTAGGCGCCATCGAGGATGCGCGTGGTCCAGGCATGGTTGTGCAGGTACCAATCGACCGTTTGCGCGATCCCCTCCTCGAAGCCGAGCGAGGGCGACCAGCCCAGTTCGCGGCTGATCTTGGTGGTGTCGATCGCGTAGCGGCGGTCGTGTCCGGGCCGGTCGCGCACAAAGGTGATCTGTTCCCCCCGCGCCTTGCCGTCCTCGCGCGGCAGGCGCTCGTCGAGCAGCCGGCAGATCGTCTCGACGACGACGATGTTCTCGCGTTCTGCATTGCCGCCCACGTTGTAGGTCTCTCCGATACGGCCGGCCTCGAGCACCCGGCGGATCGCGCTGCAATGGTCCTTCACATAGAGCCAGTCGCGCACGTTGCGGCCGTCACCGTAGACCGGGATCGCGTCCCCCGCGGCGGCCTTGGCGATCACCAGCGGAATGAGCTTCTCCGGGAACTGGTACGGCCCGTAGTTGTTGGAGCAGTTGGTGGTCAGCGTCGGCAGGCCGTAGGTGTGATGGAAGGCCCGCACCAGGTGGTCGGACGCCGCCTTCGAGGCCGAGTAAGGTGAATTCGGCGCGTAGGGCGTGGTCTCGGTGAACCGGCCCTCCGCTCCGAGCGAGCCGTAGACCTCGTCGGTGGACACATGCAGGAAGCGGAACCCGCCACGCTCCTGCTCCGGCAACGCGCGCCAGTAGTCGCGCGCGCACTCCAGCAGGCCCAGGGTGCCGACCACATTGGTCTGGACGAAGGCGGCCGGGCCGTCGATCGAACGGTCGACGTGGCTCTCGGCGGCGAAGTTGACGATCGCATCGGGCCGGTATTCCTTCAGCAGCCCCGCCACGAGCTCGCGGTCGCCGATGTCGCCCTCCACGAAGACATGCGCGGGATTGCCACGCAGCGACGCCAGCGTATCCGGATTGCCGGCATAGGTGAGCAGATCGAGATTGACGATCCGGACGTCTTGTCCGATGGCGTCGAGCACGAAGTTTCCGCCGATGAAACCGGCGCCGCCGGTGACGAACCAAGTCTTGGAGGTCATGTATGCGAACGACCCTGTGCAGTGGAACGCCACAGTTTAACCGGTGCACCTGCTTCCTGCGCTGCAGCGGTTCAGGGTATACGCTCGTTGGCGCCCGGAGCCGTCCCTTGGATGGCTCCGGCCCCGAGGCGCGTATCGGCAGGAGGAGAGATGCAGGCTCTCTGGTCGCCGGAGCGCCTTGCTGACCAGGAAACCATCTTGCCGCGCTGCTTCCGCGAACACCAGCTTGGGATCGACCGGCCCGTTCCGGTGCGACCGTGATCGGTCGGCCGTAGGAACCACATGGATCGCAGCGTGCGACCGTTATCGGTCAAATGCGAGCGGGCTCACAGATTCTGGTAGTTCGGCCCGGCGCCGCCTTCCGGCGTCACCCAGGTGATGATCTCGTACGGATCCTTGATGTCGCAGGTCTTGCAGTGCACGCAGTTGGCGGCGTTGATCTGCAGGCGCTTGCCGTGCTCGGCGGCGGCGTCCTCCACGATCTCGTAGACCGCGGCCGGGCAGAAGCGGGTGCAGGGATTGCCGTATTCCTCGGCGCAGCGGGTCACGCAGACTTCGGTGTCGTGCACGATCAGGTGCACGGGCTGGTCCTCGTCGTGCTCGGTGGCGGCGAAGTACACGCCGGCCAGGCGGTCGCGCGGCGGCAGGTCGCGCTGCACGTAATCGGGCTCGCGTCCGTCGGCGCTGCGCCCGTCGAGCTTGTCCAGCGAGGACCAGTCGGCCTTCACCTTCAGCGTCCACGGCGACAGGCCGCCGGTCGCGGTCTCCCAGGCGGCATTGGCCAGCCCGAACCACAGGCCGCGCTTGAATCCGGGCTTGATGTTGCGGACCTTGCGCAGCTCGGCCATCGCCTCGGACGCGCGCAGCTTCGCATCGAAGCCGACGGGCGCGAGCGCGCCGGCGGCGAGGTGCTCGGCGGCCAGCATGCCGCTGCGGATCGCCTGGTGGGTGCCCTTGATCTTGGGCACGTTGAGCAGGCCGGCGGTGTCGCCGATCAGCAGCGCGCCCGGCATCTCCACCTTCGGCAGCGACTGCCAACCGCCGGTGACGATGGCGCGCGCACCGGCCGAGAGGATGTTGCCGCCTTCCAGCAACGGCTTGATCGTCGGGTGGTGCTTCCACTGCTGGAAGGCTTCGTATGGCCGGAACTCGGGGTCCGCATAGTCGAGGCCGCTGACGTAGCCGATGGCGACCCGGTTGTTGTCGAGGTGATACAGGAAGCTGCCGCCGTAGGTGCGGTTGTCCACCGGCCAGCCGAGCGTATGCACGATCCTGCCCGGCGACACGCGTCCGTCCGGCAGCTGCCACAGCTCCTTGATGCCGATCGAGTAGGCCTGCGGATCGCTGTCGGCATCGAGCGAGAAGCGCTTGACCAGGCGTTTGGTGAGATGCCCGCGCGCGCCCTCGGCCAGCACCGTGACCTTGGCGCGGATGTCGATGCCCGGGGTGTAGCCGGGCTTGTGCGAACCGTCGCGGGCGACGCCCATGTCGCCGATGCGCACGCCGACGACCGTGCCGTCGTCGTCGTGCAGGGTTTCGGCGGCGGCGAAGCCCGGATAGATCTCCACGCCCAGCGCCTCGGCCTGCGGCGCCAGCCACGCGCACATCGCGCCCAGCGAGACGATGAAGTTGCCGTGGTTGCGCATGCCCGGGGGCACGATCGGCGCCTTGCGGCCGCCGGTCTTCGACAGCAGCCAGAGCTCGTCCTCCTTCGCCGGCACGCAGACCGGGGGCGGGTTGTCGCGCCAGCCAGGGAGCAGCGCGTCGAGCGGACCGGGCTCGATCACCGCGCCGGACAGGATGTGCGCACCGATGGTGCTGGACTTCTCGATCACGCAGACCGAGATCTCCGGATCCAGCTGCTTGAGGCGGATTGCGAATGACAGCCCCGCGGGGCCGGCGCCCACGGTGACGACGTCGTATTCCATCACGTCGCGTTCGGCTTCGGCTGGCTGGTTCATGCTGGCTCCGCGGATGGCATCCGGGGATTGTCGCGGGTTTGTCGTGAATGCGCCAAGTTCGGGCAGATCGCGCGGCCGAAGGTCCGGTCGCCGTGCCCGTAGAGCGGAGCTTGCTCCGCTATGTTGGCTCCGGAGCCTGGAGCAGCGGAGCAAGCTCCGCTCTACGGGGGAAGGTGCAGTCTATTATTCGGGGTGCGGCCGGCGCGCGTCCTCCCGTATGCTCCGGCGCCATGCCGTTGACTTCCGTACCGTTGCCCGACGCCGATCTCGCCTTCGATCCGACCTGGCTCGATGCGGCGCAGGCCGATGCGCTGTTTGCCGCGCTGCTGGCGCAGGTGCCGTGGGAGACGCACCGCATCCGCATGTTCGGGCGCACCGTCGACAGTCCGCGGCTGAGCTGCTGGATCGGCGATCCGGAGGCGAGTTATCGCTACTCGGGGACGCGATTCGAGCCGCGGCCCTGGCCGCAAGTGCTCGCGCCGCTGCGCGTGCGCCTGCGGGAGGCAGCAAGCATCGATTTCAACAGCGTGCTGGCGAACCTGTATCGAGACGGCCGCGACCGCATGGGCTGGCATTCGGATGACGAGCCGGAACTCGGTCCGCGCCCGACGATCGCGTCGATCAGCCTGGGCGCGCCGCGGCGTTTCCTGCTCAAGCGTCGCGACGGTTCGGGCGAGCGCCTGGCGCTGGAATTGCCGCATGGCAGCCTGCTGCTGATGCGCGGCGAGACCCAGCGCCACTACCGTCATGCGCTGCCGCCGACCGCCAGGCCGGTCGGCGCGCGGATCAACCTGACTTTCCGTGCGATCCGGACACGCCAGCAGGCCCCAGCTCCCCCGTAGAGCGGAGCTTGCTCCGCTGCTCTCGGCTCCGGAACCCATGAGGTGTCGTTTTCCGCGATGCGGTGTTTGCAAGAAAGGCAGCGGAGCAAGCTCCGCTCTACGGCGATGGGGGCGGGCTTAGCGGCTCCAGCCAACCATGCCGGTCCGGCGTGCTGCCGTCGAACAGGCCGAAGAACAGTGCCTGCAGCCGGCGGGTCACCGGGCCGGGCTTGCCGGCGCCGACCTGGCGGCCGTCGACCGAGCGGATCGGCGTGATCTCGGCGGCGGTGCCGCACATGAACAGCTCGTCGCACAGGTACAGGTACTCGCGCGGCAGGTCGCGCTCGACGACTTCGATGCCGTCGGCGCGCGCCAGCGTGATCAGGCTGTGGCGGGTGATGCCGTCGAGCAGCGCCGCGCTGGTCGGCGGCGTATGCAGGGCGCCGTCGAACACCAGGAACAGGTTCTCGCCGGCGCCTTCGCTGAGCAGCCCGGTCGAGGCCAGCGCGATGCCTTCGCCGAAGCCGAGCCGGCGCGCCTCGCGTGCGACCAACTGCCCGGACAGGTAGTTGCCGCCGGCCTTGGCGCCGGCGGGAATGGTGTTCGGTGCGAAGCGCTGCCAGCTCGAGACGCAGGCATCGATGCCGGTCTCGAGCACGCCCTCGCCCAGGTAGGTGCCCCAGTTCCAGGCGCCGACCGCCACGTCCACCGGCGTTTCCGCGGACAGGCCGAACCCGCCCAGGCCGCGGAAGGCGATCGGGCGCAGATAGGCGGTGCCGAGCGCATTCCTGTGCAGCACCTCGCGGCAGGCGGCGTTGAGCTGGTCGAGCGTGTACGGGATCTCGATCTCGTGGATCTTCGCCGAGGCGAACAGGCGCCGGTTGTGGTCCGACAGGCGGAAGATCGCCGGGCCGTCCGGGGTGCGATAGCTGCGGATGCCCTCGAACACCGAGGAGCCGTAGTGCAGCGCGTGCGCCATCACGTGCGTGGTGGCTTCGGCCCAGGGCTTGATGCCGCCGTTGTGCCAGATCCATTCGGGGTACTGCATGCTGCGGCCGCCTTGGATGGGGGACAGCGCATTTTAGAGCGTGGCATGTGCTTTGGAGTGCTTTATCCGCGCGTCTGGGCCGCTGCGAGGCAAGGCGCGGGCCGCCGCCAAGGCTGGCCGCCTTGGCAAGGCCCGCAACGCCGCCTCGCGGCGGCCCAGGCGCGCGGGAAGGCGCTTCAAAGTGCGGTTTACAGGCTCACCCACCAGCAGTCGAGATGCCGGCGCAGGCCGAAAATCGTGCGCATCGGCGCCACGCTTGCGCCGACGGTCTGCTCCACCCGCAGTGCGACCGGCCGGCGACTGGTGGCCGCGCGGAACCCGTCGCCGGACGTCACGCTGGCGCTGATGCCGGCGTGCTCGGTCACGACCACGGGCGTTGCCGGGCGCAGCGCGACGATGTCGACCAGCGGCTGCTGCGCGATCCGGTCGAGCCGGTCCATGGTGCGGTAGCCCGCGCCATTGGACATGCCGGCCCAGTGATAGACGCCGGCCAGGCGGTTGACGTCGCGATTGTCGATCGCGATGGTCATCTCGTGGATCAGGTCGTGCAGGTTGCGCGCGCAACCGCCGCGATAGGCTTGCGATGCCTGCGCCGCGGCGTTCCGCGGCGTGCGCTCCACCGCGCCCAGGTCGCTGCATCTGCGGTCGGTATAGATGGTGCCGCCGTCGGGCGTGGTGCAGCGGTTGATCTGCGCCTGCGCCGCCGAGAACGTCGTGAATCCCGCCGTTGCCAGGCCGAGGGCGATCACGCAGGGGAGGGTGCGGCGAATCATCGCGCCAGCCTAGCGTCCGTGCCGCCCGTCGGGAAGTGACGACCGATGCGGGGCGCATTCAGCCGGGCAATGCGGCTCGCACGGCGCGCCTTCCTCGCGCCCGCGAAATGTGCGGCGCCCCGTAGGAGCGCACCATGCGCGCGATGCCGCGCCAGGCAGCCTTTTCCGTTACACGAGACAAGGCCCGTCGCCACGGGCGGTGCAAATCAATAGCCGAGCCCATCGCGATGGATCAAAACCTCGCCTGTTGGCTTGAGGTGCGGGCTATTCACTGACACCGCCCGTGGCGACGGCCCATTCTTCACTGCGGCGGAAAGGGCTGCCTGGCGCGGCCAGCCGCGACAGCAGCGTCTGCGTGGGCTTGGCCAGGTTGAGGGTGTAGATGTGCAGGCCGGGCGCGCCGCCCTCGAGCAGCCGTCGGCACAGCGTGGCGACGATGTCGGCCCCGAACTCGCGCACCGCCTCGGCATCGTCGCCGTAGGCCTGCATGCGCTTGCGCATCCAGCGCGGGATCTCCGCGCCGCAGGTCTCGGAGAAGCGCCGCAGCTGCGAGAAGTTGGAGACCGGCATGATGCCCGGCACGATCGGCACCTCGATGCCGGCCTTGCGCGCCGCATCGACGAAATGGAAGTACGCCTCGGCGCTGTAGAAGTACTGCGTGATCGCCGCATCCGCGCCCGCGTCCACCTTGGCCTTGAAATGGCGCAGGTCGGCCAGCGCATCGTCGGCCTGCGGGTGGATCTCCGGGTAGCAGGCCACCTCGATGCGGAAGGTGTCGCCGAACTCGCCGCGGATGAAGGCCACCAGGTCCGAGGCGTAGCGCAGGTCGCCCGGGTGCCCCATGCCGGACGGCAGGTCCCCGCGCAGCGCCACGATGCGCCGGCAGCCGAGGTCGCGGTAGCGCGCCAGCAGCTCGCGGATCTCCTCGCGGGTGCCGCCCACGCACGACAGGTGCGGCGCGGCGTCGAAGCCGTGTTCCTCGTACAACCGGCGCACGGTTTCCGGGGTGTAGCTCAGCGTCGAGCCGCCGGCGCCGAAGGTGCAGGAGACGTACTCGGGCGCGTACGCCTTGAGCTTGAGCGCGGTGCGGTCGAGC
The DNA here is from genome assembly GCF_041300785.1 of Luteimonas salinilitoris. NCBI lineage: Bacteria > Pseudomonadati > Pseudomonadota > Gammaproteobacteria > Lysobacterales > Lysobacteraceae > Luteimonas > Luteimonas salinilitoris. The sequence goes on from NZ_JBFWIB010000004.1 coordinate 310,294, forward strand.
TGTGCGCGCTGCTCGTCGGTCTTGGGCGGGTAGAACTCGAAGGAGATCGGGGTCATCGTGGCAGGCGGGTCGGATTCGCCTGAATGGTATCTCTTTATCGCGATGGATGTGAATCGTTGATCGGGGCGGACATGCCGCGAGGGACGGCCTGCCGTGAACAGGCGGTGCCAGGCGCATCGGAGCGCCGGCGGCGAACGCGGGTGCGGTCGCGCGCAAACTTTCCTATCGAATGAAGACAGATCCCGTCGATTGATCGCCCCGGCGTCCAACGCAGACTGGGCCGACCAGACGAAAAGCGTGCGGTCAACATGTCCTATCCCGACGCCACCCAGGACCAGGTCGATTTCTTCCGGCAGCACGGCTACCTGCTGGTGACCTCGGCGATCCCGCCTGCCGACCTGGAGCCGCTGGAGTTCTGGTGCGACCGCCTGCTCGAAAACAAGGAAGAGCTCGCGAACGACTGGGCCTGGGACCAGAACGAGGCGCGGGACAAGCGCTCGTTCCGGATCGTCCAGGCGTCCCCTTCCAAGCTGTGGGCCGACATCGGCAGGCAGCGCTACCGGGCCTGGCTCGTCGATTTCAGCGCGCAGCTGATGCGGCAGCCGATGGAGTTCTGGTACGACCAGTTCCTCGGCAAGCCACCGAAGAACAGCGTCCCGACCTACTGGCACCAGGATGAGGGCTATTGGGGCAGGAACCTCGAGGACCGCGGCATCACCGGCTGGATTCCGCTTCACGCCGTCGACGAGGTCAACGGCTGCATGCACTTCATCGACCGCGGGCATGCGGATGGCATCCTCCCGCACCACCTGGTCCCCGGCGTCCAGAGCGACCTGCTGACCTGCGAGGTCGACGAGCGCCGTGCCGTGGCTTGCCCGATGGCGCGGGGCGACGTGGTCTTCCACCATTCCAAGACGCCGCACATGAGCGGCCCCAACGACGGGCCGCAATGGCGCAAGGCGGTGACCAACCATCTGCGGGTGGCCGGCTCGGGAGGGGAGGGCGATCACTATCCGTGGCGCGTCAAGGTGAACCAGCGGACGGGCGAGCGCAAAGCGGTAGGCATGTGACGGCTGGCCCCAGAACTCCCGTCACTTTCCGGAAGGGCGCAGGCCGGCGCGAGGATTGGCTTCTAGATATCCCTTCATAAAGCCGCCGGCTTTTGCCGGGGTGTTTACCGTGCGGTTGCAGCAACGCAACTGAAAACTGGGTGAAGCATTCGCGCCATAAGATCGCCACATCACGCCACCGCCCGGTGGCGTTCCTTTTTCCTTGCCTTGCAGAACCCAGATGACCGCATGTAGGAACCGACTCTCCCTCGCCGTCGCCGGCGTACTCGCGCTCGCCGCCATGGCCCCGGCCTTCGCCGCCGATGACACCGGTGCCAACGACGCCGTCACCCTCGACACGGTGCGCGTGACCGCGAACTACGGCTACCAGCCGATCGACGTCAAGCAGGAAGCGCCCACCATCGTCGACTCGGTGAGCTACGACGACATCGAGGCGCCCACCGGCGACAACTCCATCGCCTCGATGCTGGTGCAGGTGCCGGGCGTCAGCTACGAGGGCGACGGCGACGAGCCGCGCTACATCACCATCCGCGGCATCTCCTCGGACCTCAACGTCACCACGCTCGACGGCCTGGCGCTGGCGACCACCGGCGAGAACGGCTCCGGCAGCCGCCGCGTCAACCTGCAGCTGGTCCCCAGCGATATCGCCGAGCGCGTCGACGTGTTCAAGGCCTTCACCGCCGAACAGGACGCCGCCGCCATCGGCGGCGCGATCGACATCGTCTCGCGCTCCGCGTTCGCCACGCCCGGCCCGTACTTCATGGTCGACGGCTACGGCATCTACTCCTCGTTCGAGGGCCCGGCCGGCGAGAATGCCGGCGGCGCGGGCAAGTCGCACTGGGGCAAGGGCCTGAAGACCGCCTTCGCCGACCGCTTCGGTGCGGACGGGCAGTTCGGCGTGGTGTTCACCGCCCGCTACCAGGACCGGGTGCGCAACTCCAACAAGAACTGGAGCGACGCCCGCACCTACTTCGACACCGACGGCGCGCCGATCGCCGCGCCGGACCCGGCGCTGGGCTGGGACGGCAACAACTCGCTGGCCAAGTTCGCCTACGGCGACTACAGCAACGTCATCACCAACAAGGGCGCCTCGCTGAAGCTGGAATGGCGCCCGCGCGAGGACATCGACACCTTCCTGATGGGATATCTGTACAACCGCCGCGAGTCGTCGACGATGAACTCGACCAACATCATCGGCGACCCCAACGACGTGCGCGACCGCACCCAGGACACCGGCACCGTCGCCGTCGACTACATCCAGTCCGTGGTGCGCTATAACCAGTGGGACCGCACCGCCAGCGGGCTGACCAGCGGCATGGACTGGCACCTCGACGACCTTTCCACGCTGTCGCTGCGCGCCGGCTACACGCGCGAGCAGTACAAGGACACCCAGCCCTACCTGCAGACGCGCACCACGCCGGACGGCCAGTACTTCAGCTATCTGATGAGCAAGCTGCCGCAGCTGACCGGCTACATCGGCGACCCGTTCTCCAACCCGTACCTGCTGCGCGCCGCCGAGATGACCCACACCCGCGCGCAGCAGAACGTGCTCGACCTGCGCGCCGACTACGCCTTCAACCTGGCACCCGGCGCGACCGGCTTCGGCTTCAAGGCCGGCGCGCGCTGGAGCCGGCTGCGCATGGACAAGGATGTCGACAGCCTGCGCCGCGTCACCGGCAGCGACGCCACTGGCTACATGTACGACCCGAACTACTCGCACCACGGCAGCGGCGGGCTGGTCGTGCCGTGGCCGGACTACGAGCGGTTCTACGGCAGCGTGTTTCCCGGCCTGCCGGTCGACGAGGCGGCCACCCACCGCCATAGCACGATCGCCGACTACGCCTACGAGGAGGAGATCGCCAACGCCTACCTCTCGCTGCACTACGCCACCGATGCCACCCGCTACATCCTCGGCCTGCGCTACGACGACACCACCTTCGACGGCCGCACCCCGCTCACTCTCGACGGCGAGCTCACCGGCGACGTCGCCCGCCCGAACGGCGGCTACGCGAGTTGGCTGCCGTCGTTCAACGTCGTGCACGACCTCAACGAGCGGTGGAAGCTGCGCGGCTCGGTCAGCCGCACCATCGGCCGCCCCACGCCGGGCAACGTCGCCCAGGCCGAGAGCCGCACCTGCGGCGAGGAGGTCACCGGCTGCAGCATCACCCGCGGCAACCCGGATCTCGACCCGCGCCGCGCCGACAACTACGACCTCGCCATCGAGCGCTACTTCGACGGCGGCAACGCGCTGGTCGCGCTCACCGCGTTCCGCAAGGACATCGACGACGACATCTTCACCCTGACCACCGAAGTGGAGAACGACGGCGTGCTCGACCGCATCCGCCAGCCGATGAACGCCGAGACCTCGACCATCCAGGGCCTCGAACTCGCCCTGGTCAACCGCGCCTTCGGCTTCCACCCGAACCTCGGCGCCTCGTTCAACGTCAGCCTGCTGGACGGCGAGATGAACTACGTGACCGACAGCGGCGGCCGCAGCCTCGAGCGCATGCTCCACCAGCCGGACTGGATGGCCAACCTCACCCTGACCTACTACGTCCCGGCCATCCGCGGCACCGCGCGCCTGTCGGTCAACCACCAGGACGACTATCTCGGCTCCATCGGCTCCACGCCGTGGAACGACAAGTTCGTCGACAAGATGACCACCGTCGACTTCTCGTTCTGGCACCAGGTGGGCGAGCGCTGGACGTTCAAGTACGAGGTCGACAACCTGCTCGACGCGCATCCGGAGTGGTACCACGCCCGCAACGTCGGCGGCACGCTCTCGCAGCGCGACGAGTACGGCCAGGGCGTGTACGTCCACGCCATCTACGCGCTCTGACCCACCATCGCGCCGCCGCCCGGCAGGGTGGCGGCGCCCATTCCGGAAGCCCCTTCCATGACCCACGACAACAGCCGCCGGCGCCTGCTCCGCGCGCTGGGCGCCGGCGCCGCCGCGACCCTGCTCGCCCCGTTCGAGCAGGTCTTCGCCCAGGACGCGCCGCGCAACCTGCTGGCCGATCCGCGCTTCGACCGCGATCCGTTCCAGCTCGGCGTCGCCTCCGGCGAACCGGCCTCCGACGGCTTCGTGCTCTGGACCCGGCTCGCGCCGCAGCCGCTGGAGCAGGGCGGGGGCATGGCGATGCGGCCGATGCCCGTCGCGTGGGAACTGGCCGAAGACGAAGGCTTCCGCCGCGTCGTCCGCAGCGGTCACGCGCTGGCGCGGCCCGAACTGGCCCATGCCGTGCACGTCGAGCTCGAAGGCCTGGCCCCGGGCCGGCCCTACTGGTACCGCTTCGTCGCCGGCGACGCCGTCAGCCCGGTCGGCCGCAGCGCCACCCTGCCGGCCGCCGGCGCGCGCGTGGACCGCGTGCGCTTCGCCGTCGCCGGCTGCCAGCACTACGAGGAAGGCCACTACACCGCCTGGCGCCGGATCGCCGAGGAGCCGCTGGACTTCGTCTTCCACTACGGCGACTACCTCTACGAGGGCGCCGACACCGGGCCCGGCGAGCGCCTCATGAACGGCCGGCCGTTCACGCCGCTGCGCCGCCACGTCGGCGGCGAGATCTATTCGCTGGACGACTACCGCCGCCGCCACGCGCTCTACCGCGGCGACCGCGACCTGCAGGCCGCGCACGCGTCCGCGCCGTGGTTCGTCAGCTTCGATGACCACGAGATCGACAACAACTGGGCCACGGACAAGGACCAGGACGGCACCCCGCCCGAACTGTTCCTGCTGCGCCGCGCCGCCGCCTTCCAGGCCTACTACGAGCACATGCCGCTGCGCCGGCGCGCCATGCCCGCGAACGGCCACATGCAGATGTTCCGCCGCGCCGCCTGGGGCGACCTGCTGACCGCGCACTTCCTCGACACCCGTCAGTACCGCAGCGACCAGATCAACGGCGACCGCGACGGCGAATTCGGCGAGGCCACGCTGGCGCCGGAGCGGACCATGCTCGGCGCCCGCCAGGAAGCCTGGCTGCACGACGGCCTGCGCCCGGACGACCAGCGCTGGCACGTCGTCGCCCAGCAGGTCGGCCTGGCCAACCTCGCCATGCGCCGCGCCGACAGCGGCGAGGTCGTGCATTCGGCCGACCAGTGGTCCGGCTATCTCGCCAACCGCCGGCGCCTGCTCGGCCACATCCGCGACGCCGGCTTGGGCAACGTCGTCACCGTCTCCGGCGACGCGCACCGCCACTTCGCCAGCGACCTGCTGCAGGACGACGAAGCGGGCGGCGTGATCTCCAGCGAGTTCCTCGCCACCTCCATCACCTCCGGCGCCGACGGCGTGGGCGAGGACGACGACTTCACCCGCAACACGCGCAGCCTCAACCCGCACCTCAAGGCGATGACCGACAAGCGCGGCTACGTGCTGTGCGACGTGACCCGCGACCACTGGCGCGGCGACCTGAAGGTCCTGGACCGCGTGACGACTCCCGACGCCCCGGTACGCACCCACGCCAGCTTCGTCATCGAGCGCGGCCGCCCGGGCCTGCAGCCGGCGTAGGGCGGCCGTCGTCGTCGCGCCACGCCCGCGACCGCAGGGGCAGGCTCGAAGCCCCTCTCCCTCCGGGGCGAGACCGCACGGCTTGCGCGCCACTGGCGCGCGTGCGGTGGAGCGCCCGCGCCGCCGGCGCGGGCCGGGGCGCGGAGCGGGGGTTGGGGTGAGGGTACGGCGAAGCCGCGACGGCTCAATTCGCCACCACTTCGCCGCACCCTTGCCCAGCCCCCGACTAAAGCACTCGGGGGCAAGCCTCTTCGGGCCACCCCCGACCAACCCCACCTGACTCACTGCCGAGGAACCGGCAGCGTACTGACATCCACACCCCATAGCGCTATTCCCGGTCGACGATTGTGATCCATCGGGTAGCGAATTGATTGGCAATGAAGCAAACCACGCCCTTTGGGCGTGGTCAGAGTTCCAGTTGAACGATAGGGCGCGGCGATCTGTTGGGCGCTCTTGGAAAGATTGCCCTTGTGCGCGATCATCGTCGGATGAATCCGTCAGCGCAATTCGATAAGGCCGAGGGCAGCCTCGGCGGTTCCGATCGAAAGATGCGAATTGCCATCAAGAATCCGTCTCCCATCGGGCCCAATATGAAACTTTGGGGGGACTATCATTTCGGAAAGTCCCTGCAAAGGGCGTTGGAGGATCGCGGCGCTTCCGTGGAGCAGCATTACTGGCCGGAATGGGACAAGGGCAGAGATGCCGACGCTGTAATCGTGCTGCGCGGAAAGCGCAGGTACTTTCCCAAGCCGGGCGAGTTGTCGGTGCTATGGGTGATTAGCCACCCCGCTGCGATCAGCATCGACGAGATCGATGCATACACGGTTGTTTGCCCGGCTTCGGAAACGCATCTTCGGGCGCTGGAAGGGGCGACGAATGTCCCGCTCAGCCTCATGCCCCAGTGCACGGACACCAAACTGTTCTCTCTCCCGGAAAAGGATGTTCTGGACGACATTGAAAGCCGACGAGGGGTCATCTTCGTCGCGAGCTGTCGCAGCGTCCGGCGAGAGATGATGCAATGGGCGATGAACGTCGGCATGCGGCCGGAGCTCATTGGGAGGAGCTGGCAGCAGTTCGGCCTGCAAGATCTTGTCCAGCGGGAGTATGTGGACAACGCCGAATTGCCGGCGCTATACAGGTCCTACCGCCTCAGTCTCAATGATCATTGGGGGGACATGCAGTACTTCGGGATCATCAATAACAGGGTCTTCGACTGCCTGGCGTCCGGGCTGCCCGTACTGAGTGACTCGTTCTCGGAATTAAGGGAGGTTTGTGGGGACGGTGTCATGTATGCCTCGAACGAACGGGAATACTGGGACGCAATGTGGCGCTGCAAGCTGCGCTATCGGGAGATTATCGAAAATGCCCGCCTATGCTGGGAAAGATTGAAATCCACATATACCTTCGATCATCGAGCAGGGCAGATCATCGATCTGCTCGAGAACCCGCCGGCTCGCAAAGGCAAAGCGACATCCGGCGACCATGAGGACGACGAGAGGAACGCCGTCTACGCAAAGTTCGTTTCCGACATGTTCCCGAGGCGAAAGGGGCGCGCGAAGCGGGTGCTGCATGTGTTCCCGAGCCCTCAGGGAGCGCGATGCTTGATCAACTGCGATAGGGTGAACTATCTCAGTGCAGGCATAGGTCTCGGGCCATGGGAGGCGTCCCTGGGCGTCGGGGTCGAACAGCTGCGCAGGCAGTCTTTCGATGTGATCGTGATCGACGAGCACTTTATGGAAAAACGGATCAAAGGGCATGAGCTCCAGCTCTTCGTTGCTGGGATGCATGCGGCTCGGGACACATCCGGGGTCATCTGCTTGATCCAGGAGCAAGGGACGGATCGCTGGCGCGATTGGGTGGCATCGCTCAAGCTGCAAGGGCTTGTCGAGATTTCCAGGAAGAGAGGGTACGCGGTCTACGGCATACCCGATGAGTACGTGCCTACGGATGCAGGGAAAGAGCGGAAGTGACGAAGCATGCGGTTCCGGTTTGATCGCATCGGCCACAGCAAGGGAAGCTTGCGCCTTCCCGTCGAGTGCTCCCAATGAATGAATTCTTGCAAGTTTCCGCCGGAACAGGAACGGCAGTCAGCGAAAGGTGGCGACAACCCGTTGTCGACCTGCAACCGTTCGCGTTGCCGTCGGTGTTCTGGCACCCGGGCTACCTGGATGACCCGGACTTGGCGGAGCATGTGCCTTTCGTTTTCTGGCTCGTCGAGGCGATTCGCCCCGGGCTGGTCGTGGCGATCGGAGCAGAGTGCGGAACGTCGTATTTTGCTTGCTGCCAAGCGATCCAGCGCCTGGCCATGGACGCACGCTGTCTTCATCTGGGGTCTGTCGGGGAGCAAGGCGAGGATGCCGCCGACAGTCAGGCCCGGCAACGATTCCGTGACTACAACAAGTTGAACTTTTCTGCATTTTCGAGCGTAGGGTCCGGCCGAGCCGATTCCCGGTCCGTGCGGCTCGAAGACGGGTCAGTCGACCTGCTCAGCATCTGCGCTCCGGTAGAGCAGGGGGATCTGCCTGATCTGCTGGCCGGGTTGCAATCGAAATTGAGCGAGAGAAGTGTCGTGCTCGTCCACGGAATAGACCGGCACAAGAAGGGCGGCGCCATTGCGGACTCGTATGCCGAGGCATGCCGGGGCTTGCCGCATTTCGAATTCATGCATGGCGGCGGACTTGGCCTGATTGGAACGGGGAAGGAGTTGCCTCCGCTTTTGACGCGGCTTTTTGAGGCCGATGACGACCAGGAAATCAAGCTGGCGGTCAGGCAGATGTTCTGGCGCCTGGGGCAGGCGTGTGCCGCCTCTTTGGCGCTGGGGGAATCCGAGACCATAATTCGGAACTTGAAGAAGAAGCAGCGCGAACTGGAAAAGCGGATGCATGCCTCCGATCAGGCGCTTGGCGTTTCCAAGGCGGAATGCGCCAGGCTGTCGAACACCCTGGAGACGATAGTTTCGTCCAGATCATGGCGACTGACGGAGCCTCTTCGGTCGGTTGTCAGGAGGCTGCGATCGCTTTTGGACAGAAGGCGAATGTAGTCGCCCAACGCTTCATCGCGACCCAGCGTAAGGAGGAGACGAGCCGTGAAAGACATCAAGAGTGATGAACTTGGAGCGCCCAGGATCGTCGACCGGCGCACCTTCCAGGCGGAGCTGGACATGCTGCGGGCTCGAGAAAAGGCCCACACCAGAGAGGGCGACGCCATTGCGGCCGACCGCCGGCGGCTCCCGATGGTCGAGGTGGATGGCGCCACGCAACTGATCGGCGAGCGTGGCGCGGTGACGCTGTTGGATGCCTTCGAGGGTCGCCGGCAGCTCATCGCCTACTACTTCATGTGGTACACCGGCCGTCCGGCGGCCGAGCAGTGCGAGGGGTGCACCCTCTATACATCGCAAGTCCGCGAGTTTTCCTTCCTGCACTCGCGTGACGTCACCTACGCCGTGTTCTGCCAAGGCCCTTACGAAGAGAGCGCCCGGTACCGCGACTTCATGGGCTGGGAGATGCCTTGGTACTCGGCCCAGGACTCGCTCGACACCCTGCTGGTCGGACGCCGGGCAGGCATGATGCATATCGTTTGCTACCTGCGACAAGGCTCCAAGGTGTTCGAGACCTATTGGACGACCAGGCGCGGCGTCGAGACCATGGGCAACAGCTACGCTTTGCTCGACCTGACGGTTTACGGGCGGCAGGAGGCATCGGAGGCGTCGCCGGCCGGCTGGCCACGGTGGAAAGGCGAGCATCCTTACCGCATCGATGAACGCCCCATCGTCCAATGGCCTCGCCTGAAGGCCGGGTATTCCGACGACCTGTGAACCAGCAGGCGCTGAAACGTGGGAGGCAGACCATGGCAGAGCAGAGCATCAAGACGGCTACCGCATCCGACGAAGCATCGCTGATCGCCGTGGTGGCGTTGGCATTCAGCGCGGATCCCGCGGTCCGCTGGACATGGCCCGATCCACAGCAGTACCTCCGGCATTTCCCCAGCTTCGTCGGGGCGCTCGGAGGCAAGGCGTTTGCCCACGGCAGCGCCTACTACGCTGACGGCTACGCAGGCGCGGCCATGTGGCTACCGCCCGGGGTCGGCCCTGACGAAGAGATGCTGGTCGATCTGCTGCAGCGCACCGGGTACGCACCCGTCCAGAAGGATCTCTTTGCGGTCTTCGAGCAGATGGCGCGCTACCATCCGCAGGAGCCGCATTGGTTCCTGCCGTTCATCGCGGTCGATCCGGTTCAACAGGGCAAAGGGTGCGGCGCGGCGCTGATGCAACACGCCCTTGTCCCGTGCGACCGTGACCGTTCGCTGGCTTATCTCGAATCCAGCAATCCCAAGAATATCCCGCTCTATGAACGGTACGGGTTCGAGTTGCTGGGCACGATCCAGGTGGGGACGTCGCCGCCCATCTTTCCAATGCTCCGCAAGCCACGCTGAAGACCGTGACCATGACCCAAGTGAAAGGCACATTCGACGTGAAGCTGACGCCGCAGGCCGACACGGCCGGCGACCCGTCGATCGCCCGGATGGCGATCGACAAGCAGTTCCACGGTCCTTTGGAGGCCACCAGCAAGGGGCAGATGCTGGCAACGCAGACCGCGGTCGACGGCTCGGCGGGATATGTCGCGCTGGAGCGCGTGACCGGCACCCTAGATGGGCGCACCGGCAGCTTCACCTTCCAGCACAGCGGCACGATGGACCGCGGCAAGCCGTCGCTCACGCTGCCGTGGTGCCGGACTCGGCGACCGATCAACTGGCCGGCTTGACCGGACGCATGGCCATCGACATCGTCGACGGCACACACCACTACACGTTCGACTACGCGCTGCCGCCGCTTCCCTAGCGGCATCTCTGATCCATCTTCCCAGCGGCGCAGATCCGTTCCCTCTCCCCCGGCCGCAGGCCGGGGGAGAGGGCTAGGGTGAGGGGGCGAGTGCCGAAGGCGCGAGTGCTTTTCCGCCCGCCGGGAAAGCCGTGCTGACATCTGCTCCCCATGGCGTTATCTTCCCCCACAGGGGGGATCTATGGCACGCAGGAAGCAGAGTGCACTCGAGGCCCTGGCCACATTGCCGTGGCCAGCAGGCATCGCCGCGGGAATTCTCGGATTCCTCGCCATCCGTCACGGCATCGCCTGGTGGATGGGCCAGTCCAGCGGCCCACTCGGGCAGGCGTTCGCGCAACAGGCGCCCGCCTTCGCACCCATCGCGTGGGCGGTACTGGCCCTGTGCTGGGGTGCCGCACTCGCTTCCTGGCTCGGCCGGCGCAAGCGCCGCCGCCTGCTCGACACCCGCACCGGACTGGACAGCCTGGCCGCCCTGGGCTGGCGCGAATTCGAACTGCTGGTGGGCGAAGCCTTTCGAAGGCAGGGCTACGTCGTGGAGGAAACCGGCCTCGGCGGCGCCGACGGCGGCATCGACCTGATCTTGCGCCGCCACGGCCGCCGCAACCTGGTGCAATGCAAGCAATGGCGCCGTCGCCAGGTGCCGGTGTCCGTGGTCCGGGAAATGTACGGCCTGCTGGCCCACCACGGCGCCGACGCCGTCCTGATCGCCTCGCTCGGGCCGTTCACCCGTGACGCGGAGCGCTTCGCCGCGGGCAAGCCCATCGAACTGATCGAAGGCGAAATGCTGCTGCGGATGATCCACGAGGTGCAGGTGACTTCAGCGCAGCCACGCCCGATCCATGAGCGAATCGAGCCGGTGCTGGCGCCCGCCGAACTTGCAGCGGCGCCAGAATGTCCCAGTTGCGGGAAGGCGATGGTGGAGCGCAAGAATCGGCGGAGCGGAGAGGTGTTTTTGGGATGTTCCGGATTTCCGGCGTGTCGGGGGACGCGATGAGCGGGCGTCTCGTAATTGTTCGACTTGTAGACGTCGCCGAACTCCAGCGAACAGTCCGGCTTGCTTCTTTTCATTCCGGTCCCGGATATTCCTGCATTTTCCGGTGGATAAGTCATACCATGCCGTTCCTGTCGGATAACACGCCCGGCCTGTCCCAATCGACGGCTGTGATCCATCGGATAACGCCATGATTCCTTGCAGGTTTTCTCCTTGATACTCGTCTTCGGCAGGCTGAATATTGATCTAATACACCCCGATTTCGGGGTCTACTAAGCGATAGACGTCATTTGGAGAGTGTCATGGATTCAATCGAGTACACAAAGGACTCGACTGCCGACAAAGAGCACGAGATCTCGTGCACTAAGTGCAGCGGAAAAACGACCCACAAGGTCGTCGCCTCATATGATCTGCGTGGGGACTATGATGACGGCCAGAACTCCATGCAATGGACCATTGATCACCAGATCATCCAATGCCTAGGGTGCAAAACCATCTCCTTTCGAAAGGCCAGCTCGAACTCAGAAGATTGGGTCCAAACAAGCTACGACGGCGAAGGGGAGTATGTCGTCGATGAAAGCATTTACCCTTCGAGGGTTGATGGGATTAAAGGTCTTGGCGATGACGCTCACTACTTACCTACTAACGTTGGACGGATATACGACGAAACACTGCAAGCCTTGTCCAGTCAATCTCCGGTGCTGGCGGGGATTGGCCTAAGGGCTTTGCTGGAAACAGTGTGTAAAGAGAAAGACGCAACTGGTCATGACCTGCTTAAGAAAATAGACAGCCTGGTAAGTGCGTCGGTCTTAACTCCGGCCAGCGCAGCAATCCTCCACAAGATTCGCACGTTAGGAAACCTGGCAGCGCACGAAGTGAAGCCGCACAGCGACAGGCAGATTGGGCTTGCTATGAACATTGTTGAGCACCTGCTAAAAGACGTTTACATCTTGCCAAAGCAAGCCGAGTCAGAGTTCGGAGATGACGGGTGAATTAACACCCCAAGTGCAACGCTTTTGAGAGCTCCTGCATGCGCTCGATGGGCGTCTT